>NZ_VCED01000001.1 GCF_006384255.1 Haemophilus seminalis
GCGGTGGAACCACCTGACACCATACCGAACTCAGAAGTGAAACGCTGTAATGCCGATGGTAGTGTGGGGCATCCCCATGTGAGAGTAGGGCACCGCCAGGTTACCAAATACTTATCTAAGTTAAATCATAAAAACAGAAGAACCCCAGTTGAAAAGCTGGGGTTTTTATTTTTGGGAATTTACTTATTATTTAAAGAAATAAGAGTCTAATTTTAGTTTTCAATAAATATATCTATGTATATCATTTAGAGTCTTGATTTCTTATATTTTTCAAATAGACTTTATATACTCATTTCTAATTTCCTCCATTATGCTTAAAAATTTAGATGAAATAACTTCAAGTATTATCGCTGACCCTCAAAATAAAGATTTTACAGATCGTGGAATTTTTCCTTTATTTTCGGCGCCTAAAACAGCTCGAATTAATATTGTAGGTCAAGCTCCGGGGTTAAAAGCTGAGCAAACTCGTTTATATTGGAATGATAAAAGCGGTGATCGTTTGCGTGAATGGCTAGGTGTGGATTACGATTATTTTTATAATTCAGGGATGTTTGCGGTTCTTCCTATGGATTTCTATTATCCTGGAAAAGGAAAATCTGGAGACTTACCTCCAAGGTCTGGGTTTGCAGAAAAATGGCATTCCCAGATTCTAGAAAATTTACCGAATATTCAGCTAACCCTTTTGATTGGTCAATATGCACAGAAATTTTACCTTTCGGATAATAAAAATAACGTAACTGAAACAGTTAAAAATTATCAAAAATTTTTACCGCACTTTATTCCTTTAGTTCATCCTTCACCTAGAAATCAATTTTGGATAGAAAGAAATCCTTGGTTTGGCGAAAAGGTCATTCCCGATTTGCAAAAATTAGTGAAGCGTATCATCAATGAATCAAAAGGGTAGTTGTCATATTTTTACTTTTTTCAATCTTAAGGCGTTCATCAATACGGAAATTGAACTCATCGCCATCGCGGCGCCTGCAATCACTGGATTTAGAAAACCGAAAGCGGCAAGAGGTATGCCTAGAATATTGTAAATCAATGCAAAAAATAGATTTTGTTTGATATTTTTCAAGGTTGCCCTTGCAATAAAAAGCGCATCCACAAGTTGATTCACCGAATGTTGCATAAGCGTTGCTGAGGCCGTTTGTTCTGCAATATCTGAACCTGATTTCATCGCAAAACTGACGTTTGCTGCGGCTAAAGCAGGCGCATCATTTATCCCATCACCTACCATTGCTACAACATGACCTAGATCTTTCAGCTTTTGGATTTGTTCCGCCTTATTTCTAGGGCTGAGTCCACCTAAGGCTTTCTTAATGCCGAGTTGTTTAGCTATGTAATCCACGACAGATTGTTGATCGCCACTCATAATCACTACATCGATATTTTGCTGTTGTAAGCGTTGAATGGCGTGCAAACTATCGTTTTTTAAGGTGTCCGTTAGTGCAAATGCGCCAATGGGTTCATCATTTATAGATACCGCGACAATGCTCGCAATTTGCCAGATATCCTCTAAATTTTTAGGCAATATTAAACCGCAATAATCTGGGTTGCCTACTTTTATTGTTCCCACTTGTTCTAATTCAGCTTGAATGCCTTGACCAACTTCCATTTTTGAAAAAAGTGCGGTAGGAATTTCTAACATTTTTTGTTCTGCTGCTTGCACAATAGCTTTTGCAATTGGGTGGTTAGCTTGTTGTTCAACGGCTGCGGCAAAATGATACAAATCGTCTTCAGAATACACCGCACTTTGTGGCTGCCATAGTGCTGAAATTTCAAGCTCTCCCTTTGTTAGTGTGCCAGTTTTATCAAGTACAACGGTATCCACATGGGCGGTTTCCTCCATTGCTGCCGCATCTTTAAACCATACCCCAGCATTGACTGCTTTACCTAAACCAACCATTATGGCTGCTGGTGTGGCTAACCCCAAGGCACAAGGGCAAGCAATCACAAGCACGGATACTGCGTGAATAAGTGAAGACACACTATCATTCGTCAGAACGTAAGTGAGCGCAAAAGTGACAAGTGAAATCACTAATACAGCAGGCACAAACACTGACGCAACTTTGTCGGCAAATCGTGCAATTGGCGCTTTTGAGCCTTGCGCATCTGATAATGCATTCATCATATCGCCAAGTAAGGTTTGGCTACCAAGCTGATTTGCTTGATAGATGATAGAACCTTCTGTTACCATCGCCCCTGCTAATACTTTTCCACCTTTCTGTTTTTCTTCTGGACGAGATTCACCTGTTAAATGGCTTTCGTCACACCACCCATTTCCACTTTCAATTATGCCGTCTGCCGCAATACGCTCGCCTTGATTGGCACGAATGATTTCGCCGATATTTACTTGGTCAAGAGCAATTTCAGTCCATTTGTCATTACGTAGAGCAGTGACTTTCTTCGGTGTCAGTTGTAAGAGCATGCTTAGGCTATTTAGGCTGTGCTTTTTAGTGCGCTCTTCGAGAAATTTCCCAAGACTGACAAAGCCAATCACCATAACAGAAGCTTCAAAATACACATGTCCCATTGTATGATTGGCATGGTAAAACAACATGAAAGCAGAATAAAGATAAATGGTGAGTGTTCCTGTACTGACAAGGACATCCATATTGGCAAGTCCACCACGAATACTACCGATTGCTCCGCGATAAAATGGAATGGCTAACCAAAGTTGCACAATGCTCGCTAATGCAAATTGCCAAATCGGGGGTAACATCAAGTGATGTGAGCCACTCATCATGCCAAGCATACCAATCAGAAATGGAATATTGATTATCCAAAGTATGATTAATCGCCAAGGGATTGATGTATTTTTTTCTTCGATTGGCAATTCATTGGCTTGTTTGATATGAGCAGAGAAACCTGTTTTATGGATAATCTCTATAATTTGAGTTTCGCTTGCTTGCGTAGAGTCAAATACTACTTGTGCTTCTTCGGCGGCAAAATTCACTCCCGCTTGTTGCACAAATGGTTTTTTATTTAAAACTTTTTCAATACGATTGGCACAAGATTGGCAGGTCATCCCACCAATCTGAATCGAAATTTTTTTACTCTGTGGCGTCAAATCCGGCATCTTCAATTACCTCAATCAACTATTTCAGTTTCGCTTACTTGCGTAGAGTCAAATACAACTTGTGCTTCTTCGGCGGCAAAATTCACTCCAGCTTGTTGTACAAATGTTTTCTTATTTAAAACTTTTTCAATACGATTGGCACAAGATTGGCAGGTCATCCCACTAATCTGAATCGAAATTTTTTACTCTGTAGCGTCAAATCCGGCATCTTCAATTACCTCAATCAACTGTGCAACATTGACTCGATTTTCATCAAAAGTAATATTTGCTTTACCTTCTAGTTGAACATCAGCAGACTGTACGCCATCTAATTCAGTTAAAACTTGAGTAACGCTTTTTACGCAACCGCCGCAATGCATGCCTTCTATGTTTAATGTGATAGTTTTCATTTTTACTCCTTGTTAGTTGTTTTATTGATGGCTACACTATAAACTTTTACGTAAGGTTAAGGTCAAGAAATTTTTTATGAATATTAGTGAAGCCGCAAAATTAGTAGGTTTATCGACGAAACAAATCCGTGATTATGAAAAAATGGGTTTAATTAAACCCGCTATTCGCAGTTTGTCAGGCTATCGAAATTATGGAGAAAGTGATTTAGAAAGGTTGCATTTTATTCGCCACTCACGCGATGTGGGATTTTCGCTACATCAAATTGCACAATTATTAGAACTACAAGATAATCCTAAGCGTAGTAGCCGAGAAGTGAAAGTGCTAACTGCTCAACATATTGCGATGTTGAATAAACAAATAGAACAGTTACAAAAAATAGTACAAGAATTGCAGCGTTGGCATGATAATTGTCAGGGCAATGACTGCCCTGAATGTTCAATTTTGAATGGGTTAAAAGGATAAATGGAAAGTGCGGTTAATATTCCCAGCTTTCTGGATCGACACCTAATTCACGCATAAGCACTTTGGCATCTTCGGGAATTTCATCATTACGCTCTTTCATTAAATCTGCATCGGTGGGCAAAGGTTGACCGGTGAATGCATGCAAAAATGCTTCGCAAAGTAATTCACTGTTGGTTGCATGACGTAAACTTTTTAATTGGCGGCGAGTGCGTTCATTTGTCAAAATTTCCAATACTTTGATTGGAATAGACACTGTGATTTTTTTTACTTGCTCGCTTTTTTTGCCATGTTCTGCATAAGGGCTGATATATTTTCCGTCCCAATCCGCCATAATTTACCTTAGTGCTTATTGATAACCTTACAAATTGTCCGTATTCTAATGAAAAATCAAATAAATAACAATCTAGACGGCTAAACTTCTAGGTTAAAAAGAGAAAGAAAAGTGCGGTAATTTTTTAGATTAAATATAAAGAAACGCTAGACAGTACAGGATTTTAGTGGTAATTTACGCCCATTCAAAGAGCATAGGCTCACCATTCGAATCATCAATTCTTATTAATTCCAATATTTATTCATTATGCATTTAACTGAACTTAAAAATACGCCTGTTTCTGATCTTGTGAAACTTGGCGAAGAACAAATGGGCTTAGAGAATTTAGCTCGTTTGCGTAAACAAGATATTGTCTTTGCAATTTTAAAACAGCACGCCAAAAGCGGTGAAGATATTTTCGGTGGTGGCGTGTTAGAAATCTTACCGGATGGTTTTGGTTTCCTTCGTTCTGCTGACAGTTCCTACCTTGCAGGCCCTGATGATATCTATGTTTCCCCAAGTCAAATTCGTCGTTTTAACCTTCAAACTGGTGATAAAATCGAAGGTAAAATCCGTCCACCCAAAGAAGGCGAACGCTATTTTGCACTTTTAAAAGTTGATCAAGTTAATGATGACAAACCTGAAGTTTCTCGTAGCAAAATCTTATTTGAAAACTTAACGCCATTACATGCTAACTCTCGTTTAAGAATGGAGCGAGGCAATGGCTCAACAGAAGATTTAACCGCACGTATTTTGGATTTAGCATCACCAATTGGTAAAGGTCAACGTGGTTTGATTGTTGCTCCGCCAAAAGCAGGTAAAACCATGTTGCTGCAAAATATTGCGCAAAGTATCACGCATAATTATCCTGATGTAGAGCTTATCGTGTTATTGATTGATGAACGTCCAGAAGAAGTGACAGAAATGCAACGTTCAGTAAAAGGCGAAGTGATTGCTTCTACTTTTGATGAGCCTGCAACTCGTCACGTTCAAGTGGCAGAAATGGTGATCGAAAAAGCGAAACGTTCAGTAGAGCATAAAAAAGATGTGGTGATTCTGCTTGACTCTATTACACGTTTAGCACGCGCTTACAATACAGTAACCCCCGCTTCAGGTAAAATCTTATCTGGTGGTGTGGATGCTAACGCATTACATCGTCCAAAACGTTTCTTTGGTGCTGCACGTAACGTGGAAGAAGGCGGTAGTTTAACTATTATTGCGACTGCGCTAGTTGATACCGGTTCGAAAATGGATGAAGTTATTTTCGAAGAATTTAAAGGTACAGGTAATATGGAATTACACCTTTCTCGTAAAATTGCAGAAAAACGTGTATTCCCTGCAATTGATTTCAATCGTTCGGGTACCCGTAAGGAAGATTTACTTACTTCACCTGAAGAACTTCAAAAAATGTGGATTCTACGTAAAATTCTTAATCCTATGGGAGAGGTAGAAGCAATGGAATTCCTTATTGATAAACTTATGGTTGCAAAAACCAATGAAGAGTTTTTTGAAGTAATGAAACGTTCATAGAAGGAAATATTCTAAAACTCTTTTATATAGTCGGTACTCTTATAGGAGTACCGGTTTTTTATTGTTCGAATTTACCGCACTTTTTATAAAAAAATTTTAACTTGATCACAATTTTAGAATTTGTTCTTTGAGATTCTCTATTTATCGGCATAACATAATACTCAAATTTTGTTAGGGCATATTTTGCTCTGCAAATTGACAAATTTAAGTAATTTATGCTTTGGAGCAAACTATGAAACCAACAGAAAAACTCAAATGGAACAAATTTGATGCAACATGGATGTTAAACCTTTTCGGTACGGCGGTTGGCGCTGGCGTCTTATTCCTACCGATTAACGCAGGGATGGGGGGATTTTGGCCGTTAGTTTTAATGGCAATTATCGTTGGACCGATGACCTATTTTGCTCACCGTGGTTTAGCCTATTTTGTACTTTCATCAAAAAATCCTGGCAGCGATATTACTGAAGTAGTGGAAGAACACTTTGGTAAAACAGCGGGTAAACTTATCACCCTACTTTATTTCTTCGCGATTTTCCCTATTCTTTTAATTTACGGTAACGGTATTACTAACACTATCGATTCTTTCATTGTGAATCAACTTGGCATGGCATCGCCAAACCGAGCTATTCTCTCTTTTGTATTAATTGCGGTATTGATTTCCGTCATGCTATTTAATGAAAAAGTGATGTTAAAAATCACGGAATGGCTTGTTTACCCATTAGTATTAATTTTATTCGCACTTTCTATTTACTTAATTCCAGAATGGAATGGAGCGATGTTAAATGAATTCCCAACAGCAGGCGGTTTCGTTACCACATTGTGGCTTACTATTCCTGTATTGGTATTCTCATTTAACCATTCACCAGCAATTTCATCTTTCACTTGCTCACAATTCCGTGAATATAAAACTTTCGATGGTGCAGAACGCCATATCGGCCATACAGAAAAAGGCACCTCAACGATTTTATTATTCTTCGTAATGTTCTTCGTATTTAGCTGCGTATTGACATTAACACCTGAAGAATTAGTGGCGGCAAAAGCACAAAATATTAGTATCTTGTCTTTCTTAGCGAATAAATTTGATAATCCATATATCTCTTATTTTGGCCCGCTTGTTGCATTCTTAGCGATTACTAGCTCATTCTTCGGTCACTATATGGGCGCACGTGAAGGCTTAGAAGGATTATATTTGAAAATGAAAGGCGAATCTGTAAATCGTAAAAAACTCAATTATGCGACCGCACTTTTCTTCTTATTAACGTTATGGGGCGTTGCGATTATTAATCCTAGTATCTTAGGCTTAATTGAATCTCTTGGCGGTCCAATCATTGCGATGATTTTGTTTATCATGCCAATGTACGCGATTCGCAAAATCCCAGCAATGAAACGCTACAGCGGACGGTTCAGCAATGTTTTTGTAACGATTATGGGATTAATCGCTATCTCTGCGGTTGTTTATGGATTATTATAAACGCCCTTTAAAGTTTAGCGAATTTTGAGAAATTTATGATTAGCGTATTTGATATGTTTAAAGTGGGAATTGGGCCATCCAGTTCCCATACTGTCGGCCCGATGAAAGCTGGCAAACAATTTATAGATGACTTAATTGAACGAAATCAGTTTGAACAAACAGCTGAAATTCATGTGGATGTCTATGGTTCTCTTTCGATGACAGGGAGAGGACACAGTACAGATATTGCCATCATCATGGGGTTAGCGGGTTATTTACCACATAATGTGGATATCGATATGATTTCAGGTTTCATCGAGAAAGTGAAACAAACTGCTCTTTTACCAATTAATGTTAGTCAAAAAACGGTAAAATTTGATTTTGAAAATAATCTCATTTTCCACCGCACTTTTTTAAAATTGCACGAAAATGGCATGACAATTACCGCTCTTGATGAAAATCGCACAGAGCTTTATCGCCAAACCTATTATTCGATCGGTGGTGGTTTTATTGTCGATGAAGCCCATTTTGGTCAAGAAGAAAAAAACACAGTCCAAGTGCCTTATCCTTACAAAAATGCAGAAGATATTTTAAAACATTGCAGTGATAACGGCTTAATGCTTTCGACAGTGATGTTAGAAAATGAAGTCGCATTACATGGCAAAGAAGCTGTCAGTGCTCATTTAGAGAATGTCTGGAAGACGATGCAAGCTTGTATCGATCACGGTATTCACACTGAAGGAATTTTACCTGGGCCATTACGTGTGCCACGCCGTGCAGCATCGCTTTATCGTATGTTACAAGCAAATACTAATTTATCTAACGATCCAATGCGCGTAATCGACTGGGTCAATATGTTTGCGCTTGCTGTCAATGAAGAAAATGCAGCAGGTGGACGTGTAGTTACAGCCCCAACTAATGGTGCATGCGGGATTATTCCAGCTGTATTAGCTTACTATGAGAAGTTCATCTCACCATTAACACCTGAAATCATTGAACGCTATTTATTAGCAGCAGGGATGATTGGTTCACTTTATAAAATGAATGCTTCAATTTCTGGAGCAGAAGTAGGTTGCCAAGGTGAAGTAGGTGTAGCCTGTTCAATGGCTGCTGCAGGACTAGCTGAAATTTTGGGTGGCAATCCACTGCAAGTATGCATAGCAGCTGAAATTGCAATGGAGCATAACTTAGGATTAACTTGCGACCCTGTCGGTGGTCAAGTTCAAGTACCTTGTATCGAACGCAATGCGATTGCTTCAGTTAAAGCAATCAATGCATCACGTATGGCTTTACGCCGTACTACTAATCCAAGGGTAACCTTGGATAAAGTGATTGAAACCATGTATGAAACAGGCAAAGACATGAATGCTAAGTATCGTGAAACATCTCAAGGCGGACTTGCAGTTAAGATTGTGTGTTCTTAGTATAGGTAAAAAAGGATTGAGCAATGCTCAATCCTTTTCATTTTGTTAACAACAAATATCTTGTACTACAAATTGAAGTGAATGGCGCGCAAATTGTTGCTTTTTTCGATGTTTTAAACGTCTTAAACGTGAATTTCGAGATAAAGAGGTTTGTTTTAAATTGGTTTTCTTTTTAAGAAAAGTTTTGCGTTTTAACATTTTATTTATCCTTTTTTTCTTTTATTTCTTCTGAATTTCCAACCGCACTTTCGTTGTTGGCATTATCATTTGTTGTTTGATTTTCTTGGACTCGATGATAATTCACAATGCTATTCATATAGCGGCGAATATTTTCTACATATTGGTGCGCTTCATAGCCTCGGGCATAGCCGTATTTCAGCTGGGAATAATAGCGTTTTTCTGCTAATAAAGGCAGGTTTTTTTTCACATCGAGCCAATTATCTGGATTTCCGCCAAGATTTTTAGTTAAACGACGTGCATCAATTAAGTGGCCAAGCCCCATGTTATAGGCGGCTAAGGCAAACCAAATTCTTTCTTCTTTTTCAATGGTTTCTGGAATTTGACTAATCAGCCAGTGTAAATATTCTGATCCCGCTTTAATGCTTTGTTCAGGATCTGTTCTATCGCTGATTTTCATATGTTGTGCGGTATCTTTCGTCAGCATCATTATGCCACGCACGCCCGTAGGCGATGTTGCATCGGGATTCCAATGAGACTCTTGATAAGCGACTGCCGCGAGTAATCGCCAATCTAATTCACCTTTATATTTTTCGAAGAGCGATGAGAATTGTGGAAGGGTATTTTCAATTGCGTTCATGTAAGAGCGCGTATCCACGTAATCAAATTGTGAAATATGCCCTAAATATTTTTCTTTTAAATTATCCACTAGCCCTATTTCTTGTGCATTATTCATAAAATTGAGTAAGGCAGCTTGCAGATCATTGTAGGCATTATTTGGTAAATACCAGTGAATGTTTGCTTCATCAGTAATATCAAAGGCAATGGCTAATTCTGGTTTGATTTGTTGGA
Source organism: Haemophilus seminalis (assembly GCF_006384255.1). GTDB lineage: Bacteria > Pseudomonadota > Gammaproteobacteria > Enterobacterales > Pasteurellaceae > Haemophilus > Haemophilus seminalis. The sequence continues at coordinate 9,675 of NZ_VCED01000001.1, forward strand.
TCGCCGCAATATCAATCGAATTTGCAATAACGTAAGGAATTTTTCCTTCAGAGAGCTGTAGCAATAGTTCTTCTTGAGTAAACGCTTGATTTCTTTTCCAAGTTAATTGTGGATATTGTTTTTGTAATTCTTTTAGTTTTTCTTCCAATAATGAATTGTTAGCGATATAAATTTCTTTCTTGATATCGCCTAGATTTTTAGGGCGTTGTTCATCTTTTCGATAAGCTAATTGCCATGAAGCGGAATGATATGCTGGGCCAATTTGGAAACGTTCTGCATTATTAGGATGATATAAAAGGTGAGCCGCAGCTAAATCAATATTATGCTTATCTAACTCATTAAATAATTGTTCTTGATTATCGAAAGTTTTAATTTCGAGTTCTACACCTAGTGAATCTGCAAATGCTTTAGCCAATTCATATTCAAGGCCTCGTTCGCCGTCTTTATTTATAAAATAAGAAATAGGGTTGTTCATTGTGCCTACAATAAGTGAGCCTCGTTCTTGAATTGCAGTATAGTGGTTTTCTTCAGCATGGCGTAAAAATTGCCATGGGAATACCATATCAATAGCCCAAAGCAATAAAGCCAAGGCAGTAATAATACGTAAAAAGAGACCTTTCAATGATTTTTCCTATATAAAAATTTTGCGGGATTGTAGCTAGAATTTAAGCAATAGACAATAAAAAGCCCCTTGAGGTTCAAGGGGCTAAGTTTTGTTCACCGAGTAGTGCTAAATTTTAAATGATGCAAAAACATTAGGAAACAGCACTATTCTTTATATCGTAAGGATCTTATACTCGGCGATCACGGCGTGGTTTATCGCTAAAAGAGCGGTTACTTTTTTCATTAAATTTACGATTTCCACGATTGTCACCACCACGTTCATTACGTCCGCGTTCTCCACGGAAATCTCCTCCACGGCCTTTACGTTTACCGTTAAAATCATCGCCGCCACGCGAACTATCAGACTTCACCGCACCTAAGAAAGACATTTGCATTTGTTTATTCAATACGCGTGTTTTACCGAATTGTTGCAATAATTCTTTCGGCATACCTTGTGGCAATTCAATGGTAGTGTAGTCATCATAAAGTTTGATATGACCAATATAGCGACTATTGATATCACCTTCGTTAGCAATCGCACCAACGATATGACGAACTTCTACACCATCTGCACGACCCACTTCGATACGATATAAATCCATTGGTTGTGGATTTCCATAGCCTTTACGTTCGCCACGACGTTCAGCTGAACGTGGATTTTCACGGCGATCACCGCGTTCATTACGTTCACGACGACGTTTTTCTATTGGCGGATCTGGTGGAAGAATTAATTTTTGTTTGCCTTGTAGCAACATTAACATTGCTGCAGCAATATCTTCTTGATCCTGATCAGCTGTGAATAAGTCTTCTAATAAACTACGATATTGTTCTAAATCGTGATGTTCTAGTTGTTTCGTAATTTTTGCGACAAATTTTTTGCGGCGGCATTCTTGTAACACTAGATGATTTGGCAATTCTACTTCATTGATACCTTTTTTCATTAGGTGTTCAATATTACGAAGTAAACGGCGCTCGCGAGGTTCAACGAACAATAAGGCACGACCAGAACGACCAGCACGACCAGTACGTCCAATTCGGTGTACATAAGATTCTGCATCAAGCGGAATGTCGTAGTTCACCACAAGGCTGATACGTTCAATATCAATACCGCGTGCGGCCACATCGGTTGCCACAACAATATCTAAACTGCCGTTACGTAAGCGATCGAGGGTTTGTTCGCGGAGTTGTTGTGTCATATCACCATTAAGTGCGGCAGAACGGAAACCATTTTTTTCAAGTAGTTCTGTAATGTCTAAAGTACCGGTTTTAGTGCGAGCAAAGATAATCGCTGCATCAAAATCTTCCACTTCTAAGAAACGAAGAAGGGCTTCATTTTTACGCACGCCGTGCACATACCAACAACTTTGGTCGATATCTGGGGCATTTTCGTTATTAACTTTGATCTTCACTTCTTTCGGATCATTCATAAAACGTTTAGTAATACGACGGATCGGTTCAGGCATTGTTGCAGAGAATAACGCTGTTTGGTGATTTTCTGGTAATTCTGCCATGACGGTTTCTACATCATCAATGAAACCCATACGTAGCATTTCATCAGCTTCATCTAATACGATAAAACGAAGTTCAGAAAGATTTAATGTTCCGCGGCGAATATGGTCAAGAATACGACCTGGTGTACCTACAACTACTTGTGCGCCTTGTTTTAATGCACGAAGCTGGATGTCATAACGTTGACCTCCATATAAGGTAACAATGCGGGAGCCATGAGCATATTTAACAAATTGTTCGCAAGCATCGGCAACTTGAATAGCAAGTTCGCGAGTAGGCGCCATTACTAACATTTGTGGATGTTTTTCACTTGGATCGATTTGCGCTAATAAAGGCAGTGCAAAAGCAGCGGTTTTACCACTACCCGTTTGTGCCATACCTAGCACATCATTGCCATTGAGCAAATGTGGGATACAAGCTTGTTGAATTGGAGAAGGGGTTTCAAAACCTAAGTCAGAAACAGCTTTTAAGATGAACTCAGGTAAGCCTAAGTCATTAAAAGTAATTTTGTCAGTCATTAAAATACTCGAATATAAATAAGGAAAGCTCAAAGAGGCCTTCGGTTTATTAAGTTGAGCAGAGCGAATGAATTTTTCTATTCGTTCTACTGCAAAGAGCGGTGAGTTTTTGATTGATTTCTAGAAAACAATCGCTTTTGTGACCGCACTTTTATCTTCTTTTTCGTCTTCTGTTTGAACCGGTTTTAATTTCATTAGTTCAAACGCGGCAAAACGATACTCAACAAAGTTATAAACCTGATTTGCCATAGCTAGTTTAAATAAAGCTGCTGCTTCATCTACTAGCCCTACATTGAGTTTTTGTTTTGCTAGATAAAAATAGGTTTCTGTGAGAATTTCAGCATATTGTTGTGAATTTTCGGCAAATTCACTTGCACGTTGTTGTAATTCTTCTACAGAGATGTGTCCTAAGTAATATTGAACGATGTGTGTACCCCAGAAGTCCTCTGATAGCCCTTTTGCTCGTTCAACAAGGTTTGTTTGGGCTTCTTGTGGTTTTAATTTTTGTTCGTTCAAATATAGCCATAAGACACGATAGGGATCTTTTGTATCGGCTTGGTAGAACTGTAAGAAATCTTGCTGAGCAAGATGGTAGCGCCCTACATAATAAAAATTTAAACCACGATTAAGGTGGGTATAGTCATAACTTGAATCTAATTCAAACACCGTATTGAATGCTTCCAATGCGCCGTCATAATCTTCTTCAAGCAATAAATAAAGCCCTAAATAATTGTACACAGATGCCATTTTAGGCTGTAATGCAAGGGCTTGAGTAAAATCGTAACGAGCAAGTCCCCATAATCCAAGGGAATCATAGAGTACGCCACGTTCAAAATGTAGCGATGCACGTTCTTCATTACTCATTTTTCCAACGAGTAGTACTTGGCTTAATCGTACGATCATCACTTCTTGTTCAAAGTGAGTATTCGGATTTTGTTCAGCTAACACGACATGATTTTTTGACACAAAACCGCCCCTAGACTGAACACAGCCTGCAAGGAGTAAGATCGCACATAAGCTAAATAAATAGACTACAAAATGGCGAGATAAGCGAAAACACCGCATTTGCTTTCTTTATGCCTAAAAGTTGGAAAACAACAAAACTTGGCAGCGGTTGCTACCAAGTTTTGATTCGATATTCCAAGATTATTCTTGTTCTTCTACAGAATCTTCTTGGTTAATTTCAGTTTCTTGTTTTGGAGCCAAGTCTTTCATTGTTAAACGAATACGACCTTGACGATCGATTTCAACAACTTTTACGTTTACTTCTTGACCCACTTGGAGGTAATCGCTAACTTTTTCTACGCGCTCTTCAGCAATTTGAGAAATATGAACTAAACCTTCTTTATTTCCAACGATTGCTACGAATGCACCAAAATCAGCAAGACGAGTGACTTTACCTTTGTAAATTGCGCCCGCTTCAACTTCTGCAACGATTTCTTCAATACGTCCCATTACGTTTTTCGCTGCATTGCTATCTACTGCGGCAATTTTCACTGTACCATCGTCATCAATGTCAATTGATGTACCAGTTTCTTCAGTTAATGAACGAATTGTTGCGCCACCTTTACCAATGACATCTTTGATTTTCTTAGGATCAATTTTCATTGTATAGATGCGCGGCGCATAATCGGAAATATCCGCGCGTGGAGCAGGGATTGCTTGTTCCATTACGCCAAGAATGTGCATGCGTGCACTTTTTGCTTGGTTTAATGCAATTTGCATAATTTCAGGGGTGATCCCTTCAATTTTGATATCCATTTGAAGTGCGGTTACACCTTCACGTGTACCTGCTACTTTAAAGTCCATATCACCTAAGTGGTCTTCATCACCTAAGATATCTGAAAGCACCACGAATTTTTCTTCTTCTTTTACTAAGCCCATTGCGATACCTGCAACAGCCGCTTTGATTGGTACACCCGCATCCATTAATGCTAAAGATGCACCACATACAGATGCCATAGAAGAAGAACCGTTAGATTCAGTGATTTCAGATACAACACGCACTACATACGGGAATTCAGCAAGGCTTGGCATAACAGCTGCTACACCACGTTTTGCTAAACGACCGTGACCAATTTCACGACGTTTTGGTGAGCCGATCATACCGGTTTCACCTACAGAGTATGGAGGGAAGTTGTAGTGGAATAGGAAGTGATCTTGACGTTCACCTGTTAATTCATCAATGATTTGTGCATCACGTTCAGTACCTAACGTTGCAACGGCTAATGCTTGTGTTTCACCACGGGTGAAAATAGCAGAACCGTGAGTACGTGGTAATACACCAGTACAAATATCTAATGCACGAACGGTATCAACGGTACGACCATCAATACGTGGTTCACCTGCAATGATACGGCCACGAACGATTTGGCTTTCAAGTGCGGTGAAAATATCTACGATTTTACCTTCGCTGACCTCTTCATCTTCTGCTGTGATTTGTGCAATCACATCCGCTTTAATCGCATCGATTTGTTCGTAACGTGCTTGTTTTTCAGTAATGCGGTATGCATCGCCTAAACGTGCTTCAGCAATCGCTTTTACTTTGTTGATTAAATCTGTATTTGGTTGTGGCGCAACCCAATCCCAACGTGGTTTGCCTGCTTCTTTTGCAAATTCTTTGATTGCTTCAACCACAACTTGTTGTTGTTGATGACCGAATACTACCGCTGCTAACATTTGTTCTTCAGTTAAGATATCAGCTTCAGATTCAACCATTAATACGGCTTTGTCAGTACCTGCAACCACTAAGTCCAAACGGCTTTGTTTTTGTTCAGCCATAGTTGGGTTTAATACGAATTGGTTGTCGATAAAACCAACGCGCGCTGCACCGATAGGACCGTTGAAAGGTACACCAGATAAGGTTAATGCTGCAGAAGCACCGATCATTGCAACTAAGTCAGGGCTGATTTGTGGGTTTACAGAAACCACAGTTGCCACAACTTGGATTTCGTTGAAGAAACCTTCTGGGAATAATGGGCGAATTGGACGGTCGATTAAACGTGCAATTAAAGTTTCGCCTTCAGATGGACGACCTTCACGTTTGAAAAAACCACCAGGGATTTTACCCGCCGCATAAGTACGCTCTTGGTAGTTTACGGTTAATGGGAAGAAGTCTTGACCTTCTTTCACATCTTTTTTAGCCACAACAGTCACGAATACCGTGGTATCGTCCATGCTTGCCATGACCGCAGCAGTTGCTTGACGTGCAATTGCGCCAGTTTCTAGAGTAACGGTATGTTGACCGTATTTAAATTGTTTAACAATTGGATTCACAATGTTTTCCTTAAAATTCATATTAAAAACAATGCTTTATTTTCCAGATTGCGACTAGCAAAAGAAATCTTTTGTAAAAATAACCGCACTTTCGAGCGCTTAAAATTGCTTTTGATAGCCGCACGCTAATGTAGAAAATAAAGCCTGAGCATTATACAGAGGTTTTTGAGTGATTGGTAACTTTATTTCATTTAACCGACTTGGTATCATAGGATAACTTTTATCCACTATAAGGAAAATTCTATGATTATTAGCAGCTTAACCAGCCTAAATTTTAAAGTTGGTTTACCAAAAGTGATTGCTGAAGTATGTGATTATTTGAATACGTTAGATTTGAATGCGTTAGAAAATGGTCGTCATGATATTAACGATCAAATTTATATGAACGTAATGGAACCAGAAACTGCAGAACCAAGCAGCAAAAAAGCAGAATTACATCATGAATACTTAGATGTTCAGGTATTAATCCGCGGTACGGAAAATATAGAAGTTGGCGCTAATTATCCTGATTTGTCTAAATATGAATCTTATAACGAAGCGGATGATTATCAACTTTGTGCAGATATTGATGATAAATTCACCATCACAATGAAACCAAAAATGTTCGCTGTATTTTATCCTTATGAACCGCATAAGCCTTGCTGTGTAGTGAATGGAAAAACAGAAAAAATTAAAAAATTAGTCGTAAAAGTACCTGTTAAATTAATTTAACTTTCGAAAAAGGGCGATTAAAAATGTTTTTATTTTAACCGCCCTTTTTTATTATTTAATCACTGTAATTGACCATTTCGCATCATCAATTTGCTCGAAGTTTGTCACTTCATAGCCTTCTTCTGCCGCCCAAGCGGGAATGGCTTCAGTAGCTTGGGTGCAGTCAAATTCAATTTCTAGGCCATCGCCTTTATTTAACTTAGCCATGGCTTCCTTAGCTTCAATGAGAGGAAATGGGCAAACAAGTCCGAGTGTTGGTAATTTAATGATCATATAAACTCCTTATGATGCTTTTGCTAGTTTTAAACGTTGTGGTCGGATAATGGTGAAGTAGGCGGCTACCCAAGTGCCGAGAATCATCAATGGCAATGATACCCAACCTTGCCAGGAGAAAAAGGCTGTTTCGACTAAGCCATTACCGATAGAACAGCCCCCCGCAAGGGTTGCGCCAATACCCATAAGAATACCGCCGAGTCCGCTGCGTAGAATCGTGGTGGCATCCGGTACGCGGACACGAAATTCATTGCTTGCTTTCGCGCCGATGAATGAGCCGATAAAAATCCCTAAAACTAAGAATACGCCCCAGTTAATAAATTTACCGTCGCCAGTAACGAGGAATTGCATGATATTGGCAGATGGACCAGTGATCCCAAGTCCAAACTCACGGCCAGTAGCGACACTGAGTGGCCAAGCCGCAAGTGCGATTAATCCGATTAATACGGCAGAGAAAAATGGATGCCAGCGTTTTTCAAATAATAAGTGAGGAAGCCCCGTTTTCTTTGGTTTTAATGCCGCGACTTTTACGCTTGGTTTGCTTAGGTGTTTGTACACATAGAAAGCCGTCACTAAAGTTAATAATGCGACTAACCACCAAGGTGAAATACCGAATGTATCGTAAATATTGCGTTGTTCAATATTGATACTGCGTAAGGTTTTATTGAATTCCCCTAATGGGCCAGTACGCATGATGGCACTTAACAACATATAAGTGAATAACGCGACCCAACTGCCGACTAAGCCTTCCGCAGCACGGTACCATGTACCTGTCGCACAACCGCCAGCAAGAACAATGCCGATACCAAACACAAAGGCACCGATAATCACGGCTAAAAAGGCAAAATTTTCAGCTGGATCAATATTTAATACCCCGATTTCCTTTAACAGGAAAAAACCAATAGATTGTACGGTAATCGCCAATAAAAGGGCTACAAACATTTTGTTATTTTTGGTGACATACATATCTCGAAATGTGCCAGTAATACAAAAGCGCCCACGCTGCATGACAAATCCGAGTAAAATTCCGCAAAGTAATCCGGTTAAAAGCATAAATATTCCTCTCTTTTAGAACTAAGTAGGTTGGTATTTTCTAAAAAAATAAGAAGGTAGCGCCAATAACTTTTAGCTAGAAAATATGTTTTTTTGATATAAAAAAGTGCGGTCAAAAATTGAGTATTTTCTGACTGCACTTTGTCGTAAGTATCTTAGTGTTAAGGGCAGGGTTTACTCACCATAATTTCAATAACCTGTCTGTCTATATGTTGCATGCTTTTTGATGCAATAGCACAGAGATTATCAATGGTTCGATCAAGATCATGTTCGACAATCCCTTCATTGCCTGTAACATGAGTTTCATCTATTGCCATGAGAACTGATTTATAGCCTGAAGCCACGCTGGTGGAGACTTTCATTGCACAGCTATTGGATGCACCATCGCAGATGATTCCGCTGATGTCACCAATCATACTACAAATCCCCATGCTCACGGTTTCAAATTTCCCTGTAAGCAAATAGGCGATACCTGCACAGCTTCCCATTGATGCGGTTGTTACTGCGCAAAGGGCAGAGAGTTTGGGTAATTTACTGTGGATATAAATGGCCATTAAATGTGATAAGAAGAGCGCACGGAGACGTTTTTCTTCACTCACGTTTAAATAATCGGCGACTACAACTACTGGCATAGTAGCGGCAATTCCTTGGTTACCTGAACCAGAATTGCTCATTGCTGGCAATGTGGCTCCACCCATACGGGCATCGGAGGCTGCGGTGGTTTCGATTATAATTTTGCTGAGTAAATCATCTGACATTAAGCCACTACCAACTTGTTTGCGTAGCGTTCTGCCAATGTGTAAGCCGTAATTTTCACGTAATCCTTCGTTAGATAGCGCTCGATTGAGTGTGGCGGCTTGTCCGATAAAGTGGATTTTATCGAGCTCAACTTCACAAGAAAATTCAAAAATTTCACGTGCGCTCACCTGCTTGAAAATATCATAAGGATCACAATCAGCGCATTCATCGTGCTCTTTCTCAAAAATGATCTCGCCATTTTTTTCAATCAAAATGATGTTAGTGTGTTGATCTTGAATCGCTACTTTCACTCGGTCATTATCCGCAAACAACACAGCTTCCGAATATAAAATATGCTCGGTTTGATGAATATCCACATTAACGAGTTTTTTATCAAGCATCGCCTTGGCTTGAGAAACTTGCTCTGGTGTGATGTGTTTTAATACTTCCAACTCACCCTCAGGATCACCGCCTAAAGCACCAATCGCCGCGGCAATAGGTAAGCCCACCATGCCCGTTCCCGGTACTGCAACACCCAATCCATTTTTCATTAAGTTTGGTGACACCTTGGCTTCAATACGCTCTGGTGTTTTGCCTAAATATTTAGCCGCCGTTGCAGATGCAAGTGCTAGAGAAATTGGCTCTGTACATCCAAGTGCAGGAACCACATCGCGTTCTACAATTTGAATTAATGGTTTTTCGATTTCGTTGAGTCTTTCTTGATTCATAAAATTCTTTTTAAATACTGTCTTCTTTCTCTATGACTAATATGCGCGCTTCACCTTGTGGATGAGCAACATGTTCGGTACCGGTACTCGCATAAAAAATATCACCCGTATGGAGCAATACGGCTTTCTCTAGGCCCTCTTCTTTGTAGCGCATTTCCACCGTACCATCCATCACCGCAAAGACTTCTTCACCGTCATTGATATGCCATTTGTAAGGTTTATCTGTCCAGTGTAGACGCACCGAAATACCATTCATATTGGTAATATCGAGGGCTCCCCAAGCACGTTCTGCCGTAAAGTGGCGACTTTGAATAACTTTATTCATGGCTAAATTCCTTAGTGCGCTTCATCCCAATTTTGTCCAACACCCACTTCCACAATCAACGGAACAACTAATTTCGCAGCGGCTTCCATGTGTTGTTTAATTTGCTCACGGAAAAATTCTACTTTTTCTGACCGCACTTCAAACACTAATTCATCATGTACTTGCATAATCATTTCAATATCTGGATCGTGACGGATTACCTCATCAAGTTTAATCATCGCTCGTTTAATAATATCCGCAGCTGTGCCTTGCATCGGTGCATTAATTGCTACACGTTCAGCCCCTTTACGACGCATTGCATTGCTAGAATTAATATCAGGTAAATATAAACGGCGACCAAATAACGTTTCCACATAGCCTTGTGATTTCGCTTTTTCACGGATATCGGTCATAAATTGCTGTACGCCGGGGTAGCGTTGGAAATATAAATCCATGTATTTTTGTGCATCTGGACGGGAAATACCCAGTTGACGTGAAAGTCCAAAGGCAGACATTCCATAAATTAAGCCGAAATTAATCGCTTTAGCATTGCGACGTTGTTCACTGGTGACTTCATCTAATGACACGCCAAAGATTTCAGCTGCCGTGGATCGGTGAATATCCTTGCCTTGAGAGAAGGCGTTAATTAAACCTTGATCGACAGAAAGATTCGCCATAATGCGTAACTCAATTTGAGAATAGTCAGCGGCGACAATAGAATAACCCTCACGCGCGATAAATGCTTGTCGAATACGACGACCTTCTTCATTTCGAATTGGAATATTTTGTAGGTTTGGATCGCTAGATGATAAACGTCCTGTCGCTGTGACCGCTTGATGATAAGAGGTATGCACTCTGCCTGTTTGTGAATTGACCATTTGAGGCAGTTTATCCGTGTAAGTGGATTTAAGTTTACTCAAGCCACGATGTTCAACCAAAATTTTTGGTAATTCGTGGCTATAGGCTAATTCTTCCAATACTTCTTCATTCGTTGATGGCGCACCTTTTGGCGTTTTTTGTAAAACAGGTAGCCCAAGTTTATCGAACAAAATTTCTTGTAATTGTTTGGTGGAGGCCAAATTAAATGGCTGACCCGCTAATGCGTAAGCTTGTTCCTCAAGTGCGGTTAATCTTGTGGCAATTTCGTTAGATTGGATAAAAAGGGCATCACTATCAATCAAAACGCCTGTACGTTCCATACGAGAAAGCACATGAAGTAATGGTAATTCCATTGTTTTATACAATTCAACAAGCGTTGGTTCTTCTTGCAGTTTCAACCACAGCGCTTGTTGTAATTTCATTGTCACATCAGCATCTTCCGCCGCGTATTCTGTGGCTTGTTCTAATGGAATTTGATTAAACGTAAGCTGACTTTTCCCTTTTCCTGCAATGCTTTCAAATGCGATAGTTTCATGCCCTAAATAACGTTTAGCTAAATCGTCCATATTATGACGACCAGTACTATTTAGCGTATAAGAAAGCAACATCGTATCAAATTCAACACCTTGTAATTCAATGCCATGACGGGCAAAAATGCTTTCATCAAATTTAATATTTTGTCCAATTTTGTGAATGTCAGGATTTTCTAAGATTGGTTTGATAGCGGCAAGTGCGGTCGATTTTTCGAGTGTTTTTGGTGCATCCAAATAATATAATTGCAATGGTAAATAAGCGGCTTCGCCATTTTCAAGAGCAAAAGAGATACCTACTAAATTCGCAGACATATAATCAAGACTGTCTGTTTCAGTATCCACTGCAATGAGTTTTGCTGCATTGAGTTTTTCAATCCAGCGGGTTAAATCCGCTTGAGTGAGCAAGGTTTCATATTTTGTACGATCGATTTGAATTTTAGGCGTATTTTCCACCGCACTATTTCCCACTGAGTTTTGAGCTGATGGGGTCGCCTGATACTGGTTTATTTTTACAGGCTGTTCAGTGGTTTGGGTAATAGAATCAGCACCATTCATCACTTCATTAAGCCAGCGTTTAAATTCGTAGCGAGCAAAATATTCGATGAGTTGATCGTTTTGGCTTTCTCCAAGCAACAATTCATCTGTTGTCACGTTAAGTTCAACATCCGTTTTGATGGTTGCTAATGTATAAGAAAGATCGGCATTAGGTTTTTCAGCCAATAATTTTTCACCTAGTTTTTTTGCACCACGAATTGGCAATTCCGCTACTTTTTCAAGATTGGCATAAATTTCAGCCATACTTCCGATGCCTTGTAGTAAACCAAGCGCAGTTTTTTCGCCCACGCCAGCAACGCCGGGAATGTTATCTGCACTATCGCCCATGAGTGCTAGATAATCAATGATGAGTTCAGGGGGAATGCCGTATTTTTCAATCACACCCTCGCGATCCAATAAGCTATTATTCATGGTGTTGATAAGCATAATATTGTCATCAACTAACTGTGCCATATCTTTATCGCCAGTACTAATGAGCACTTTTTTACCCAAACGAGATGCTTGTAGTGCGAGCGTGCCGATCACATCATCCGCCTCAACACCTTCCACCACTAAAAGCGGAATCCCCAGTGCACGAATCATATCGTGCAAAGGCTGAATTTGTTTGCGTAAATCATCAGGCATTGGTGGGCGGTGAGATTTATACTGTTCAAACATTTCATCACGAAATGTTTTCCCTTTTGCATCAAAAACAACGGCTATATGAGAGGGCTGTACTTGTGAGATGAGGCTTTTTAACATATTTAATACGCCGTACATTGCACCAGTTGGCTCACCTGCGGCATTAGTTAAAGGAGGAAAGGCATGAAATGCACGATATAAATAAGAAGAACCATCCACTAGCACAAGCGGATTTGTTGCAATTTGGGCCATAAAAATCTCGTTTTAAACTGAAAAATGCGGGCATTATAGCGTAATTTATGGTGATGAGCGAACGGTCGATTCAATGTAAAATTTGTGACGAACGTTTTTTGCTATGGCATAATATCACTCACTCAAATATTTAATTTAAGGAAATCAAATGTCGTTAAAATTGGTCGAAATTTTAGTTTTGGGTCAAGTCTTGCGTTTAAATGTGCCCGTTGAGCAAGAAGAATTATTGCGCCAAGCTGCCCGTAATTTAGATATATTGGTTTCTGAAATGAAAGAAAAGACAGGCCTTATTCAGCTTGATCGTGTGCTTTCTATTGTGGCGCTTAATTTGAGTTTTGAATTAACACAAGAAAAGAATAAAACACTACAAATAGAAGATGTGTTGAGAACGAAAATCCAGCAATTGGATCATTCTTTAGGAAGTGTTCGAGTATTAAAAGAATAAAATCAGTGATTAATTGTGATTTAAATGTGGCTGAAAGTTTAATGATTTTCAGCCATTTTTTATAGCGTTAGACACGCTTGTATAGTCCATTTTCATTCAAAATTAAATCTTGCAATTCAAGATCGAGCAACTGAACAAGTAAAATATCGACACTTAAATTAAATTCTTCAGCGAGATCATCAATGCTCACAGGCGTGTAACCGATACGCGAGTAAAGTTTAGGGTGGCTTGGTGCTTCCATCAATCGGCGAGGATCGGGGGGTGGCGTGTAATTAGGCACTGCGATCTGGTCAAAATCGATTTCAGTTTGGCTATGGATAGAATGTTGGTAGAGGGTTTCCAAAATATCCTTTGCATTTTCCACCAACATTGCGCCTTGTTTAATGAGACGATTACAACCTTGGCTAAATTCACTTTGAATATTGCCTGGCACAGCAAAAACCTCTCGGTTTTGTTCCAATGCATACCGAGCGGTAATCAGAGAGCCGCTTTTTTCTGTAGCTTCAATCACTAATGTTCCGACCGAAAGCCCACTAATAATCCTATTACGACGAGGAAAATTTGTCGCAATTGGTGCTTGGTTTGGCAAAAACTCAGAAACTAATGTACCGTTGTTTTGTAAAATAAGTTCTGAAAGTTTGCGGTGTTTTACGGGATAAATTTGTTCTAATCCGCTTCCTAAAACTGCAATGGTTTGTCCTTGAATATCAATAACTGCTTGATGGCAATGCCCATCTATTCCCAATGCCAGCCCACTGGTAATCGTAAAGCCAGCCAATGAAAGTTCCGTAGCAAAATATTTACCCCAATATTCACCATAAGCCGTGCAGTAGCGACTTCCCACCATCGCAATTTGACGTTGTGAAAGTGCGGTCAAATTTCCTTTTACAAATAATAGAGGAGGAAAGCTTGCTATCTGTTTCAATAGAAAGGGGTAAAAAGGGGAAAAATAATTCACCAAATGATTCCCCTCTTTTTGTGACCACTCTAGCGCTGGCTCAATAAATTTTGCTTCAGGCTTGAACCAACGACGAATTTGAATGGCGCCCCATCCCATTTGTCGGAAAGCAACATCATCATAATTGAGCAACTCATCTAGCGTAATATTGGATAAAATTTTATCAATGCCCACTCCGCCAAGTTTAGGGACTTGCATTAGGCGGAGTAGCGTGTAAGTAATATCGTGCATGCTTTTTCCTTTTTGATTTGAAAATTTAGTATGGAAAAAACGAGTGAAAGAAACGATTAACTTGAAAGTATTTTGCGATGCAGATCGCAAAAATTCTTTTTGATGAGTAAAAAATTGCAAAATTTTTCTTATTTTGAAAATGTAAAAAATTCAATAATAAAAATTTGCTGAATGCAATAAACTTGGTTGAAAATTCTTTTTATTTTAAATTTATTGGTTAAATGTATGTTTTATCTTGTATTTTAATGATTTTTTTTGATATAAAACGCTAAAAAATAGTTTGACAGCCAGTTTTTTATTTGTAATATGAAAAGCGTTTTACACAGAAGGATTTTTATTTATGTCTCGTATTGTTTCTTTATCTCTCAACCTGCTACTCTCACATTTTGTGTGCGGCTAAGTTGTGGATGAAAAACAGTCAGATGTAAATACCCAATTTTAAACCCGCACTTTATAAGTTGCGGGTTTTTTGTCTAAAAAATACAGGAAAATGTACCGCACTTTCGGAGTGATTTAAGAAGGATATAAATTATGACAGATCGCGTTATTATTTTTGATACCACATTGCGTGATGGGGAACAGGCATTAAAAGCAAGTTTGACGGTAAAAGAGAAATTACAGATTGCTTTAGCACTTGAACGTTTAGGCGTGGATGTAATGGAAGTGGGGTTCCCCGTTTCTTCTCAAGGAGATTTTGAGTCTGTTCAAACCATTGCGCGTCATATCAAAAACTCTCGTGTTGCCGCATTATCTCGAGCCGTAGATAAAGACATTGATGCAGCATACGAGGCATTGAAAGTCGCTGAGGCATTCCGTATTCATACTTTTATTGCAAGTTCCGCATTGCATGTTGAAGCGAAATTAAAACGTTCTTTTGATGATGTGGTAGGAATGGCTGTTGCAGCAGTGAAACGTGCACGTAATTATACGGATGATGTTGAGTTCTCTTGCGAAGATGCCGGCCGTACAGGTATTGATAATATCTGTCGCATTGTTGAAGCTGCAATTAATGCGGGTGCGACCACCGTAAACATTCCAGATACCGTCGGTTTCTGCTTACCAAACGAATACGGCAATATCATTGCTCAAGTACGCAACCGCGTGCCAAATATCGACAAAGCTGTGATTTCTGTGCACTGCCACAATGACTTAGGTATGGCAACAGCCAACTCCTTAACTGCAGTACAAAATGGTGCTCGCCAAATTGAATGTACTATCAACGGTATTGGCGAGCGCGCAGGCAATACCGCTTTGGAAGAAGTTGTGATGGCAATGAAAGTTCGCCAAGAATTTATGGGCGTAGATACTCGTATCAATACTCAAGAAATTCACCGTGTTAGTCAAATGGTTAGCCAACTTTGCAATATGCCGATTCAACCGAATAAAGCCATTGTAGGATCAAATGCTTTTGCTCATTCTTCTGGCATCCATCAAGATGGTATGTTGAAAAACAAAAATACCTACGAAATCATGTCTCCAGAAACTATCGGTTTGAAAAAAGAAAAATTGAATTTAACCGCACGTTCTGGTCGCGCAGCGGTAAAAGGTCATATGACGGATATGGGCTATAACGAACAAGATTATGATTTGGATAAATTGTATGATGCTTTCTTAAAATTAGCGGATAAAAAAGGTCAGGTATTCGATTATGACTTAGAAGCATTGGCGTTCATCGATATGCAACAAGGCGATGAAGATCGTTTGGTATTAGATAAACTTTCAGCGCATTCAACGAAAGAATATCCAGCAACCGCTTTTGTTCAAGTGGAATTAGATGGCAATAAATTAAGTACTTCGTCAATTGGAGGTAACGGGCCGGTCGATGCGGTTTACAACGCCATCTTAAATTTAACTGGCTTAGAAATCAAAATGTCCCACTATAACTTAACCGCCAAAGGCGAAGGTGCTGAAGCGTTAGGTCAGGTGGATATCGTGATTGAACACGAAGGCCGTAAATTCCATGGCGTTGGTTTAGCAACAGACATCGTTGAATCTTCCGCACTTGCTTTAGTTCATGCAATTAATGCCATTTATCGTGCACATAAAGTGGCAGACATTAAAAGCCACAAACATCATTAACCTAATTCCCCTCTTTAGCAAAGAGGGGAGAAAATATGAAAAAATTAACCGCACTTTAGTGTGAAAGAAAAAGGAAAAATAATATGCAATCATACAACATCGCAGTTCTACCAGGGGACGGTATCGGTCCGGAAGTAATGGCTGAAGCCATTAAAGTATTAAACAAAGTCCAAGAAAAATTCGGTTTTAAACTTAACTTTAAGGAGTTTTTTGTTGGGGGAGCGGCCATTGATCATTGTGGTTGTCCATTACCAGCAGAAACTTTACAAGGCTGTGATGAAGCGGATGCGATTTTGTTTGGTTCTGTGGGTGGCCCTAAATGGACAAATTTACCACCAGATCAACAACCGGAACGTGGTGCATTATTACCATTGCGTAAACATTTCAAATTATTCTGCAATCTTCGTCCTGCAACTCTTTATAAAGGATTAGAAAAATTTTGCCCATTACGTGCAGATATTGCCGCAAAAGGTTTTGATATGGTAGTGGTTCGCGAATTAACAGGCGGAATTTATTTCGGTCAGCCTAAAGGCCGTGAAGGTGAAGGTGCACAAACTAAAGCATTCGATACTGAAGTTTATTACAAATATGAAATCGAACGCATTGCACGAGCGGCTTTTGATGCGGCAATGAAACGTCGTAAACACGTCACTTCTGTGGATAAAGCTAACGTATTACAAGCTTCAATCTTATGGCGAGAAACCGTCACTGAAGTGGCGAAAGACTACCCTGAAGTCACCTTAGATCACATTTATATCGACAATGCGACCATGCAATTAATCAAAGCACCTGAGTCTTTCGATGTGCTACTCTGTTCTAACATTTTCGGTGATATTATTTCTGATGAAGCGGCGATGATCACAGGTTCTATGGGGATGTTGCCATCTGCTAGCTTAAATGAAGAAGGTTTCGGCTTATATGAGCCAGCTGGCGGTTCAGCACCTGATATTGCAGGCAAAGGCATTGCTAACCCAATCGCACAAATTCTTTCTGCTGCAATGATGTTACGTTACAGTTTCAACTTAAATGAAGCAGCGGATGCCATTGAAAATGCGGTACAGCTAGTCTTAGCAAATGGTCACCGTACGGGTGATTTAGCCGATGATTCTGCGCCTGTTTTAACTGCGGAAATGGGCACATTGATTGCTGACGTAATCTAATAAAAAACAATGAAAGTGCGGTTCAAAAATACCTCGGATTTTAACCGCACTTACCCTAACAAAAGCCTCTAACGAATTGAGAAATATTATGGCAAAAACTCTTTACGAAAAATTATTTGATTCGCACATTGTGTATGAAGCAGAGGGCGAAACACCGATTTTGTATATTAACCGCCATTTGATCCATGAAGTGACTAGTCCGCAAGCCTTTGATGGTTTACGTGTTGCGGGGCGCCAAGTGCGCCAAGTGAATAAAACTTTTGGCACAATGGATCACAGCATTTCTACTCAAGTACGTGATGTGAACAAACTTGAAGGACAAGCGAAAATCCAAGTGTTAGAACTTGATAAAAATACCAAAGCGACGGGTATCAAATTATTTGATATGACAACGAAAGAGCAGGGAATCGTACATGTGATGGGGCCTGAACAAGGCTTAACCTTACCAGGCATGACTATCGTTTGTGGTGACTCTCATACCGCTACCCACGGTGCATTCGGTGCCTTGGCATTTGGTATTGGTACCTCCGAAGTAGAACACGTGTTAGCGACACAAACCTTAAAACAAGCCCGTGCAAAAAGTATGAAAATTGAAGTACGTGGCAAAGTGGCGCCAGGCATTACCGCAAAAGATATTATTCTTGCCATTATCGGTAAAACCACCATGGCGGGCGGTACAGGCCATGTGGTGGAATTTTGCGGTGAAGCCATTCGTGATCTTTCCATGGAAGGCCGTATGACCGTTTGTAATATGGCGATTGAAATGGGCGCGAAAGCTGGCTTAATCGCACCAGATGAAACTACATTTGAATATTTAAAAGATCGTCCACATGCACCAAAAGGTAAAGATTGGGATGATGCCGTTGTTTATTGGAAAACCTTAAAATCTGACGATGATGCACAATTTGACACCGTGGTAACACTAGAAGCAAAAGACATCGCACCACAAGTCACTTGGGGGACAAACCCAGGGCAGGTAATTTCTGTGAATGAAACCATACCAAATCCGCAAGAAATGGCAGATCCTGTACAACGTGCTTCGGCGGAAAAAGCCTTACATTATATTGGCTTAGAAGCTGGCACTGATTTAAAGGAGGTTAAAATCGATCAAGTATTTATTGGATCTTGCACCAACTCGCGCATTGAAGATTTACGCGCAGCAGCGGCAGTGATGAAAGGTCGTAAAAAAGCCGACAATGTAAAACGGATTTTAGTGGTACCAGGTTCCGGTTTAGTGAAAGAACAAGCAGAAAAAGAAGGCTTGGATAAAATCTTTATTGAGGCAGGTGCTGAATGGCGTAATCCAGGCTGCTCAATGTGTTTAGGGATGAACGATGACCGTTTAGGTGAATGGGAACGTTGTGCTTCCACTTCAAACCGTAACTTTGAAGGTCGCCAAGGCCGTAATGGTCGGACTCACTTGGTGAGTCCTGCTATGGCAGCAGCTGCGGGAATGTTTGGTAAATTCGTTGATATTCGTGATGTAACATTAAACTAAGGAGCAGAAAATGGCAGGATTTAAACAACTTTCAGGCTTAGTAGTGCCATTGGATGCGGCAAACGTGGACACGGATGCGATTATTCCAAAACAATTCTTACAAGCGATTACCCGCGTAGGTTTCGGTAAACACTTATTCCATGAATGGCGTTATTTGGATGTGGAAGGCACCAAGCCAAATCCAGATTTCGTATTGAATTATCCACAATATCAAGGCGCGACCATTTTATTAGCGCGTAAAAACCTCGGCTGTGGTTCGTCTCGTGAACACGCACCTTGGGCATTAGCCGATTACGGTTTCAAAGTGATGATCGCACCAAGTTTTGCAGATATTTTCTACAACAACAGCTTAAATAACCATATGTTACCGATTCGTTTAAGCGAAGCAGAAGTAGAAGAAATCTTCCAATGGGTGTGGGCAAATGAAGGCAAACAAATCCATGTGGATTTGGAAGCCATGACCGTAACCGTAGGTGACAAAGTCTATCACTTTGAACTGGATGAATTCCGCCGTCATTGTTTATTAAACGGCTTGGATAATATCGGTTTAACCCTTCAACACGAAGACAAAATCGCAGAATACGAGAAAAACATCCCAGCGTTCTTGCGCTAAAAAAGATAAAAGTGCGGTGATTTTTCACCGCACTTAATCACTGAATTTAATTCAAAAAGAAAGCCCTGTAATACACAGGGCTTTGTCGTTTATAACGCTAATTCAAATAGGCGTATTAAAAACTAAAACTTAGTTTTACTTCAGCAGCTTTTTGTTTCTCTGCTTGTTTCGCTTTTGTTAATCCGCCAATTAAACTTAATTTTACATTATGGTATTTCAATTTAAGGCCAGCATTATATTGTTGTTGATTTTCAACGTTGTAAGAAAAATCATATCCATTTACATTAATTTTTCCGTTTCCTTGATTTACATCATATCGAGCAGATAAAATTGGTGTAATAGAAAACTCGCCTAAGTTATAGGTATAACTTAAATCAAGTTGAGCAAAGGTTGTTTTGACGGATATAGGGTTTACTTTAATGCGATCTTGACCTAATGCAAAATTAGAGCTTGATAAGTAGCTATAACGAATGCCTACACTTGGTTTAACTCCAAAATTCCCTATGTTAAATGCTTTACCAGCTATTAAGCCTATTTGTGTTGTATGACGATCAAATTTAGCATTATTATTGGTTTGTAGGTTGCTTTGGAACTTGCCGTAGCCTAAATCAATGCCCAAATACCAATGATTATCCGCATAATATTTAGAATAGAAATTAACTTGTGCTAGAGTAGTTTTACTTGTTGCCTCATCAAGGTTGTTACTATTTCGAACATAAGTCAATATACCGCCTAGTTGAATATTTTTCCTCACAGATTTATCTAAGCCTAATTGGCTTCTTACACTTTGAGAACTAAAACGACGATATTGGCTTGAGGAATAATTTTCGTTCATCGAAGAATTAGATACCCAAATGCTATATTGCCCCTCATTATTCATTTCTAGTTGATTAATATGTTGAGAAATCGCTTTTCCAACATTTAATGCAACAAATTGTGCTTTTGCCATTGAGTCAGAAAGTACAGCATTGGTATTTTTACTAATGAGATCGCGTTGTTCATTCTGAGGTAATTTTTCAGCTTTACGAACTTCTTCAGCTTTACGAACTTCTTCAGCTTTACGAACTTCTTCAGCTTTACGAACTTCTTCAGCTTTACGAGCTTCTTCAGCTTTACGAACTTCTTCAGCTTTACGAGCTTCTTCAGCTTTACGAGCTTCTTCAGCTTTACGAGCTTCTTCAGCTTTACGAGCTTCTTCAGCTTTACGAGCTTCTTCAGCTTTACGAGCTTCTTCAGCTTTACGAGCTTCTTCAGCTTTACGAGCTTCTTCAGCTTTACGAGCTTCTTCAGCTTTACGAGCTTCTTCAGCTTTACGAGCTTCTTCAGCTTTACGAGCTTCTTCAGCTTTACGAGCTTCTTCAGCTTTACGAGCTTCTTCAGTTTTACGAGCTTCTTCAGCTTTACGAGCTTCTTCAGCTTTACGAGCTTCTTCAGCTTTACGAGCTTCTTCAGCTTTACGAGCTTCTTCTGCTCTGCTAGCCTCTTCCGCTTGACGTGCGGCTTCGGCTAATGCTTGCGTGTCATCTTTTTTATAGGTGATCACATAAGCATTGGTACCATTTGGTTTAATTGAATCTACAATTAAGCCTGTAAAAGATTTTTGGTTCTTCGCAGTATTTTCATCAAATGAAGTTTTTAATACGACTGTTTCAGCTAAAATATTTCCGTTAGGATCTTTATAAGTAAGCATCACGAATTGAGGTGCTTCAATTTTAGTTGAGTTGCCAATTTCTGTACGACTAAAATTAGGATCGTTTTGGTTTGAACTAGCCGCATTTGGTGCCTCTGGCACAGGCGTATTTTGAGGTTCATCCGTTCGTTTAGCCAACTGTTTTGCTTTAATTTCTTCCTCAATTTTTGGATTATAAAGTCGCCATACTCCATCTTTTTCTTGAAGTGTATAACTGTAGGCACCTAAATCGACTTTTCCTCCATCTAGCGTTAAAGTTAAATTATTGCGCTGTGCTGTGGAAGCATTAAATAATTCCAACGCATCGTATTTTGGTTCACCTGTTTTATTGCGAACGTGAAGGGTAAATTGACCGCTTGCGGACTGATTTACCACGACCTTATCGCCTTGTTGGTGGCTTAAATCGGTGAAATAATAGAATCTCCCTTGTCCTGAAAGATTATTTACGGTTAATTGGTTGTAAGCCGTTGTGGTTTCTAGGGCATTATTAGCATTAAGATGAATATCCCCCCCATTCATTACTAATTGGTTAACTTGGCTATTCCCGGTTAAATGCCATTGACTATTTGGCTCAAAATGCACCGCACTTTGTTCTGCGCTGTGAATTGTACCGAATAGATTAGCTTTACCTAATGTAAACACAGAATTACCTGTTAAATTTATATCTCCGTGCATATTGGTAGGTGAAAAACTTTTGAATGCTTTATCAGATAATTTGTTGTTAGTACAAGTTACATAGCCTGTATAGTCAGAACGCACACAAACTGCATCGCCAGCTTTATAGCCAATATGCACTTGCGCATTATCTGAGGCTGTGACATTAGAAGTAATATTTGCAACATTGCGTCCTGAATAAAGGGTGGCATTGCCATTCACTTTCATTGAGGTTGCTTTAAAAGTGCGGTCAATCCAGTCATCTTCTACCACCACTTCATTATTTTCAGTAAAGTGTTGATCTTTTTCCGTTGAAGAAATATTAGCAATATCTCTTGCGTGTGGTGTTGGTCTGCCGGAAAGGAATAATGTACCTTTTTCAACTTTTAATTCACCGTTAAGGTTTGTTCCGCCTGTCAACAAAAAGCGATTTTGATTGGTTGTGCCATTGAAAGTGACATTTAGTTCACCATTTGCCTTTTTACCGACTTCTTCACCAAAATAACCACTAAAACCATTCATACGGTTATTGTTGATGTATTCCATGGCTTTCTTTTGGGCATCATTTTTAGAATTCCCCATAAATGCCCAATCAGAATTACTTGAATTATTACAAGGCATTTCAGATCTAGTACTACCACCATGTTTTAGAGCGTAATAGCTATAACATTTAGAATTAAAATATAGATCTTTACCTTCTGGTACAGGAGGATGAATAAAACGATAAGATTCATCCTCATCATCGTTGTCAATTTGAACATTATATATATAAATTTTACTTGGATCTGTAATTAATCTAGTTCCTGTTATCGTTATATTTGAGGCGTTGGTCATATTATGATTAACCACTCTTGCGCCATCATCAACATTACGTATATGTTCAAAAGTTAGATTGTTGCCATTGATATCTAATCGACCACCACGGAAACCAAAATAAATGTTATTAGGGTTAATTTGATTGGCACTATTTAGCACCACAGTAGAACGCCCACTCACAATTCCTACTTGTGAAAAAGCTTGTACTTTTCCGCTTGATGGCTGTTGATTTAAGATTACTACACCATCTCCTACTTTAAGCTCTCCTTGATTTTCTCCCGTGCCTTTAATTTCGAGCGTTCCTTTTCCTAATTTTGCCAGTTTGTCATCTTTCGGATTTTTGAGATGCCAAATAACTTTTTTGCCTTCTGCAATGTCAATCCCACCGCCTAACCAAGTTATGTCGTGTGTTTTTCCTTTAACGTCGTAGTTTCCTTTAAAGAATAAACCGCCGGCACCTTGATTGATATTATTTTCTAAAACAAGCGTGCTTTGATAGTTATTATTTCCTTCAAAAATTACATTCTGTCCAGTATTTTCGTTTTCTTCTTTCTGATAATTAACGAGTGGAGTGTTAGAATTTGGGAGTTTGACTAAAATTGTTTTTTGGGCATTTTTAATTGAACTTAAGTTATCACTAATAGTCCAGTGATACTCAGTTCTAGAGAAAGGAACATGTTCAGCGTTATCTTTTGCATGAATAGTATTAGCAAAGTCTTTTTTATAAATATTCCACTCCTGCCAAGATTTTTTCCCATAGCCTGCCCAATAAGTATAAGGCCCTATGAAGATCCATTTGTTTTGTTGTTTATCAAAAGCAAATAAAGGTGAACCACTATCGCCTAATACACCGTAGTTGGTTAGGGAATCTTGTGAGAGTAAAATTTTTGCATCAAGATTTGTTTTCTGACTATCACCAAAACCAATTAGTCCTTCTTTTGTTTCAACTTTATCAATATTTATTTCCTTGTAAGGTGTACCTCCGATAGCATAACGATATGCTTCAGCTAGAAACTCAATATCGTTACCGCTTTCAGTTTTTTTGTCAGCCACAGTACTATAAAATTTATTTTTTTCATAAATAAATTGTGTTCCTGCTCCAATTCTGACAAAGTGAGGATATTTTTCTTTATCTTTATAAGTATCTATCCCTCCACCTGCTAATGTTGGTGTTATTGGCTCAACCTCGGTTACAAATTTATTTAAACGAGGCATATTATAGTCATTAATACGTTTTTGATAATTCCAACTTTCATTTGGTTTATCATTATTTTGTGTTACCACACTATATTTATTTTCATTGTCAGAAACATCGCGGTGACCATTATAATGTCCAAAATAAAAGTCATTCATATATCCACTAGCGTGTTTTACGCTCACAATATATTGCGGATTCACTAATGTGCCAATGCGTTTATTCACATCCACTACACTAAAGTCAATCATCGGAATACCGTTAGGTAAGGCACTGCCTAAATCTTTATTATTTTTATCTTTTACCAGAACATTTATTGCACCCACAGAGAACGTTCCTTTATTTTCAGCAAAATCACGGAATATTTGATAATCAACATCGTTTCTAACTAACGCGGCTTCTGTATAAGGGGTTAGTGCATAGGCGACAGTTAGGGCAATAAAATTAAGTTTGAATTTTTTATTTAGCATGTTGGCTGTCCTTATAAATTGATTTTAAAAAGTAGATTTGACAGGACCAGTTTTATATACGGCTATGAGGTGATTCAAATCTTGGAGATGTGTTGCGGTGTTAATTTGCCAGCTTTATTTTAGGGGCGTTTTTTTACCATAAATTGTTTAAAAAGTGAATCATATTCACCAATAAATTACTAGCTAATGATAATTATTTCTAACTTTTAAAAATTTAATTATTTTTCACCGCACTTTTATCTAATCAATGTCTTAATTATGCCATTATCGACAGAAAACATTTTTCTGTTTTCGACTTGCATCTCTTTTAGTTGTTCTTGAGTAATGGCTGTAACAAACACTTGTGAACCGCTTTGTTGTAACCGTTCTGCCAACAGCGCTCGCTTATATTGATCCAATTCCGATGCAAAATCATCGATCAAAAAAATACAATGGCGTTGTTTTTCTTTCATTAAATGCTCGCCTTGAGCCAGCCTCAATGCGCACATTAAAAGTTTAAGTTGTCCACGAGAAAGCACATCTTCCACTGGCAACCCTTGTGCTTTGAAACGAAAATCAGCTTTTTGAGGGCCAGAAAATGTGTAATTTAAGGCGCGATCTCGTTCAAAATTTTGCTCAAGAATCTCAGAGTAATCCCTATTTTTTTCCCATCCTTGATGAAAGCTGACATTAATTTCTAATTCGGGGAGGAAAAGTTGGCAAGTTTGCTCGATTTCAGGGCGTAGTGCTTCTGCATATTCGGCACGCCATTGACTCACTTGATGAGCGAGTTTAGCAAGCTCGACATCCCAAACTTTAATAGCAGAGTAGGGTTGGTTTTGTGTAAGCGCTGCATTTCTTTGTTTGAGTAATCGATTAAGGTTGCTCCAAGCAGCATAAAAACTTGTTTGATGGTGAAAAAGTCCCCAATCTAAAAATGCTCGTCGATAACTTGGCCCACCATTCAGTAAGGTTAAGCCTTCTGGGGTGATTAATTGCATTGGCAAAAGATGAGCAAGATCGGAAATTTTATTGCCATCTTCGCCGTTAATTTTTACTAACGTGTTGCCTTGACGAAGTTTTTGTAATCCCACTGACCATTGATGTTGGCTTTCTTGGATTTGTCCAAATAAGGTAAAGTGAGGTTCGTCGTAAGAAATGATGCGATTTGTTACCGCACTTTTGAATGAGCGTCCGTGACCAAGATAAAAAATGGCTTCTAATAAGCTTGTTTTCCCGCTGCCATTGTTGCCGACCAAAAAGTTAAAGCCGGGATCAAAATTCAGATCGACGGCTGTTAAGTTACGAAATTTTTCGACCAGTAAGCGCGAAATCGCCATATTATAAACGCATTGGCATAATTACATATTCGCTGCTGCTGTCTTCGCAGTTTTCAATTAAGCAACTAGAAGAGGCATCAGTTAAGCGCATGCGAACTTGATTGCATTTAAGCGCATTTAAAACATCAAGAATATAGGTCACATTAAAGCCCACTTCTAATTCTTCGCCATTGTAATTTACATCTATGATTTCTTCCGCTTCTTCGTGCTCGGTGTTGGAGGCGGTAATTTTTAGTTGGTTTTCGCTTAAGTTTAAACGCACGCTACGCACACGCTCATTCGATAAAATTGAGGCGCGAACAAAGGCTTGTTTAAGAATTTCCCAGCTGCCTTCGACAATTTTTGTTGCATTACGAGGCAACACTCGGCGATAGTCAGGGAAACGACCATCAATTAATTTTGATGTAAACACAATGTTTTTTAAGTGGATACGTAAATTGTTAGTACCGATTTGTAAACGTGCTGGCTCATCGCTTGTTTCTAATAAACGAACGAGTTCTAACACGCCTTTACGCGGTAAAATCACAGAATGATTTTGTAATTCTTGTTCAAGCGAGATGGTGCACACCGCAAGTCTATGGCCATCTGTCGCCACAGTACGCAATAAATTGCCTTCAGTTTCAAACTTCATGCCATTTAAGAAATAGCGCGCATCTTGGTTTGCCATGGAAAATTGAGTGGCTTCAATTAAACGGCGCAAGGTATTTTGCGGTAGTTCAAAATCTACTTCAGACTGCCAATCCGTGAGGTTTGGATATTCTTCTGCAGGTTGAGTTGTAAGTGTAAAACGGCTACGCCCAGATTGTACTAATGCACGGTCTTCTTCAAAAGTAACTGTGATTTCTGAATCATCAGATAAAGTGCGGCAAATATCTAAGAATTTTTTTGCTGGAATCGTGAAGGTGCCATTTTCAGAAGATGATGAAAGCTGAGTTTGACTCGATAATTCGACTTCTAAATCTGTCCCTGTGATAGTCAATCGATTGTCTTCAATTTGTAACAACACGTTGTTTAATACAGGAATGTTTGGACGATTACTCAATACGCCACATACTTGTTGCAACGGTTTTAATAAATTTTCTCTTGAAATACTAAATTGCATTGCGTTCTCCTTTTATGCGGACAAAGTGCGGATTAAATTCGCCCAATCTTCTTGAATACTATTGTCTTGTTCGCGGAATTTTGGGACTTCGCGACAAGCGTTTAATACGGTCGTGTGATCACGGTCAAATGCGCGACCGATTTCAGGCAAACTGCGGTTTGTTAATTCTTTTGCTAAGGCCATTGCAATTTGGCGTGGACGAGTCACTGAACGCGCACGACTTTTTGATTTTAAATCTGAAACCTTAATTCGATAATATTCAGCCACCACTTTTTGAATATTTTCAATGGTAACCAAGCGTTCTTGCAGAGCCAAAATATCTTTTAAGGTGTCACGCACGAAATCAATATCAATGTCACCGCCTTTGAAGTCTTGCATTGCTTTCACTCGATTTAACGCCCCTTCGAGTTCACGCACATTGGTACGTAAGCGTTGAGCAATGAAGAAAGCGACTTCTTCTGGTAAGTTCATATTATGTTCTTCCGCCTTTTTCAATAAAATCGCCACACGCGTTTCAAGATCGGGCGGCTCAATGGCTGTTGTTAAGCCCCAGCCAAAACGTGATTTTAAACGTTCTTCAATTTTTTCAATTTCTTTAGGATAACGATCGGATGTTAAGATAATTTGGCGACCAGTTTCAAATAAGTTATTGAATATATGGAAGAATTCTTCTTGGGTTTTTTCTTTTTCAGCGAAAAATTGAATGTCATCTACTAAAAGTGCATCGAGAGAACGATAGAATTTTTTGAACTGATCCATTTTATTATCACGCACTGCTTTTACCATATGTTGCATAAAGTTATTTGCGTGAATGTAAAGCACGCGCGCATTCGGTTTATTGGCTAAAATTCCGTTGCCAATCGCGTGTAACAAGTGGGTTTTCCCTAAGCCTGTACCACCATATAAAAAGAAAGGATTGGCTGAGGGTTCGCCTGGTGCTTGAGCAAGTTTTTGACCGACTGCACGTGCGAGTTGGTTCGATTTACCTTCAACAAAGTTATCAAATAAGTGTTTAGTATTTAGATGGGATTCAAATTTTACTGAAGCATTAGATTCAGCTTGAAAATCTACCGCACTTTCTGTTTTAGGATTGCCACTTGGTGCACTTTCCACTACTTTGGGTGTAGGTTTGACCCCTTCTTTTAAAGAAATGCGAAGTTCAGGATTTTGTGCAAGTGTTTGACAAATTTGCTGGATTTGTACGAGATAATGAGTTTCCACCCAACCTTTCACAAACATATTAGAAGCATATAAAACAATGTGGTTATCCGCCACCACATCAGCCTGTAAAGGACGAAGCCAAGTGCTAAGATCGCTGGCTGAAACTTGATCTTGAAGTTGTAACAGGCAACTTTGCCAAAGATTTGAGAGATACACAAAAGGATCCTTGTTGTTTTTGTAATAGAGAAAAGTGCGGTAAAAATTGGCGGAGATTTTACAATAAATGCGTGGAAAGATCTTCTAAAAAAATCCAAGTTTGGTTTTTCACTTAACCAGATTATAGAACAGAAAAAGATGCGCCAGTAAGGTATAGATATAGCATGTCTAGTCCATCTGGCGCACTTTAATTTAGAATTTCATTTCTAATGTTAAGGTATAGTTTCGTCCTGGTGCTGCGTAGCGAGTATAGTTACCAACATTTTGATGTTGATTGACCGCTCCTAGTGCACTTTGGCGTACAGCTTCCCAAGTGACATAACGATAGTTGAATAAATTATATATCCCTAATCGAAGCATAATATTTTTATTCACCATGTAATAACCTGATACATCTAAGGTATGCCATGCCCGAGTAAGTTTTTTTGTTGATTTTATATCCCTTGAATTGCTACCTAATGCACGTTGTCCTAGCAATTCACTTTGAGATTTTGCTTTTGATTGGGTAAAGATAGCATTTACTCCCCAAGTATTACTTGGATGATCATAGCCTAAACCAAAGATATAACGGTTGGGTTGAATAGCGTCAAATAAATAACTGCTTACGGAGGCTAAACCAGCATTGATTTTTTGATCTTTAACTTTTACTCGGTTATAAGCAAATGTTGCATACCAACCGTAGGGAATACGTTTCCATAAACCATTAAAATCTAATTGCGCAGTTATATTTATGCCAACTAATTTTGCATTTTGTGCATTATGATATCCATAATTGCCCTTTCCAACTCCATTTTTATTAAGTTCTTCAGCAAAGGCGATAAGATTTCGATAAGCATTACTAAAATGACTGATCTCAATATTACCAAAGTCCCCTTTTAGAGCGATACCAAACTCTTGGTTACGAGATGTTTCAGGCTTAAATTTACCTACATAAACATCAGCATTATTGCCACCATACCGCCATCCATACATCTCAGCAAAACTAGGATTTCTAAACCCAGTAGAAAGGCGATAAGAAAGATCAAGCCATTCGGTTGGTTTTATGACAATACCAGTATTCCAAGAGAAATTTTTAAATTTACCAACACTAATAGTTGATTCATTAGCTTTTGTACGAGATACGTCATACCGAATACCTAAACCTAAATCAACGTATTTCCCTAATGCCATATTATTGCGTGCTGCAAAATAATAATTTTTCCCTTTAATTAATCGAGCTTTACAGTCTCTGTAATTAGAGGAGTTACCTTGATAATCACAAAAATCTTGTCCTGCAAAATATGCATTTGGTTTCGGATATAAGTAAGGTTGTGAGGAGAAACCATTTCTTCTTGTTTCACCAGCTTGCTCTGAAATACTATTTGCCGTAGCGATAACACGTCGAGTTAAATAATCTTTGTGCTGAAGCGTTGAAGTAAAGTCATCAAAACCAAGATTGAAGACAATTTGGTGAGTAAGCCAATTTTGTTGAATTTTTTTCTCTAAATCCAATTGCAACATGTTATGTTTTTCTTTATAAACATTTCTATCAGAATGATAGTATGAATAAGGTTTATCAAGTGTTGGGCGGCAATTCTTACTTGGATTAGGATAAAGACTGCAATGCGTATGTTGCATATAACTGTCAAGTATGATGTTTTGTTGATTAGCACTTAACACTGCTTTGTCAATGATTCCAGATTTGTTCTTATTTTCGTAAATATATTCAATACCTACACGCTGTTTTCTATGGTGTTCATCGAAATAAAGCCCACTCGCATATTTAACGCCTCGGTCATCATCAATATGTTGATATGCACCATAATCTTGCATTGGATAAAAAGAACGACTGCTTAAATCCCTTCCTTCTGTTGGGCTTAAATAAGCTGGAAATGTCATATCTCGGGTATCAAATTTTTGTTGTGTGAATTCAAAAATACCACCAATATAGTGTTGTTCAGAAAAATGATAACCTCCTCTTAAAAACCAAGATTGGCTTTCATATTTCATTGGATTAGGTTTGATACGGTTAGCCCCCGTATAATCTGAAACACTTACAGTTTCTCTTTGGGAGGATAAAGTCGCAGGTGGTTTGGCTGAGGTTTTGCAATTGTTATAACCATTTGGACACTCATTTTCCATCACAAAGTACCCCGAAGATGTATCTGTTTTAGCGATTAATCGATCATAACTTTGTACTCCTTTTAATGCGTCTGGATGGATTTGTGTTTCCTCCGAATTTCGTTGAGTGTAAATAGCGACCCCTTCAAATCCCCCTTGTTTTCCAGCTACAGCTAAAGAATGGGTAAAGCCTTTATTTTTGCTTGAATAAGCATTTTTAGTTTGAATTCCCCATGATTTGTCTCCTTCTAAGATATCGGCTGCTGATTTGCTTTGAAATGTTACAGAACCAGCTAGTGCTCCATTACCATACTCAGAAGAACTGCCCCCTTTGCTTATTTCGACGGCTTTTACATTTTCATATTCAATTTCATTAATTGCACCAGTGCCAGAATATCCTGAACGAGCAACTAAAGGGCTTTGGACTACATAAGATTGCGTTTGAGGTAAACCATCTACTAATAAAGCAACTCTATTTCTGTCCATACCACGAATAGAATACCCAGAGCTTGCACCGCGACCTTGTTCTACAACTGAAATGCCTGGATCATAGCGTGTTAGCTCACGAATGTTTAATACTTGTTCTCGGCTAATACTTTCGCTAGTTTTGATAATTTTTCCGAGGCCTGTTACTTCATTATCTTTACGATCTCTTACTTTTTCTGCAGTGACTGATATAGTTTCTAATTCAGTGTCTTTCGTACTTTTAGTTTCTGCTTTTGCATAGTGTGAAATTAAAATGCAAGAGAGCATGCTTAAGCAAAAATAGGATTTTTTAGTCATTTTCAGTTCCTCTCTATTTTGTTTTTTCGATTTGATGTTTAGCACCAAAGACAACTGCCGCTCTTGCATTTTCTGAATTGGATGATGGGGCTGCGATTGAGGAATTCTCAGAATTTGTAGTTGCAGTATTTTTTCCGTTATAGGTGAAGTATCCTCCTAATTCGGAAGCATGAGGTCCATAAAATGCACCATTAACATCAGTTGTAATATTAATTGGGGCATTTTGAGTTTGACTGTTTTTACCATCTATTACTAAATCTTTTGCAGTTGCTGTACCAGTGAAGGCATTACCACTATTTTTAAAGGTAGCATCAATGTTAAAAACGGTATTTTGCGTGTCTGCACGTTTTAACTCACCTTTTAATGTTTTATTGTCAAAATTAACATCAAAATCAGAAACACCACTTTTATCTCGTTGTTTATCTCCGGTAGTGGAGTAAGATGTCGTACCATCACTAATATAACCAAACCAACTACCATGATATTTTGCACTTCCTTTTTTAGGTATTTCGGCATTGGCAGTACGATGGCCTAACAAAAATTGGTGGTATTGCTCTGTTTGGTTTGCGTTGTTTTTATCTTTGGTAGGTTTATCCTCATAATACATACCAAATTTTACATAGTTTAGATTATTGCAACATACTTCCACTTTATAGCTTTTATTTCCAATATCGTGATGTTTACTCGTTACGAAGTCACCTGTATTTTCAGGTAAAAGCGGAATGGGATAATTATCAATTAAAAGGTAATCAGCTTCACCAAAACTTGGTATATCTTTCGTAATAAAGTTGGTGGTGTCAGTTGTTTTAGTAGAGAAAGTAGTTAGTTTGCCATCAATTAAGGTTTCTTTGGATAATTTTGAGTTTTCTGGCGTTTCTTTGGCACTAAATACTCCAAAAACTCGTTTATCGTCAGCTAAAAACTTTCCTCCTAATTCTTCGCCGTTAGGTCCATAAAAACCACCTTCTAAGACTCCCTCACTGGTAAAGGGATGTTTTTCAGAATCTTTTTGGGTCGGATTTACTTTACCTCTGAATCTATTACTATAAATATCGGCGTTAATATCATAGAGTTTTTCCTTTTTATATTCTTGATTATTATTTTTGCTTTGGGTATAAAACAGTTCTCCTGTCAGTTTTTTAGTCCCAAAATCTGCACTAAATTCACTCACTAGCCCTTTTTCTCTTCCCTCATTATTTTCAACTTCTAAATCCATATCGCTAGTCGTTGCACTACGTCTAGAATAAGCTTGACCGCCAGAATTTCTTAACAATTCATAATTCTTGCCTTTTTGAGTTGCAGTAATAAAATCCCAAGTCCCTTTATATTTAGCTACGCCATTTATAGGCAATGTAGAGGCAGTTTGATTTCCAAAGTAATACGCATATCCATAGTAACCTGAATAAAACTTGTTGTTTGGTAAATCCCTTAGACTCCACGATGGAATATAATAAAGACCCGAATATACATATCTCTGCCCATGATGATTTTTTGTGGCATTTATTGCCAAAGGTTCCTCTATTGAACCAATTGGGTTATCCCCGTTTTTATTGTTATTTTCAACATCCTTTGCTATTGAGGAAAGCCCTGTTAAAACAACATAATCATTCAATAAGCTTGGTTCTTTGCTTGCTTTAAAATGCATATTTTGAGCAACTAACTTCATTCCTCCTCCTAAAGAAGGAATGAACAACTGATCTAAATTAGATTTTGTTCTTGAATTTGAAGTGTCGTCTTGATAATTCGGTTTAGAAGAGGAGGTATTAGAGACGTTATCTACATCAAAAGAACCACCTCCCCCTGCGCTACAGGCACTTAATAAAAAGGAAAGTCCACCGGTGATAAGAGAAACAGATTTCATAGAATTACATCCTTTATTCAAATAACAATTATTCGTATTATCGATATTTTTCTGTAATAATGTCAACTCAGAGTTTCTTAAGAATATGGATAAAATATGAAAAATTGTATAAAGCAGGTTTCCTTCCTATCATTAATGGGCTTATCATTAACGAATGTAGCTTGGGCAGAAGTTGCACGTCCTAAAAATGATATATTGACAAATACAATTCAAAGTGCGGAATTAAAAACTTCATCTTTTTCTTCTATACCCCAAGAGATTTCAAATAGGCATATTATTTCTCTATCCAAAAGCCAATTAGCACAACATCCAAGACTTGTTTTGCGTGGGTTAATTCTTGCTTTATATCAAAATAACACTCAGGCAGTTCAACTGTTATTACCACTATATAAACAATTTCCTCAGCAAGATAATTTCTTACTAACTTGGGCAAAGGCTATTGAAGCTCGTGAACAAGGTGATTTAACTCAATCTATTGCTTATTATCGTGAATTATTCGCTCGAGACGCATCTTTACTACCTTTACGCTATCAATTAGCTCAAACCCTATTTTTTAACTATGAAAATGAATCTGCCAAAATTCACTTTGAAAAATTACGTACAGAGGTAGATGATGAAAAATTTTTAGGTGTTATTGATCAGTATCTTTTAACACTAAATCAGCGAAATCAATGGATATGGCAAGTAGGATTAAATTTTTTAAATGACGATAATTTAAATAATGCTCCCAAAAGTGGCACAAAAATTGGTAATTGGACCGCTTGGAAAAAAGAAAGTGGGCAGGGGGTAGGGTATTCTTTATCGGTAGAAAAAAAATGGCCGTGGGCAGATCATTTTTTTAGTAAAACTATGTTTAATGGGAATGGAAAATATTATTGGGATAATAAAAAATACAATGAGGCTACTTTGCGTATAGGTGGTGGTTTAGGCTATCAAACTGCCTCAGTTGAAGTCTCGTTGATTCCTTTTAAAGAAAAACGCTGGTATGCAGGCGGTAGCTCTGGAACGAATATAATGAAGCAATATGCGGATAAATTAGGTATTCGTTTAGAAATGGTAGATTGGCTAAGTAAAACTTGGCAAATTTCCACCGCACTTGAGTATGGAAAATCTCGTTATAAAATCCGAAAACATTTAGATGGTGATTATTATTTCGTTTCATCAACATTATTTTATTTACCTAAAAGCACCCAATTTTGGTTTGTTGGAATGGATTTTCATCGAGAAAATACACAAGCATTAGATAATGCTTATCAACAAAAGACATTGAGACTTGGTTGGGGGCAGGATTGGTCTCATGGTATTTCATCACGTTTTACTTTTAGTTATGCTAATCGAGTGTACAGAGAGAAAGATTTTATTGGTATACAGCAAAAAAATCGTGAATACACAACTACAATTACTTTATGGCATCGAAATATACATTTTATGGGGTTAACACCCAAATTATCGTGGGATTATCAAAAATCCACTAGTAATCATGCTTTTTATCGTTATGATAAAAATAGAATTTATCTCGAAATTGGAAAAACATTTTAAGGTTGAACAGTTGTAAACTAACTGTTGAGTTATCTCTAACATTGTCAATGTGCATGCACTATATTTTTAATATTAGTTTGAAGTTTTTTTAAAAAATTTCCGTTTCTTATTTGACGAACGCGTATTTTATGATTAAAATTGCGCTCTATTTTTATTAACTCATAATCTGGATTTAGGTAGATTACAATGAAACGTACATTTCAACCTTCTGTATTAAAACGTAGTCGTACTCACGGTTTCCGTGCTCGTATGGCAACTAAAAATGGCCGTCAAGTTTTAGCGCGTCGTCGTGCTAAAGGTCGTAAAAGTTTATCTGCATAATCACCGTTCTTAGTGGTTAAGCTGAACTTTTCAAGGGAGTTACGTTTGTTAACTCCCATTCAATTTAAAAATGTCTTCGAACAACCGTTCAGAGCTAGCACTCCAGAAATAACCATCCTTGCCAGAAAAAATAATCTTGAGCATCCTCGCTTAGGTTTGACTGTGGCTAAAAAACATTTAAAACGAGCTCATGATCGTAATCGTATTAAACGCTTAGTACGAGAAAGTTTTCGTTTATCGCAACATCGTTTACCTGCATGTGATTTTGTTTTTGTTGCAAAAGGTGGTATTGGTAAGCTTGATAATAGCTCTTTTGTGCAAATCTTAGAAAAATTATGGCAACGACACATTCGTTTGGTGCAAAAATCTTAATTGGATTTATTCGTTTCTATCAAGTTGTTATTAGTCCTCTTATCGGGCCGCGTTGTCGGTTTGTACCTACTTGTTCTTGCTATGGCATTGAAGCGTTAAAAACACATGGATTGTTAAAAGGTAGTTGGCTTACTCTAAAACGTGTATTAAAATGTCACCCCTTGAACGCTGGTGGATTCGATCCTGTTCCACCTAAAATCAATAATAACGATGAGAAAAAATAATGGACTCAAGACGTAGCCTATTAGTGTTAGCGCTAATTTTTATTTCTTTCCTTGTTTATCAGCAATGGCAGTTGGATAAAAATCCACAAGTGCCAACTGAGCAAACAACTTCAATGACTGCCAATTCTGATGTTCCGGCAAGTTCTCCTTCTTCTAATTCACAAGTCGTAGCAGATTCTCAAACTCATGGCCGTATTATTACCCTTGAAAACGATGTATTCCGTTTGAAAGTTGATACTTTAGGCGGTGATGTAATTAGTTCTGAATTACTAAAATATGATGCAGAATTGGATTCAAAAACACCGTTTGAGTTATTAAAAGATACCAAAGAACATGTGTATATTGCACAAAGTGGTTTAATTGGTAAAAACGGTATCGATACTCGTTCTGGTCGTGCGCAATATCAAATTGAAGGTGATAATTTTAAATTAGCAGATGGTCAAGAGTCTCTTTCTGTGCCTCTTCTTTTTGAAAAAGATGGTGTGACTTATCAAAAAATCTTCGTATTAAAACGTGGTAGTTACGATTTAGGTGTGGATTACAAGATTAATAACCAAAGTGGTCAAGCCATTGAAGTAGAGCCTTATGGTCAATTAAAACATTCTATTGTTGAAAGCTCTGGTAATGTCGCAATGCCAACTTATACTGGTGGCGCATATTCTTCTTCAGAAACTAACTATAAAAAATATAGTTTTGGCGATATGAAGGATAATAATCTTTCTATTGATACTAAAGCTGGTTGGGTTGCAGTATTACAACATTATTTCGTATCGGCTTGGATTCCTAATCAAGATGTAAATAATCAACTTTACACAATTACAGATACTAAAAATAACGTCGCTTCAATCGGTTATCGTGGTCCAGTTGTGACAATTCCTGCTGGTGGTCAAGAGACGATTACAAGTTCTTTATGGACAGGCCCTAAACTTCAAAATCAAATGGCTGCGGTAGCAAATCATTTAGATTTAACAGTTGATTACGGTTGGGCTTGGTTTATTGCTAAACCGTTATTCTGGTTATTAACCTTTATTCAAGGGATTGTATCTAACTGGGGCTTAGCGATTATCTGTGTAACAATCGTGGTGAAAGCAATTTTGTATCCACTTACGAAAGCACAATATACTTCAATGGCTAAAATGCGTATGTTGCAACCTAAAATGCAAGAAATGCGTGAGCGTTTTGGTGATGATCGCCAACGTATGAGCCAAGAAATGATGAAACTTTATAAAGAAGAAAAAGTAAATCCACTTGGTGGTTGTTTGCCAATTCTTCTTCAAATGCCAATCTTCATTGCATTGTATTGGACATTTATGGAAGCTGTTGAATTACGCCATGCTCCGTTCTTTGGTTGGATTCAAGATTTATCAGCACAAGATCCTTATTATATTTTCCCTATTTTAATGGGTATCTCAATGTTCTTGTTGCAAAAAATGTCGCCAACACCAGTAGCGGATCCAATGCAGCAAAAAGTGATGAACTTTATGCCATTAGTCTTTATGTTCTTTTTCTTATGGTTCCCTGCTGGTTTAGTGTTGTATTGGTTAGTTTCTAACTTAATTACAATTGCACAACAGCAATTAATTTACCGTGGATTAGAGAAAAAAGGATTACATTCTCGTAAGAAATAATCTTAAATGAATGGAAAGAAAGGCACCAAAAGTGCCTTTCTTTGTTTTATCAGTCGTGGTAACTGTGTCCACAGTTAATGATAGTAATAGCGCTGTTGGTCAACATATGCATTTTCTCAATAGGGTAATATTACGATTAGTCTAGAGTATACTTACTCTACGTGATAGTAGGTTTTTTATGAAAGAAACAATCGTTGCTCAAGCTACTGCGCCAGGTCGTGGTGGTATTGGGATTTTAAGAGTCTCTGGGCCTTTAGCAACAGAAGTTGCACAAGCGGTGTTGGGGAAATGTCCTAAGCCAAGAATGGCTGATTATCTCCCTTTTAAAGATGCTGATGGCACTGTTTTAGATCAAGGGATTGCTCTTTACTTCAAATCACCAAATTCATTTACTGGTGAGGATGTATTGGAATTGCAAGGTCACGGTGGGCAGGTTGTATTAGATTTATTACTCAAACGTATTTTGCAAATTGATGGAATCCGTTTGGCGAGACCAGGTGAGTTTTCTGAACAAGCTTTTTTGAATGATAAATTGGATCTTGCTCAAGCGGAAGCGATTGCGGATTTAATTGATGCAACATCAGAACAAGCCGCACGCTCAGCATTAAAATCTTTGCAAGGTGAATTTTCAAAGAAAGTAAATGAGTTAGTTGATTCGGTTATTTACTTACGCACCTATGTAGAAGCGAGCATTGATTTTCCTGATGAAGAAATAGATTTCTTGGCGGATGGAAAAATTGAAGCAAACTTACGCGGAATTATTAATCAGTTGGAAGATGTTCGCTCAGAAGCCAAACAAGGTTCTATTTTACGTGAAGGTATGAAAGTGGTGATTGCCGGTCGTCCGAATGCAGGCAAATCGAGCTTGCTTAATGCGCTTGCTGGTCGCGAAGCGGCTATCGTAACGGATATTGCGGGTACAACACGCGATGTATTGCGAGAGCATATTCATATAGACGGCATGCCATTGCATATTATTGACACCGCGGGTCTTCGAGATGCAACCGATGAAGTCGAGCGCATTGGCATTTCTCGCGCATGGAGGGAAATTGAACAAGCCGATCGTATTATTTTGATGTTAGATAGTAGCGATCCTGAAAGTGCAGATTTAAGCACAGTGCGGTCAGAATTTTTAGCAAAATTACCCACAACATTGCCTGTCACTATTG
Organism: Haemophilus seminalis; assembly: GCF_006384255.1. Taxonomy (GTDB): domain Bacteria; phylum Pseudomonadota; class Gammaproteobacteria; order Enterobacterales; family Pasteurellaceae; genus Haemophilus; species Haemophilus seminalis. The sequence goes on from NZ_VCED01000001.1 coordinate 47,832, forward strand.
TTCGAAACAAGATAGATTTAAATGGCGAACAAGCAAGCGAAATCGAACAGGACGGTTATCAAATTATTAGTCTTTCCGCTCAAACGCATGATGGTGTACAACTTTTACGTGAACATTTGAAACAAGCAATGGGCTTTCAAACTGGTATGGAAGGGGGCTTTTTAGCTCGTCGTCGTCATCTAGATGCACTTGATAAAGCTGCAGAGCATTTACAAATCGGTTTGGTTCAACTTACAGAATTTCACGCAGGAGAACTGTTAGCTGAAGAATTACGCTTAGTACAAGCTCACTTGAGTGAAATTACAGGTGAGTTCACATCAGATGATTTGCTAGGTAATATTTTTAGCTCTTTCTGTATTGGAAAATAGCAAGAGTAAAGAGCGGTCATTTTCTTGGGCAAAAATTTAGATCAAAAGCGGAGATTTTTGGTGGAATAGTGCTGATTGGAATTGGTATTAGCTTGCTTTATGAGCACGGTGTTTTCACTTTTTAAGATGCTAATTTTCTACGTTTAGATTATAATCGGGAAAAATTTTATGTTTATAACAAGGGTTATAGAATGTTAATTGAAAAAATGCACAATTTATCAAATTCAAAGGCTGCTAAGTTTATTTTGGGTTTGATTACTTTATCGTTTCTAGTCGGCGGTATGTCTGGCTATCTTTCTAGTTCAAATGATACTTATGCTGCAAAAGTTAATGGTGAAGTGATTTCGCAACAAGACTTTTTAAATCGCTACAACCAAGAATTTGAAAGTCGTGCACAACGCGAAGGCGAAGCATTTATGGCTCAGTCAGATTCTCCTGAATTTGTTACCGCACTTCGTCAAAGCACCATCAATCGAATGATTGATCAAGAATTGCTTCGTCAATATGCGAAAGAATTAAAATTAGGCGTCAGTGATGAAATGATTAAACGAGCAATCGTGACAGATCCTAATTTTCAAGTTAATGGCAAATTTGATAACGGTGTTTATCAACAAGTATTACAACAAAATCGTTTAAGTTCAGATGGTTATGCGGCTATTTTGCGTGGCGCATTAACCCTTGAACAAATGCAAAGTGGTGTTGCTAACAGTGAGTTTATTGTGCCAGCTCAAGCAAAAAATACCGCAGAAGTTTTCTTTCAAAAGCGCTCAGCGCGTTTAGCAACATTATCTCTTGCTGATGAAATGGCAAAGCAAGCAGTATCTGATGATGAAATTAAAGCTTATTATGAAGCTAATCAAAAATCTTTTGTTCAGCCCGAACAAGTGAAGGTTCAATATATTGATCTCTCAGGTAGCCAAATCGAAAAAGGTATCGAAGTTAAAGATGTAGAAATTGCGCAATATTATCAAGATAATAAAGCTCAATTTATGACTCAGCGTTTAGCACATATTCAATTTGCAAATGAGCAAGACGCTAAGGTTACTTACGATGAATTACAAAAAGGTGCAAATTTCGCTGATGTAGCTAAAGCTAAATCTTTAGATAAAGTTTCTGGTGAGAATGGTGGTGATTTGGGTTGGGTAAATGCGAATGAATTACCAAAAGCCTTTGAAGATGCAGCAGCTGCGTTGCAGGTTGGGCAATATAGCCATCCAATCAATGTGGATGGCAATTACCATATTGTTTTAGTGCAAGAACGTAAAGCTCAAACTTTAGATGAAGTGAAAGCACAGGTTGCTGATTTAGTGCGTAAATCCTTATTAGAAAATCGTTATTACGCAATTGAAAAGCAAGTGCGTGATAAGGCTTTTGAAGATAGCAAATCACTGAATGCTGCGGCACAAGTTGCAGGTGTTAAAGTTCAAGAGAGCGGTTATTTTTCTCGTCAAAATGTACCTTCAGAATTAAATTTCCCTAATGTAGTTTCTGCCGTTTTTGAATCTGATATTGCCAACGGTGGCGCTAATTCAGAGCCTTTGAATGTTGGCGATTATCACGCTATTGTTGTGCGTGTGTTAGATCACAAACCTGAAGGTGTGAGAACATTGGAAGATGCAAAAGCGGATATTGAAATGTTCTTAAAACGCCAGAAGGCTGAAAATGTCTTAAATGAAAAAGCACAACAAGCGGTGAAAGCATTAAGCGAAAATGCTGAATCGAAAGTGGATGGAATTAATTTCTCAAGTGAGCAAATTTTTACTTTAAGTGAAAATAAAGATCCAATTTTAACAAATGGCGTATTCTCAATTGCTAAACCAGAATCAGGTAAAGTGGTTTACCAAGTGGCTCGTAATGAGAAAGGCGATGTAGTTATTATTGCTTTAAATAAAGTAGAAGACGGCGTGCTTAACGATAAAGAATTAAGCCAATTTAGTGCTCAATTATTACGTACAAGTCAGGCAGAAGTTCAAGCGCAATTAATGCAAGGATTGCGTGAGAGAGCAAAAATTGAAGTCAATGATTCTTTCATCAATCAAGATGATGAAGCGCAGCAATAATTGATTAAATTGCAATCTCAGATAAATTTTGATAAAAAGTGCGGTAAATTCACCGCACTTTTTTATAGGGGGCAAACAATGGCAGAAGAAACAATTTTTAGTAAAATCATCCGTAAAGAAATTCCTGCAAATATCGTCTATCAAGATGAATTAGTCACAGCGTTTCGTGATATTTCACCACAAGCTAAAACACATATTTTGATCATTCCAAATAAAGTCATCCCAACAGTAAATGATGTGACGGAGCAAGATGAAGTAGCGCTAGGTCGATTATTTAGCGTGGCGGCTAAACTCGCTAAAGAAGAGGGGATTGCGGAAGATGGGTACCGACTAATTGTGAATTGCAATAAACATGGTGGGCAAGAAGTATTCCACTTACATATGCATTTAGTCGGTGGAGAACCTTTAGGTAGAATGTTAGTTAAATAATGAAAAAATATTTTTTAATTTTGGTGAGCCTTGTGCTCGCTGCTTGTTCAAGTTCAGTAGAAAACTTAACTTATTCAACGAAGCCGATTTTGAATATCACATCTAATCTTTCACCTTTAATTAAAGTTGAAACAAGTCAAAAATCAGCGCTTATAAAAAATAAAAGTCAGCAACTTTTGAATATAAGTTACTACTTGTATTGGTACGATCATTTAGGGGTAACCCAAACTTGGGAAAATCAGCAAGAAAGCTATTCCGATCAATTTTTGCTAAAACCACAAGAAGAGAAGTCGATCGATTTAATTAAACCTACTGTAGAAAGTAAAAATTATCGCCTTTATTTAAAATAATTTATGAGTACGTTGTTAATTGATTTAGAAGGAAAAGAGTTGGAACAAGAGGAAGTTGAGTTACTTTCTCACCCTCTTGTTGCGGGATTGATTTTATTTACTCGAAATTTTGAAGACAGAGAACAAATTCAAGAATTAATTCGTTCTGTTCGTCTGCGAGTGAAAAAGCCTTTATTGATTACGGTGGATCAAGAAGGTGGACGAGTTCAACGTTTCCGTGATGGATTCACAATGTTACCTTCAATGCAGGCTTTTCAAGAAACACTGTCAACAACTGAACAAGTGAGTTTTGCTAAAGAAGCTGGTTGGCAAATGTCGGCAGAAATGATCGCCTTGGATATTGACTTGAGTTTTGCGCCGGTGCTGGATTTGGGGCATGAATGTCGAGCGATTGGTGATCGCAGTTTTTCATCTGATGTAAAAAGTGCGGTAAATTTAGCAACTGCTTTTATTGATGGTATGCATCAAGCAGGTATGGCCTCTACAGGTAAACATTTCCCTGGTCATGGCCATGTATTAGCTGATTCTCATTTAGAAACCCCTTATGATGATCGCGCAAAAGACGAAATTTTTAGTGGCGATCTCCAACCTTTCCAACAGTTGATTTCACAAAATAAACTCGATGCCATTATGCCTGCGCATGTCATTTATAGACAATGTGATAGTCAACCAGCAAGCGGCTCAGAATATTGGTTGAAAGAAATCTTACGAAAACAACTAAATTTCCAAGGTACAATTTTTTCCGATGATCTCGGTATGAAAGGCGCTGGCGTAATGGGTGATTTTGTAGAGCGTAGTAAAAAAGCACTCAATGCAGGTTGTGATCTTTTATTACTGTGCAATGAACGTGAAGGTGTCATTCAAGTATTAGATAATCTAAAACTTACTGGAAATGAACCGCACTTTATGGCTCGTCAAGCTCGCTTACAAAATTTATTTAAACGTAGAGTGATCAAGTGGAATGATTTGGTTTTAGATCAACGTTGGAAACTGAATCACCGAAATCTTGCAGATATTCAAAGCCGTTGGTTAGATATTCAGGCTGCAAGAACATGATTGATTGTCGATACTATCAGCAAAATGAATGTCGTTCTTGTCAATGGCTTGAAATACCTTATAGTCAGCAGTTAACCGAAAAACAACATCATTTAAAGCAGCAACTGATTTCTATTAATTGCGATGGAGCTCAATGGTTAGCTCCTTTTCAATCTAATGAACAAGGCTTTCGTAATAAAGCTAAAATGGTTGTGAGTGGTAGTGTTGAACGCCCGATACTGGGCATTTTAAAAAATCCTAATGATCCACAAAGTGCGATTGATTTGTGTGATTGTCCCCTTTATCCAACTCATTTTTCATTTATTTTTCCGGTTTTAAAGGATTTTATTGGCCGTGCTGGTTTAGTACCTTATAACATTGCTAAACAAAAAGGTGAGCTCAAATATATTCTGCTTACAGAAAGTATCGCGACGGGAAAATTAATGTTGCGTTTTGTACTACGCACAGAAAATAAATTGACATTAATTCGCCGAGAATTACCCAAATTATTGGAAAAATTACCGCACTTAGAAGTGGTTAGCATTAATTTACAACCACAGCACGCGGCCATTTTAGAAGGTGAACAAGAAATTTTTCTGACAGAACAACAATTTTTGCCTGAGAATTTCAATGGTATTCCGCTCTTTATTCGCCCACAAGGTTTTTTTCAGACCAATCCTAGAGTGGCGGCGGGATTATATGCAACCGCTCAGCAATGGATAAGAGAATTACCAATCTATAAAGTCTGGGATTTATTTTGTGGCGTGGGAGGATTTGGCTTACATTGCGCGAAAGCTTTACAGGAAAAATGGGGAAAAAGTATTGAGTTAACTGGAATTGAAATTTCCTCATCAGCTATTTTTGCAGCGAGTCATTCCGCTAAAATATTGGGGTTAGAACATGTAGATTTCCAATCACTAGACGCGGCAAGTGTGATGAAAAATCAGAATGAAAATAAGCCAGATCTTGTGATTGTAAATCCACCACGTCGTGGAATTGGAAAGGAATTAAGTGAATTTCTTAACGAAATGCAATCGGACTTTATTTTATATTCCAGTTGTAATTCTGTAACAATGGGCAAAGATTTACAGAATCTCACTTTTTATAAAGTGTTGAAAATTCAACTTTTTGATATGTTTCCACAAACATCTCATTATGAAGTATTAGTTTTACTACAAAGAAAAAAGAAGAGTTAAAGAAATATAAACAGTTTGGTGATTTGAAAGAAGGGTGGTGGAACTAAGCAGAATTGGTCTTAACAGCAAGTGGCTTACTGCACGCATCCCTGCGGGATTTCTACCTAGCCCACCATAGATTAGAAAATGCATCTTGGTGTTCTAGCTTTTGCGGCATAAAACTATGCAATAAGGTTATACACCTTTAAAAGCCACTATATCAGGAGACCAATCCTGTCTTCCCACTATATTTGTAAGAAGTTGGGTAATGATAGAATCCTTTATATTAATTGTCAATTAATGTTTTGAATATTATTTCTAATTAAACAAAAACCATCCAAATTGATTTTGGATGGTTTCATGTTGAATGATTTATGATGAAAAATTATCTTGCGCCATATACAACGATGGTTTTTCCATGAGCATGAATAAGATTCTGATCCTCTAACATCTTAATAATACGTCCTACAGTTTCTCGTGAACAACCAACCATTTGCCCTATTTCTTGGCGTGTAATTTTAATTTGCATCCCATCAGGATGTGTCATTGCTTCAGGCTGTTTAGCTAAGTTCATTAGCGTTTGAGCAATACGACCTGCTACATCTAAGAATGCTAAATTACTCACTTGGCGTGAAGTATTTTGTAAACGTCTTGCCAATTGTGCGGTTAAAAACATTAAGATTTCAGGGTTGGCCTGAATTAATTGACGATATTTTTTATAGGAAATTTCAGCAATTTCACATGTTGTTTTTGTTTTGACCCATGCTGAACGTTTTGAGCCTTCATCAAATAGCCCTGCTTCTCCAAAGAATTGTCCGGCTCCTAGATAAGTTAGGATCATTTCTTTTCCTTCATCATCTTTTGCAGAGACCATTACAGTACCTTTAATCACATAATAAAGTGTAGTTGCATCCTCTCCTGCATGAATTAGCGTAGATTTTGCTGGATATTTGTGTAAGTGGCAATGCGTAAGAAACCAGTCTAAAATAGGATCTCGAGTCGTTGATTCTTCTTCCTGTGGTGGAACTGATGCTTCATCAATTTCGGTTAATTCATTTGACATTCGTGCTCCTTACATTCCTGTTTCAAAAATTCCGTTTTATTTTTGATGTCAATGGATTCATGCAATTCAGACCATACAATCACCGCAATTCCATTGCGAATTTGAGTCAGTAAAAGTTGTTTTTTTTGGTTGAGTGAAAGTTCTTCTATACCGTAATCGGTTCCTTCGCGTAAAATTACGCTTTCTACGATATTATCTAATGTTTCTGCTTCCAGTTCTTGCCAAGGAATAATCATATATTTACTCGGTAAAGTCAATTAGGCAAAAAGTGGCTCGATAAAACGCCATTGTTGTTCGAAAGACTGGCTTGCATTCAGACGGAAATTAGTACGAACATAGCGCATAAATTGTCCTTCACATAGTGTGACTAAATGCGAGGCAATTATGCGTTCATCCACATTAAAGCCACGCCCTTCACGTAATTTTCGCATTTGTAAAATATTGACAAACTGCATTTCAAGACGATTAAAAAATTGTGCGACTCGAACTTGCAATTGCGCATCTTCAAACATTAATGCATGGCCCGTTAGAATTCGAGTTAACCCAGGATTTTTACGGGCAAAATCTAAGATCGTTTGTAAAATATCATGAATGCGATTCATTGTTTGGGTTTCGTTACGCATAGAAGCGGTAATACGGCTTAATAGGGTATTTTCGATATGCTCGATTAAGGCTTCAAACATTTTTGTTTTGCTTGGAAAGTAACGATATAACGCAGCTTCAGATACCCCAACTTCTTTTGCTAGACGAGCCGTTGTCATACGCTCCATGCCGCGTTCGGAATGAAGCATATGTATCAACACGGTAAGCACTTGTTGACGACGTTCTTTTACCGTTCTTTTTTCAATTTTTTGTGTTTCAATTTTAGGCGCAATTTCTTCCACGCCCGATAAAGATAATTGTTCTTCTACCATAAATTATTGTTTACCTGAATGACCGAAACCGCCTTCACCACGTTCGGTTTGTTGAAAATCTTCTACAATATTAAATTCGGCTTGTACTACTGGTACGAAAACAAGTTGAGCAATGCGATCGCCGACTTCAATTTTGAATGGCTCATTTCCACGGTTCCACATTGATACCATTAATGGCCCTTGATAATCGGAGTCAATTAATCCCACAAGGTTTCCTAGCACAATGCCGTGTTTATGACCAAGGCCCGAGCGAGGCAAAATCACTGCCGCTAAATTTGGATCCGCAATATAAATTGATAGCCCTGTCGGAATTAATTTAGTTTCACCTGGTTGAATTTCAAAGCTTTCATCGATTAATGCACGTAAATCAAGACCTGCCGAACCTTCAGTTGCGTAAGTTGGCAGAGGAAATTCATTTCCAATGCGAGAATCTAAAATTTTTACGTCAATTTTTTTCATGTAATACTCCGTTTGAAATTCATTTTTAGGTAAAAGTGCGGTTGGAATTATAAGGTTTTTTGATAGCGTTCAATGATTTCATTGACTAAATCAGCTGCAAGTTCCACTTTTGATTTTAGCGATAATTTTTTATGACCATTTTTCCAGAAAAGCTGCAAGGCATTTTCATCAGCGTTAAAAACTTGTCCGCCAGATACATCGTTGGCACAAATCATATCAAGATTTTTGCGTTCAAGTTTATCTTTTGCGTAATCATCAACATTTTGGGTTTCAGCCGCAAATCCAACAGTAAAAGGGCGATGTGTTTTTAAATGTCCTACATCTGAGATAATATCGGGATTTTTAATTAACTTGATAGATATTTCATCGCCAGATTTTTTAATTTTTTGGTCAGCAACTTCGGCTACTCTGTAATCAGCAACAGCCGCACAGCCAATAAAAATTTGATTTTTCGCCGCACTTTCAAGAGAGGCTTTCCACATATCTTGTGCTGAGATGACATTGATTCGATTTACATTTTTTGGTGTTGTTAAATTCACTGGCCCTGAAATTAGCGTGACGTTCGCCCCACGTTCGGCAAATGCTTCAGCAATCGCAAATCCCATTTTCCCTGAACTATGGTTAGAAATATAACGAACGGGATCGATTGCCTCACGCGTTGGGCCTGCTGTAATAGCGACATTTAATCCTTGTAGATCTTGTTTTTGAGAGAAAAAGTCAGAAAGTGCGGTAAAAATTTCCTCTGGTTCTGACATACGTCCTTTCCCCATATCGCCGCAAGCCTGAAAACCACTATTCGGGCCAATAAGCTCAATTCCACGCGTTTGAAGAGCCGTTAAATTTTGTTGAGTAATGGATTGGCGATACATCTGCTGATTCATTGCTGGGGCAAGAAAAATTGGCGCATCAGTCGCAAGACAAATTGTTGAAAGTAAATCATTCGCCATGCCTACAGTAAGACGGGCAATAAAGTCTGCACTAGCTGGCGCAATAATAATGGCATCGGCCCATTTGGCAAGCTCAATATGCCCCATTGCCAGCTCTGCTTGTGGATCAAGTAAAGATTGTGCGACAGCATTGCCAGAAATGGCTTGAAGCGTTAAAGGCGTAACAAATTCTGCCGCAGCAGGGGTTAATACTACACGTACTTCAGCTTCTGCTTTGCGTAATAAACGAATCAACTCTATTGTTTTATAGGCTGCAATACCGCCAGTTATGCCAACTACAATATGTTTTCCGTTTAATTTCATGTTTCAACCTTTGTTAGTACTTAGCCACAATTCCGTTATTTTACTTTAATTTTATTGAATGCCCAATGCTATTTTTGCGATACATATCGCAGACTTTGTATAAGTTACTCGTAAAATGAGAAAAGAGCGGTCAAAATTTTTTCTATTTTGCGTTCAATATTTTATGGAAAACAATGATGATTTAATGCCACGCGAAAAATTGCTTAAATTTGGTGTAGAAACGCTCGCTGATTATGAATTGCTGGCGATCTTTTTACGAACTGGTATAAAAGGCTGCCCAGTCATTCAGCTTTCGAAAAATGTCTTATCACATTTTGGTTCCTTGCATGCGTTACTTTCTGCAGATGAAAAAGCCTTCTGCTCAGTGAAAGGCTTAGGCATTACGCAATTTATTCAGCTGCAAGCGATTACGGAAATGACCAAGCGTTATTTAAAGCAAGAGATGTTAAGTACACCGATTATTAATGATCCTGAAACGGTAAAACTTTTTTTACTCACTGAATTGCAACATGAGGAAAGAGAAGTGTTCATGGTTTTATTTTTGGATAATCAACATCGTCTGATTAAAAAAGAGCGGTTATTTTTAGGTACAATTAATGTATCAGCTGTTTATCCTCGGGAAATAATTAAAGAGGCACTTTATTGTAATGCGGCTGCTTTAATTTTGGCGCATAATCATCCTTCGGGTATAACGGAGCCGAGTTATTCGGATCAGCTTATTACTAAAAAAATTCAGGAGTCTGCAGACCTAATGGAAATCAGAGTGCTTGATCACTTAATTGTCGGAAAAACAGATTGCTATTCTTTTGCAGAGAACTTTTTATTATAAATTTTTATAATGTTGACCATTTTTTTACCGATTACATTCAGGAAAATCGCATTTACACTTGAGAAATGAAAACAAAGCCAGTATAATTTGCGACCTTTAATATAGTAAGCGGGTCGGATTAGCGCGACCTGACGAGGTAGCAAGCTGGTTTTAACTGGCTTTAAACAATCCGAACCGTAAGCTCGAGCTTATATTTAATTATTGGAGATTATTATGTCTAGAGTTTGTCAAGTAACAGGCAAGCGTCCAGCTGTGGGTAATAACCGCTCACACGCGATGAATGCGACACGTCGTCGTTTTCTTCCAAACCTTCACACTCACCGTTTCTGGGTTGAAAGTGAAAACCGTTTCGTAACCTTACGTTTAACTGCGAAAGGTATGCGTATTATTGATAAAAAAGGCATTGATGCAGTATTAGCTGAAATCCGTGCTCGTGGCGAAAAAATCTAAGGAGCTAAAAAATGGCAGCTAAAGGCGCTCGTGAGAAAATCCGTTTAGTTTCTACTGCAGAGACCGGTCACTTCTACACAACTGATAAAAATAAACGTAATATGCCTGAAAAAATGGAAATCAAAAAATTTGATCCAGTAGTGCGTAAACACGTTATCTATAAAGAAGCAAAAATCAAATAATTTTGCTTATTTAGAAAAAGCCCGACATTGTTCGGGTTTTTTTGTATCACAAATTTATTAAGGAACAAATCATGCCAGAACTTCCCGAAGTTGAAACTGCACTACGTGGTATTAGCCCTTATCTTAAGAATTTTACGATTGAGAAAGTTGTCGTGCGCCAGCCTAAATTGCGCTGGTCCGTATCAGAGGAATTGATAACGCTAAAAAATGTAAAAATTGTAGATCTCACTCGTCGAGCAAAATATTTGATTATTCACACGGAAAAAGGTTATATCATCGGGCATTTGGGCATGTCAGGTTCGGTGCGAATTGTGCCACAGGATAGCGCAATAGATAAACATGATCATATTGATATTGTGATGAATAATGGCAAATTATTACGTTATAACGATCCTCGTCGTTTCGGTGCATGGTTGTGGACGGAGAACCTAGATGACTTTCATCTTTTTTTGAAGCTAGGGCCTGAACCGCTTTCTGATGAATTTAATGCAGAATATTTATTCAAAAAATCTCGTCAAAAATCAACCGCACTTAAAACCTTCTTGATGGATAACGCTGTGGTGGTGGGCGTTGGAAATATTTATGCAAATGAAAGTTTGTTTATTTGTGGGATTCATCCACTTAAACTCGCCAAAAATCTGACCCGCAATCAATGTATTTCCTTAGTGAATACGATTAAAGATGTATTGACAAAAGCCATTATCCAAGGTGGAACGACACTTAAAGATTTCTTACAACCAGATGGGCGCCCAGGTTATTTTGCACAAGAATTATTGGTGTATGGCAATAAAGATAAACCTTGTCCAAGGTGCGGTACAAAAATTGACAGTTTAGTAATTGGAAAAAGAAATAGCTTTTTTTGTTCAAGTTGTCAGAAAAAATAATAGGTAGAACCTCTTAAATTTTAACAAAAAAGAGTTAACTCTTATTGGGTTTATACCTATATTTTGGTATTTTGAAAAATAAGTTTGATCGATCTCAAGTTTTTCTACAGAGACAGTAGAAAAACTTTTTTATTTTGTTATTTTACGCTCGAATGAATCTATATCCACATGTTTTATGTGGTATTAAGAATAATTCTCAACTTTCTATTTAACCTAACTTTTTTATTACAACAAATGGAGTGATTATCGTGAACGCATTCAAAAAAAGCCTCATTGTGGCAGCGTCTTTCGCGAGTTTAAGCTTATTTAACTCAGCGGTAGCTGATATGGTTTATAAGCCATTAGAACAACCTGTTGAACCAGTAAAACCAGATTTGAAAATTGAATCTGTAAATGAAAAGTTTGCAGAAAAATATCCAAATCAATATAACAGCTGGCGTTCAACTGCAAATGGCAACGGCGAAAAAATTATTTATGCCGATGAAGAAAATCCACGCTTAATTGTTCTTTGGGGCGGTTATTCATTTGCAAAAGAATACAATGCACCGCGTGGTCACTTTTATGCGGTCACTGATGTTCGTAGCATTCTACGTACTGGTGCACCAAAAACAGCAAATGATGGTCCACAACCAATGGCATGTTGGACATGTAAAGGCCCTGATGTTCCACGTTTAATTGCGGAATGGGGTGAAAAAGATTATTTCAATGCGAAATGGGCAAAAGGCGGTCCAGAAATCGTGAACTCAATCGGTTGTGCTGACTGTCACGATACGACCTCTAAAGATTTTGCTGAAGGAAAACCAGCATTACGTATTGCTCGTCCACACGTATTACGCGCGCTTGACGCTTTAGAAAAAGCAACTGCTGAAAAAGATAAAGCAGAAGGTCGCCCACATAACAATTTAAGCTTCAACACGGCAGCTCGTACTGAAAAACGCGCTGAAATCTGTGCAAACTGTCACGTTGAATACTACTTCGCAGGCGATATCAAACAAGTAACCTTCCCTTGGAATAAAGGTCAAACTGTTGATGATATTGAAAAATATTACGATGAAATTGGTTTCAGTGATTGGACTCATAGCCTTTCTAAAGCGCCAATGTTAAAAGCGCAACACCCTGACTTTGAAATTTGGTCTTTAGGTATGCACGGTAAAAATGGTGTAACTTGTGTAGACTGTCACATGCCAAAAGTGCAAGGTAAAGACGGTAAAGTTTATACTGATCACCAAATCCAAAATCCATTCGATGCATTTGACCGCACTTGTGCAAACTGTCACGATCAAAGCAAAGAAAAATTACGCGATATCGTCACTTCACGTAAAAAAGAAGTGAAAGATGTAATGGGTCGTTTAGAAGAGCAAGTTGTTAAAGCTCACTTTGAAGCAAAAGCGGCTTGGGATGCAGGTGCAACTAAAGAAGAAATGGAAGCGGCATTAATGGATATTCGTCATGCTCAATGGCGTTGGGATTATGCTGCAGCAAGCCACGGTGGTCATATGCACGCACCTGAAGTAGTGCTTCGTGTATTAGGTTCAGGCTTAGATAAAGCAGCGGATGCTCGTACTAAACTTGCAGCAATCTTAACTAAACACGGTGTGAAAACTCCAGTTCAAATCCCAGATATTTCAACAGCTGATAAAGCGTGGAAAGTAATGGGTATTGATATCGAAAAAGAACGCAAAGCTAAAGAAGAATTCTTAAAAACTGTGGTACCACAATGGGAACAACAAGCTAAAGAAAAAGGCTTATTAGTTGATCCACCAGCACAAAAATAAATGAAAAATCCACCGCACTTTTAAGTGCAAATTGGAAAGTGCGGTGATTTTCAAGGTCAAATTTGAGGTAACCCAAATGAATTTAACTTCTTTAATCAACAAATCTGCAAAAGCGTTAGCGTTAAGTGCGGCATTTGTAGCAGCGCCATTTTTGGCTCATGCTGATGATGCACAAAAACCTGCGGATCATTTTACTTATGAACCGCAATTAGATAACCAACGCGATCCTAATCAATATTGTGCTAAATGCCATAAATTCGACAAAGTAGATAAAAACCAGACTGTAGATCAGTCTGGTGGCGAACTCCACTTTGGTAAATTCCATGGTGCACACTTAGATAAGAAAAATCCAAATAATGGTAAAGCAATTACGTGTGTAAGCTGTCACGGTAACGTTTCTGAAAATCACCGTCGTGGTGCTAAAGATGTTATGCGTTTTGAAGGGGATATTTTCGGTAATAAAAAACCGATGTATTCAGTTCAAGAACAAAACCAAGTTTGTTTTGCTTGTCACCAACCTGACAAACTTCGCGAAAAACTATGGGCGCATGATGTACACGCAATGAAATTACCTTGTGCAAGTTGCCATACGCTTCACCCTAAAGAAGACGCAATGAAAGGTATTCAACCAAAACAACGCGTTAAACTTTGCGTAGATTGCCATGGTGAACAACAAAAACGTAAAGCTGAACAAGATAAACTAACCGAACAAAAGGATAAACAATGACAGCCTGCTCACGCCGAAACTTTGTTTCCGGCATGGGGGCAGTGATCCTTATGACGGGAACATCTTTACCTTCTTTTGCGAAAGAAGACAAGGCGGATAAACCTAAACGTTACGCAATGATACACGATGAAAACTCGTGTATCGGCTGTACAGCCTGTATGGATGCATGCCGTGATGTAAACCAAGTGCCAGAAGGCGTTTCTCGCTTAGAGATTCTACGCAGTGAACCTTACGGTGAATTTCCAAATCAGGAATATGAGTTCTTCCGTCAATCTTGCCAACATTGTACAAATGCACCTTGCGTAGCAGTTTGTCCAACTGGTGCATCTTTTATTGATAAAGAGACTGGCATTGTAGATGTACATAAAGATTTATGCGTAGGCTGCCAATACTGTATAGCAGTTTGCCCATATCGTGTACGTTTTATTCATCCAGTACATCGTACCGCAGATAAATGTAACTTCTGCCGCGATACAAATTTAGCCAATGGTAAACAACCGGCTTGTGTGGAAGCTTGTCCAACCAAAGCATTAACCTTTGGCGATATGAATGATCCAATGAGTGCTGTTTCACGTAAAGTGAAAGAAAAACCGGTTTATCGCACTAAAGTGGAGTTAGGTACACAACCAAACTTGTACCACATTCCATTCCAACATGGGGAGCCTAGAAGATGACATTAGATTATCCAGTTCCATTTCATACGCCTAATCTAGTGTGGGATTCTACCATTGCGATCTACTTGTTTTTATTGGGGATCTCATCTGGCTCGGTGCAGTTGGCAATTGCTTATAAACGTAGTAATAAATTAATGAACCCAAGTCAAAATTGGATTATTCGATCTGGTGTGATTTTGGGATCTGTGCCAACATTAATTGGTTTAACGCTATTAGTTTTCCACTTAGCAAGACCTTGGACATTCTGGAAATTGATGTTTAACTATCAATTTAACTCCGTAATGTCGATGGGGGTCATGCTATTCCAAATTTATATGTTGTTTTTAGTAATTTGGGGAGTGGTGATTTTCAAAAAAGAAATCGAAGCATTAATTAATCGCTTTATGCCAAAACTACAATTTGTGATAAAACTTATCGGTATTGTAGAACGTATTGTCAGTCCAGTCGAAGTTATTCTTTTCATATTGGCTGCAGTGCTTGGTGCATACACTGGTTTCTTGCTTTCCGCATTGATCAGCTACCCAATGTTGAATAACCCGGTATTACCGGCATTATTCTTGGCATCCGGTACGTCTTCCGGTATCGCTGCGACATTCTTACTGATTTTAATCGCTGGTAAATTGAAAGGGGATTCCCACGAATCACATTTCATCCACAAATTCGAAGTACCAATTATGGTGACAGAGCTTGGTTTGCTTGTGTGTTTCTTCGTTGGCTTACATTTTGGTGGCGGCCAAAAAACAGTTGCGTTACATAATGCATTATCTGGTTTCTGGGGTGCTGTATTCTGGATTGGGGTATTCTTTATTGGTATATTGATCCCATTAATCGCCAATATGTTTGTTAATGACCGTTTAAAATACAACCGTAACTTTATTATCTTGGTGTCAATTTTTGACTTAATTGGGGTATTCTGTTTACGTTTCTTTATATTGTATGCAGGGCAATTAACAGTCGCGTAAATTAAAATTGTATTTAGAGGAAAGGCGTAATAATATGCGCCTTTCTTTTTATTTGTCAGAAGACATCCTGACGTTAATTAACAAAGAATAATATTTTATGCTCCCAGAACTTGGATTTTACTTATTACTCCTCGCAACGACGGCTGCGCTTTTGCTCGTTATTGTTCCACAACTTGGTTTATCAAAGAAGAATACAACTCTTATTAATTCTGCGTGGCCACTATCATACATTTTTACTATAAGCACGACACTTTCCATCGGTTTATTATCATATTCTTTTGCGGTAGATGATTTCACCCTTGAATATGTAGCGGCACATTCTAATTCCCAATTACCTACATTTTTTAAAGTGGCTGCCACTTGGGGCGGGCATGAAGGTTCAATGTTGTTTTGGTTATTTTCATTGAGTTTATGGCTTGCTACTTTTGCTTTTTTTAATCGAAAAAATGACCGCACTTTTTCTGCTCAATCTTTATCTTTATTGGGATTGATTTGTTTTGGCTTTGCGGTGTTTATTTTATTTTATTCCAATCCATTTGGACGCATTTTCCCCGCACCTGCAGAAGGGCGCGATCTCAATCCAATGTTGCAAGATGTGGGATTAATTTTCCATCCGCCTTTGTTATATGTTGGCTATGTGGGCTTTGCTGTAAATTTTGCGATGAGTTTGAGTGCGTTGATTTATAACCAATCTGCACGACAAATTGCACGCTCAATGCGTGGCTGGGTGTTGTTTTCTTGGTTATTTTTAACCATTGGCATTGTGCTCGGTGCTTGGTGGGCATATTACGAACTTGGCTGGGGCGGTTGGTGGTTCTGGGATCCTGTAGAAAATGCGTCTTTAATGCCTTGGTTGCTTGGTTTGGCGTTATTACACAGTTTAATGGCGACGGAAAAACAAGGCGTATTTAGTTATTGGACAACGCTTTTTTCTTTGCTTGCTTTTGCCTTTAGCGTATTAGGCACCTTTATTGTTCGTTCTGGCGCACTCACTTCTGTGCATGCTTTTGCATTGGATAACACGCGCGGTTATGTGTTGTTATTAATTTTCTTTGTTTTGACAGTGTTAGCCTTTGGTTTATTCGCCTTACGAGCGGGCAGTTCATCAGAAAGTGCGGTGAAATTTCAGTTCGTTTCTAAATCGGGTGGCATTTTATTGCTGAATATTTTGCTTACCATTGCGACGGTTTCTACCTTTTTAGGCACCTTTTACCCAATGTTATTCCAAGCGATGAATTGGGGATCAATTTCGGTGGGAAGTCCTTATTTTAATAGTATTTTCTTCCCAATTATTACGGTGATTTTAATCCTAATGGTGATTTCACTTACCATACGTTGGGTGCAATTTGATCGCACATTATTGATACGTTGCGTATGGTTGCTCATTCCGTCTTTAATTCTTGCTGGCTTGATGATTTGGCAGCAGCTACGAAATAATTCTGCATTAAATTTCCATGCTTTCGCCTTTGTGTTATTAACTCTTGCGATTTGGCTTTTGTTCGTCACTTTATGGCAAAATTGGCGACAAATTCGCTTGTCTCAATTTGGTATGATTTTAGCGCATTGTGGCGTGGCGATTGTGACTATCGGTGCGGTAATGAGTGGTTATTTTGGTAGCGAAATTGGTGTGCGTTTAGCACCGCAACAAAGTCAAACGTTAGGGCAATATGAATTTCACTATCGCCAATTCTCTAATGAAATTGGGCCAAACTTTACGGCAGAAGTCGCCTTTTTTGACGTAACTGAAAATGGCAAACCTTATGCGGAAATTATCCCAGAGCGCCGTTATTACGATGTGCGAACAATGACAATGAGTGAAGTGGGGCTTGATGGCGGTTTCTGGGGGGATTTATATATTGTGATGGGCGATTCTCTTGGCAAAGGGGAATTTACTTTCCGCTTACATTATAAACCACTGATTCGTTGGCTTTGGGTTGGCGGTATTTTAATGGCGTTTGGCGCACTTTGTAGCGTTTTCGGATTACGCAGAAAACAGGAAAAATAATGAACAAAAAACTTATCTTTTTTGCACCGCTCTTTGTGCTTTTAGGCGTGTGTGTATTATTAATTGCTGGATTAAATCAAGATCCGAAAAAAATTGCTTCGGCTTTAATTGATAAACCCGTGCCAGAGTTTTATCAGGCTAATTTACATGAGCCATCACAAATCGTAAGCCTGAAAGATTTTCCTAAACAGCCATTTTTATTAAATGTGTGGGGCAGTTGGTGTGGTTATTGCAAGGAAGAGCATCCTCTGTTAATTGAGATTGCAAAAACGTTCCCTATTGTGGGAGTGGATTATCGCGACAATCCTCAAAATGGCATTGAAATGCTTAAGCGAATGGGCAATCCTTTCGTTTTAACCATTGATGATAGTCATGGTGAATTGGGATTAAAATTAGGCGTGGATGGCGCGCCAGAAACTTATCTTGTGGATGAAAATGGTGTGATTCGTTATCGCCATTCAGGTTTACTGGATAAAGAAACTTGGCAAACGGTATTTTTGCCAAAAATTGAAGCATTGAAGAACAAATGAAAAGCATATTAGATATTTTTACTCGTGGTTTTATTCAGGTTCAAAAAACAGTCTTTTTTGCGACCGCACTTTTATTCGCATTTTCCTTATTTGCGCAAGCGGAAATGGTGGATACCTATCAATTCAAAAATCAAGATGATCGTACTCGCGCCGTAGAGTTGGCAAAATCTTTACGCTGCCCGCAATGTCAAAACCAAAATTTGGTGGAATCTAATTCTCCAATTGCTTATGACTTGCGTCTTGAAGTGTACAAAATGGTGGATGAGGGCAAAACTAATCAGCAAATTATCGATCAAATGACGGCTAGATTTGGTGATTTTGTGAACTATAAACCACCATTCAAATGGAATACGGCGTTGTTATGGTTATTGCCAATCGCTCTTTTAATTTTATCTGCAGCATTGCTTTATTTCTCAAATAGAAAAAAATCTGCTTTATCTTCAGTCGAGCAGGGAAGTGCATTGGAAAAAGAACAGCGATATTTTTCTGTTAATGCTGAGTCTTATGCGGATCCTAAGAAAAATGAACAAAAGACTTATTTTTTCGGGAAAAGTAATCACAAACTTTCTCTTGTTATTTTCTTTTTATTAATTGCTATTCCAACCGCTTATTATTTTTCCCTTGATCGTTTTAGTCGTGTTCAACAAGGTGAGCAATCGATGATTGAGCAACATAATCAAAATGTTGAAATGAAT
The DNA here is from genome assembly GCF_006384255.1 of Haemophilus seminalis. Taxonomy (GTDB): domain Bacteria; phylum Pseudomonadota; class Gammaproteobacteria; order Enterobacterales; family Pasteurellaceae; genus Haemophilus; species Haemophilus seminalis. Next base: position 66,648 of record NZ_VCED01000001.1, read on the forward strand.
GATGAACACAAAAATGAAAATGTGATTGAGAAGATCCAAAATAAACTGCGTACTGATCCGAATAATGCAGAAACTTGGCTTCAACTTGGGGAAGCCTATGTACAGAATAATGAATTTGATAGTGCGCTTGTGGCTTATTCTAATGCAGAAAAAATATCTGGCAGTAAACCTAATATTTTAGGCTTGGCAGCAACCGCACTTTATTATCAAGCTGGTCAGCAAGTGACCCAAAAAGTAGAACAACTTTTGAATGAAGCTTTGATAAAAGATAAAAATGAAGTATCGAGTCTTTCTTTACTGGCGACGATTGCCTTAGAAAATCGTCAATATCAACAAGCCAGTGCGTATTTACAGCAATTATTAGATTCTGGTAATGCGGCAGTGGACCGTCGTTCGGTTATTCAACGAATGAAGATGTTGGATTTTTTACAACGTGGTGAAAAAGGGCAAAATCCGTGAGCCAATATTCTGAAAATATTATTATTGGTGCAGGGGCGGCAGGATTATTTTGTGCCGCACAGTTGGCTAAGTTAGGCAAGTCGGTGACAGTTTTCGACAACGGCAAAAAAATCGGACGTAAGATTTTGATGTCGGGCGGTGGGTTTTGTAATTTCACCAATTTAGAGGTTACGCCCGCTCATTATCTTTCGCAAAATCCTCATTTCGTCAAATCGGCGCTTGCTCGTTATACCAACTGGGATTTTATTTCTTTAGTGGCGGAGCGGGGTATTGCTTATCACGAAAAGGAATTGGGGCAATTATTTTGCGATGATGGCGCAGAGCAAATCGTTGAAATGCTGAAATCTGAATGCGATAAATATGGCGCTAAGATTTTATTGCGTAGTGAAGTTTCTCAAATTGAACGCATTCAAAATGATGAAAAAGTGCGGTTTGTTTTACAGGTAAATTCAACCCAATGGCAATGTAAAAATTTGATTGTAGCGACAGGTGGGCTTTCTATGCCTGGGCTTGGCGCAACGCCATTTGGCTATCAAATCGCAGAACAATTTGATATTCCCGTTATTCCTCCGCGTGCGAGTTTAGTGCCTTTTACTTATCGAGAAACAGACAAATTTTTAACCGCACTTTCAGGTATTAGCTTACCAGTCACGATCACGGCGCAGTGCGGAAAATCGTTTCACAACCAGCTTTTATTTACTCATCGTGGTATTTCAGGCCCTGCGGTGTTGCAAATTTCCAATTATTGGCAACCCACTGAGTCTGTAGAAATCGATTTATTACCGAACCACAATGTGGAAGAGGAAATTAATCAAGCTAAACAACATTCACCAAAACAAATGTTGAAAACCATCTTGGTTCGATTACTTCCGAAAAAATTGGTCGAGCTTTGGATTGAACAAGGCCTTGTGCAAGATGAAGTTATCGCTAACATCAGTAAAGTGCGGGTAAAAAATCTAATGGATTTTATTCATCACTGGGAATTTACCCCTAATGGCACAGAAGGTTATCGCACAGCTGAAGTGACAATGGGCGGTGTGGATACTAAAGTAATTTCTTCTAAAACAATGGAAAGTAATCAAGTAAGCGGTTTGTATTTTATTGGTGAAGTATTGGATGTGACAGGCTGGCTCGGTGGCTATAATTTCCAATGGGCGTGGAGCTCGGCTTATGCTTGTTCACAAGGAATTAGTGAAAAGTAGAAGGGATGTTGAAAATACGTTAGAATTCTTTTCATTAAATCATAAAATAAGGAAGTAAAATGTCAAAAATCCTCCCATTACATGCAGACACAGTCGGCTCTTATTTACGTTCACAAGTATTAAAAGAGGCTCGTTTAAAATTTGCATCAGGTGAAATTTCTCGTGAACAATTAATTGAGATTGAAGATCAAGAAATTACAAAGTTAGTCCAAGCTCAGTTAGATGCGGGTATTCAAATTATCACTGACGGTGAGTATCGTCGTGCATTTTGGCACATTGATTTTCTAGAAGAATTAAATGGTATTGAAGGTTATCACCCTGAACATGGCTATAAATTTAATGGTGTTGAAACGAAACCTTATAATACACGTTGCTGTGGAAAGGTTTCTTGGAATCCAAATCATCCATTTATTGAACATTTTAAGAAATTGAATGCTATTGTTGGTGATCGCGGTATAGTTAAATATACCATCCCTAGTCCCAATCAATTAATGTATCCTATCCAGTGGGATACGGGCATTTATGCTACACGAGAAGAATTTGCTAAAGATGTTCAACAGGCTTATAAAGAAGCGATTAAAGCTTTTTATCATGCTGGCTGCCGTTATTTACAATTTGATGATGTTTACTGGGGTTCACTCTGTAATAACCACTTAAAACCTGAATTTGAGGCAGATAAAGCTCAAGCACTTGAAAATATTCAAGTGGTATTGGCAGATAAGCCTGCTGATATGGTGATTACAACGCATGTTTGCCGTGGTAATTTCCGTTCAACATATTTATTAAGTGGTGCTTATGATCCAGTAGCAGATGCATTATTTGCTAAGACTAATTATGATGGATATTTCTTGGAATATGATGATGATCGTTCAGGTGGTTTTGAGCCATTAAAATATTTTGCACAAAATCCACATAAAGGTCGTGTTGTGCTTGGTTTGGTGAGTTCTAAATTTCCTGATTTAGAAGATAAAGATGTGATTAAATCACGCATTGCCGAAGCTGCAAAATATGTGCCTATCGAACAGCTTTGTTTAAGCCCTCAATGTGGTTTTGCCTCTACAGAGGAAGGCAATATTATGAGTGAATCCCAACAATGGGCAAAAGTGCGTCACGTTGAAGAAATTGCTAAAGAGGTTTGGGGCGAAGATTAATTTGATTTTATGGTAGATAATAAATGGCTCCTTATGGAGCCATTTTTTAACGCTGAATTAAGTAACGCAATTTTGTTCCATCTTGCTCCACACTTAGCAGTGTATAGCCATGATTTTTAGTATCAATAGGAATGTTGTTGATAGATTGTGCGCAATCGCTTAATAGTTCTAAAATTTCACCTTTTTGTAATTGTGGCATGGTTTCTAACATTACAATAGCGGGGTAAGGGCAGGGTTCGCCTAACGTATCTAATGTATAATCGGGTGAAATGTCTTTTGGATCTTTATCTAATTTTTGAACAATAGTAAACGCCATGATTATGCTCCTTTTAGTTAATTACATCCACAGCCAGTTTGTGTGGTTATTTGAGATTTTGCTTTGGCTAAGAAACGACGTTCCCACCAGACAACGGCAATTAAGCATAAAATTAATAAACCGTAATTCACAAGTAAGCCACCTACGGGCCCGAAAGATTTTAGTAAATTAAGTTTTTCGTAATCAAGTGCTAAAACAGGAGCGATATCATCCCAAACATAGGCGAGATAAGTTGATCCGACTACGTTACCTAAGCCAACCCACATAAAGTGTACTTGACCTTCCATTGAGCGATACATCCAACCTGTTTCACAACCACCAGCGAGTACAATACCAAAGCCGAATAATAAACCGCCAATAATAGCATTGGGGCCAGCCCACATAATTTTAGGCGAGACGCCAAGTTGAATGTAGCTAAATACACCAATTGTGCCCACTAATATTCCAAAAATAATCGCTTTTGCCATATAAGCACGCCCAGTTACCCATAAGTCACGGAAAGCTGAGGTAAAACAAATTTGAGCACGTTCAATTAATAACCCGAAAGCCAAACCACAAAGCATAGCAAAACCAAGCTTAATAGATTGAGTCATTACATAAAGTGAAGCAATAAGATAAGCAAAAAATACAACCATACCAATCCAGAAACGGCGTTGTGCTTGTTTAGGATCTGTTTCTTTTATTTTTGCCGCGCCTTTTTTCAGTTCTAATTTAACGCGAAATATTGGTAGTAATGTGACTTTCACACCCGCATAAGTACCTATTGCAGTTGCGATAGTGAAGAACCAAGCGTGTACCGAAAATTGTGGGATACCTGTAAAAAGTGAAGCTAAATTACATCCCATTGCTAAACGTGCACCAAATCCTGCTAATGCACCTCCAATTAAAGCCTGAACAATCCGACGTTTATGTGGTTGGTTGCGCCATTTTACATTATTTGCCCAAAGTGCCGCAGAAATACAACCTGCAAACATGCCTAAGATCATGACACCATCAACACGTGAGAAGATATTACCTTGCATTCCTATGATTTTGTAATAACTCCATTCAGATACATCAACGCCTAACGCTTGTAATGCATGTCCTCCCCACCGAGTAAATTCCCCTGTCACAGCCCAATAAGTGCCTGTTACCCCAAAGTAATAAGCGGAAAGCAAACCCGCTGCAGTCACTGCGACAATCGGATTCCAGTATTTAATTAAGTAATTTTGTTTAAATTGTAGCCAAATCTCTTTCATAAGATAACCTAAATTTATTGAAAAGAAAGATTTGCAAGAAAGGTATAAATAATGAATGCAGTGAAAAAAGAAGTGCCCATTTTCCTATACACAAAACTTGCGATATAAGACAAATGAAATTTGTCGGACAAAATAATAACATTATTTTAACAATAAAGGCAAAACCTTTATGACTTTGCCTTTATTGGTATCGTATTTTTCGATTAAAGAATATCTAATAATTCTACTTCAAATACGAGTGTTGAGAATGGCGGAATTGATGTGCCAGCGCCACGTTCACCGTAAGCAAGTTCGTGTGGAATAGTGAGTTTCCATTTAGAACCAACAGGCATCATTTGTAATGCTTCAACCCAACCACGAATGACACCATTTACAGGGAATTCAGCTGGTGTGCCACGAGCAACAGAGCTATCGAATACAGTGCCATCTGGTAATGTACCAGTGTAGTGTACTCGCACTTTATCTGTTGCAGCTGGTTTTGAGCCATTGCCTTCAGTTATGATTTCGTATTGCAAACCGCTGTCGGTTACGTTTACGCCCGCTTTTTTCGCATTCTCTTCTAAGAATTTTTTGCCTTCTTCTTCAATAGCTTTAAATTGTGCTTGTTGTGCTTCTGCAGCTTGTTGTTGAAGTGCTTGAACAGAATGCATTAATTCATTGATATCTAATGCTGGTTGATTATGATTTAATGCGTCAAAAATACCTTTTGCCACCGCTTCAACGGTGATTTCCATTTGGCTATCGGCTAATTGTTGGCCAATTTGCAAACCAATCCCGTAGCTGCCTTTTTCAGAAACGCTTTCTAATTTTACTTGTTCAAAATTCATTTGATGTTTTCCTTTCGTTAAAAAATTATTTTTTATATGCCAAGATTTCGCCCATGCGAACAGGTTCGTTGACGCTTAAATGATCAGCTAAACGGACTTGATTGGCTTGGAATAAATTAATTACGGTCGAACCAAGTTGGAACCAACCCATTTCTTGACCTTTCAATAATTTGACCGCACTTTCGCCTTCATAAGTCCAAGTTTTCACTTCATTGTGGCGCGGTGGATTAATTACGCCCGCCCAAGTTGTGCCAATACTTGCAGTGATGGTTGCACCGACTAAAATTTGTACCATTGTGCCAAATTCAGTATCAAATACACAAATCACACGTTCATTATGCGCAAATAAATTTGGTACATGTTGGGCTAAAAATGGATTTACAGAGAATAAATCACCCGGCACATAAATCATTTTACGCAACGTACCATCGCACGGCATATGTACTCGGTGGTAATCACGAGGAGAAAGATAAGTAGTGGCAAATTCACCATTTTTAAAGGTTTCCACTAATTCTTTATCTTCTGCCAGTAAGTCTTCTAGGCTGAAAAAATGCCCTTTAGCTTGTAATAAAAGATTATCGTCAATATGACCGCACTCGCTAATGCGACCGTCTGCTGGTAAACAAAGTGCGGTAGGATTTTGATTAATTGGACGTGCGTTTTCTTTTAACGGACGAATAAAAAATTCATTAAAACTTGCGTAATCAGAAAATTGTTCTTTTTGCGCAATGCTCATATCAATGTTGTATTTTTTCGCAAAAGCTTTAATTACAACATGGGTTAGCACACCCCATTTTTGTTTAGCAAACCAGCCTGCAATTTGAGTTAAATAAATTTGCGGCATGACATATTGAAATGCCACTTTTAAACGTTGCCAATAAGAATTTGAAGTCATCATTATCTTTCCTTGTTAAAAAAAGAGGCGTGATTATAGCAATTTTTTTTATTCTTCCAACTATTTAAATAATGACAGCTACAGAACAATTATGCTTTAATATCAGCAATTCATTTCCGCCATCAGTATTAAGGTTTAATCTATGTTTAGCGGCTTATTTATTGGAATAGCTTTCGGCATTCTACTTCAACGTACACAATTCTGTTTTGTTTCTGGTTTTCGTCGTTTTTTATTTGAAAAAAACTTCCGTTTTTTAACCGCGCTTTTAATTGCTGTCAGTGTGCAATCTATCGGGCTTTTTACACTGGCTGAATTTGAACTCATCAAAATTCCTACATCTCAGTTGCCTGTGCTTGCCAGTATTTTAGGTGGATTATTATTTGGCATTGGTATGGTGTTAAGTAATTGTTGTGGGAGCGGAGCTTGGTTTCGCAGTGCTGAAGGGGCGTTAGGAAGTTTACTTGCTCTGTTTGCTTTTGCGCTCACAATGGCTTCAACACAAACTGGTAGCCTTCGTCAATTCATTGGCGGATTAACCCAACAAACCACACAATGGAATAATATTTATTTAACATTCTCCATTTCTCCTTGGTGGTTGGTTGCGATTTTAATTATCGCCACGCTGATTCTGTTTTCTCGCCGTGAAAAAATTGCCTCCCAAGAAAATCTTTCATTTTTTGACCGCACTTTTAAGCGTAGTTGGAATCCTTATTTGGGTGCGTTATTAATCGGTTTGTTGGGTGTTGTCGCTTGGTATTTTAGTGCTAAGGCCGGACGTAATTTTGGCTATGGTATTTCTGTGCCTTCGGCTAATGTGGTGCAATATTTAGTCATCGGTCAGCAACGTTATTTAAACTGGGGGAGTTTATTTGTGCTTGGGATTCCATTGGGATCATTTTTAATGGCAAAACTTAGTGGTGATTTTAATCTCAGAATGCCTCAGCCAAAAGAAGCCTTACGGCGTATTTTAGGGGGCATTTTAATGGGCTTGGGCGCAGCATTAGCTGGTGGGTGCACAGTGACAAACTCCTTAGTGGCAACCGCTTATTTTTCTTGGCAAGGCTGGCTTGCCACAGGCTTTATTTTATTAGGATGTTGGATTGGTAACAGATTGTTCGTGAAAAGATAAAAGGAGAAACTCAATGAAATTTAACCGCTCTTTACTAGGTATGGGTGTTGTATTTGCACTTGCAGCTTGTGATGATAATCAGGTAAAAACTATTGAAACAAAAGAACTTTTGGATAATTTGAATAATCCGAATTATGTGATTATTGATTCTCGCCAAGATAGTCTTTACAACGGTTTCAAAGATAAAAATACGACGCGTGGTGGACATATTCCTAACGCTGTGCAGTTTTCTTGCTCATGGCTAGATTCCATTGCACCAGATAAATTTGAATCTTTTGCAGCAGGCAAGGGGATTACTAAGGATAAAACCTTGGTATTTTATGATTCTAATCTGGATAATTTAGCTTGCATTAGTGCTGATTTCGCCGCAAAAGGCTATAAAACTCGCGTATTTAATGATTTTATCAGTTACGCTAATGCAGATTATCCATTAGAACGTTTTCAAAATTTCCAATATAGCGTTTCTCCGGAATGGATTAATTCTGTGTTGAAAGGCGAAAAACCAGAAACTTACGACAATGATAAATTTGCGATTTTTGAAGTGTCTTGGGGACCGTTAGAAAAATCCCAAGGCTATGTGCAACACATTGTTGGCGCTTATCATTTTGATACGGATTGGATCGAAAATGGCCCGATTTGGAATTTATCATCGCCGGAAGTGATTGAGCAAAATTTGTTGAAAAATGGTATTACGGCGGACAAAACTATTATTTTGTATTCAGATAATCAATTGGCAGCCTATCGTGTATTTTGGGCGTTAAAATGGGCAGGCGTGAAAGATGTGCGTGTATTAAATGGCAATCTTTCTACTTGGATGGATGCCAATTTACCAACAGAAACCACAGTGAATACACCAATACCTGAAACTCATTTTGGTGCAACAATTCCAGCAAATCCTGCGATTGATATTGAAACGCCGAAAGAAATTATGTTGGCACAACAAAATGGTTTAAAACTCATTAGCAACCGTGCTTGGGATGAATATACTGGCAAAGTGAGCGGCTATGATTACATTCCGGGCAAAGGTGAACCGCAAGGAGCAATTTGGGGCTTTGCTGGCACTGATTCTTCCAATATGGCTGATTTTTATGATCCGGATGGCACGTTGCGTAACCCAAATGAAATTTTTGCTTTGTGGAAAACTCAAGGTATTGAAAAAGGTAATAAATTAGCCTTTTATTGTGGCACAGGCTGGCGAGCAGGCGTACCTTGGTTTATGACTCAACTAGCTGGCTGGAAAGATACTTTGGTTTATGATGGTGGCTGGAATCAATGGCAAATGGATTCTGTTTATCCTGTACAAAAAGGTGCACCAAATAATATGACAAAACCGGATTCGAAAAATGATTTTGGCAAAGTGATGAAAAAAGGAAATTCCTGTAAAAGTTAATTAAGCGGGGGAAAATCGCGAGTTTTCTTACATAAAAAATGTGATTTCCCTTTGACTATCTTCGCAACAACGGGTAATATTCACGCCCTATGCAAAAGGTAAAACTACCCCTAACCGTTGATCCGGTAAAAGATGCTCAAAGACGGCTTGATTATGTTGGCTATTATGCCGCTAATCAGCTTGAGCGTTTGGCAGAATCAGTGGTAAACGTGCTCAGCGATGCACAGGTAACATTATCGTTTTATATTGATCCACAAAAATTAGTGGTGATGAAAGGTAAAGTACAAGTTGATGTCGAATTAGAATGTCAGCGTTGTAACGAACCTTACAAACAAACATTGGAATGTGAGTTTACTTATAGTCCAGTGGCTAATTGGGATCAAGCTGATGTATTGCCGGAAATTTATGAGCCAATCGAGTTCAATGAGTTTGGCGAAATAGATTTAATTGGCACGGTGGAAGATGAGCTAATTTTAGCTTTGCCGCTTGTACCAATGCATTTATCTGAACACTGTGAAGTGTCCGCGCAGGAACAGGTTTTTGGCGAATTGCCTGATGAGTTGGCAAAAAAACCGAACCCGTTCGCTGTATTAGCTAATTTAAAGCAAAAGTAAATTAAATTTAGGAGTATGGCCAATGGCTGTTCAACAAAATAAAAAATCTCGTTCACGTCGTGACATGCGTCGTTCACACGATGCGTTAACTACTGCTGCAGTATCAGTGGATAAAGCAAGCGGTGAAACTCACTTACGCCACCACATAACTGCAGATGGTTACTATCGTGGTCGTAAAGTGATCAATAAGTAATTTTTACTTATAGGCATTCACTTGACTCGTCTAACCTTGGCGTTAGATGTGATGGGCGGGGACATTGGTCCCCGTATTACTATCTCTACATTTCTTTTAACATCGGAAAATAATCCGGTGTCTCGATTTTTTCCTTTTTTAATCGCTTATCTTATTGAGTATGAATAGTAGAATTTTATCCACCGGTAGCTATTTGCCAAGCCACATTCGCACAAATGCGGATTTAGAAAAAATGGTTGATACATCAGATGAATGGATTGTTACGCGTTCTGGTATTCGTGAACGTCGTATCGCAGCGGCTGATGAAACTGTTGCAACAATGGGATTTGAAGCAGCAAAAAATGCGATCGAAGCTGCTCAAATTAATCCTCAAGATATTGAACTGATTATTGTTGCAACAACAAGCCATTCCCACGCTTATCCAAGTGCGGCTTGCCAAGTGCAAGGTTTATTAAATATCGATGATGCGATTTCTTTTGATTTGGCAGCAGCTTGCACTGGCTTTGTCTATGCATTGAGCGTGGCAGATCAATTTATTCGTGCCGGTAAGGTGAAAAAAGCCTTAGTGATAGGCTCAGATCTCAATTCTCGTAAATTAGATGAAACTGATCGCAGCACTGTTGTGTTATTTGGTGATGGTGCGGGAGCGATTATTCTTGAAGCGAGTGAGCAAGAAGGGATTATTTCTACTCATTTACATGCTTCAGCAGATAAACATAATGCCCTTGTTTTAGCTCAACCTGAACGTGGTGTAGAAAAATCAGGTTATATCGAAATGCAAGGAAATGAGACGTTTAAACTGGCGGTTCGTGAACTTTCAAATGTGGTGGAAGAAACACTTTTAGCAAATAATTTAGATAAAAAAGATTTAGACTGGCTTGTGCCACACCAAGCAAATTTACGTATTATTACAGCGACAGCTAAAAAATTAGAAATGGATATGTCGCAAGTGGTGGTAACGTTAGATAAATACGCTAACAACAGTGCAGCAACTGTTCCAGTCGCTTTAGATGAGGCTGTTCGAGATGGCCGTATTCAACGTGGGCAGTTACTATTATTAGAAGCCTTTGGCGGTGGTTGGACTTGGGGTTCAGCGTTAGTACGCTTCTAATTAATTTGTTAGAATAGGTAAGTAATTTAAAAAGTGCGGTTAATTTTGACCGCACTTTTGGTATTTTGTTGTCAGGTTTCGCCTGACAGCGACCTACTTTCTTTTACTCGTGTAAAAGAAAGTAGGCAAAGAAAACACGCCCCAGTTAAATCGCTGTTCTTTGCTTTGTTTCAATTTTCTTAACGACAATTTGTTGAACTCGTTACGCTCAAACAGACGCAAATTGCCTAAAAATTGAAAGTCGCAAAGACGATTTATATGGGGCCCCGAATTTATCGGAGTATTATTTAAAAAGTGCGGTTAATTTTGAATTCATTTTAAGAACAAAAAATATTTTCAGTTTTGACCTCACTTTAAATCGGAGAAAGAACAAATTGGGTTCCCTTCTTTTCTACCTTTGTGGAATTGAATTTGTAGGAAATTTGCGTCTGTTTGAGCGTAACGAGTTCAGAAAATTTCCGTTAAGCAAATTCAATGGAACAAAGGAAATAAGGAAAAGCAGGGACACTTTTCTTTTTGCTTACTTTTTCTTTGGCGAGGCAAAGAAAAAGTAAGTCGCCATCGGCGAAATCCGATTTTAATTACCGAAGAAGAATTTTCAATTAAAAAACAATAGGACAAAACATAATGAAAAAATTTGCAATGGTCTTCCCAGGCCAAGGCTCCCAAACTGTCGGTATGCTTGCTGATCTTGCAACTGAATATCCAATCGTTACTGAAACATTTAAACAAGCATCTGATGCGCTTGGTTATGATTTATGGCATCTTGTTCAACAAGGCTCAGCTGAAGAACTTAATAAAACATGGCAAACTCAGCCCGCACTTTTGGCCGCTTCAGTAGCTATTTATCGCGTATGGCAAGAAAAATTTCCTCAATTAAAACCTGAAGTGATGGCAGGCCATAGTTTAGGTGAGTATTCTGCCTTGGTTTGTGCTGGTGTGTTGGATTTCCAAGATGCGATTAAATTAGTGGAATTGCGCGGAAAATTAATGCAACAAGCTGTGCCTGAAGGCACTGGCGCAATGTATGCGATTATTGCTTTGGATAATGAAGCGATTATTAATGCTTGTAAACAAGCAGAGGAAGGTGAAGTTGTATCTGCTGTGAACTTTAACTCAACAGGCCAAGTTGTTATCGCTGGGGCGAAAGCTGCCGTTGAGCGTGCGGCTGCATTATGTAAAGAAGCCGGGGCGAAACGTGCATTGCCGTTAGCGGTGAGCGTTCCTTCTCACTGTGCGTTGATGAAACCTGCAGCAGAGCAATTAGCAGTAACACTTGAGAATATTCAAATTAATACACCAACAACATCGGTATTAAATAACGTTGATGTGAAAGCTGAAATTGAAGGTGCAGAAATTCGTAGCGCACTTGTTCGTCAGTTATATAGCCCAGTTCGTTGGACTGAAACAGTTGAAAAAATGGCGCAAGATGGTGTTCAAGTGCTTGTTGAAGTAGGGCCAGGTAAAGTATTAAATGGTTTAACCAAACGCATTGTGGGTGATTTACAAGCAATATCTGTAAATGATGTTGCCTCATTCAATGCCGTAGAAGAATTTTTAGCGTAAAAGGAAGAAAAAATGCAAGGTAAAATTGCTTTAGTGACAGGGGCCACTCGTGGTATTGGCCGTGCGATTGCAGAAGAACTTAGTTCAAAAGGTGCATTTGTAATTGGTACTGCAACCTCTGAAAAAGGTGCAGAAGCAATTTCTGCATATTTAGGAGATAAAGGTAAAGGTTTAGTTTTAAACGTAACGGATAAAGAATCTATTGAAACTTTACTTGAGCAAATTAAAAATGATTTTGGCGATATTGATATTCTCGTGAATAACGCAGGTATTACTCGCGATAACTTATTGATGCGTATGAAAGATGACGAGTGGTTTGATATTATGCAAACTAACTTAACTTCAGTGTATCATCTTTCTAAAGCCATGTTACGTTCAATGATGAAAAAACGTTTTGGTCGTATCATCAATATTGGCTCAGTGGTTGGTTCAATGGGTAATCCAGGACAAGCCAACTATTGTGCGGCAAAAGCGGGTGTGATTGGTTTTTCTAAATCGTTAGCAAAAGAAGTGGCTGCGCGTGGCATTACCGTAAACGTGGTGGCACCTGGTTTTATTGCAACGGATATGACAGAAGTCCTTACTGATGAACAAAAAACGGGTATTTTATCTAATGTTCCAGCAGGTCGCTTAGGTGAAGCTAAAGATATTGCTAAAGCCGTTGCTTTCTTAGCTTCTGATGATGCGGCTTACATTACAGGCACAACGTTGCATGTAAATGGCGGATTGTATCTTAGTTAATTTATTAACAGATCGGTAAGTATGCTAATTTAGGCATCATAAGTATGTAAGTGGATTCATATAGCGTGTCCCTTTTATGAAATAACTAAAACCTATGATAAAAACACCGCACTTGGCGGTGTTTTTTATTACATCTAGGCTTTAGTTTTATTATAAAAAACTATGCGCTATGCGTATAGATCCAAATAGTTTATTCCCCGATGGGAGAGACTGAAGTTTACGTAAGGATTATTGGTTATTGTCTTGTTTGGACTTTGTTATCTATATAATCAACAATGACTTGTCCTGGCAATAAGTGACCTGATAATATTTCCTGAGCTAAACCATTTTCAATTTCTTGTTGAATTGCACGTTTCAATGGACGTGCACCATAAATTGGATCGTAACCTACTTCACCAATGAAATCTAATAAAGCATCGGTAAACACCAATTCGTAACCACGAGTTTCCATACGTTTTGCTAAGCGCTCTAATTGGATACTTGCAATCGCACGAATATTCTCTTTACCAAGCGGATGGAATACCACTGTCTCATCAATACGGTTGATAAATTCCGGACGGAAATGTTGGCTAACAACCGACATCACTAAGGCCTTCATTTCGCTATAACTTTCCTCTTTGTTACCTTGGATTAAATCAGAACCTAAGTTAGAGGTCATTATCACCACCGTATTACGGAAGTCCACGGTACGACCTTGCCCGTCAGTTAAACGACCATCATCCAATACTTGTAACAAGATATTGAATACATCCGCATGAGCTTTTTCAACTTCATCTAATAAGATCACTGAATACGGACGACGACGAACAGCTTCAGTTAAATAACCACCTTCTTCATAGCCGACATAGCCTGGAGGGGCACCCACTAAACGAGATACGCTGTGTTTTTCCATAAACTCTGACATATCGATACGTACCATCGCATCTTCACTATCAAACAAGAATTTAGCCAAAGTTTTACAAAGCTCTGTTTTACCTACGCCTGTTGGCCCTAGGAACAAGAAAGAACCAATTGGGCGATTAGGATCGGAAAGACCAGCACGACTACGACGAATCGCGTTCGCGACGGCATCCACCGCTTCTTCTTGACCAATCACTCGTTTATGTAGTTCATCTTCCATGCGCAAGAGTTTTTCTTTCTCGCCTTCCATCATTTTTGATACTGGAATGCCTGTGGCTTTAGAAAGCACTTCTGCGATTTCTTCATCCGTGACACGATAGCGTAAAAGCGTCATTTCTTTTCCTTCGCTGGTTTCAGCTTGCTCGAGTTGCTTTTCAAGAGCAGGGATGCGGCCATATTGCAACTCAGACATTTTAGCTAAATCACCCGCGCGACGAGCTTGTTCTAGTTCGGTTTTTGCAGCATCTAATTCTTGTTTAATATGTTGAGAGCCAGAAAGTGTCGCTTTTTCAGATTTCCACACTTCTTCAAGTTCAGCATATTCACGTTCTTTTTCAGCCAATTCTTTCTCTAACATTTCTAAACGTTTGCGACTAGCTTCGTCTTCTTCTTTTTGTAATGCCTGTTGTTCCAATTTTAATTGGATAATACGACGTTCAAGACGATCAAGCGGTTCAGGTTTAGAGTCAATTTCCATACGAATGCTAGACGCTGCTTCATCGATCAAATCAATCGCTTTATCTGGCAATTGACGATCAGAAATATAACGATGTGAAAGCGTTGCTGCTGCGACAATCGCAGGGTCAGTAATATCCACGTGATGATGAATTTCATAGCGTTCTTTCAAACCACGTAAGATAGCAATCGTATCTTCTACACTTGGTTCATCCACAAATACCTTTTGGAAACGACGTTCAAGTGCGGCATCTTTTTCAATATATTGACGATATTCATCTAAAGTGGTCGCCCCCACGCAATGTAATTCACCACGCGCTAAACTTGGTTTTAACAAGTTACCGGCATCCATCGCACCATCGGTTTTACCTGCGCCAACCATAGTATGAATTTCATCAATAAAGAGGATAACGCGACCTTCTTCTTTAGAAAGTTCATTGAGCACCGCTTTTAAACGCTCTTCAAATTCACCACGATATTTCGCACCGGCAATCAACGCCCCCATATCTAATGAAAGTACGCGTTTATTTTTCAAACCTTCTGGCACTTCGCCATTTACAATACGTTGTGCTAAACCTTCTACAATCGCCGTTTTCCCCACACCGGGCTCACCAATTAATACTGGGTTGTTTTTGGTACGACGTTGTAATACTTGAATGGCTCGACGAATTTCTTCATCACGCCCAATTACAGGATCAAGTTTGCCACTTTCGGCACGAGCGGTTAAATCAATCGTATATTTTTCTAATGCTTGTCTGCTTTCTTCTGCATTTTGATCGTTCACGTTTTGTCCCCCTCTAATTTGCTGAATGGCTTGCGAAATTTGTTCTTTTTTCGCACCGCACTTTTTCAAAATATCGCTGATCGTTCCTCGTTCTTCTAAAGCTGCAAGTAAAAACAATTCGCTCGAAATAAATTTATCTTTGTTTTGCTGTGCAAATTTATCACATAGATTAAGTAAATTAATGAGCTGGCGTGAAAGTTGGACATCACCGCCATTACCAATAACTTGCGGCAATTTATTTAGTTCAGCCTTTAATTCATTACGCAATAATGCCACATTTACGCCACTTGCAGTTAAAATTGGCGCAATGGAGCCGCCCTGTTGATTTAAAAGTGCGGTCAATAAATGCACGGGTTCAATAAATTGGTTGTCTTTTCCGATAGCAAGTGATTGTGCTTCGCTTAAAGCTTCTTGGAATTTTGTCGTAAATTTTTCAATGTTCATACAGTTTCCTCAATTTGGTTTTGGTTTTCGCCGTTTGCCCAAATTAAGTAAGATCGTTTGAAAGGATTTCAAGAGAAAACTTGAAATATTTTTGATTTTATCTATCAATAAAAATTTGATGATAGGTTTCAACCCACCAAAATATTGAATAGTGGAACATCCCAATGCTCAGTGGGAAGATTTTCTACTTGCTGACATTGATGCGCTAAACCAACTGGAATAAAAGACTTATTTTGCCAATTCTGCAACGTGCGATCATAAAATCCACCGCCCATACCAAGGCGATTTCCTTGTTTATCAAAAGCCACCAATGGCGTAAATAAAATATCCAGTTCATTTAATGGCAAAACATTTTTAACATTAAGCTTTGGCTCCCAAATACCAAACTGATTTGGTTTCATTGGCGTATCAGGTAAATAGCGTAAAAACAATAAATGATGTTTAGTAAAAGGATGTAAAACAGGCAAATACACATTTTTATTTTGCATCCACAGGGATTGGATTAACGTTTTTGTCGAAATTTCACCATCAAAAGAAAAATATAATGCAATATTTTTGGCTTGTCGTTGCTCGATAAGATTTAACGCCTGTTGAGTCACTGATTGTTCAGCTTTTTTCTGCTGAAGTGCGGTTAAATTTGCGCGTATCTTTCGAATTTCAGCGCGGATTTGCTGGCGTTTTTGAGTATTCATAGACATGAAAAGAGAAGATAGGACCCAGAGTGCCGCTGCGGGCAGTAGTCCTTGAACCCGACGGTTCAAGGAAATCAGTTGATACCGTTTTCAGGTTTCTTAGCCCAATGAACGAGTCAAAGGTTAAGCCTACACACCAACGATAGGAAACCAATTTATAAGATTTAAAGTATCGGCTCAGGGACATAGCCCACTGACGAACACTCCAGGTAATCCTTATGGGATTATACTAGCCCAATTTTATTAGCTTGACTAGCATTTATTTTTTTATATTGTAGAGTTGGTTATAAAATGAACCTTGGTGTTTATGATGGTTTCAAAAAAGACCAAATCATTGTCTGCCTCAGACTATTAACTTATGCTAAAATACCAAGGATTATCTCTGATAAAAGGATGACTATGCTAGCTATTATTTCTCCCGCTAAAACTCTTGATTTTGAAAGTGCGGTAAAAAATTTTCCTGTTTCTCAACCGCACTTTACTGATTACAGCGAACAACTTATTGAGGTTTGTCGTAAACTTTCTCCGCAAGATCTTTCATCGCTTATGTCTATCAGCGATAAGTTAGCCGGTTTAAATGCTGCACGCTTTGCAGAATGGACAAAAATTCACAATAAAAACAATTCCCGCGCTGCATTATTTGCATTTAAAGGAGATGTTTATACTGGTTTAGAGGCAGATTCCCTTTCGGAAGATGATGTTGCCTTTGCACAATCCCATTTACGTATGCTTTCAGGGCTTTATGGGCTTTTAAAACCACTTGATTTAATGCAACCTTACCGATTAGAAATGGGTACAAAATTAGCCAATCCAAAAGGAAAAGATCTGTATGCCTTTTGGGGAAATGTGATTACCCAAGCGGTTCAACAAGCTATAGATGAACAAGGTGATAATGTTCTGATAAATTTAGCCTCTGATGAATATTATAAATCTGTTAAAGAAAACCAACTTAAAGCCAAGATAATCAAGCCTGTTTTCTTAGACAATAAAAGTGGCAAATACAAAGTAATTAGCTTTTATGCTAAAAAAGCTCGAGGCTTAATGTGCCGTTATCTTATTCAAAATCGTTTAACCGACATTGAACAATTAAAAGAATTTGATTTAGGTGGTTATTGGTTTGATTCAGCATCATCAACTGAAACCGAATTTGTATTTAAGCGAGATATCAATGAATAAAATTTTTATCATATTGACCGCACTTTTACTTTCAGGCTGTGCAACTAAATTAACACAACTTAATGTTCCTACCCAAATTGAGCATAATGGAAAAAATTATGTACTTGCGGGTAGTCAAGATTTAGATACGATAGCTCGATATGTTTATGTTGCGAAGCCAGATACCTTAGAAAATTGGCAGTCACAAATAGAGGTGCTTTTTGATCGTAATCATCCTCCGCGTTCAATAACATCGCGTATTGCGTTACGTGAGCGTATTTATCGCAATACGGGGGTAAAGCATTTTCATTTTGATATTGTTCCTGACAAATCTCCTAATGCGACTGAACTAGAGGGGTATGTTGTGTATTTACCAACAAAAGAAAATCCCTCTTGGCAAGTAAATATGATGAGGGGCCGTGATTTGCCTCAGTGTGGTTTTGTGCAGTTTCAATATGCTCAAAAAGTACAACAACCTTATCTTTCAGCTCGTTTTTCTGATGAAAAAGTACGTAAATATATCCAAAAATATATTGTCGAAAAAGAGATTAAGCATTTGCAAGATCTAGAATGGTTATGGGATTGTAAGCATTAATATAAGCGTTACACAGAATTAAAATCTCGTAAGATTTCACTAGAGCAGATACCTCAAATGGTGTAATCTTAACAGTATTTTCAATTGAGATTAGAAGTAGGATATTATGATTAAAAAAATTGCAGTATTAACAAGTGGAGGCGATGCTCCAGGTATGAATGCAGCAATCAGAGGGGTTGTTCGTTCAGCACTTGCCGAAGGCTTGGAAGTGTTTGGAATATATGATGGTTATCAAGGTTTATTTAATAATAAAATTAAACAATTAAACCGTTATAGTGTTTCTGATATTATTAATCGAGGTGGTACGTTTTTAGGTTCCGCCCGTTTTCCTGAATTTAAAGATTCTACTGTAAGAGCAAAATGTGCGGAAATTTTGCGTTCTCATGATATTGATGCATTAGTTGTTATTGGTGGTGATGGATCTTATATGGGAGCAAAATTATTAACGGAAGAGCATGGTTTTCCTTGTGTTGGTTTGCCTGGTACGATTGATAATGATGTAGCGGGTACTGATTATACAATTGGTTATCAAACTGCTTTGCAAACAGCTGTTGATGCTATCGACCGCTTACGTGATACATCAAGTTCTCATCAACGTATTTCAATTGTAGAAATTATGGGACGCCACTGTAGTGACTTAACTATTTCTGCGGGGATTGCGGGCGGATGTGAATATATTGTGGCGTCAGAAGTTGAATTTAATCGAGAAGAACTTATTCAACAAATAGAACGTAGTATTATCCGTGGTAAACGTCACGCAATTATTGCGATTACAGAACTATTAACTGATGTGCATTCTCTTGCGAAAGAAATTGAAGCGCGTGTAGGGCATGAAACTCGTGCAACCGTATTAGGTCACATTCAGCGTGGTGGTTCACCTTGTGCATTTGATAGAATACTTGCATCTCGTATGGGTGCATATGCTGTTGATTTGTTACTTCAAGGCAAAGGTGGTTATTGCGTGGGAATTCAAAATGAACGACTTGTTCATCATGATATCATTGATGCTATTAACAATATGCAACGTGAGTTTAAAGCTGATTGGTTAGAAGTAGCAAAACGTTTAGAATAATCTTTTATTTAATCTTGAGCAGGCACATATCGTGCCTGTTTTTTTATATTTCAGGATTAGTAATAGAATTTGATTAGTCTATTTTATCTACCTAGAACTTTTATAAAGTTCAATCGCTTTCGGCAATAAACGTCTCAAATTTTCTTGCCGAGACTCATCAGTAGGATGTGTCGATGATAGTGCTGCCAATACACCACCTGTATGGCCAGATGCCGTTTTCATTTTATCCCATAGCCCTGGCGCAGCCTGAGGATTAAAACCTGATTTAGCCATTAACATTAATCCAACTTCATCGGCTTCTGTTTCTGCTCGACGTGAATAAGGTTTATCTAAAGCGTAATCTTTTACTAATCCAACAGCCAATTCACTAGCATCTTCTCCAATGGTTGTTGAAAGTGCTACGTGAGTAAGCTGTGCAGCAATATTGGTGACTATTCCAAAATTTGTTTGAGATTTACCATGTTCTTTTAATGCATGTGCCATTTCATGTCCCATAACAGTCGCGATTTCATCATTAGTAAGTTTTAAACGATCCACTAATCCTGTATAGAATGCCATTTTTCCACCAGGCATTGCCCATGCATTGAGTTGATCCGATTTAATAACATTTATTTGCCATTTGAAAGGCTGATTAGTGTGATTTTCACGATCAGCATAAGGCACCATTTTTTCAAAGATTGAGTGAATACGTTTTGCTGTTGTGGAGCTATAGTCTATTTCACCTCTTGCTTTCATCTTATTAATTTCTTGAGTGTAGTTGTGTTCTGATTGTTGGTTAACTTCAGCTGAACTTACGCAAGCAGCAAGAACAAAAGAGTTGAGAAGGATAAAAAACGGCTTTTTATAGTCTTTAAGCATATTGAACAATCTTATAAAAATATCTAGTAAACAGTATAGATCGATTATAGGGATATTATAACCATTTTAAGAGAGATAAAATATTGCGTTTTATCATTGCACTACTATAATAGTGCGAATTTTTATTTTGAGAAAAGATTATGACACAAAAAAAACAGCCTTCTTTGCTTGGTGGGGCGATGATTATTGCCGGAACAGCAATTGGTGCAGGTATGTTAGCCAATCCAACTTCAACAGCTGGTGTATGGTTTATTGGTTCCATTTTAGCTTTGATTTATACCTGGTTTTGTATGACTACGTCAGGATTAATGATTCTAGAGGCTAACTTGCATTATCCGACGGGCGCAAGCTTTGATACGATTGTGAAAGATTTGCTAGGCAAGGGATGGAATCTTATAAATGGCTTATCGGTTGCTTTTGTACTTTATATTTTAACTTATGCCTATATAACCTCTGGTGGTGGTATTACACAAAGTTTATTAAATCAATTTTTGAGATCACCAGAAAGTGCGGTAGAAATTGGGCGTACTTCAGGTTCCTTAATTTTTTGTGTTGTTTTGGCTGTATTCGTTTGGTTTTCTACAAAAGCCGTAGATCGATTTACGACGGTTTTAATTGCGGGAATGGTTGTTGCTTTTTTTCTTTCAACGACGGGATTGCTTAGTTCGGTAAAAACGGAGGTGTTATTGAATACCGTGAGCTCTGATGAACAGCAATATTTACCTTATATATTGACCGCACTTCCTGTGTGTTTAGTCTCTTTTGGATTTCATGGCAATGTACCAAGCTTAGTGAAATATTATAATCGAGATGCTCAGCGAGTAATGAGAGCGATTTTTATTGGAACCAGTTTAGCGCTCGTTATTTATATTTTATGGCAATTAGCGATTCAAGGTAATTTACCGCGCTCAGAATTTGCACCAGTAATAGAAAAAGGCGGTGATGTATCTGCTTTACTGGAAGCGTTACATAAATATATTAAAACTGATTATATCGCGATTATTCTGAATTTTTTTGCTTATATGGCGATTGCAAGTTCATTTTTAGGGGTAACATTAGGGTTATTTGATTATATTGCTGATTTATTAAAGTTTGATGATAGCTTGCTTGGACGAACAAAAACAACAATAGTGACATTTATTCCGCCTTTGTTGTTAAGCCTCCAATTTCCCTATGGATTTGTAATTGCGATTGGTTATGCTGGGCTTGCTGCAACGATTTGGGCCGCTATTGTGCCAGCCTTGTTGGTTCGTGTAAGCCGTAAAAAATTTCCAATGGCAGATTATAAAGTCTATGGGGGAAGTATGATGATTGGCTTTATTATTTTGTTTGGATTATTAAATATAATTGCTCAAGTGGGTATAAATTTGGGATGGTTATCTAGCTTTACAGGCTAGTATTAAAAGGTATTAGAATTAAATAAATAAAATGGTCGATAATTTTGTTTATCGACCATATAAATTTTTAATAGAGTGATATTGATGGCTTAAACGTTAAAACGGAAATGCATCACATCCCCATCTTGTACGACGTAATCTTTGCCTTCTAAACGCCATTTACCCGCTTCTTTTGCACCATTTTCACCGTTGAATTGGATAAAGTCTTCATAAGCAATAACTTCTGCTCGGATAAAGCCTTTTTCAAAGTCGGTGTGGATTACTGCTGCTGCTTTTGGTGCGGTTGCGCCGACTGAAACTGTCCAAGCTCGTACTTCTTTTACGCCTGCGGTAAAGTAAGTTTGAAGATTTAAAAGTGCGTAACCCGCTCGAATTACGCGGTTCAATCCCGGTTCTTCAATGCCTAAATCTTGTAAAAACTCGACTTTTTCTTCATCATCGAGTTCCGCAATTTCAGATTCAATCGCCGCACATACTGGAACAACAACTGCACCTTCTTTTGCGGCAATTTCACGAACACGATCTAAATATAGGTTATTTTCAAAACCATCTTCGTTCACATTTGCGATATACATTGTTGGTTTTAAAGTTAAGAAGTTGTAACTCTTGATTGCTTGCAATTCTTCTTTATCTAACCCAACAGAACGAATCATTCCTGCATTTTCAAGCACAGGAAGGATTTTTTCCATAACGGAAAGTTCAAATTTAGCCTCTTTGTCGCCACCTTTAGCTCGTTTTTGCAAACGTTGGATCGCGCGTTCGCAGCTGTCTAAATCTGCTAAGGCTAATTCGGTATTGATGGTATCAATGTCATCTTGTGGGTCAATTTTCCCAGCAACGTGCACGATATCGTCATTTTCAAAGCAACGAACGACGTGACCGATCGCATCAGTTTCACGAATATTAGCGAGGAATTTGTTACCTAAGCCTTCGCCTTTACTTGCTCCCGCAACTAAGCCTGCGATGTCCACAAATTCCATCGTGGTGGGTAATACGCGTTCAGGTTTAACGATTTCTGCCAATGCATCTAAACGCGGATCTGGCATTGGCACGACACCAGTATTTGGTTCGATAGTACAGAATGGATAGTTTGCTGCTTCAATACCAGCTTTAGTGAGCGCGTTAAAAAGAGTAGATTTGCCTACATTTGGCAATCCCACAATACCACATTTGAATCCCATAATTTTTCCTTTATTTTGAGTAAAACGGTTTTAAAACTAACCGCACTTTTAAATTTTGAAACTGTTTAAACGATTGGTCGCTTTGACCATTCCATCTTTGAAAATCATTTCTATACAATCAGTCGCTTCATCTAGCACTTTTTCAAGTGCATCGCGATCTGCTGGTGATGGTTTATTTAAGACATAACCCGCCACTAAATCACGATGGCCAGGATGACCAATGCCAATACGTAAACGATAGAAATTATTGTTATTGCCTAGTTGCGCCACAATATCTTTTAAGCCATTATGTCCACCGTGCCCGCCACCTTGTTTGAGTTTAGCTGTGCCGGGTGGTAAATCTAATTCATCATGAATCACTAAAATTTCTTCATGTTTAATACGATAAAAACTTGCCAATGCCCCAACTGCTTTACCGCTTAAATTCATAAAAGTTGTTGGTACTAAAAGGCGAACTTCTTTTCCATTCACTAAAGTGCGGGCAGTTTTTCCGAAGAATTTACTTTCTGGATTTAGCGAAACGTTAAAACGACGTGCCAAGCGTTCAATAAGCCATTCGCCTGCATTGTGGCGTGTATCGGTATATTTATCGCCAGGATTACCTAAACCAACAATGAGTTTTATTTCTGACATTTTTATTTGATGATGTAAAAAATAGTGGCGTATTGTAGCGAAAAAGAGAATGTTTTGAAAGGATAGTCTGTATTGCTAAAGACTGTTATATCAAAGAAAACCCGCTCAAGTGAGCGGGAGATTTGATTAATGGCGACGTTTTAAAAAGAAGAGGGCAATAGTGGAAATTAAGAGGACAAATCCAACACCAATATATAAATTTTGTTTTTCCCAACCACTATCTAAAAGTTTACCTGCAACAGTAGGGGCTAAAATTGCACCAATACGCCCAACACCGATCGACCAACCTACACCAGTACCACGAATATCAGCATCATAGGTGAGTGGATTTAATGTATATAATCCGCTAATACATCCATTCATTAATGCGCCAACAAGAATACCGAATACCATTGCTAACCATAAAATAGAGGCTGAACTAATAAATAACATCACCGATGCAGAAGATAATAGGGTAAATAAAATTAATACAGAACGGGCAGTCCAACGACTTGCAAGTAAACCATAAATTAATGCGCCACAGGTTCCACCTAGTGAGATCATCATGCCTACACTAACACTTTGTTCAGTGGTCATTCCAGCCTCTTTTAGTAGGGCGGGTGTCCATGAGCTGACAAAATAGAAGCTGAACATAATGGCAAAGAACGAAGTCCAAATTAATAAGGTTGAACGCAAGTATTTTTCGCTGAATAACTGAGTAATAGGTAATTTAGTTTTTGTTTTTTCTATTTTAGATGGTAATACCCATCCTTCACCTAAACCAATTTTTTGAGCTATCATATTTAAGCGCATTTCTGCATTTCTAGGCTGCTTGTTCGTTAAGAAATCAATTGATTCGGGTAACCAAATAAGCAAAATAAGAAAGCATAAGGCGGTTAAAATCGCTCCTGCTAAAAAGACGGAGCGCCAACCATACTCACTTTGTAGCATAACAGAAAACATTCCACCCAATACGGCACCAATACCAAAACCCGCAGCGTACACACTAATGGCAAAACTACGCCATTTTTTTGATGAATATTCACTGGTAATCACATTGGTTCCAACTAAAATTCCACCTACACCAAGGCCTGTAATGACTCGCCAGAAACCGAGCATTTCATATTGGGTAATAAATGCTGAACCTAACATACCAACAGCTGATAAAAATACCGCAATTAAAAGTAATGGGCGGCGACCGATTTTATCTGCTAGTGGAGCAAGGAAAAGTGATCCTGCCGTCATGCCAAATAAACCCGCACTTAATAAATAACCTAACTCTATGCCAGATAGACTAAATTCGCCACGAATGGCCGTTGCAGTAAAGGCAAGTGCGAGGACATCAAAGCCATCTAATAAGTTCATAATGGCAGCCATTACGACAATTAACCATTGATAACCGCTCATAGGGCTTTGTTCAATTTTTTCTCGAAGAGAAAGAGAATGTTGTGTCATTATTGTTCCTTTTTGTTGTTATAAAAAATCATGTGCATATTGCTATATTAGAGGTGCGCAGCAGTAAGTTTTTGCAGTTTTCGTAAAATTATATTTAGCACAATGCCATAAGCTGGCACAAATAGCATAATACCGACAAATAGCTTAAATAAATAATCGACAAAACCAAGTTGAGCCCAGTGTTCAGCCATAAATGGATCGGCACTTTCATAGAATGCAACGCTGAAGAAGACGAACGTATCAGCCATGGAGCCAAATGTCATTGAGCTAGTTGGTGCTATCCACCATGTTTTTAATTGGCGTAAACGGTTGAATACGATGACATCTAATAATTGTCCAACAACATAAGCGGCGAAGCTGGCAATTGCGATGCGAAATACAAATATATTAAATTGGGTTAATGCGTTAAAGCCTTGGAATTGGCTTTCGGAAAATAAAACAGAGACAACATAACTGACAATTAATGCCGGAAACATAACAACGAAAATAATTTTCCGCGCATCTTTTGCACCAAATACGCGCACTGTGAGATCTGTTGCTAAAAATATAAAAGGAAAAGTGAGGGTTCCCCAAGTGCTATGAAAAGAAAAATCATTGTCTGCACCAAGTGCGGTTAATTTTAACGTTATTTCGAAAGGAACCTGCACAAAATAATTGCTGGCTGCAATGATCAGAATATGAAAAAAACTTAGCCAAATAACGGCTCGATATTTTTGTTGTGCATTAAAGATTGGTGTATTTAATTTCATTTTGTACCTTTTTAAACTAAGAATCGGGGTGAGGGAACCCGAGATGTTCAGATGAGGCGGTAGATAATACGCAGATTTATTTGGATTGCAAGATAGTATCAGCGAAATAGCATGACAAAATTTTTCATTTTTTCTATGAAATTTATTACTTGACATAAAATACAAAAAAAAACGATAATTTTTATCAATTATCTACTTAAGGAAATAATATGAAAAAAACTAAATTTGCATTACTGCCTTTATCTGTTTTTATTGCAACTGTTAGCTATGCAAATCAGACCGAATCTTTAGATGAAATTAAAATTACTGCTGAGAATCAGGTAAAACAATCACTTGGTTCTTCTCTTGTTACTGCAAAAGATTTAGAGAAACGCCCAGCGACAAATGATATTTCTGAAGTATTACGTACCATGCCTGGCGTGAATTTAACGGGTAACTCTTCTACTGGACAACGTGGTAATAAACGTCAAATTGATATTCGTGGTATGGGGCCTGAAAATACATTGATTCTAGTGGACGGAAAACCTGTCACCTCTCGTAATGCAGAACGTTATGGTGTGCGTGGTGAACGTAATTCCCGTGGCGACAGCAACTGGGTACCGGTTGAAGCAATTGAAAAAATTGAAGTATTACGTGGTCCTTCAGCAGCACGCTATGGCTCAGGTGCAATGGGTGGGGTAGTTAATATCATCACTAAACCTGTTACCAATGATTTACACGGTAGCTTAAGCTATTACACTAACCAGCCAGAAGACAGCGATGAAGGTGCAACGAACCGTATCGGTTTTAATCTAAGTGGTGCGTTAATTAAAGATGTATTGCAATTCCGCTTATATGGTAACTGGAACAAAACACAAGCGGATGAAGTCGGTATTAATGGCGATCCTGCGATTGCTGGTCGTGAAGGCGTACGTAATAAAGATATTAATGGCCGTTTAGTGTGGAATATCAATGAGAAAAATAAATTAACCTTGGATTCTGGTTTCAGCCGTCAAGGTAATATTTATAACGGTGATACACAAAATAGCTCAGCAGGGCTTTATAATAATAAAAACTATCCTGAAACCAAAACCTTGGCAGGAAGCAAAGCTGAAACCGCTCGTTTATATCGTCAGAACTATGCTTTAACCTATGAAGGTAAATTCGATCATTTCGACAATAAAACCTATATTACTTTTGATAAAACTAAAAACAGCCGTTTACCAGAATATTTAGCAGGTGGTCCAGAAGGCAGTTATTCGAGTACATCAGCTTTTAGCGATTCTATTCTTAAAAATACGCGTTTTAGTTCTGAATTCTATATCCCATTTACCTTGGGCGTAGATCATATGCTGACAGTTGGTTTTGAAGGTGCACATAGCAGTTTAGATGATGACGCTTCTATGACACAGTTACTTGGTGGACGACGAGATAAAAAGACAGGGAAGGTACTTTATGATTTGAAAGAACGCCTACCAAGCGGTATCTCAAATGTACGAGGAGGTCATAGTAGTCAAACTGAATGGGCTGTATTTATTGAAGATAATATTTCAGCAACCCAATCTACTATTCTAACGCCATCTTTACGTTATGATTACAACAGTTATTCTGGTTCTAATGTAAGCGGTGGATTAAACTTCTTACAAAGCCTCAACGATGATTGGAAAATCAAAGGTGGGATTGCAAGAGCTTATAAAGCACCGAACCTTTATCAAACTAACCCAAATTACTTGTTGTTTACCTTAGGTCAAGGTTGTCCAACGAATGTACCAAATAATAAAACTTGTTATTTCCAAGGTAATAGCGACATTAAACCAGAAACCAGCTGGAATAAAGAAATTGGAATTGAATATGATAAAAACGGACTTCTTGCTTCTGTGGCTTACTTCCGTAATGATTATCGTAATAAAATCGTATCTGATGGTGAATTTATCGGTTTAACCAACTTAGGTAACTATGTGTATAAATGGGGTAATGCAAACCGCGCAGTGATTGAAGGTTTTGAAGGTAATCTGACATTACCATTAATCCAAGATAAATTAAACTGGGTGAATAACTTCACTTATATGCATAAAACTAAAAATAAAGATACAGGTAATCCGCTTTCTATCGTGCCGAAATATACCTTGAATTCAAGCTTAAGTTATCAAATTACAGATAGTTTGGATGCAATGTTAACTTATACGCAATACGGTAAACAAAAATCCCGTAAAAATCCGGAAAATCGTATGGAAAATGGTAACAATAAATACGTTAATCAGCTTGCTGGCTCAGAAGATATTGGTAGCTATGCAGTTTGGGGATTAAGTGCAGGTTATAATTGGAAAGACACAGTCAGCATTCGTGTTGGCGTAAGTAACTTATTTGATAAACGCATTTATCGTTCATCAAGCAGTACAAATTACAATGCCCATACTTATAACGAACCTGGTCGTGCTTATTACGCAACAGTAAAATATACTTTCTAAGTAAGAAAAGATGATTCAAGCCCTGTTTATACAGGGCTTTTTTATATGTAGCCAACTTAGACAACAAAAACGCAAAGAAATCTTGACTTGATTTTAAGGTTAAATGATAATTGTTTTTGTTTAAATGTGAAAAAGGTGTACATAATGAAGAAAGCACATTTTGCCTTATTGCCACTTGCTGTGTTTATTGCAGCGAATGTCCAAGCTGAAGAACAATTAGATGTGATCAATGTTGTTTCTGAAAATAGCGGAGCAAAAAGTAAAACGAATGTGATTACGACAAAAACAATGGAGCGTAGCACTGAGACTGAATTAAAAGGTTTATTAAAAGATGAACCAGCAATTAATTTTGGTGGCGGTCGTGGTACATCACAATGGTTTACAATTCGTGGTATGGGATAAGATCAAGTTGATGTGAAAATTGATGGTGCTTATACCGATGCACAATTATTCCATCACCAAGGTCGTTTTATGTTTGATCCCTCCTTATTAAAACGTGTTGACGTGCAAAAAGGGACAGGTTCAGCAAGTGCTGGAATTGGAGCTACAAGCGGTGCAATTGTTGCAGAAACAGTTAGCGCAAAAGATTTGCTCAAAGAAGGACAAGATATCGGTTTCAAAGTTAATGCAGGTGTAAGTTCAAATAGTGGTTGGTCTAAAGGTGCGACTGTTTATTCTAAGGCTGGTCCGCTAGATGCGTTAATTTCTGGAAATTGGGTTAACGAAAATGACTACAAGGGTGGTCATAATTTTAGCAATTTAGAGGGGAGTAAAAAAGTTCAGAACAGTTCATTGCATCAACGTGGTTTACTCGCCAAAGTTGGTGTGGATATTACAGAAGAACAGCGTCTTGAATTAAGTCATCGTCAAGAGCGCCATCATGGTGTTCGCGCACTTCGAGAAGAATTTGACTTTTCGCAAGATTGGTTAACCGCTAGTGCCAGAAATGGTAATCCACCAACCCTTACAAAGGAACAGCGAGCAAATGGCTATACTTTAAGCCAAGAAGGGAATACTTGGTATGTTTTAGATCGTAATGGTAACAAAATTATAAATAATAGTAATAACGCCCCTCGTTATCGTATTACACAAAATGATACGACAAATTTAGAATGGACTGGCAAGAACATGGGCTTTGTGACGAATGCTAAAGCCAATGTGTATCATTCTGTGATTAATCGTAAAGAGCCAAGTGAGAATTCAAAAACACGTTTAATTGCTAATGGGGCAAATTTAAATTTAGAAAGCGCAGTGGGACAGTCTCATCTTATTAAATACGGTGTTAATTATCGTGATCAAGAGGGTAAACCTAATTCTTTAACCGTACAAAACGGTGTTCAAATGAAAACCCAAAAGAAACGTGATGTAGGTGTTTATGTGGAAGGTATTTGGGGCTTAGGTGCTTTTACCTTAACAACTGGATTACGTTATGATCACTTTGATTTCCGAGCAATGAATGGCAAAAAATCGCATAAGGGAAGCGTAAATCCGAGCGTCGGTTTAATTTATGAAGTGAATAATGATCTAAGCTTTAATGCGAGCTTAAACTATGCAACACGTAGTCCTCGTTTCCATGAAGTGATGTTATCTTCAGGTGAAACGCGAGGTCAAACAGCCGTTTATTCAATTGCATCGAATATCAAACCGGAGAAATCACGCAATGCAGAAGTGGGTTTCAATTACAAACTTGCTGATAATTTCTCTTTAAACGGTAGTTATTTCTGGCAAACTGTAAAAGATACACATGCATTTACACAAATACGCCCGGGTTTTTATGAAATTCAAAATGCAGGCAAACTAAAAAATCGCGGGTATGAAGTCGGTGCGGCTTATAAATATGAAGGTTTAACATTACGTGCAGGTGTAGCTTATAGTAAACCTGAGTTAGATGGTAGAACAGTAGATAGCACCGTGACCGCTATCCCGATTGGACGTACTTGGACAACTGGCGTATCTTATCGCTTCACTCAACCTGATATTGAAATTGGCTGGAAAGGTCGCTTTGTACAACATACCAGTTATGACGCAACAACAAATAACCGTGGCGGCGGTGCAACAACCACTAAACGTCCAGGATATGGGGTAAGTGATTTCTATATTACATGGAAACCAGCTGAAAATATTAATGTAAATCTTGCTTTAGATAATGCATTTAACAAATATTATCGAAGCCACAGCCAACGTGCAGGTGTGTCAACATTGCCTGAACCTGGTCGTGATATTCGCTTTAATGTAAATTATACATTCTAGATTAATTATTCAATACTCATAACTATCTGCACCTCAAGAGTCTTAACTTAGGAAACTTTTGAGGTGCAGATTTTTTATTATTGAAGCATAAAAATTTTATCGCAAACGTTTGCTTAACCTGTTAAAATCAATTTAGATTTTATTTCTCCAATATCTCAATAGGAAAAAATAGTGAGTAAACCATCATTAAGCTATAAAGATGCCGGTGTAGATATTAATGCTGGCAATGCCTTGGTTGACCGAATTAAACCGGAAGTAAAACGCACAACACGGCCAGAAGTCATTGGTGGATTAGGTGGGTTCGGTGCCCTATGTTCAATTCCAAGTAAATATAAAGAACCTATTTTAGTTTCTGGCACAGATGGAGTTGGTACGAAGTTACGTTTAGCAATTGATTTAAAAAAACACGATACTATTGGTGTAGATTTAGTTGCTATGTGTGTGAATGATTTAGTTGTGCAAGGTGCCGAACCGCTGTTTTTCTTAGATTATTATGCCACGGGTAAACTTGAAGTAAATATAGCTACTGATGTTGTGAAAGGTATTGCTGATGGTTGTGTAGAGGCTGGTTGTGCTTTAGTGGGAGGGGAAACAGCTGAGATGCCTGGCATGTATCACGAAGGTGATTATGATTTGGCTGGCTTCTGCGTAGGTGTAGTGGAAAGATCTGAAATAATTGATGGTAGTCAGGTACGTCATGGAGATGCTTTAATTGCATTAGGCTCTAGTGGACCACATTCTAATGGGTATTCTTTGGTACGTAAAGTTATTGAGGTTGCAGATGTTAATCCAGCGACAACGCTGCTTGAAGGAAAGCCATTGAGTGAACATTTACTTACTCCAACAAAAATCTATGTGAAATCAGTATTAGCTTTAGTTAAACAAGTCAATGTTCATGCTATTGCGCATTTAACTGGTGGAGGCTTTTGGGAAAATATTCCTCGTGTTTTGCCCAAAAATGCTAAAGCGGTTGTCTGCGAAAAAAGTTGGCAATGGCCTGTAATCTTTAAATGGTTACAAGAAAAGGGTAATATTGATACCTATGAAATGTACCGCACTTTTAATTGTGGTGTTGGAATGGTAATAGCTTTACCTCAAGATCAAATTGATACAGCATTGGCGATATTAAAACAAGCCGGTGAGAATGCATGGTTAATTGGCCACATAGAAGATGCTAAAGAAAATGATGAAAAGGTTGTAATCTTATAGCATATTATTATTCGGGTTTAGGGGCAGATTTTATATCTGCCCTTATGTTTTAGATATTAAAACTGAAACTTATTCAGTACTATTTTATCGATAATATTATGAAAAAAATCGCCGTTCTAATTTCTGGTCAAGGTAATAATTTACAAGCGATAATTAATGCTTGCCAAACACAGCAAATACCCGCGGAAATTGTTTGTGTTATAAGCAATAAAGCAAATGCTTTTGGTTTAATTCGGGCTCAAAGTGCGGGTATTTTTTCACGTGTTTTTTTACGCAATAATTTTGAGAGCAATTTGGCAATGGATCAATCTATTGCTGATGAGTTGGATAAATTTGATGTTGATTTAATTGTGCTGGCTGGTTATATGAAAATCCTGACACCTGAGTTTATACAACGTTTTGAGGGAAAGATTATTAATATTCATCCTTCACTTTTACCTAAATATCCGGGCTTGAATACTTATCAAAGAGCTTTAGACGCTGGCGATAGAGAACATGGTACGACAGTACATTTTGTCAATGAGGAAGTTGATAATGGTGCCATTATATTACAAGCCAAGGTGCCTATTTTTGATAATGATACGGTGGAAGTTATTGAAGCTCGTACTCGTGAACAGGAATATCGTATTTATCCGATCGTGGTGAAATGGTTTGTGGAAAATCGTTTAAAGCTTCAAAATGGCGTGGCTTATTTAGATGATATTCCTTTACCAGAGCAAGGCTATGCAAATAATTAAAAACGACAGAGTTTATTCTGTCGTTTTATGTATTAGTAGCCTTCTTCTTGCATATTAGGTAAAAATTGAGCTTCTTGGATCCGCTTTACTTGAGTGTAGATTGAACCATTTTTATGTAGCTCAATTTCACGCCAACCCGGTTGTAGATTATCTAGTGTAAAATGATGGCTATCCGGTTTAAACTGGATACTTGTGGCGGGTGTCGCCATCACTTGGTAGCCATTCCAAATTGCATTAACTTCTTGATGAATATGCCCATATAAAATACCTTTTACATTGCTAAATTTCCCAAGTACTTCTGCCAGTTCATGTGAATTGCGCAAGTTATGTTGATCAAGCCAAGCAGAATTTGTTGGCAATAAGTGGTGATGTAGAACTACCAACGTATAGCGATTAGTATGTTGTGCAAGTTTTTCTTCTAATAAATTTAATTGGTGTTGGCTGAGCTGACCATGAGGAACACCATAAACTTGACTATCCAATAATAATACTTGCCAATATTTACCCAACAAAAGATGCTTTGCACTTTCCATAGGTGTCTTGTTTAGGTGTTCTACCATTTTAGGTTGAAAATCATGGTTACCTGGTATCCAAAAAATAGGTTTATTTAGAGGCGTCACCATTTCTACAAAGCGGCGGTATCCCTCATCACTCCCATCTTGAACCAGATCACCAGTAGCAAGGATAATATCAAATGTATTATTTTCTTGTTGGATTTCTTTTAATACTTGAGTGAAGCTTGCTTGTGTATTTACCCCCAAAAGGGCAGTTTCTTCTTCTTTGAATAAATGCGGATCAGTAATTTGTAA
Source organism: Haemophilus seminalis (assembly GCF_006384255.1). Taxonomy (GTDB): domain Bacteria; phylum Pseudomonadota; class Gammaproteobacteria; order Enterobacterales; family Pasteurellaceae; genus Haemophilus; species Haemophilus seminalis. The sequence continues at coordinate 99,501 of NZ_VCED01000001.1, forward strand.
TAATTTTATGATAGATTTCTCTGTTTGATAGACAAAGGTATTTTTCATCGATGCCACCTAATTACGTAACCAACGTTTTTGTAATTGAGCATAATTTAATTGAAGCCACTGCAATCCAATGACCGCAATGCCGTTATCAATTTTCCCCTCGCACATCCATTGATACGCTTGCTCGCGCTTTACAACATGTACGCGAATGTCTTCATTCTCATCAGCCAAGCCGTGAATGCCTTTTGCCTGTGAGCTGTCTACCTTTCCAACAAATAAATGAAGCCTTTCTACCGTGCCACCTGGGCTATCCCAAACACTTAAGCAATGAGTTAAATTTTTTACGGTTATTCCTGCTTCTTCTTTGCTTTCACGTAAAGCGACTTCCTCTGGTTTTTCACCTTTCTCCACCATACCCGCAATTAATTCGAGTAACCAAGGTGAACGCATGGGTTCTGGGTGATAAGCTGCACCAATACGTACTTGTTCAACTAAAACGACAGAATCAGCTTTAGGATCATAGGCAATAACTGCAGAAGCTGCACCTTTAATGAGTAACTCTCGCGTGACAATCTTGCTTTCACCACCAGCAAATAGCTTATGTTTAAATTGAATTTGTTTTAGCGTGAAAAAGCCTTTATATAGCGTTTTTTCCGCCACAATTTCCATATCTTCTTGACTAAATTGTTGAATGTCAGACATCTTTTTCTCCAATACTTCGCTGGAGATAATACGCTTAAAAGCTGATAAAAAAAATAGAACGGGCTTACTTTTTACTGAAAGTTTGAAGTGAGTCACAAAATATTATTAGGTATTGAGCAGAAAATATTCATTGATAATCACCTTTCCTGTTTTTGAGCGTTATCTAGAACAGACAGTAAAATTCAGACTATAGAATGTGGTAAAGTGTGATAGATAGTGATAGAATCAGACGTGCTATGCAGCTTTTTTCTCGGTGTATGTTTTTTTATTGTCTATTTCGTGGTGCGACCAGCCTATAAAATAGTTGCAAGTTGATAAAAAATACATACACTAACCGCTCTTTTATGAGTTAAAACCAACAAAATAGGAAAAACAAATGAGTATTGAAGAACGCGTGAAAAAAATCATCGTTGAACAATTAGGTGTTAAAGAAGAAGATGTTAAATCTGAAGCTTCTTTCGTTGAAGATTTAGGTGCGGACTCTTTAGACACAGTTGAATTAGTAATGGCTTTAGAAGAAGAATTCGATATCGAAATTCCAGATGAAGAAGCTGAAAAAATCACAACTGTTCAATCTGCGATTGACTACGTGCAAAACAATCAATAATTTCAAGTTGGGCGACTTTTAAGTCGCCTAATTTTTTTCAAAAATTTCTTTCTAATATCACCGCACTTTTCCCTTATTCCTGCATTGTAAAATTGATCTGAATTACCTTTTAATTCAATTCTTGCTCTAAAATTTAAAAAATATCTAGTTTTATTCCTCAAAAAGGGTATTATTTTTACAGTTTTTTTATTTTTGAGGTACTTATGCTTTATTTAGAATTTTTATTCTTATTATTAATGCTTTATATGGGAAGCCGTTATGGTGGTATCGGATTAGGCGTTGTGTCTGGTATCGGTCTTGCTATTGAGGTTTTCGTATTCCGTATGCCAGTGGGGAAAGTACCGATTGATGTAATGCTCATCATTCTTGCGGTGGTGACTTGTGCATCCGTACTTGAAGCTGCAGGCGGTTTGAAATTTATGTTACAGATTGCCGAACGTATTCTTCGTAAAAATCCAAAACGTGTAACTTTACTAGGTCCATTGGTCGTGTATTTATTAACGTTTATGCTTGGTACTGGCCATTCTGTTTACACAATTATGCCAATCATCGGTGATGTTGCATTGAAAAACAAAATCCGTCCAGAGCGCCCAATGGCAGCGTCTTCGGTGGCATCTCAATTAGCGATCACATCTAGCCCACTCTCTGCTGCAGTTGTCTTCTATCTAGGTAAAATTACAGCAATGCCTGGTTTTGAGCATATTAGTTTGTTAGATATTATTTGTGTAACAGTTCCTGCAACCTTAGCAGGTACGATAGCGCTTTCTTTATATAGTATGCGTCGTGGTAAAGAGTTAGAACAAGATCCTGAATATCAACGTCGTTTACAAGATCCCGTATGGAGTGAACGTATTTTAAATACCACAAGCACAACATTGAATGAAGCCCTTCCACAAGGTGCTAAAAAATCAGTTTATTTGTTTTTATTAGCATTGGTGGTGATTGTTGCGATTGCGATGATTCCTGAAATTCGTACTATCGGTAGCGGAAAAGCAATTTCCATGTCGCTAATCATCCAAATGATGATGCTTTGCTTTGGTGGTGTGATTTTACTTGCAACGAAAACGAATCCTCAAATCGTGCCAAATGGCGTAGTATTTAAGTCTGGTATGGTGGCCGCTATTGCGATTTATGGTATTGCTTGGATGAGTGATACTTACTTCCAATATGCAATGCCAGAGTTTAAAGCCGCGATTACTGATATGGTTCAAGCTTATCCTTGGACATTCGCATTGGCATTATTTGCAGTTTCTGTCGTAATTAACAGCCAAGCAGCAACAGCTGTAATGTTATTACCTGTTGGTATTGGTTTAGGTATTCCAGCACCAATCTTGGTTGGTTTAATGCCTGCAACTTATGCGTATTTCTTCATCCCAAATTATCCATCAGACATTGCAACAGTAAACTTTGACGTAACGGGTACAACGAAAATCGGTAAATATTATTTTAACCACAGTTTCATGGTGCCAGGTTTAATTGGGGTTGTTGTTGCTTGCTTGGTCGGTGTTTCTGTGGCGGAATTAGTGATTCGCTAATTTACACACAAACTAAATCCTTTTAATATAAAAGCACCTTTGAATGGTGCTTTTATTTTTATGACAACCTACATCGCCTACGGCAATATAAATCAACCTTTTTCTCTGGAATCCTTACCGGATGAACTGATTCCAGAAAATCTATATCAAATTGAAACGGATAGCTCGCGTGTTTTTCAGCGTCATCAGTGCCGTCGGCTTGCTCACTTATTACTTTTCCAACTTCTAAAAATCTCAGGAAAATCCACCGCACTTTTATCTCAAATTCAACGTACCGAAAGTGGCAGACCTTATTTTCTTGATGAGCGAATAGATTTTAATATTAGCCATTCTGGTAATTGGGTGGCGGTAATATTAGATATTAGAAATGAAGAAAAAAGTGCGGTGGGAATTGATATTGAATTTCCTAAAATAAGAAATTTTACGGCGTTGATGGAACATATTGCACCAAAAGAAGAAATTGATTGGTTTCATCATCAGCAGGATTCCTTGAAGTCTTTTTATCGTTGTTGGTGTTTGCGCGAAGCTGTATTGAAATCCCAAGGATTTGGAATCGTAAAATTATCCAATGTTCGTCATTTTCCTGAACAACAAAAAATTTTTTCAGATTATTGTCCTCAGGGGCAATTATGGTTTACTGATGAACTCCCTGTTTATTTAGCTGCTTTTGTCAATCATCAAGAAAAATTACCGCACTTTTATGAATTGAGTGGGGAACGATTGCAACTTAAAATACTACAAGAATTTAGCTTTTATCGTGTGAACTAGAGGGGCTATTATTATATTTAAAACCTCACCGTAACGAGCTGTAAAAATAGTGACTAAGCGCAAGAAATCAGTAAACAAATTAGTCTCATTAAAAAAGGGATTGATGATGCTTACGGCATAGGTAGTGAAAAAGGCATGGCGATTCTAGCGGTGACGGCGGCATTACAAGCGGCAGCACAAAACGATACCGCAGGCAGTCTTGTTGCATGATCCTATCAAATTCTCGGATCATGAGATGCTTGAAATGGGGCAAAAGGCTGTAGCTAAAGGATATAGTGATTTACTTGAGAGAAATAGATTAGATCCAAAAGCTTATCAAGATTCACAAAAAATTAACGGTATACAATTTCACTACTATATAAATACGGAAACTAAAGGAGTAACTAATGTTCACCCTAAATAACACGATTCCCAAGTACATTCCTATAGGAGCTTTCTATACACCTATTCTTAAAGAAGTTGTGCATGAAAATAATAAAATAGAACTTACTATAAGTGGGTATATTGACAATGTATATTATGAGGGAGATTTTTTAAAAGCTATCTATTCTGTTTTAGTAGAAAAGGATGGATTCTGTGAGGAGGGAGCAGATTGCTATTACCCTGATATGAATAGTCCGTTTCCAGAAGATCACTTTGAAGGGGTAAGGTTTGAGATTGGAGGCCTATGTGATCCTAGATATCAGGTTCATGTATCTGAAGAAATCTGCTTTATGTATTTTAAAAAGGCATGCAAACGTTTTTTGGAATTACATCCTGAAAAAGAATATGCAGAGTTTATTTATGATATTTTAAATAATTGGGAACCATCAAATATGAAATAAAAGTTCCCAGATAGCAGCCTCTCCTGACGCGTGCTTATATCTATCTAAAAATAAACAAAATGAAGTTGTTAATGAAAATAGTAAAATCATCATTAAACGAAATTGATGTTTTTGGCACGCGTCAGGAGACGTGCGCCATCGTGGGGGGTGCAGCTGACTCGTTTACAGGTGAGTCATTAAATAAATTTTTAGAAAGCAATGAGCAAGATATTAGAAATTTTTCCAGAGAGAGTTTATATGCTAAGTAGATTAATGAGTTTTTTAGTTTATTTTACTGGTTATTCTTTGTTCGTGTTTATATTTTGTTTTGTTGGTATGTCTTCTCTTATTATATTATTTAAATTTATTGTGAGTTTTGGAAATATCTCTATGAAAGATATTCTTGACGTATTGTCATTTAACTTATATGGTTTTTCCAGATTATCACCATTAATAGTATTATCAATTCTTATATCTAAAAAACTAAGAGGTGGATAGTATAGAAAGTGTTTAATTTCTGATGTTAAGTTATTAGAAATTTGTAGTCTGTTTGATATTTAAATAGACTACAATTTAAAATATTGAAGTGCAAAGTGCGGTCAATTTTCAAAGAGTTCGGTATTATGTAGCAGTTGCACAAAGACCGAAAATTGACTAGAACCGCATTCCAAATTAAGTGCCTTTCCGAGATGATCTTGCGAAAGGCATTTATTTTTCCTAAAATTCTACGCGATTTTTCACGCAAATTCTTCATTTTCCGCTGATTTAGGCGTGAGAAATCCGCTCGACCGTGATTTAGGTAAGCTAATTATCCCTTTCTATTTAAATTTGATGAAATATCGGTAAGGCTATTGCAATCTACGCAGCTAACAGCATTTCATCGTACTTCATTTGTTCTTCTAGTCGCTTGAAGTAGTTTTGTGAAATTTCTTCGGGGGCAAAGGCTTTCATTCCGATTAACTCACCTTGACGGTGATTCCCTTGCCAGTAGCCCACCCACTCTTTAAGTGGCAATACCCACAGGCAACGCTTGAGTACATCTTCAAAGAGTTCTCTGTTGGATTTACGGCGATTATCTGACAGATAAGCCGCATAGTTTGCGTAGTGTAAGGCATATTTGTTATCGGTTTTGTGATGTGTACCACGCATTAAATCACGCATTCTGGCATTAAAGGATTCCGCAAGGTTATTATTTACACCTTTCGCACTATAAGCCTCTTGATGATTCACCGACCAACGGGTGTAATGAAAATCAAGACTTTTATAAGCAGGGTTTTCATCACACATAATATCACTGCCAGCGGTGACGAAACGTTGGTTTAAGGCGAATACAGTGTCAGCGTTTTCGGTATAATCCATTGCCACGATGGTGCGGTTTGAACCCCACATTTGTTCATCATTGGCGGAACGTTGGTTTAGGCTGATAATGCAGCGTTTAGTCGGTCTAAATTTTGGAAATTTCCGTTCTTTTTCATCTGCTTGTTGGCGTTGTTTATGGTCGTTTTTACGGTAGTTTGGCTTGCGTAGCGTGAAGTTAATCCAAGCTCCATCTTCGTGAATTTTGCCTTGCATTGGGCGTAAATCACGCGTTTTGAACAGGGCTTCACGCAACTTGTGACAAAGTACGAAAGCCGTTTTGTAATTGATGTTGAGGTGGCGACTAATATCAATAGCACTAATTCCTTTTGAGCTATTTACCATCAGTAAAGTAGCGGCAAGAATATCGACCAACGGGAGTTTATGAAAAGAGAAAATAGTGTTGGTGGTAATGTAAAAATGATGTTGGCAATGCTTGCAGCACCAGCGTTTACGAGACTGAAGAAAATAAGCATTGTGGCGGATTCCGCAATGTGGACATACTACGTCCGTAATATCGTTAGAATTTCCCCAACGGTTGGTTTTTAAAAGTTGAAAGGCTTCGTCTTCACTTAAACGAAAGATTTGTTTGAGATTTAAATTTTTAGATTTGCTTGAAAGCATATAATGCTGCACCATAAGTATTCCTTGTGTTTACAAGGTACTCAAAGCCAAATGCTAGACATAAAAAATCGCGCACCTGAATATAGAAATGGCGATTTAACCCTTTTAAAACTGTATAAGTTATGAGGTATGTAGATCACAGTTTTGTGATTGTTATCATTATCATATAATAGTTTTTTCTGCAAAGTTCTTATGCATATTCATTTATCCATCAACCAAATTTGGAAAGTGTTAAATTTGAAATTTGAGTACTAATATCTTTTCCCAAATTAGCAACAATGATAGCTTGTATATCAGCATAAGAAATATCTCGATTATTAGAAATAATATTATTGTATAGATACTCTGCTAATGTATCGGCTGTTATGAGAACTATATTTTGAGCTTCAATATCATAACGTACACTAGGTACATATCTTGGAGTAATAACAATAGTGTAATTTGCACTAATTAAAGTTCTGTGGCGTTTTAATCTACCTGCATTAATCATACTTAATTTATTTTTTGTTGATTTAGCTTCAATAGAAAATTTTTCATTTATTGGCAAATACATACATTCAATATCTGTTCTGCCTGCTCCTGCTAACCATTGAGCTTCTACATCAATGAATAAATTAAAAGCTTCCTCAAGGATTTTCTCAAATTTTCCAGATGTGCTATTATCTGGATTTTTGGAATATTCTGTGACTAATTTAGGAATATTTAAAATATGAGATTCAAAAGAGATTTTTTCGCCAATTTCTGCTAAAAGAAGCTCTGGGTAAAAAGAATAAATTTCCTTAGTCACATCATTTGATTTTCGTTGACTATCAGATAATAAGATAGGTATATCTAAAAAAGAATACTTGTTCAATAATTTATCAATAAAATTAGTCAAATTATCATTAATTTCTACATAGCCATTATTTGCCTTTCTTGCTGTTGGAGGTGATTTACTTCCATCTTTTTGAGGATGATAAAGTTTTTGCTCTATATCTCCACTATTAATTTTAAAAATGTGTAAGCTACCTAACAATGGCACAATGTAGTATTGCCATTCATATACAGATTTAACAACTTTATGTTGTATTTCTGATAACTCATTAAGTTTCTCATTCCAAGATTTTTTTCTAGAATTTAATATACTCTTGACTAGAAATTCATATTTTTTTTCATCTATAGATATTGTATGAATAATAATTTTATATACTTCATAATGATATAGTCTACCTTGTAGGCGTTTATCTAAAAGTAGTTTAAAAATTAATCTAAATGGATATAGTAAAAAATATTCACTAGGCTTACTATATGGATGAGGGAACTGCATACTAATAAGCATACAAGAAAAAATTTTGCTTAATTTATTTTTATCATGTAGATATTTTAGGAAAAGATTTCCTAATGGACTAAAAATAAATTTATTTTCATCATTTATTCTATCTGAGTACCCAAACATAAAATAAGATAACCCATCTAATTTATGATTAATTGCATCCAAAGGCTTATCACGTAAAGATTCTCTTGGATTATATAATTCAGATTCACTGAATATATCATACATCTCATTTTTATCTTTTTTTGAAACAGAAGATTTATTGCTTTTTAAATGCAAAGCAACATCAATTAATAGCTGAATATTATTAGTATGTTTTTTAAATATCCAAATTTGATCATCATTTAACATTAATATTTTCTCCATCAGGAAAACATATTGCTGAAAGCAATTTGGGTGGAATAGCCTCACCAATAATAGTTCTAATATAAGTCTCACTGGAGCCTGGTGGAAATTCTATATTTTCATCGATAGAACTCACAATGAAAGTTTCCAATAAACTTAACACTCTAGGATCAGAATAAGTATCATCTAATTGTAATCTACCTGGGTGAATATTGTTATGCGAACTAATACTACCACTATATGTAGTTCTTGCTGGAGCTGGTTTATCCCATTCCATTCTTTTATAAGTATTGTGAAAACCTTTAATTCTTTCCCCATTATCTTTCTTTGGGTAAAAAATAGGATTACTAATAGCACTTGTTCCTGGTTTTGTATGACGGATAGCTTCTATGATAGATGGTTTTACATTAGGAGCAGAATGCCATTTGATAGATGAAACTTCCCCAGGTTCAAGCGGTGGTAAATGCCCTATTGCCCGCTGTAAAGAAATTTCTGCTTGTATAGTAGGTAGTTTCCACGTAATACCATATTTATACATTTTTATTATAGCTCGAGGTCTTGACTGACAAATTCCATAATCTTTTGCATTTAAAATGACAATATCAATTTGATATTTTGAAGCATATTTTATTTTTAGAATTTCTTCTAGAAGTAATAATTGTCCATTATATGGGAAGTACATCTCAATGAATCTAGGAACATTCTCAATTAGAATAAAATCCAAATTAAGAACATCAATAAATTCAAATACTTCAAAAATTAGAAAATTACGATTATCTTTAATAAAATGATCTTGATGTTTATTTTTTCCTACTGAACTTAATCCTTGACAAGGTGGTGTTGCTAATAAAAATTTTACATTACTTTGTTGAGCGAAAAGAAGTATCTCACGTTTCAATTTTTTGTCTGAGATATCACCTTGAAACATTTTTGTTTCGGGATAAAAGAATTGATAAGTGTCCGCACGTTTTTTAAGTAATTCATTAGCAATAACAAAATTTAGATTTCCTTTATGGAGATCTAACTCACCAATTCCTGCACTAGAAAAAAGCGACATTGCATTAATTTTCATTAAATATTTCCCTAGTTATATTTTCTATAAGTAATGGAGGGATACATTCTCCAATGATCTGTCTAATCAATATTTCTGGAGTATCATCTGGGATTTCCCAATTATCAGGTAACCCTGTTAATCTCATTAATTCTAAAACAGATAATACTCTAGCATCAGAATATGTACCATCTAATAATGGTCTACCTGGATGAACATTACGTTGAGAGCTAATTGCATCATTACGAATAGTTATTGTTGGAGCTGGTTCATCCCATCGAATTCTACGATAACTAGAGTGATATCCTTTAACTTTTTCACCATTTGCTTTTCTAGGATAATGAACTAAATTCTCAAATGCTGATTTTCCTGTAGGAGTATGCTTCATCCACTCTATTTGTTGCTCTGTATGCACTCTGCCATAATGCCATTTCAAACCTGAATGTTTACCTGACTCAATAGAAGGTAAATTGCCAATTGCTTGCTCCACACTTACTATGTTCTGTTTTAAAGGTAAATTCCAAATGGTTCCTTTTTTATTTAACCTAATAATAGCCCTTTTTCTTCTTTGTGGTGTTCCATAGTCTGCAGCATCTAGAATATCAAAATGTATATGATATTCGCTTCCAAACTCATCTTCTAAAATATTCTTAATAGGTGTTAATTTATTATTAATATAAAGTTCTAATTTTAATAAAAACGGTACGTTTTCTATTAAAATATAAGCTGGCTTAAGTTTTTTTATCATCGCTATCACATACATAATGAGATAATTTCTGTTATCAGTAGCCATATTACTAACATCTCGATTTTTTCCTGCTACACTCATACCTTGACAAGGGGGAGATGCAATTAAAAAATCTACTTGATTAGCAAGAGCAACATCTAATACTTTATTAAAAATACTTTTATTTCTAATATCTCCTGTCACCATCTTGTGGTTTGGATAAATTTTTTGATATAAATCAGCTCTTTTTTTTATTAATTCGTTAGCAACTATAATATCAATACCAACTCTCGATAAGAAATATTCTCCTATTCCTGAACCAGAAAAAAGAGATAATCCCCTTATATTTTTTTTCATAAATAACCTATCTATATTTATCATGAAATTAATGATTAAATCTAATTACATGCGATTTTATTTGTAGAATCTTGTCTATTATTTTATAATCAAATTTTCTCGTTTTAGTTCTTCGAATCATTTACCATGAATATCACTTAATAACTTGAATGTACCACATGATTTTATTTATATTTAAATAGAGAATAGAGACGGTATAGATGTTGGATAATCCAAGTACGCTTAAGCTTTGCTTTGCTAAATAGTCACTTTCTAGATAAGAATTTAAAGAATACATCAAAAGCAATCTGCGCATCACTAGACATTTTTCGATAGTGGCTGATTAGCTGCTTTTCTTTTTCATTCAATTTACTTTCACTCATAGAACCACGAAACATTTCCCCTTCTCCACGCATTAACCAATTCAAATCAACATTCAATACATCACTAATTTTGATTAAAACTTCAGCACTTGGATCACGTTCATTAAGTAAATAGTTCTGAAGGGTACGGTAAGGCATGTCAAGTAATTCAGCAAAGGCTTTAATACTCAAGCCTTTATACTCCATCACCTCTCTTAAGCGGTTACTTATACTCATTTTTGTATCCTGAGTTGACTTGCATGTATTTTTTGAGTATGATTAAATCATCTTATATACCCACATTGTACATTTTTTTAGATTTATGGCACAGCATTTTTTGTTATCTAGCTCTGCAAGAAAATTAAGTCCGCTAAGGATAGCTCAACTATCTGATGCAGATGCATTTTCTTTATTGCATGAATTACGCTGGAGAAGTGAAAACGAACAAGTTTGCCCTAAATGCGGTGTACAACATCAAGCCTACTTTATCTCTACTCGCAAGCAATGGCGATGCAAGCATTGTAAGCATACCTTTAGTATTACCTCAGGGACGATTTTTGCGAATCACAAGTTACCGATTCAAACTTATTTATTCGCTATCGCCTTATTTGTGAATGCGGTAAAGGGCATTTCCGCTTGTCAGCTCTCTCGTGATTTGAATGTTCAGTACAAAACGGCTTTTACGCTCGCGCACAAAATCCGTGAAAGCCTACAAATCCAAAAACAGTTATTTCCGCTTTCGGGTGAAATTCATATCGACGGCACTTATGTTCATTCTGCCCCACGTCCTAAAAATAAGAAATCGGAGCGCGCGGATAGACGACTGAAAGAAAATGCCAATCCTAATAAACGGTCGATTTTGGTGATGCGTAACCGTTATAGCGAAGAAGAAACCGCAGAAAACCCATATTTAGTCGGTGCAAAGAAAACCTTAACCTTTCCGATTTTATCGGAAAGTAGCCAAGTCGTGAATAAACTGGCAACAAGCTATATTAAGGCAGGCAGTCGTATTCATGCGGACGAAAACTCAGCTTATGACGAATTGATGATTCACTACGATTTACGTCGCGTAAACCATCAAAAAGAGTACCGCAGTGATGAAGGTATCACTAACAATCTTGCGGAAAGCTATTTCAGTCGCTTTAAGCGTATGATTATTGGCACACATCATAAAATCAGCAATAAGTATCTTGATAACTACGCCAACGAATGTGCTTATCGAGAAGATAATCGCCGTGTGGATAATCTGAGCCTATTTAACAGCACACTCGGGCAATGTCTTGCTACCGACAATACAGCGGACTGGCAAGGTTATTGGCAAGGTAATCATAGACAAGCAGAAAGGCTGATAATGTAATGGGAAATAAAATCTATTTTAGCCAAATTCAGGCTAAAATCGACCGCTTGCAGCGTGAACGAACACAGGTGCTAGAACATCTCGAATTAGTTGAAAGAAAAATCCAAAAGCTCAACGATGCTCTTGAAGTGATGGAAGATGAAGCCTTAACCGATGAATACGATACTGAGGTTTATTCATACCGAACCTACAAACATAGATTCCGTGGGAAATTAAGACCAATGGTCTTAGCGGTACTTAAAGCCCAACCCGACCATTATTTCACGGTCAATGAAATCACTGAGATTGTCTTAATAAAAGACAGACAAGACCCTATCGTTCGTCCTAAGCATACAGTTTCGGTGCGTGGCGCGTTAAAACATTGGCTGACAAAAGGCGTAGTAGAACGGTTAGAAAGAGGCGTAACTGATGTCAAATGGCGACTGAAACAAAAATAGCGGATAAATACCGCTATTTTCTATTCCAAAGGCTTTAATCGCCAAGATCTGAGGCAACGTTCAATAATTCCTCTTTTATGTAATTTCACCAGTATGCGGTTAACCGCGTTATAATGCTTATCACCGACATCAATAAATTGTGGCATTCCTCCCAATATTAAGACTTTTTCAGCAATCTCCCCACAAAACATCCAATCGGGATTTTCGCGTAAGACTTGAGCGACTAATCGCATCGTAATCAAGGGCTGCGGTTTTGGTTCTTTCGGCATATAAGGTTGAGCTAATGTGTTAATCCCTTGTGACAAACACTGCATTTGCACCGTCAGCTCATCTTGCTTTTCTTTTAGCTTTAATAGGCGTTCCACTAACTCGTGTTTCAGCAACTTTTGTGCCATAATAAAAATCCCTATCGAGTTAAAATTTCAATAGGGATTTTAAGGTTTTTAATCGGTTAAATCTTTGTGCAACTGCTACATAATACCGTAAAAATCTGTTAAGACAGTAACTGCTATGATAGCAAACAGTAAAAGCTATCTAACGCCAACGGAAAAAATCTCCGCTCCTAAGGGCATAACTTGAAAGTGCGGTGAAATTAATGATTATCGCCTCTTGCATTTTCATAGACGCTCCTCATTTATTTAGCTAAACTCTTAACAATTTTTTGACAAATGGAGAATGAAATGTCGCAGAACGGTTCAGATCGCGATCCTTGGAGTAAACCAGGGCAAAGCAACGACCAACAGCCGGGAAATTCATCCAATAATAATGGATGGAATAACAATCAAAATCGTGGGAATCAAGAACAATCTCCGCCAGATATTGAGGAGATTTTTAATAACCTTCTCAGAAAATTAGGTGGTGGAAATAAAAAGAGCGGTCAAAACAATGGTAGTTCTCAAAACAGTACGCCATTTAATTTTGGAAAAGTGGTTCCACTTGCCGTTGCTATTGGTGCGATTATTTGGGGCGTAAGTGGTTTCTACACCATTAAAGAGGCTGAGCGTGGTGTGGTGCTTCGTTTTGGTGAATTACATTCTATTGTTCAACCAGGTTTGAATTGGAAACCAACATTTGTAGATAAAGTATTGCCGGTGAATGTCGAGCAAGTTAAAGAACTTCGTACGCAAGGTTCAATGCTGACTAAAGATGAAAATATGGTTCGTGTGGAAATGACCGTGCAATATCGTGTGCAAGATCCTGCCAAATATCGTTTTAGCGTGACGAATGCGGATGATAGTTTAGGTCAAGCGACTGACAGTGCATTGCGTTATGTGATCGGTCATATGTCAATGAATGATATTTTAACAACAGGCCGTGCGGTTGTTCGTGAAGATACGTGGAAGGCGTTAAATGACATTATCAAATCCTATGATATGGGACTTGAGGTGATTGATGTGAACTTCCAATCTGCGCGCCCACCTGAAGAAGTAAAAGATGCGTTTGATGATGCGATTAAAGCGCAGGAAGATGAACAACGTTTCATTCGTGAAGCGGAAGCCTATGCCCGAGAGAAAGAGCCGATTGCGCGTGGTGATGCACAACGTATTATTGAAGAAGCGACAGCTTATAAAGATCGTATTGTGTTAGATGCTCGAGGCGAAGTGGAACGTTTGCAGCGTTTATTGCCTGAATTTAAAGCTGCGCCAGATTTACTGCGTGAGCGTTTATATATTCAAACCATGGAAAAAGTCATGGCAAATACGCCAAAAGTGATGCTTGATGGCAATAATGGTAACAATTTAACTGTATTACCGTTAGAACAAATTATGGGTAAAAAAGTATCAGCTAAAGCGCCAGCCGTAACAGAAAGAGCGGTAGAATCTGCGCCTGTTTTATCACAGCCAGAGCGTATTAATCATTCTTCAAGCCAACTACCAAGCACTGTTGAGCCGATTCGCCAAGGGAGATTTAACTAATGCGTAAATTTTTATTACCAGCTATTTTTGTCATTGCGGCAGTGGTGTATTCCAGCGTCGTGGTCGTGACGGAAGGTACTCGCGGTATTATGTTGCGATTCAACAAAGTACAACGTGATGCAGATAACAAAGTAGTTGTATATGAACCAGGCTTGCATTTTAAAGTGCCCTTGATTGATAGCATTAAAGTTTTAGATGCGCGTATTCGCACCTTAGATGGATCAGCAACACGTTTTGTTACTGTTGAGAAAAAAGACTTGCTAGTCGATTCTTATGTGAAATGGAAAATTAGTGATTTTGGTCGATTCTACACATCTACTGGTGGTGGTGATTATACCCAAGCTTCAAGCTTGTTAAGCCGTAAAGTAAACGATCGTTTGCGTTCTGAAATTGGTACAAGAACCATTAAAGATATCGTTTCTGGTACGCGCGGTGAATTAATGGAAGGGGCAAAAAAAGCTTTAAATTCAGGGCAAGACAGTACGGCAGAATTGGGTATTGAAGTAATTGATGTGCGTGTAAAACAAATTAATTTACCAGACGAAGTGTCTTCTTCAATTTACCAACGTATGCGTGCAGAACGTGATGCAGTCGCGCGTGAACACCGTTCTCAAGGTAAAGAAAAAGCTGCATTTATCCAAGCTGATGTAGATCGTAAAGTGACGTTGATTCTTGCTAATGCAAATAAAACTGCACAAGAATTACGTGGTTCAGGCGATGCCGCGGCGGCAAAATTATATTCAGATGCTTTTGCACAAGAGCCACAATTCTTCAGTTTTGTGCGTAGCTTAAAAGCCTATGAAGCAAGTTTTGCAAATTCTGACAATATGATGATTTTAAAACCGGATAGTGATTTCTTCCGCTTTATGCAGGCACCGAAGAAATAGATTTTAAATTGATAAAAACACCTTCCTTGTGAAGGTGTTTTTTTTATAGCCAGCGTCTTACTTTTTGTTTGTAAAGACGATATTCATCGCCAAATTTACTTTCCAAATAGGCTTCTTCTCGGGCTATTTGAAAGCGATTCATAACTAGTATAAAGGCAAGCACGCCTAACCAAGCTAAACTATTACCCAACCAAAGAGACCACGCAATTAACATTAACAGCAAACTTAAATACATTGGATTACGGCTAAATTGAAATATGCCTGTAGAAACTAATTGTGTTGTGTGTTTAAAGTCATGAGGATTGATGGTTGTTTTGCGGATAAAAAATTGAAGCACACTGCCTCCAGCAATCAAAAATGAAAGAGTAATGACAAAGGCAATAACTGCAAAATGGACAGAATAACTAGCTACTTTGGGCAAAAAATACATTGCTGTGCCAATTAATAAACAGAGTAGAGGTGGTGGAATAAATAACATCGCTAAATCTCATTAATAAAAATGCCGCCTAGTGATAGACGGCATGTAAAGTGCGGTCAAAATTTATTTTAATTTTGCTTTAATCGCTTCTGCCATAAGTTCAGCTTCAGGCCCTAAAATGACTTGTAATCCATCATTACCTAATTTTACATTACCTTTTGAACCAAGCGCTTTAAGTTGATCTTCATTAATATTGTGATGGTCAACTAAAGTTAAGCGTAAACGAGTGATGCAAGCATCCACAGTTTTGAAGTTTTCTGAACCACCTAAAGCAGCGATAAATTTCACCGCTCTTTCTTCGCGAGATTGGTTGCTTTGTGTTGGGGCTGTAACTGTTTCTACTTCTGCTTTATCTTCACGTCCCAGCGTTTTGAGATTAAAGGCATTAATTGCAAAACGGAACACAAAATAATAGATAGCAAAGAATACAATACCTTGTACAAGTAACATATACCAGCTAACGGCAAGTGGGTTGCGGCTAGAAAGTACCATATCCACTAAACCAGCACTAAAGCCGAAGCCTGCAATCCAGTGCATTGTGGCTGCAATGAATACAGAGATACCTGTTAATAACGCATGCAATACATAAAGTACAGGCGCAACGAACATGAATGAGAATTCAAGCGGTTCAGTGATCCCTGTAAAGAAAGAGGCTAATGCACCCGCAAGCATAATTGAGGCCACTTGTACTTTTTGATTTGGTTTTGCGCAGTGATAAATCGCAAGAGCAGCACCTGGTAAACCAAACATCATTACGGGGAAGAAACCAGCTTGATACATACCAGTTACGCCTACAGTTGCAGTGCCTTCGGCAATGGATTTAGCGCCGCCCAAGAAGTTTGGAATATCGTTGATACCCGCTACGTCAAACCAGAATACAGAGTTTAAGGCATGGTGTAAGCCAACAGGAATTAATAAGCGGTTGAAGAAACCGTAGATTCCCGCACCTACTGCACCTAAATCTTTGATGGATTCACCAAATGAAACGAGCGCGTTAAAAATATGAGGCCAAATATAGAGTAAGGC
This sequence comes from Haemophilus seminalis, assembly GCF_006384255.1. Taxonomy (GTDB): domain Bacteria; phylum Pseudomonadota; class Gammaproteobacteria; order Enterobacterales; family Pasteurellaceae; genus Haemophilus; species Haemophilus seminalis. The sequence goes on from NZ_VCED01000001.1 coordinate 116,118, forward strand.
AAATGATACGGCAATCATCACGAAAGAAACCAAAATTGGGACGAGGCGTTTTCCGCTAAAGAACGAAAGTGCCTTTGGTAATTCAACTTGATAGAAACGGTTGTAAAGTTCAGCTGAAATCACACCAATTAAAATCCCGATAAATTGGTTATTGATTTTTTTGAATGCTGCAGGCACTTCACTAATATCAATGTGTTGTAATTGTGCTACACCAGCAGGGGAAAGTAGGGTGGTTACTACGTAGAAACCAACAAGACCTGAAAGTGCGGCGGAACCGTGTTTGTCTTTTGCAAGCCCAAACGCGACGCCCACAGCGAAGAGTAAGCCCATGTTGTCAATAATTGCTGCACCAGATTTAATTAATAATGCTGCTAATTGACTGTTTGCCCCCCAACCATCTGGGTCAATCCAATAGCCAATACCCATTAATAATGCCGCAGCAGGTAAGGCTGCCACAGGCACCATTAAGGCTTGACCGATTTTTTGTGCGTAACTAAGTACACTCATATAATCTCCTTAATTTTTATATTTTGATGAAATCAAAAGGCTTGAGCCCATTCTTTGCCTCAAGCCTTATACATTATTCTATGCCAACTTATTCAACGGTCAATTTTTTACCATCGTAGCTAATGGCTTTGATGCTGGTTAACGCTTTACCACCGTCAGTTTCACCACCGATGAGCAATACTTTATTGTTGTAAGACACAGAGAAGCCATAGCCAATATTCATTGGTAATTCACCAACGATACTCCATTTACCGTTATTTAAAGTGTAAACTTCGTTATGCCATGTTTTGGTTAAACCTTTATGCGCATGAAGTTTGCCTTCTTTGAATTGTTTAATTGAACCAGGGAAGTTAGCTCCACCCGTAACTAAATAATGGCCATGGCTATAGCCTGCGAGTGCACCGGCTAAACCATCTTGTGATTTACCTTTTGGTGCAGGTAAGTCAGGTAAGTTTTTCCATTGCACACCTTTAGCAGTGAATTTGCCTTGATGCGTTTCTGCGGTACGAAGCCCTGGTTTAACTTCACCATTAACAACCACTAAGTCATTACCTTGGATAGTGAATGCCGCACCAGCACGACCAGAGAATGGAATACGACCTTCATTGCGCCATTTATTGGTTGATGGTTCATAGCTCAATAATTCTGTTGTGAAGAAATAATCTTCTGGACGTTGATCGAAATAAGCTGCTGCGATTTCATCTTTTTTCGCTTTATCTTCACCCGCTGCCACGGTGTCTTGGAAGAAACCATTAAATATAGAGAGGTTAGAACCACCTAAAATATAAACTTTATCGCCGTGAGATGCGCTGCTTGAGCCCACTAAACCACGCGGAGAGCGAGTAGGAAGTTTCACCCAAGTATTATCAGCTGGATTGTAGCTGTAAGCATCATTAACAAGTTGAAGTTCGCCCTTTTCATTTTTTTGCAAACCACCGAATACATAAAGTTTTCCATCTACGGCTGCTGCAACAGGTTGATTACGTTCACCACCAGGAAATGCTGCAATTTCTTTCCATTGTGCAGCAGGATCTTTTAAGTCTAAAGAATAGAATTTATTGCCACCCGAACCTAAGCCTACATATACGGTATCGCCGATGAGTGCGCCAGTTCCGCTTTTGATGCCTACTGGTAAATCTGGATAGGCTTGTGCGTTAGCTGAAAATGCAACAGTTGCAAAAAGTGCGGCGCATAATGCTGTTTTTGTCAATGTCATAATAAACCTCATTTATTAAGTTATGTTTATGGTTTGCTATTCATAAAACCGCATTGAATAGGATTTATTTTATAAAAAAAGTGCGGTTATAAAAGCCTTGCTTTTTTTAACCGCACTTTAGTGTTAAGACATCAATAGATTTGGTACAAAAGTAATGATTTGTGGGAAAATCGTAATTAATACTAATGTTAAGAATATCGGTATTAAGAACGGCAATACACCTTTAGTCACAGTGGATACTGACATATTACCCACACGCGCCACCACAAAGAGAGCCATACCCATTGGCGGTGTTAAGATACCGATCATCATATTCAAGGTAGTCATTACACCGAAGAATACTAAGTCGATATTAAATTGCATTGCGATTGGAATTAACATCGGTAACACTAAGAATTGCAATGCTAATGCATCAATGAACATACCCAAGAAGAGCAAGAGGGCATTGATCATGACTAATACCATAAGTGGAGAATCAGCTACGGCAACGAATACATCTGCAATACGCATTGCAACTTGTTCACGCGCGATCATATCTCCGAAGAAGGTCACAGTCATAATCATTAATACAACCACACCAGTAATTGCCATTGCTTCAACGCAGCTATTAAAGAGCATTTTCATGGTTAATTCTTTATAAACGAATTTACCAATGATGACGGAATAAGTCGCAGCAACAACGGCAGATTCTGTTGGGCTAAATAAGCCAGAGAAGATACCACCGATGATGAGTAATGGAGTTAAAATTGCCCAGAACGCTTTTTTGAATGATGTGCAAAGTTCTTCACGAGTTGCTTTTGGTGTTCTTGGATAACCACGTTTTTTAGAGATGTAGTAGTTCATGATCATCAAGGCAATCGTAACAAGTACTCCAGGTACAAAACCTGCAACGAAGAGTTTCGCAATGGATTCGTTGGCGATTACACCGTAAATAATCATTGCGATACTTGGTGGAACTAATGGACCGATGATACAAGATGCTGCAGTAATACCACCACAAATATCATCATCATAACCTGCATCGCGCATAGCTTTGATTTCTAACTGACCTAAGCCACCTGCATCAGCAAGTGCAGAACCTGACATACCAGAGAACAATAAACTTGCGCCAATATTTACATGACCCATACCACCAGTGTAGTGACCGAGTAAGGCTTTTGCGAAGTTAAAGATACGTTCTGTGATACCGCCAGTATTCATTAAAATACCCGTTAGGATATAGAACGGAACAGCAAGTAATGAGAAACTATCTAAACTCATGGTCAGTTTTTCAGCTGCTGCGTTTACCACGTTCCATCTGGTCATTGAGAAATAGAGTAATGTGGTGATGAATAATGACCAACCTACTGGCACACCAAGGAACATAATAACTAGCCAGAATATTAGGGCAACGTATACAGAGTTAGAACCAAATTTCACATATTCTGTAATGCGTAATACTTTATACCACTCAGGGAACGTAAATAAAATGCCTAATAAAATGACCGCACTTACAATAAAGAACGTCGCCGGTAAATAGCTTTTATCTTCTTTAAAATTGTCTGCTTGAGCTTGGAAAAAGCGCACTAACATTAGGATAGAAATGATCGGCAGAGAAGCATAAATCCATTTCTCTGAAATTCCGCCTAATGCGTCAATAGGGAAATCTGCACCAAGGAACGTTTTAATACCAAAATGGATAAAGAAAATAATGCCAAGGAAAATCACTAACTGTACAAAAGAGTTTGTTACTTTTTTGACAGAAGCAGGCATTAAATTGGTTAGGAAGTCGATGTAAACGTGTTCTTGTTTGCGGATAGCCACACTAATACCAAGCATACCTACATATACAAACAATAATTTAGCGAGTTCTTCACTCCAAATTAATGGTGATTGGAAAGCTTGGCGGAATAGGATTTGAGCAACAAGAATACCGAAGATCACAAGGAATAGCGCGCCGCCAATCCATTCTTCAAGTTTGTTAAAAAATTTCATACTTCACTCCGAGAGATTGTGGAGAACGAAAATGAATGCGCCAACTAAATTGCTGGCGCATATAATAGGCGGTTATTTAATCGCTTGGATTTCTTTTAATGCTTTTTCACCTTTCTCACCAGTTTGTTTCACAAACTCAGCATAGAATGGTTTCATCGCATCTTTGAATGGCGCTAAATCTGGATGGGTTACTTTTACACCTTGTTTTTCAAAGAATTTCACTAAATCTTTTTCGCCATCTACGAATAATTTAGTGTGGTATTTTGCTGCATTTTCAGCGGCGTCTTTGACTACTTTTTGAAGATCTTCCGGTAATTCTTTATAAGTTTCGTTACTCACTAAATAAAGTTGGTCATTCAAAATGTGGTTAGTCATCGCTAAGAATTTTTGCACCTCATAGAATTTTTGTGCTTGTACGGTCGCTAATGGGTTTTCTTGACCATCGACAGAGTTAGTTTGAAGTGCAAGATATACTTCAGAGAACGCCATAGGTGTTGGCGATGCACCTACATATTTTGCGTATGCTAAGTTAGTTGCAGCATTGGGTACACGAAGTTTTAAACCTTTCATATCTGCAATGCTATTGATTGCTCTATTTGAAGTTGTTTGGCGAGTCCCATTATAAGCCTGAGAAAGTAGCGTGATGCCAAGCTCTTTATTCATTTTTTGAATTAAATCTTTACCAAATGCGGTGTCAAATAAGGCTTTTTGCGCAACGTTGTAGTCAGTGATGACATAGGGTAACGCGAACACTGCTGCTTCAGGATAGAATAATTGGAAACGAGCTGATTCAGCAAAAGTGAAGTCAAGAGAACCGTCTTTTAATTGTTTTAACATTGCACGGTCGTCACCAAGTTGTGAACTCGGATAAAGTGAAACTTCAATTTTACCATGTGATTTTTCTTTTACTTCTTTTGCAAACATTTCAGCTGCTTTGTACTCATTAGATGAAGTACCTGCATTCATACCAAATTTTAAGTCATAATCTGCGGCAAAAACGGCTGAAGAAACACCTAATGTGATAGCAGTTGCAAGGAAAAGTTTAGTAAATTTCATAATGTTCGCTCCTGTGTGAACCTATGTTGATATAAGCCATAATTGGCTTGGATTGAAAGTGAATGCTTGATGTTTTAGACATCAAAAAAACTATCTGGGCGTTATTCTAAAGTAAAAAAATACTTTTTGAACTGGTCTTTGAAGTTTTATTTCGAAATTGAGAGGTAGATCACATTTATAAAAAAATACTTCAAAAAATATTTTTAAATGGAGTTATTTTTTATATAATGCTGAGCAATGACGAAAATGCGGGCTCAGTTATATTTTTGAGGATGATTGAGTCTAAATAATGCTAAAGCCTAGATGGCTTGTAATAAAGCATTTGAGCATTATCGGCCTCAATATATTTAGGAGTGATATTATGTCGAAATTATCTCATCAAGATGTGCTTTCTCAAATTCAATATGGTCTCATTGCTTCTTGCCAACCAGTTGATAATGGCCCAATGGATAAACCTGAAATTGTTTCTGCTATGGCCCAAGCTTCCGTTGTTGGTGGCGCATCAGGTTTACGTATTGAAGGTGTAGATAACCTTAAAGCGACACGTCCTTTCGTAAACATTCCAATTATCGGTATTGTAAAACGTGACTTACCTGATAGTCCGATTCGTATTACTCCATTTCTGCAAGATATTGAAGATCTTGCCAATGCAGGGGCAGATATTATTGCGGTAGATGGTACTAGCCGTCCTCGCCCAGTTGATATTGAAAGTGCGGTGAAAAAAATCCATGAAATGGGCTGCTTGGCAATGGCAGATTGCTCTAATTTAGAAGAAGGCTTGTATTGTCAAAAACTCGGTTTTGATATTGTGGGCAGCACAATGTCTGGTTATACAGGTGGTCCAGTTCCTGAAGAGCCTGATTATCAATTAGTGAAAGATTTAAAAGTGGCAGGTTGTTTTGTTATGGCAGAAGGTCGCTATAACACCCCTGAATTGGCAAAAGTGGCCATTGAAATTGGCGCAGATTGCGTAACTGTTGGTTCAGCATTAACTCGCCTTGAGCATATCGTGAGTTGGTTCGCTAATTCTGTGAAATCTGCAAGATAGTCGTAAGACGTGTGAGAAAATACTTCATACTATTAAGGATAAGTTATGCGTTGTTTAGCTCTAGACATTGGCGGTACAAAAATCGCGGCGGCTATCGTAAAAAATGGCGAAGTTGAACAACGCCAACAAATTCATACGCCGCGTGAAAATGTGGTAGAAGGAATGTATCAAGCATTGGAACAACTTCTTACTCATTATGCGGGGCAATTTGATTATGTGGCGGTGGCTTCAACCGGTATTATAAATGACGGTGTTTTAACCGCACTTAACCCTAAAAATTTAGGTGGTTTGAATCAATTTCCACTAAAAGAAAGTATTGCTAAACACACGGATAAACCAATTGGTTTATTAAATGATGCGCAAGCCGCAACTTATGCGGAATACCAACTTCAAGATTCAGAAAAAGTATTCAACTTTGTTTTTATTACTGTTTCTACTGGCGTGGGTGGTGGTGTCATATTAAACCAACAATTACAAACTGGTCCAAAGGGAATCGCAGGACATATCGGGCATACATTAGCGGATCCAAATGGTCCAATGTGCGGTTGTGGTCGTCGTGGTTGTGTAGAAGCCGTTGCTGCTGGTCGTGCAATTGAAGCGGTGTCTTCCCAATGGGACGATCCTTGTGAGCCAAGAGAAGTTTTTGAACGTTTTAGAAAAAATGATGAAAAAGCTACCGCACTTATAGAACGTTCAGCCCAAGCCATTGCCAATTTAGTGGCGGATTTAGTGATTGGATTGGATGTGCAAAAAGTCGTTATAGGTGGTAGTGTAGGGTTGGCTGAAGGTTATTTACCATTAGTCAAACGTTTCTTACAGGATATGCCTGCTGTATATAGCTGTGACATTGAATCTGCTAAATTTGGTCAAGATGCAGGATTAGTCGGCGCAGCTTATTGGGTGAAAGATGTTCTGCTTGATAAACCAAAAGGAACAATTTATGGCTAAATCCGGAAATGTGTTAAATACCATTAGTTCGCTTTATCATAGTCTAACCAAATCAGAGAAAAAAATTGCTGATACGATTTTGCGTTCCCCTGATTTGGTGTCTCAATGCCCCCTTTCAGAAATCGCTAAGCATTTGGAGGTTGGAGAAGCTACGCTCGTCCGTTTTTGTCGAACCATTGGTTTTAAAGGTTTCAGCGATTTTAAATTAGAACTCTCCATTGAGCTTGCCACGAAAGATAACAATGATGAAACTGTGCTCGAAACAGAAATTATGCCGAGCGATGATTCTTTAACGATTGCGCAAAAGTTGCAAGCGGCAGTTTCTAATGTAATGGAAGAAACGGTTAATTTATTAGATTTAAAACAGCTTGAACAAGTGGTTAAAGCCATTAAAAAAGCACGTCGTATCTTTTTATTTGGTGTGGGATCATCTGGCGTGACAGCTGAAGATGCAAAAAATAAATTGATGCGTATCGGTTTCCAAGTGGATGCAACAGGCAATAATCATTTTATGTATATGCAGGCGGCATTACTTACGTCTTCTGATGTGGCAATTGGTTTAAGTCATTCAGGATATTCCGCCGAAACAGCGCACACACTCAAAATTGCTAAACAAAATGGTGCAACGACAGTGGCATTAACTCATAGTTTGCGTTCACCCGTTACAGAATATGCTGATTATGTTTTGGTTAATGGTAATAAACAAGGGAAGCTACAAGGTGACTCCATTGGTACCAAAATTGCACAGCTTTTTGTATTAGATTTAATTTATGCTTTGTTAGTGCAGGGCGAAGAAGAACTTGCAGTTCAAACCAAGCAAAAAACCCTCAATGTGATTCTTGAACAACGTATAAAATAGGAGAAAACTTATGCGTGATTTAAAAGGTATTTTCAGTGCATTATTAGTGTCATTTAATGAAGATGGCACAATTAATGAAAAAGGTTTACGTCAAATTATCCGCCATAATATCGACAAAATGAAAGTTGATGGTTTATATGTGGGTGGTTCAACAGGCGAAAACTTTATGCTTTCAACTGAAGAGAAAAAAGAAATCTTCCGTATTGCAAAAGATGAAGCAAAAGATCAAATCGCGCTAATTGCTCAAGTGGGCAGCGTAAACTTAAAAGAAGCAGTTGAATTAGGTAAATATGCAACAGAATTAGGCTACGATAGCTTATCTGCAGTTACTCCGTTCTACTACAAATTTAGTTTCCCTGAAATCAAACATTATTACGACACCATTATTGCAGAAACGGGCAATAATATGATCGTGTATTCTATTCCGTTCTTAACTGGCGTGAATATGGGAATTGAACAATTTGGTGAACTTTACAAAAACCCGAAAGTATTAGGGGTAAAATTCACAGCTGGTGACTTCTATTTATTAGAACGCTTGAAAAAAGCTTATCCAAACCACTTAATTTGGGCAGGTTTCGATGAAATGATGTTACCTGCAGCTGCACTTGGTGTGGATGGTGCAATTGGTTCAACTTTCAACGTAAACGGCGTTCGTGCTCGTCAAATTTTTGAATTGACCAAAGCGGGTAAATTAGCCGAAGCGTTAGAAATTCAACATGTAACCAACGATTTAATCGAAGGCATTTTAGCAAACGGTTTATATTTAACCATCAAAGAATTGCTTAAATTAGAAGGCGTGGATGCGGGGTATTGCCGTGAGCCAATGACAGCAAAAGCAACAGATGCTCAGCTTGCTAAAGCAAAAGAGTTGAAAGCGAAATTTTTATAATTAATGGAATATCGTGAGAACCTAGGGAGTGATTTCCCTAGGTTACTCATAATTTATCCCTTTTGGGGTAACAATTCTCGTTTCCTGCTTCTCAGTTTTTCTATTTCGTAGTGGGGAACCATTATGTTTAACCGTTGGTTTGTTTATCCACGGTATTGAAAATAAAGGAAGTATAGTATGCGTCTTATCCCTCTACACAACGAACAACAGGTGAGTCGTTGGGCTGCACGCCATATTGTTGATCGTATCAATCATTTTAATCCTACGGCTGAACGTCCTTTCGTTCTTGGTTTACCAACTGGTGGCACGCCATTAAAAACTTACCAAGAATTAATCGCACTTTGTAAAGCGGGAGAGGTGAGCTTTAAGCATGTGGTAACATTCAATATGGACGAATATGTAGGTTTACCAGAGGAACATCCTGAAAGTTATCATAGTTTTATGTATAACAATTTTTTCAATCATATCGATATTCAGCCAGAAAATATCAATATTCTTAACGGCAATACGGATGATCATGATGCGGAATGCCGCCGTTATGAAGAAAAAATTAAATCTTACGGAAAAATTAATTTATTTATGGGTGGAGTGGGGAATGATGGCCATATTGCCTTTAATGAACCAGCGTCATCATTAAGTTCTCGCACTCGTATTAAAACGTTAACTCAAGACACGCTGATCGCAAATTCACGTTTCTTTGATAATGATGTGAATAAAGTGCCTAAATATGCTTTAACTATTGGCGTAGGCACATTATTAGATGCAGAAGAAGTGATGATCCTTGCAACTGGCCATCATAAGGCACTTGCAGTTCAAGCAGCAGTCGAAGGTGGTGTGAACCATATGTGGACAGTGAGTGCACTTCAACTACATCGCCATTTTGTGTTAGTTTGTGATGAACCGGCACAACAAGAATTGAAAGTAAAAACGGTTAAATATTTTACTGAATTAGAACAACGCGCCATTCATAGCGTGTTATAAGATCCTACCGCTCAAAAGAGCGGTAATTTTTCTGATTATTTTATTTAAGGACAAAAAATGAGATATGCATTAACGAATTGTGTGATTTACACAAAATATGATGTTTTACGTGATTTTGCTGTAATTATTAACGGTGAAATTATTGAATCGGTAGTTCCACAAACTGAATTAGAAACAGGTATCAAAACCATTGATTTACAAGGTAATAATTTAACCGCTGGTTTTATTGATCTTCAATTAAATGGCTGTGGTGGCGTGATGTTTAACGATCAAACTAGCGTTGAAACCTTGGAAATTATGCAGGAAACAAACTTGAAATCAGGTTGTACAAGTTTCCTTCCGACTTTTATCACGGCACCAGATGAAAACATAAAAAGTGCGGTGAAAATTATGCGTGAATATTTAAATAAGCATAAAAATCAAGCACTTGGTTTACATATTGAAGGGCCGTTTATCAGTGTTGAGAAAAAAGGGGTGCACCGTCCCGAATATATTCGTGAAATTACGCCTGAAATGAAGGATTTCCTCTGTGAAAATGGTGATGTCATTACAAAAATTACCATTGCCGCAGAAAACCCAACTATTAACTATACGCCTGACTTTGTGAAAGCGGGCATTATTGTTTCTGTTGGTCATTCTAATGCGACTTATGAAGTTGCTAAAGCCGCATTCCACAAAGGCGCAACTTTTGCGACTCACTTGCATAATGCAATGTCGCCAATTAGTTCTGGTCGTGCTATGGGCGTAGTAGGGGCGGTATTGGATTCTGATGTTTACACCGGTATTATCGTGGATGGTGTGCATATCAATTACGGTAATGTTCGCATTGATAAAAAAATCAAAGGTGACAAACTTTGTATTGTAACTGACTCTCTTGCTGCAGCAGGTGCACCACCTGAATTAGAAACCTTCACATTCGTAGGAAAAACCATTTATATCCGAGATGGTCGCTGTTTTGATGCGAACGGTACGATCGCTGGCGCATCAATTACCATGATCGAATCTATTAAGAATGCAGTCGAGTTTGTAGAAATTCCGCTTGCTGAAGCAATTCGAATGAGTAACCTTTATCCTGCACGAGCAATTGGTGTGGATGATCGTTTAGGTTCGGTAGAAAAAGGAAAAATCGCGAATTTAGCTGTGTTTACGTCAGATTATAAAGTGACAGCAACAGTATTAAATGGTGAATGGAAACCTAATTGATTTAAAGTGCGGTAAATTTTTCTGATCTTTTATAGCCCAACCAATCGGTTGGGTTATTTTTTGCTTTACTACTTTAATAAGAATAATTTTCATCTATAATATAAAAACCAAGTTGATTACTAGGAGATAGATATGGCGAAAGATGAAGTAGGGCATAATTTTCTTGCACGTTTAGGTAAAACTCGTTTGCGTCCAGGCGGTAAAAAAGCAACAGATTGGTTAATTGCCAATGGTGATTTTAGCCAAGATAAAAAAGTGTTAGAGGTTGCCTGTAATATGGGAACGACAGCCATTGGATTGGCGAAGCAATTTGGTTGCCATATTGATGGTGTTGATTTAGACGAACATGCGTTAGAAAAAGCACAAGCAAATATCGAAGCAAATGGCTTGCAAGAAAAAATTCATGTGCAGCGAGCGAATGCGATGAAGTTGCCTTTTGAGGATGAAAGTTTTGATATTGTCATCAATGAAGCGATGCTCACAATGTTACCCGTGGAAGCGAAGAAAAAAGCTATTGCAGAATATTTTCGAGTGTTAAAACCTAATGGTTTATTGCTTACTCACGATGTTATGCTGGTGGGGAATGATCATCAAACTATTCTAGAAAATATGCGCAAAGCGATTAACGTGACGGTAACGCCATTAACGAAAGATGGCTGGAAAGGAATATTCCAAGAAAGTGGCTTTAGAAATGTTGATACTTTCTCTGGTGAGATGACATTACTTTCACCAAAAGGAATGATTTATGATGAGGGTATTCTTGGAACGTTAAAAATCATCCGTAATGCGATGAAAGCGGAAAATCGTGAGCAATTTAAAAGAATGTTCAAAACCTTTAATGATCCTGAACATAAATTACATTTTATTGCTGTATGTAGTCAAAAATAATATAAAAAAACAAAGGCCTAGTTTTCTAGGCCTTTATCTTTTATTATTTAGCACAATTACATTCTGAATGGGCTGTTTTTTGTTCAAAACGTTCTGCAACGAAATCCCAGTTTACCACGTTCCAGAATTCTTTAATGTAGTCTGGACGACGGTTTTGGAATTTTAAGTAGTAAGCGTGTTCCCAAACGTCTAAACCTAAAAGTGGGAAACCTTCACAACCTGCCACTTCTTTACCCATTAATGGGTTATCTTGGTTTGCTGTTGATACCACGGCTAATTTACCTTCAGCAGTTAATACTAACCACGCCCAACCTGAACCAAAACGAGTTGCGGCTGCTTTTTCAAATTCAGCTTTAAATGTTTCTACAGAACCGAAATCACGTTCAATCGCATCTTTTAATGTACCTTGTAAAGTAGTACCTTTTTTCAAACTTTTCCAAAATAAACTGTGGTTTGTGTGACCGCCTGCATTATTGCGTAATGCACCACGTTTTTCTGCAGGGATTTTGTCAAGGTTAGAAACTAATTGACCTGGGCACATTTCCACTAATTCAGCGGGTAAACCTTCTAATGCAGCGTTTGCATTGTTTACATAAGCTTGATGGTGTTTGCTGTGGTGGATTTCCATTGTTTGCGCATCGAAATGTGGTTCTAATGCATCGTAGGCGTAGCCTAATTCAGGTAGAGTGTAAGCCATAATTTATTCCTTCTATGTAAAGACAAATTTCGTTGAGGGTTTTGGTCTATAACCACAAGTGAGCAAATAATAGCAAAAAATTTGATTTAGATCATTAAATGTTTTTCCTTTTGCATTAATAGACGAATTTATTAAACCTTGTTTTAAATCAATAAACCTATCGATCTACACCTAAATAGTTATTTGTTTTGAGGGCTAAAATCTCGTCAAATATTTCCCTTGTGATAGAATATCGCCACTTTTTATTTTCCCTTTGCAATTATGTTTGAACCACACAAGTTATCTCTGCAAAATTTATCCTGCCAACGTGGTGAGAGAGTACTTTTTCGTGCTTTGACTTGCGATTTTAATAGCGGTGATTTTGTGCAAATTGAAGGGCATAACGGCATAGGTAAAACCAGTTTATTACGTATTCTTGCGGGTTTAGCTCAACCTTTAGAAGGCGAAGTGCGGTGGGATTCTGAAGCAATTTCTAAACAACGTGAACAGTATCATCAGAATTTGCTTTATTTAGGTCATCTTTCGGGCGTAAAACCAGAGTTAACCGCATGGGAAAATTTGCAGTTTTATCAACGAATTAGCCAAGCGGAACAAAATACTGATATTTTGTGGGATTTGCTTGAGAAAGTGGGATTGTTAGGTCGTGAAGATTTGCCTGCCGCACAACTTTCAGCAGGACAACAAAAGCGTATCGCATTAGGTCGCTTATGGCTATCTCAAGCGCCTTTATGGATTTTAGATGAGCCGTTTACTGCGATTGATAAAAAAGGCGTGGAAATTCTAACCGCACTTTTTGATGAGCATGCCCAACGAGGTGGTATTGTGTTGTTAACCAGTCACCAAGAAGTGCCAAGTTCTCATCTGCAAAAATTGAATTTAGCGGCTTATAAAGCGGAATAACTTAATGATTTTTTTAGAGATAATTAAACGCGAACTTCAAATTGCGATGCGCAAAAATGCGGAGATTTTAAATCCGCTATGGTTTTTTTTGCTTGTGATTACTTTGTTTCCACTTGTTATTGGACCAGATCCAAAATTGCTTTCCCGTATCGCACCGGGTATTGCATGGGTAGCCGCATTACTTTCAGCATTGCTTTCTTTTGAACGTTTGTTTCGTGATGATTTTATTGATGGTTCTCTTGAACAATTAATGTTAATTGCACAGCCCTTGCCGATGACGGCTTTAGCCAAGGTAGTTGCTCATTGGTTGCTCACTGGTTTGCCACTTATTTTGCTATCACCAATTGCCGCTTTGTTGCTTTCTCTTGAGGTCAATATTTGGTGGGCATTGGTTTTGACATTGTTACTGGGCACCCCAGTATTGAGTTGTATTGGTGCAATTGGCGTGGCTTTAACGGTGGGATTGCGAAAAGGGGGCGTGTTGTTGAGTTTGCTTGTTGTTCCGTTGTTTATTCCTGTTTTAATTTTTGCCTCATCAGTATTAGAGGCAGCAGGCTTAAATGTGCCTTATGGCGGGCAACTGGCAATTTTAGGTGCCATGATGGTTGGCGCAGTAACGCTTTCGCCTTTTGCCATCGCCGCGGCACTGCGAATTAGTTTAGATAATTAATTTCATGTCACCGTATAAAAGTGCGGTGGTTTTTCTCTTTAATTTTTAAGGATCTTTTTTATGTGGAAGTGGTTACATCCTTATGCAAAACCCGAAACTCAGTATCGTATCTGCGGTAAATTGAGTCCGCTATTTGCATTTTTAACACTTATTTTACTCGGTGTTGGCATTGTATGGGGCTTAGCATTCGCCCCAGCAGATTACCAACAGGGTAATAGTTTCCGAATTATGTATGTTCATGTGCCGACAGCGATTTGGTCAATGGGTGTGTACGGATCAATGGCGATTGCAGCTGTGGTTGCCCTTGTATGGCAAATTAAGCAAGCTCACCTCGCCATGATTGCAATGGCGCCAATTGGAGCATTGTTTACTTTCTTATCGCTTGTTACGGGCGCCATTTGGGGTAAACCAATGTGGGGCACTTGGTGGGTGTGGGATGCTCGCTTAACTGCAGAATTGATTTTATTCTTTCTTTATCTTGGTATCTTAGCGCTTTATTCTGCTTTTTCAGATCGTAACGTAGGAGCAAAAGCAGCGGGGATTTTATGCATTACAACGGTCGTGATTTTACCGATTATTCATTTTTCTGTGGAATGGTGGAACACGTTACATCAAGGTGCGAGTATCACTAAACTGGAAAAACCATCCATTGCAATTCCAATGTTGGTTCCATTAATTTTGTGTATCTTCGGTTTTTTAACCTTGTATATTTGGCTTACTTTAGTTCGTTATCGCGTGGAATTATTGAAAGAAGATGCGAAACGCCCTTGGGTTAAAGCATTAGCTCAAACACTGAAATAAAGTGCGGTTAGTTTTTAGCGATTTTTTATAAGGAATATTTTATGTTTTTTCAAACTTGGAGTGATTTTTTTAATATGGGTGGCTACGGTTTTTACGTATGGTTATCCTATGCAATAAGTTTAGTGGCAGTTATTGCCTTAATTGTTCAAAGTGTAAAACAACGCAAGACAGTGTTACAAAATGTATTGCGTGATCAACAACGCGAAGAACGTTTACAACAAGCAAATAAAGGGAACACGCTATGAATCCAAGACGTAAATCCAGATTTAAATTAGTCATTTTTGTTGTGCTCGGCATTGCTATTGCAAGTGGATTGATGTTGTATGCATTACGTCAAAATATCGACTTATTTTATACGCCATCTGAAGTGATTCAAGGTAAGGATAATAACCCGAATCAAAAACCTGAGGTGGGGCAGCGTATTCGTGTTGGCGGTATGGTGGTTGAAGGCTCGGTAGTGCGTGACCCAAAAAGCTTAAAAGTGCGGTTTGATTTAAATGATATCGGCCCTGCGATTACAGTTGAATATGAAGGTATTTTGCCAGATCTTTTCCGTGAAGGACAAGGTATTGTGGCTCAAGGTGTATTAACTCAGCCAACTGTTTTAACTGCAACAGAAGTGTTGGCTAAACACGATGAGAATTATGTGCCACCAGAATTAGGTGAAAAAATGCAAAAAGTGCATAAACCAATGGGGATTGGTGATGCAGATTTAAAAGGCGAAAGCACACGTGATCGTCAAGAAAAAGAAGGCGCAAAATGATTGCTGAATTAGGAAATTATGCGCTGGCTTTAAGTTTAGCTGTATCGTTTATGTTGGCGATTTTCCCTTTGTGGGGGGCGGAAAAGGGCAATGCACAATTAATGGCATTAGCTCGCCCAATGACTTATGGTTTATTTGCAAGTTTAAGCATCGCTTTTGCTGCATTATTTTATTTATTTGCAGTAAATGATTTTAGTGTGCAGTATGTGGTGAATAACTCTAATACGGCTTTACCTATTTATTATCGTTTGTCTGCTGTCTGGGGTTCTCATGAAGGTTCTTTATTACTGTGGATTTGGTTACTGGCCGTTTGGTCATCTGCCGTTGCTTTATTGAGTAAACATTTACCTCAAGAAGCGGTTGCTCGCGTGCTTGGTATAATGGGGATTATTAGCGTCGGTTTTGTGTTGTTTGTCTTGTTTACCTCAAATCCTTTTACGCGTACTTTTCCAGATTTCCCTGTGGACGGAAAAGAACTTAACCCAATGTTGCAAGATATAGGCTTAATTTTCCATCCGCCATTGCTTTATATGGGCTATGTTGGTTTTTCGGTGGCGTTTGCGTTTGCGATTGCATCCTTAATGACTGGAAAATTAGATTCAGCTTGGGCGCGTTGGTCACGTCCTTGGACGCTTGCTGCTTGGGTGTTTTTAACTTTAGGTATCGTACTCGGTTCTTGGTGGGCTTATTATGAGCTTGGCTGGGGTGGCTGGTGGTTCTGGGATCCAGTGGAAAACTCATCGTTTATGCCTTGGCTTGCGGGAACTGCATTGATTCACTCTCTTTCTGTGACAGAAAAACGAGGTTCTTTCAAAGCGTGGACAGTATTACTTGCAATTTTAGCCTTTTCACTTTGTCTGCTCGGCACGTTCTTAGTTCGTTCTGGCATCTTAGTTTCAGTTCACGCATTTGCATCGGATCCAACTCGTGGTTTGTATATTTTGGCTTACCTCGTTGTGGTGATTGGTGGTTCGCTAGCACTCTATGCGTATAAAGGAAGTCAAATTCGCTCTCGTGATAATGCAGAACGCTATTCACGTGAAAGTATATTGTTATTAAATAATATCTTATTAATGACCGCACTTTGCGTTGTATTCTTAGGAACATTGTTACCACTCGTTCACAAACAACTTGGTTTAGGCTCTATTTCTATTGGTGCGCCATTCTTTGATCAAATGTTCTTAATTATTATGACACCATTTGCATTATTGCTTGGTATTGGACCTTTAGTGAAATGGCGTAGAGATCAATTTTCTGCAATTCGTACGCCTGTTGTTATCAGCGTATTTGTTATGCTGATTGCAGGTTTTGCGTTACCTTACTTCTTGCAAGATAAAATTACCGTGAGTTCGGTGCTTGGTTCAATGATGACCGTGATTATCGCTCTACTTGCGCTTTATGAATTGCAACAACGTGCGACGCATCGTGAATCATTCTTTGTTGGCGTACGCAAACTATCTCGTTCTCATTGGGGAATGATGTTAGCTCACTTAGGCGTAGCAATGACAGTTTGGGGGATTGCGTTTAGCCAAAACTTCAGCGTAGAACGTGATGTTCGAATGAAAGTCGGCGAGAGTGCACAAATTGGTCGTTACGATTTTAAATTCGCTGGTGTGACAGATGCGAATGGTCCAAACTATATTGGTGGAAAAGCTCAAATTGATATTTCGAAAGATGGTCAACCAGAAGCAAGCTTATTTGCAGAAAAACGTTTTTACACAGTAAGTCGTATGTCTATGACGGAAGCCGCCATTGCTGGTGGTTTAACTCGTGACCTCTATGTGGCTCTCGGTGAAAAGATTGATGATAATTCTTGGGCGTTACGCTTATATTACAAGCCGTTTATTCGCTGGATTTGGATTGGCGGCCTGTTTATGGCGTTAGGTGGATTGTTGTGTATGTTCGATCGACGCTATCGATTTAACGCTTTATTGAGAAAATAATATGACGGCGTATCTTGATTAGGTGTGCCTTAACTTTTAATTAGCTTATGTGAATAATGTGGGCTTTTGTAAAAGTCTACTTTTGTTTTTTATATTTAAAGTGCGGTAAAAAATGAAAAAAAAATTACTCGTTCCTCTTATTCTCTTTTTATCGATAACAATTGCCTTTTTAGTGCAATTAAAACGTAATGCGCAAGGTGAAGATATTAAAGCATTAGAGTCTGCTTTGGTTGGAAAGCCTGTGCCAGCAAAAAATTTAACGGAGCTTTTTGAAAATAAAGCTTACACGAATGAATTGTTTCAACAAGGTAAGCCAGTTTTGCTTAATGTGTGGGCGACTTGGTGTCCGACTTGTTATGCCGAACATCAATATTTAAACAAACTTGCTAAAGATGGTGTGCGAATTATTGGTTTAGATTATAAAGATGAATCACCCAAAGCAATGAAGTGGTTAAAAGATCTTGGCAATCCTTATCAAGTTGTTTTAAAAGATGAAAAAGGTTCTTTAGGTTTGGATTTAGGGGTATATGGTGCGCCAGAAACGTTCATTGTAGATGGAAAAGGTGTGATTCATTATCGTTATGCCGGTGATGTAAACGAAAAAGTTTGGACTGAGACTTTAAAACCAATTTATGACAAACTTTCGGAGCAACAATAATGAAAAAAACATGGCTATTTTTGACCGCACTTTTGTTTAGCTCAGTGGCGTTTTCATCCATTGATGCATTAAATTTTAGTTCTCCACAGCAAGAGAGTGATTACCATCAATTAACACAATCTTTGCGTTGTCCTCAATGTCAAAATAACAATATTGCGGATTCCAACGCAACTATCGCTGTGGATATGCGTGGCAAAGTATTTGAGCTTTTACAAGAAGGTAAATCGAAAAATGACGTAGTGGATTATATGGTGGCTCGCTACGGCAATTTTGTAACTTACGATCCACCTATGACAGCGAGTACATTAGTGCTATGGATTGCGCCATTATTGCTTGTGTTGTTAGGCGTGGTATTTTTATTAAGACGTAAACCTAAAGCTCAAAGTGCGGTGAAATCCCAAGATGTTTTAACTGATGAAGATAATGCTCGTTTGGCAGAATTATTAAACAAGGATAAATAGATGAATTTTGCATTAATTTTTATATTAACCACTTTAGTTGTGGCGTTAATTTGTTTTTATCCTTTATTGCGCCAATTCAAAGCGAAACATGGACAAAAACGTGATGATTTAAATAAGGCGTTATATTTCTCGCGCTTGGAAGAAATTGAGCAAGATAATTCCCAAGGTTTAGTTGAAAATGTTGAGCAACTCAAACAAGAATTACAGAAAACCTTGCTTGATGATGTGCCGAGCAAGGTTCAAGAGAATGTGGATTATTCTGGCAAATTTTATGGAAAAGTGTGGTTTGTGTCTGGCGTGTTGGCGCTAGGAATTATCGCGGGCTCTTCTTATTTTATGGTGGGCTCTTGGCAAGCAGAATCGATGTTAGAGCAAACTTATGCGAAATTGCCATATTTCTATGAGAGAATGAAAGATGAAGATAAAAATCCATTTTCTGATGCAGAAATGCAGCAATTTTCTACCGCACTTCGAATCGATTTGCAGAAAAATCCAACTGATGCAAAAAAATGGTGGATGCTCGGTCAGATTGGGATGAATTTAGGTGATGTACGTTTAGCATTTGATAGTTATCAGAAGGCCAACAAGTTAGAACCAGATAATGTGCAATATAAATTAGGCTATGCTCGCGTATTGATGTTCTCTGATGATGCGACTGATAAACTAAAAGGTGGCGATTTATTACGTGAAGTGATTCGTCAAGATCATACTAACGTTGAGGCCCTAAGTTTGCTCGCATTTCGTTATTTTGAAACGGAAGATTATAAAATGGCTGCAGTGACTTGGGCAATGATGCTACGCTTAATGCCGAAAGATGATGAGCGTGTTCCACTAATTGAAAAAAGTATTCGTGCCGCGCGTGATGCTTTAGAAGCGCAAAACGAAGAAAAATCAAAAAGTATTACCCCTGAAAAATAACCTAGAGCATTGTAGTACTTTCTGATATAGTGCGGTAAAAATGATTATTGATGATGAACCTATTTATTAGGTTTTCATTATGTTACTATCATAATTAATACAAATTAATTAGAACAGATAATTTATCGCTTGAAATGTTACTCTTTTTTAAGCCTGATGGTTTGACGTTAGAGCGATATCAATATAGTAAAGACTAAGGAAAAAATAAACATGAAGCATCAATCTTATATTTTGATTCCGTTATTTTTTCTTATGGTTAGCAGCCTTGTTATTGCTCGGGTTTCTATTGCAAGTAATATTACTTATGTTGATTCGGTAGATCAAAAAAGCTTTTCGTCTGAAATTTCAGATAATGATGTACAGATTTTGGGGAAGAGTATTGAATTAAAAGTTTATAAAATGGATGAGATGAGTTCATCTCAAACTATTTATGAATCTCCGGCTGGGGTTTGTAAAGGGTTTAAGGCTAGAGGTGTAAACTATACAAATTCAACCCACAATTATCTTTCACCCAATGATAAAACAGAATATTATGGCAGCGTAACTGGCGCTACAATTTATGGTGGGAAGAATACGCAAAATTTAAGTTATGTACCCGTTTATTCTATTTCTGATAAAAAAGTATCTGAGCGTATTCAAATTATGGAAAATAAGAAATTGAAGGAAAAGGCTGTTAATAATGTATCAGAAGGGAAAGCGGTGTTAACAGAAGTAATTTGTAAATAGAGGTGGATATGAAAAAAAATATTTTAGTATTAGGTATAACATGTTTATTGGTTGCATGTTCTTCTGATAATAAGCCAGATAATGGCATTTATGATATGAAAACAGTTCAGGAATATAATGCCCGAGTACAGAGTGGAAATACTGTTGTGGCCTCACAAAAAGCTCGGGTCTCTAAACAAGAAGAAACACCACTAAAAATGAATGCGAGTGATGAGAAAGCGAAAGTAAGAATTATTAGCCCTACTCTTCCTGTGGTCCCCGCTGTTGGTGTCGGTTATTATCATCATTATCATAATTGGTAATAGAAACTTGCGAATTTAGACAGCTATATTTTTATAGCTGTTTTTTTGATTCTAATGATTAGAAAGGACGATAATTTTATAGTAAAAAAGCGAGCTTAAGCTCGCTTTTTTATAATGAATCTAGCTCTTATAGACTCGTTACCGCAAATAATACCCAAACAGTATAAATTGTGGCTAAACCATAAAAGATAAATCCACCAGCTGGCACATGCACTTTAAGATCGTGCATACCGTGGTGAATACGGTGTAAACCACACCACATTGGGAAAATAGTAAGCACCAAAATAACTAATTTGCCAATCCAAGAATAAGCAAAAGTAATTAAATTATGCGCATTGACTAAACCAAATGGTAATAACAAACCGATGATTAAAATAACGACAGGGAAGAAAATTGCACTCACTGTGCCGCCTGCACCGAACATTAACCATACTGGCGGTTCGCCGGAGCGTTTTGGATTTTGATCAACCATTTTTTCTCTCCCTTAAATATAAACTAAAACTAATGCAAGTACGCTAACTAATGCGGTTACCACCCAAAGTGCGTTTCTTACAACGCGGTGTGGTAAGCGTTCATTTTTCACAATGATATTCATCACTTTCGGTGTCATCAAGAAATATGTCACCGTATGATAAAGCGTTGCGATAAGCGTAATAATATTTAAGAACACCACAATTGGGTTTCTTAAAAACTCAATAAAGCTCAAGATGCCTAAGCCTGGCATTGGATTACTTGCAAGACAAAGAACACCATAAAGCAATACAATACAAAACCATACAGCAAAGATTGAAGTCGCTTCACGTAGCATATAAGCTTTATAGAAGTCCAATTTTTGCCACCAAGTCGCTGTCATTGGACGAACATATTTTTTACGTTTACTCACTGTTACTGACATTCTTTCCCCCTTAGCTTTTGGGTTTTAGCATAGAGATAACATAATCTTTGGCACTTTCCACTTTTCCTTGGTTAATTGCAGAAGCAGGATCCACATGTTTTGGACAAACTTCTGAGCAATAGCCAACGAAAGTACAACTCCAAACCCCGTTTTTACCATTTAACAATGACATACGTTTTGCTTTGCCATGGTCACGGTTATCAAGATTATAACGATGAGCCATAGTAATAGCTGCAGGGCCTAAGAATTCAGGATTTAAACCAAATTGAGGGCAAGCGGCATAGCATAAACCACAGTTGATACACATTGAGAATTGACGATATTTCTCAAGCTGTGCAGGCGTTTGTTTAGTACGGCTTACTTGCAATTCTTTCGATGGATGTGGTTTACCATCTAATGCTGGTGCTTCGTTACCAATAATATAAGGTTTAATTGCTTCTAAACTTTCAATAAAGTGGCTTAAATCAACCACTAAGTCGCGTTCAATTGGGAAGTTTGCTAACGGTTCTATACGCATATGGCCGCTGTAATCACGTAAGAACGTTTTACAAGCCAATTTCGGTTTGTTATTCACCATCATCCCGCAAGAACCGCAAATCGCCATACGGCAAGACCAACGATAAGAAAGAGATGGTTCAAGTTTATCCTTAATATAACCTAACGCATCAAGTAATGAGGTTTGATTATCATAAGGTACTTGATAGGTACTTAGATGCGGCTCTTGATCGATTTCAGGATTGTAGCGTAATACTTCAACATTCATTACTGGTGAATTAGCCATTTGCTTGCTCCTTAGCTTTCGCAGCTGCTTCTTGAGCTTCTGCTTCCGCACCGTAAACACGTTTTGCAGGTTGAGATTTAGTAATTTTCACCGGACTGTATTCGATACGCGGCGCACCATTCTCATTGTAGAAAGCAAGTGTGTGTTTTAAATAATTTACATCATCACGTTCAGTGTAATCTAAGCGTTGGTGAGCACCACGAGATTCTTTACGTTCAATCGCTGAATTTGCAATAGATTGTGCAACATCTAGGATATAGCCTAACTCAACTGTATAAAGTACATCTGTATTGAACACGCTTGAGTTATCTGCTACACGAATACGTTTGTAACGTTCTTTTAATTCTGCAATTTTATCTACTGCTTTTTGCATGCTTGCTTGGTCACGGTAAATACCACAGCCTTCTTCCATTACAGAACCCATTTCATCACGGATTTCAGACCAAGACTCATTACCTTCTTGTTTATGAAGGGCTTCTAAACGAGCAACAACATCTTTTGCTTGAGCATCAACCGCACTTTGGTTTACAGATTGAGATTCAACTGCACGTTGTGCCGCATATTCCCCTGCAACACGACCTAACACAACAAGTTCAGCTAAAGAGTTAGAGCCTAAGCGGTTTGCACCATGTAAACCTGAAGATGCACACTCACCTACAGCAAATAAACCTTTGATACGAGTTTCGCTGTTAAAATCAACCTCAATACCGCCCATCGTGTAGTGAACAACTGGACGAACTGGGATTGGCTCATTCACTGGATTTACACCTTCATAAGCACTTGCTAATTCACAGATGAATGGCAAACGCTCATGTAGATATTTTTCACCAAGATGACGTAAATCTAAATGCACAACATCTACGCCTTTCGCGGTTTTTAAGGTATTACCTTTTTTCCATTCTTGCCAGAATGCTTGAGAAACTTTATCGCGAGGACCAAGTTCCATATATTTATTTTGCGGTTTGCCAATTGGTGTTTCAGGTCCTAGACCGTAATCTTGAAGATAACGGTAGCCATCTTTATTCACTAAGATACCGCCTTCACCACGACAACCTTCAGTCATTAAGATGCCGGTATTCGGTAAACCTGTTGGGTGATATTGAACAAATTCCATATCACGAAGTGGTACACCATGACGATACGCCATAGATAAGCCGTCACCTGTTACAATACCGCCGTTGGTATTGAATTTAAATGCACGACAACCACCACCTGTTGCAATCACAACCGCATTTGCATTGATTTGAACAAGTGAACCCTCCATCATGTTCATCGCAACCATACCACGAGCATGGCCATCATCAACAAGAATATCTAATACGAAGTGTTCATCAAAACGTTGGATTTGTGGATATTGAATAGAAGTTTGGAAAAGCGTGTGTAATAAGTGGAAACCTGTTTTATCAGCGGCGAACCAAGTACGCTCAATTTTCATTCCACCGAAACGACGTACGTTTACATCGCCATCTGCTTTACGGCTCCAAGGGCATCCCCAACGTTCTAATTGAGTCATTTCCACTGGTGAATGTTGTACGAAATATTCCACAACATCCTGTTCGCAAAGCCAGTCACCACCAGCAACGGTATCTTGGAAGTGTTTATCGTAAGAATCTTCCTCTTTGATAACTGCAGCTGCGCCACCTTCTGCTGCCACGGTATGGCTACGCATTGGGTACACTTTTGAAACTAATGCAATTTTTAAGTTAGGATTTGCTTCAGCTGCTGCAATCGCTGCACGTAAACCGCCACCACCAGCGCCAACAATCGCAATATCGACATTAACTGTTTGCACGATATCCTCCAATAAATGTAGAAAGTAAAAAATAGAAATCACCCTAAAAGGGTAATCTAACGAGGCCATTCTGCCATTTTTTGTTACAAATTAATAACGTTTTTTTATGTAGGGAAAGGGGAAAAGTATGATTTTGTGATCTACCTCAAAAAACCTTAGATTGAGTTGAGAAGGGCTCTCGTTTACAATGATGCAAATTTAAAAATGGGAATAAAAATGACCGCACTTACTCATTGGCAACCTTCTGCCGATATAAAAAATCTTCTTAAACGTGCAAAAATTATTGCTGAAATTCGTCAATTTTTTACAGAGCGAGGCTTACTTGAAGTTGAGACGCCTGTTCTAAGTGAATTTGGCGTCACTGATTTGCACCTTTCCACATTTAGCACAGAATTTCTCGCGCCTTTTGGTGAACAATCGAAAACACTTTGGCTTTCTACAAGCCCTGAATATCATATGAAACGCTTGCTTGCTGCAGGCAGTGGACCAATATTCCAAATCAGTAAAGTATTCCGTAATGAAGAAGCCGGTAATCGCCACAATCCAGAATTTACTATGCTGGAATGGTATCGACCGCACTTTAGTATGCATCGTTTAATTAATGAGGTAGATGATTTACTCCAACAAATTTTAGATTGCCCACCGGCAGAAAGTTTAAGCTACCAATTTCTTTTCCAAGAATATGTAGGCTTAGATCCCTTATCAGCAGAACGTTCAGAATTAATCGAAGCCGCACGTAAACATAACTTTATGGCTGAAGATGATGAAGAACGCGATACTTTATTGCAGTTCTTATTTAGTGAAGTCGTTGAACCTCAAATAGGAAAAGATCGACCTGTTGCGGTTTATCATTTCCCTTCAACACAAGCAGCCCTAGCACAAGTGAGCCCAGAAGATCAGCGGGTTGCAGAACGCTTTGAGTTTTATTACAAAGGCTTGGAACTGGCAAATGGTTTCCATGAATTGACAGATGCACGAGAACAAAGACATCGTTTTGAATTGGATAATCAGCAAAGAAAAAAACATGGATTGCCAATTCGAGACATTGACGAACGGTTTCTTGCTGCATTAGAAGCTGGCTTACCAAACTCTTCTGGCGTTGCGCTGGGAGTCGATCGCCTAATTATGGTTGCGTTAGGTTGTGAGAAAATTAATGAAGTGATTTCTTTTTCCGTGGATAATGCCTAAACGAAAAGTGCGGTAAAAATCTACCGCACTTTTGATTTTTAGTGACTGATCCATAATGGCAATCGTATCGTAACAGCAAGCCCGCCTAGTGGGCTTTTTTCAGCCCAGACCTTTCCTTGATGTTCCTGAATAACATTAGACACAATCGCCAATCCTAGTCCTGTGCCGCCAGTCGTTCTAGTTCGCGTCTCATCTACTCGATAAAATGGTTTGAAGATTTTTTTAAATTCATCTGGATGGACTCCAGATCCGTTGTCATCTATACGGATCCTGAGAAATTCTTCTTCTTCTTCTTCTTCTTGGATAAAGATATGAAGTTCGATCTTATCTTTGGTGTATTTAAGCGCATTTGTCACGATATTTTCAACCGCACTTTCCAGCAATCTAGAATTGCCGTTAAGTTGTAATTCATTTTTGGGTAAACGAATATTTGTGAGAAACGTTATACCTCGTTGCTCTGCCTCAAATTTGGCATCGTTGATAATATCAGTCCAAAGCGTATTGGCATAAAAAATATCCCGTTCAACTTGGCTATTCATTTGATGGCGTGAAAGTAGAAGTAGCTCACTAATCATTTTATCCATTCGCCCTATTTCTCTTTCAATACGTTTTACGCTCTCTGTTTCGCCACATTCATGACGAACAAGCGCTGTAGCCAACTGTAAACGAGTGAGTGGCGTTTTTAATTCATGTGAAATAGATGAAAGTAGGGTTTGTTGATTAGAGATTAGACGATCAATAGAAGATGCCATTCGATTAAAACTTTGACCGACTTGGCGTATCTCTAATGGACCATTAGCAATTAGGCTCTTATCAATTTTAAAATTACCTAATGCCACTGAATTTGCTGCTTCTTGCAAGTGAGAAATAGGCCTAATCAGCATTCTTGTAAACCACCAAAGCAATGGGCTAGTGATTAAAAGAATAATCAAAATCAATATAGTGGGTCTATCAAAAACATAATTAAAGATCTCACGCTGTGGGTTAACGTAAGAAATAAAATACAAGGCATAAGAGGCTGTATCCCCTAAATAAACCTGGAACGGCCCTGAAAGCTGAAGCTTATTAAAATTTTTACGTTTAGGTTCTGAAAAATTGCTGGATACATTTGCAAATCTTCGGATATAAGGCGCTTCCTCTGGTAATTCACCGAGAATATTTTTAGTTTTTAAATTAATCAGAACAGGTCTAGAAGGTTGAAATTTATCTGAAGGTAAAACAGGAACTTCTGAAATTAGCCCCTGTAATTGACCATTACGAACGATATTTAGGATTTCTTTTTGATAGTTAACAATATCAGCTTCTTCTAGAGGGGAATAGAGTCTAAGATCGAGATTGGGTAGCACGATCATAAGACTCATTATGATGAAAAAAGAAAACCAGAACATAGCAAATGTTCTGATTGCAAGTTGATTTAAACAGAAAAAATTACGCAATTTCATAAAACTAAGTGACTAAAAGATAGCCTTTTCCGCGTAAAGTTTTAAACCAAGACAATTTGCTTTCTCGCTCTGGTAGCTTTCGTCTCAAATTAGATATATGCATATCAAGAGAGCGGTCGAACGGACTTAATGTTTTTCCTAGCACTTCTAAACTTAATTCTTCACGAGTAACAATATCCCCCTTTGACTCTATTAATCGGTGAAGGATCTTAAACTCATAATCCGTTAGATTTAAGTTTTTCTCATCATACATCGCAGTTTGACGAGTTAAATATAAGGTTACATTCTCAAAAGATAATATTTCTTTTGTATTGTCAACATTATTTGATGGAGACACACTTCGACGCAAAATCGCTCGAATTCTTGCAACTAATTCACGATCATTAAATGGTTTAGGCAAGTAATCATCCGCACCTAATTCTAAGCCTAATACGCGATCAATGTCTTCACCTCTTGCAGTAAGCATCATCACTGGCACATTAGAGACTTTACGAATTTCTTTTAATGTATCAAGACCATTTAGCTTAGGCATCATCACATCAAGTAAAACCAACTCATGACTTTCATCAAGTTTTTGTAATGCCTCTGATCCATTATTTGCTGTTTGAACATCAAATCCTTCTAGCGTTAAAAGGGATGAAAGTAATTCCGTCAATTCAACATCATCATCAACGAGCAAGAGTTTTGACATTGGGGATTCCTTTTTATCAATAGTTCTTGTTGTAGTGCGGTGAAAATAGAAAGACTATTTCCAGAATTGCCACCAGCTTGATTTTGGTTTCTCACCAGTTTGAATAATGGTGTTGTTCTCGCCTTGTTGCGAAACTTCTGGCAAAGGTTTATCAAGATTGGTTTCTGTCACAATTCCACGTTGATCAAATTTTACAGTGAAAGTATGTTGAACAGGTGTTTCATAAGCACGTTGTTGTAAGAACACATAGTACCAAGTCTGACTATTATAAGGATCGATTAATACTGGCGTACCCAACAAATATTGTACTTGTTGAGCTGTCATGCCTTCTTTAACTTGAGCAACTGTAGTCGCTTCTAAATAGTTGCCTTGTGGTACATCAATTCGATATACAACTTTTTCAACGGTGGAACAAGAAGCGACGCTTAATGCTAAAAAGGTTGCGCCTAAAAGTGTTTTAACTTGCATTTTCTTTACCTTATTTGTGCAAAAGTACTGTCAAATAATACCCAAGTTTGAGCATATTTCCAAATTAATTCTCTGATTTTAAAGCCTTTTGTAATTGATCTTTTAAATTCGGCGGTAAACCCTTGATAGTAAGCGTATCCGTCATCGGTTCCCATTGAATTCGAGTATTCAATAAATCAGCATCGAAACTAATACTCACTCCCTTTCCAGAGCCAGTAAACTTTGTCAAGGATTTTAAGGTTGAACGCACTGGCGGAATGCTGTCTTCCAAGCCATAATTCTGTTCTCCCGCAAAGGTAACAAAAGACTGTTCGTTTAGAGTGGGTAAGGAATCAGAAAGTTCCTGCAATTCAATTTCATCACCGCCTGCAAGTTGAGCTTTACAATATTCAAACACTTGTTTTTTTACTGCTTGAGTTTGCTCTTTATTGAGTTCACCTTGATCACAATAATCACTCACTGCTTGCAATAAACATTGGTTTTGGACTTGTGGATTTAATCCTTCTTCGGCACCTAAAAAATCCATGAAAAAATCACTAATTTTGCGACCGACACGGCCTTTTATGAAAGTTAAATAACGATTAGAGTTTGCATTCACCTGTAAATCCGTCAAATTCACTCTTGCCGCAATATCAAACTGAGTAATATCAAGATATTCTGTACGGCGAATATCTAAATGCTCATCGACCAGCATACTATGACGGCTATCAAGCAATGCAATAAACAAATAATCTGTCGCTAAGAAATTATATTGACATAAAATCAAAGTACCACTTTCAGCAAAATTATATTTACCTAGCTCATCTGCAAGCAATTTTGTTGAATATTGACTAAAACCTAAAAACTCAATTTCTTGTTCCAATAAACGATTTAAATGCTGTGCAAAGATAGACTTTTCCTGAAACACGCCAAAAGCCTTCGCTTTATTTTGATAGCCTTGATGAAGTTGCAACATCATTTGTTCTACTTCTGGCGTAATTGAAAGCAACTCGTTGCGTAATACGCTTTCCATTTTTACGCTGTCGCCATCCACATTTTTGACTAACTGATGCAAAACAATTTGATTAACGGTAATACTCATTTTTGTCACCTTTGAAAAATTTACCGCAAATTATAACCGCACTTTTTAAGCAAGAAAAAAGAAATTATTTAGGTTCTACCAAATAATCGGGTATCATAAGCCAAATTTTTTGTTTTATTTTTAACATTATGGCTCAACATTCTAAATATTCTGATGCTCAATTAAGTGCGATTGTAAACGATATGATCGCAGTGCTAGAAAAGCATAAAACCCCTGTAGATCTTTCCTTAATCGCACTAGGTAACATGGCAAGTAATTTATTAACCACCAGCGTGCCGCAAACTCAACGCGAGGCATTAGCTCAAGCATTTTCGAATTCCTTAATTAATGCGGTAAAAGCACATTAATATGAAATGGATTAAAAAAGGCACCTTCAGCGGCAAACAATACCGCGATGACGTTTCACGAAAAATTTCGTGGGGTCATTGGTTTGCCTTTTTTAATATCATTGTTGCCATTCTTATTGGCGCACGTTATGCCTTTATCATTGACTGGCCGGATACTCTCGCAGGAAAACTTTATTTCTTTGTGAGTTTGCTCGGACATTTCAGTTTCAACGTTTTTGCGTTGTACTTACTTGTGGTCTTTCCACTGAGTTTCATTATTAAAAATAACCGCACTTTTCGCGGATTAACCGTGATATTTTCCACGATTTGTACAACCTTATTATTATTTGATACCGCTGTTTTCAATCGTTTTAATCTGCATTTATCCTCTGTTGTATGGAATTTGCTGGTCAATCCAGAAAATGGTGAAATGTCACGCGATTGGCAAATTTTCTTTGCACCAATGCCAATAATTTTACTGGCACAAATGTTATTTTCTCGCTGGAGTTGGGAAAAATTACGCAGTCTTGAACGCCAAAAATGGCTAAAAGGCACCGGTATATTCTTAACTACAACATTCATTGCGACGCATTTAATTTATGCTTGGGCAGATGCTTATTTGTATCGTCCTATCACCATGCAACGATCTAATTTTCCTTTATCTTATCCAATGACAGCTCGTTCTTTTTTAGAAAAACACGGTTTCTTGGATGGAGAAGAATATACGCAAAAATTGGCGCAAGAAGGTCGTTTAGATGCCTTAAAAATTGATTATCCGAAAAAAGAACTCACTTACGCACCAATTACGCATAAACCTAATATTCTGATTGTAACGGTTTCGGGTTTACGCCATGATGCGATTTCTAATGAAAAAATGCCAAAACTTGCTGAATTTGCAACAAGTTCAACGGAATTCACGAATCATTACAGCACAGGTAATAGTAACAACGCAGGCTTAATTGGGTTATTTTACGGGCTAAATGCAAATTACACCGATAGCATTTTAAGCAATCATACCCAATCTGTTTTAATCGAAAAATTACGTGCTGAAAATTATCAATTGGGTTTATTTTCTGCTACGAATTTCAAAGATAGCGTCTTCCGCCAAGCATTATTTCGAGAAATAAAACTTTCATCGAATAAAACCAACAAACCAAATAATGAAAGTGCGGTAAAAAATCTCAATGATTTTATTAAAGCACAAAAAACTGACTCACCTTGGTTTGCTTATTTGGATTTAGCCTTGGAGACTAAAAATCCATCAGATTATGACCGCACTTTGCAGGACATTGATTCTCTTTTAGCAAAAGCGTTAGAAAGTACACCGCTTGAAAATACATTAGTCATTATCACGTCAGAGCATGGTGTAACCTTTAATGAAATGAATGAAAAAGAGCGAGAAAACTACTTTGGGCGCGATGAGGTTCAAGTGCCATTGCTTGTATATTGGAAAGATTTACCGGTAGGTAAACAGAATGGATTAAGCAGTCATACCGATATTTTACCTGCATTGATGAGACAAATTTTCCATGTAGAAAATAGATTAATGGATTATACACAAGGGTATAATTTATTTGACCTGAGCGGGCGTGATTGGGTTCAAGCGTCTAATTTTAATTGGAATGTAATTATTCAATCAGATGGCACTCAATATCATATTAATCGTAAAGGTAACTACAAAAAATTTAACCCTAACTATGAGGAGCAATCTTCAGATAGACCGCCGTTAGGCTTATTCTTGGAAACGTTTCAACTTGAAAATCAATTTTTTGAAAAATAGATAGATAAAATAATATGAACGACGAACAGCAAAATTTAAACCAATCTGAAAATACGAAAAAACCTTTTTTTCAATCTTTATTTGGTCGCTTTTTTCAAGGTGAACTAAAGAATCGTGACGAACTTGTGGAAGTAATTCGCGATTCAGAACAAAACGATTTAATTGATCAAAATACGCGTGAAATGATTGAAGGCGTGATGGAAATCGCGGAGCTTCGTGTTCGCGATATTATGATTCCTCGTTCACAAATTATTTTTATTGAAGATCAACAAGATTTAAATACTTGTTTAAACACAATTATTGAATCCGCTCATTCTCGTTTTCCTGTGATTGCCGATGCAGATGATCGCGATAATATCGTAGGTATTTTACATGCGAAAGATTTATTGAAATTTTTACGTGAAGATGCCGAAGAGTTTAATTTATCTTCATTATTACGCCCCGTCGTGATTGTGCCAGAAAGCAAAAGAGTGGATCGTATGTTGAAAGATTTCCGCTCTGAGCGTTTCCATATGGCTATTGTGGTGGACGAATTTGGTGCGGTATCTGGCCTTGTTACCATTGAAGATATATTGGAACAAATTGTTGGCGATATTGAAGATGAATTTGATGAAGAAGAAGTAGTGGATATTCGTCAGCTTTCTCGTCATACTTATGCTGTGCGTGCACTCACAGATATTGATGATTTCAATGCGCAATTTAATACTGATTTTGATGATGAAGAAGTGGATACCATTGGTGGGCTGATTATGCAAACTTTTGGTTATTTACCAAAACGTGGTGAAGAAATTACGTTGAAAAATCTTCAATTTAAAGTTACCTCGGCAGATAGTCGCCGATTGATTCAACTTCGAGTCACAGTGCCTGATGAACATTTGGCAGAAATGGATGATGTGGAAGAAAAAGTCGAATAGCATTTTATCATCCTCAATGATGGCGCGCGTTTTCTAACATGTGCTTTTTCTTTACTTGAAATGGGATTTCAACACAAAAGACGCTCGTCAGGGCGTGCAAAATATAATTGAATTTATGAATAAATATTTTACTTATCTTATTGCGCTTATATCTGGTTTAGTCGGTGTTTTTGCCTTTTCGCCATTTGATTATTGGCCTTTAGCCTATGTTTCTTTACTCGGTTTACTTTATGTCGCTAAAAATCCTAAAAAATCCACCGCACTTTTAGCGACGTTTTTGTGGTCGATGGGATTTTTCTGCTTTGGGGTAAGTTGGCTTAATGTCAGTATTCACCAATTTGGTGGCGCGTCTTTAGGTGTGAGTTATTTCCTTGTCGGTTTACTTGCGGCTTATCTTGCGTTATACCCGATGTTCTTTACCTATTTGGTTCAGCGTTTCAACGTTCAAAGTGCGGTAATTTTTGCCGTGATTTGGACATTGACAGAATTTTTACGAGGTTGGATTTTTACCGGTTTTCCTTGGCTTCAGTTTGGTTATACACAAATTGACAGTCCATTTTATGGCATCGCCCCGATTTTTGGGGTAACAGGATTGACGTTCTTTACCGTTTGGGCAAGTGCGGTAATTTTTAATTTTGTTTTATCTTTATTTAAAACGAAAAATCTTAAATTAGTCTTGGCGAACGTTTTGTTATTGATCATCGTGGGGGGATTAAGTGCTTATTCATCCCGAATTCACTTTGTAAAACCTGTTGAAGATAAGGCAATTTCAGTCACGCTTGCTCAAGGCAATATTGAACAAAATCTCAAATGGGATCCGGCTTATTTTTATTCTACTTTGGAGATTTATCAAAAATTAATCGCAGAAAATCTTGGTAAAACAGATTTAATTATTTTGCCTGAATCCGCATTGCCAACTCTTGAAAATGCGATTACTCCATTTTTTGAAGCGTTAGATCGTGCTGCTAAAGAAACGAAAACGGAGATAATGGTTGGAACGGTATTCCAAGATACGAGATCTGGTAAATTGCTTAATTCTATTATGACTGCTGGAAACCCAGACTTTCCTTATCAGCCAGATACGCAAAATCGTTATAGTAAGCATCATCTCGTGCCTTTCGGTGAATATGTTCCGCTAGAAAGTATTTTGCGACCACTTAATTCCGTGTTTAATTTGCCGATGTCTGCATTTCAAAGCGGGGACGCGATTCAGCCATCTTTAATGGCAAAAAAACGTGCTTTTTCGCCAGCAATTTGCTATGAGATTATTTTTGGCGAACAAGTTCGGCAAAACTTGAAACAAGATACGGATTATTTGCTCACAATTTCTAATGATGCCTGGTTTGGTGATTCGATTGGGCCTTGGCAACATTTACAGATGGCAAGAATGCGCGCTTTAGAATTGGGTAAACCGCTTATTCGTGCAACGAATACGGGGATTTCAGTCTTTGTTGATGCACAAGGTAAGGTGTTAGCGCAGGCACCGCAGTTTATTGAAACAACGTTGACACATAAAATTGCACCTGCGGAAGGTAAAACGCCTTATTCTGTGTTGGGAAATATGCCTTTATATGCTTTATCATTGTTGTTTTTAGTATTACACGGCATGATGGCGTTTGTTCGTCGTAAGATGAACCTTTCACAAAAACGCTAGTCAAAACGACCGCACTTTTTATTTATAAACGAGATTTTAATGAATCAAAATCTAATTGAAGTTAAGAATCTCACCTTTAAACGCGGTGATCGCGTGATTTACGATGACCTGAATTTGCAAGTAAAAAAGGGAAAAATCACTGCGATCATGGGGCCGTCGGGGATTGGTAAAACCACCTTGCTTAAATTAATAGGTGGACAACTAATGCCAGAGCAAGGTGAAATTTTGTTTGATGGACAAGATATTTGTCGTCTATCTAATCGTGAACTGTACGAAGTACGCAAGCGGATGGGGATGTTATTCCAATCAGGTGCGCTTTTTACGGATATTTCTACTTTTGATAATGTCGCCTTTCCAATTCGTGAACATACGCATTTACCTGAAAGTTTAATTCGTCAAATCGTATTGATGAAATTAGAGGCGGTTGGGTTGCGAGGCGCTGCCGCATTGATGCCTTCAGAACTTTCTGGTGGTATGGCTCGTCGAGCTGCATTAGCACGCGCTATTGCGCTTGACCCTGATTTAATTATGTTTGATGAGCCATTTACTGGGCAAGATCCAATCAGTATGGGCGTCATTTTGAGCCTGATTAAACGATTAAATGAAGCGTTAAATTTGACTTCTATCGTGGTGTCTCACGATGTTGAGGAAGTATTGAGTATTGCAGATTATGCCTATATTATTGCAGACCAAAAAGTTATCGCAGAAGGAACATCTGAGCAGCTTTTACAAAGCCAAGATCCGAGAGTGGTGCAATTCTTAAAAGGCGAATCTGATGGTCCTGTGCGCTTTAAGTACCCAGCGCAAGATTATGTGAAGGAATTGTTTGAATGATCGTCAATTTTATTTCTGCTTTAGGAAAACAGGTGATCGACTTTTTCCGTGCATTAGGGCGAGCAGGTTTTATGTTATTTGGCGCATTGATCGGCAAGCCACAAATTCGTAAGCATTTTCCTTTGCTTGTGAAGCAAATGCATGTTTTAGGTGTTCAATCGTTACTCATTATTTTGTTGTCCGGTTTATTTATTGGAATGGTATTAGGACTACAAGGTTATGTCGTGTTAGTCGATTTTTCTGCTGAAACAAGTTTAGGTCAGCTTGTGGCGCTTTCTCTTTTGCGAGAATTAGGCCCTGTTGTTACCGCACTTTTATTTGCTGGTCGAGCAGGTTCTGCATTGACGGCTGAAATAGGCTTAATGAAAGCCACTGAACAACTTTCTAGTCTTGAAATGATGGCTGTTGATCCTTTACGTCGAGTGATTGCACCTCGTTTTTGGGCAGGAGTTATTTCCATGCCAATTTTGTCAATCTTGTTTATCGCTGTTGGTATTTGGGGCGGTTCCTTAGTAGGTGTGGATTGGAAAGGTGTTGATTCGGGTAGCTTTTGGTCTGTGATGCAAAATTCCGTGAGTTGGAGCTATGATATTTTAAATGGCTTTATTAAAGCGGTTTTCTTTGCTGTGGCTGTAACTTGGATTGCGCTTTTTAATGGTTATGATTGTATGCCAACATCAGAAGGGATCAGCCAAGCTACAACGCGAACAGTTGTTCATGCATCTCTTGTTGTTCTAGGATTAGATTTTATTTTGACTGCTATTATGTTTGGAGCAGGTTAAGGATTTTTTTATGAGACAAACAATTAAATATGAATTTTGGGTTGGATTATTTTTACTACTTGGTATTGGCGCCTTAGTTTTTTTAGGTTTACGCGTAGCCAACGTACAAGGTTTTGGTGAGGCGAAATCTTATACTGTGACGGCAACTTTTGATAATATTGGTGGACTAAAAGTGCGTGCACCATTAAAAGTTGGCGGAGTGGTTATTGGGCGTGTGAGCGGTATTACGCTTGATGAAAAAAGCTATTTGCCAAAAGTCAGTATTGCAATTAACCAGGAATATAATGAAATCCCAGAAAACAGTTCTTTATCAATTAAGACATCAGGCTTATTGGGTGAGCAATATATTGCATTGACAATGGGATTTGATGATGGTGAATCGGCTATGCTTAAAGAGGGTAGCCAAATTCAAGATACAAAATCTGCGATGGTGTTGGAGGATTTAATCGGCCAATTCCTTTACGGCGATAAAAAATCTGATGGTAACAGTGAAAAGACTGAGCCTACAGTACAATAACAACTAACATTTATTTAGGAGATTTATGATGAAATTTTTCCAAGTGAAAAAATGGTTTGCAATTTTAACCTTAGTATTTACCGCACTTTTTGCTGCTGGTACTGCTATGGCTGAAACAAGTCCTTATGTATTAATGCAACAAGCGTCAGATAAATTGTTTTCTGATATTCAGGCAAATCAAAGCCAGATTAAAAAGAACCCAAATTATCTACGTACTATCGTTCGTAATGATTTACTGCCTTATATTCAAGTCAATTATGCAGGTTCTTTAGTTTTAGGTTCTCATTTCAAATCTACTACACCTGAACAACGTGAAAAATTCTTTAAAGCTTTTGGTGATTTTATTGAACAAGCTTATGCACAAGTATTAACGGCATATTCAAATCAACAAATCCAAATTGAGCCAGAAAAAGCATTAGGTGATAAAAACTTAGTAAATATTCGTGTGAATATTATTCAAACCAATGGTGCAGCACCAATTAAATTAGATTTTAAATGGCGTAAGAATGGTAAAACGGGTGAATGGTTAGCTTATGACATGGTTGCTGAGGGCGTGAGTATGGTTGTAACAAAACAACAAGAATGGAGTAGTATCTTACGTCAACAGGGTATTGATGCATTAACGGCTCAAGTACAAAAATCAGCCGCTCAACCTGTAACATTCAGCAAATAATTTTGTTGCCATGTTAAATTGGGATTTAAAGAAAAATGATGATAAGATAGCGCTCCTTTTGTCAGGGGAGCTATCTCGCAACACGTTGTTGCCTATGTGGCAGCAACGTGACGTTTTTTTATCTGCTAATGCGTTGGATAAAACAGTTGTTGAATGGGATTTGTCTGGTATTCAACATATTGATTCAGCCGGTTTTGCAGCGCTTTGTGATTTTTTAAGAGAGTGTCAAATGCTTAACAAAACAGTTCGATTAGTTTATCCACCAAAACAATTATTAACCCTTGCAGATCTTGTTGGTTTGTCTGATTGGATCGCAAATTTTACAGATATTAATTAAACGGAAATTTTATGGAACTTCAAGAAATTGAACGAATTTTAAAAGATGCGCTAAACGTAGAAGAGGTTTATGCTCAAGGTGAAAATGCGCATTTTGGCGTGATTGTAGTGAGTGATGAAATTGCTGCACTGTCTCGCGTAAAACAACAACAAACAATTTATGCTCCGTTAATGGCTTATTTTACCACTGGCGAAATTCACGCGTTAACAATTAAAACTTATACCACTGAAAAGTGGAAACGTGATCGTGCATTAAACCAACTTAATTAAGGATTCAAAAATGGAAAAATTTCGTGTTTATGGGCAATCTCGTTTAAGTGGAACCGTGAATATTTCAGGTGCCAAAAATGCAGCACTTCCAATTCTTTTTGCCGCTATTTTGGCAACAGAACCAGTTAAACTCACGAATGTTCCTGCGCTTAAAGATATTGAAACCACTTTGAAAATTTTACGTAAATTAGGCGTGGTTGTAGATCGTGATGAAACTGGTGCAGTTTTATTAGATGCATCGAATATCGATCATTTCACCGCCCCTTATGAATTGGTTAAAACCATGCGTGCTTCAATTTGGGCATTGGCGCCTTTAGTTGCTCGTTTTCATCAAGGACAAGTATCGTTACCTGGTGGTTGCTCTATCGGTGCTCGTCCAGTTGATCTCCATATTAGCGGTTTAGAAAAATTAGGCGCGGACATCGTTCTTGAAGAAGGATATGTAAAAGCACAAGTATTAGATCGTCTTGTGGGAACTCGCATTGTAATGGAAAAAGTGAGCGTAGGTGCAACTTTATCTATTATGATGGCAGCAACGCTTTCGAAAGGCACCACCGTGATTGAAAACGCGGCTCGTGAGCCTGAAATTGTAGATACCGCTGACTTTCTCAATAAAATGGGCGCGAAAATATCTGGTGCAGGTTCTGATCACATTACGATTGAAGGTGTTGAACGTTTAACTGGTTGTGAGCATAGTGTCGTGCCAGATCGTATTGAAACAGGTACATTCTTAATTGCCGCAGCAATTTCGGGCGGTCGTGTTGTTTGTCAAAATACTAAAGCTGATACTTTAGATGCAGTGATCGATAAACTTCGTGAAGCTGGTGCTCAAGTTGATGTGACTGAGAATAGCATTACTTTAGATATGTTTGGTAATCGCCCTAAAGCAGTGAATATTCGTACTGCGCCACATCCGGGTTTTCCTACTGATATGCAGGCTCAATTCACCTTATTAAATATGGTGGCAGAGGGCACGAGTATTATTACCGAAACGATTTTTGAAAATCGTTTTATGCATATTCCTGAATTAATTCGCATGGGCGGAAAAGCTGAAATTGAAGGGAATACTGCCGTATGTCATGGTGTTGAACAGTTGTCTGGTGCAGAAGTGATGGCGACAGATTTACGCGCATCAATCAGTTTGGTTCTTGCAGGTTGTATCGCAACAGGTGAAACAGTTGTGGATCGCATTTATCACATTGATCGTGGTTATGAACATATAGAAGAAAAACTTCGTTGTTTAGGTGCTAGAATTGAACGTTTCTCTGGATAGAGAGAAGTTTAATAAAATAAACTAACTATTAGATTTATTTAATATAGGGGCTAATTCCGAGTTTTTCAGAAATTAGCCCTCTGTTTATCAGTAATTATTACTTTTTAAAAAACTTAAACTCTGTCCATTGATAATATCGCTCACCTGCTTTTTGAATTCCGCCGTAATTTTGCCATTCAGGATGATTAGGTGTGTCGGGTAAACATTGAGTTTCTAGTGCTACGCCAGAAAAATCAGCATATAATTCGCCATTTCTCGTTGGTGTACCTGCAAGATAATTACCCGTATAAACCTGCAATGCAGCTTGCGAGGTTCTTACTTCTAAACTTAAATCATCAGTTGGAGAAGTCAGTAACACACAAGGCTTTTGCCAAGCTTTATTGACAATAAAGGAATGATCGTAACCTTTTGTTACTTGCTGCTCCCCTTGTAAAAAATCTTGCTTGATGCATTTAGCAATACGGAAGTCAAAACTCGTATTCACTACGTGTTTTAATGGAGAATTAGGAATCCCCTCATTATCTACAGGCAGATAAAAATCAGCATTTAAACGTAATGTATGTTCACGTACGTCACTGCCTTGCTCTGCATTTTCTAAATTGAAATAGG
This sequence comes from Haemophilus seminalis, assembly GCF_006384255.1. GTDB lineage: Bacteria > Pseudomonadota > Gammaproteobacteria > Enterobacterales > Pasteurellaceae > Haemophilus > Haemophilus seminalis. The sequence continues at coordinate 154,832 of NZ_VCED01000001.1, forward strand.
CATGATTCGTTAAGTTCAATGCGGTATCCTTATCACACATCCCTGCATATTCAATTTTTACGCTATTATCATCTGTTAGCGTATAGGTTACAGACACATCCACATTACCTGGAAAACCTTGATCACCATCCACCGAATGTAATGAAAAACACACAAAATTCTCACCGCACTCTTGAATTTTCCACCGACGTTTATCAAAGCCCTCTCCACCATGAAGCTGATGTTTACCTTGATTACTTTTCAATTGAATGAGTTCACCATTTAATTCAAATTGTGCATTTGCAATACGATTTGCATAACGTCCTACACTTGCACCTAAATAGCTTTGATGAGTGGGATAATCTTCTACCTTACACCCCAATAAAACCTCGCGTGAAGTGCCATTTACTGGCACTTTACAAGAAAGCCAAGTTGCCCCCCAATCCATAAATTGAACACGCATTCCATTTTCATTTTGCAGAGTTATCAGCTGATAAGGTACAGCATCAGGCGCATTAAAAGTAGTTTGTTCTAACATCATTTTCTCTTAAATCACTCGAACACCTTGTGATGCAGTACACACATAAAAAGTTTCTTTTAAACCAGTTGTTTTCTCGTAATTATCCGCAATAATTTTACGAACTGCATCGACTTTATCATGCGGTGCAAGTACGACAATACAACCACCAAAACCACCGCCCGTCATACGCGCACCGCCACTTTTGCCAATAACAAGTTGAGCCAATTCAACTAAATAATCAATTTGTGGCACGGTGATTTCAAAATCATCACGCATTGAATTATGAGATTCCCCCATTAACTCACCTAAATGGGTTAAATCATTCTTCTTCAATGCTTCCACGGCATCGAGTACTCGTTGATTTTCAGTTACGACATGACGGGCACGTTTTGCTGCTAACGGAGAAAGTGCGGTCAATTCCGCTTCTCTTTTTCGGAATTGTTCAACTGAAACATCACGTAATGCTTTTACTCCAAAAAATTTTGCCGCCTCTTCACATTGCTGACGGCGAGTATTGTATTCACCCGTTACCAAATCGTGCGGTACATTTGAATTCACAATAATCACGGCGACATCTTGTGGCACGGGGGTTGGAGTGGTTTCAAGACTACGACAATCAATCATCAATAAGTGATTTTCCTGGCCAAGTGCAGAAATTAACTGATCCATATTGCCACAATTAGCACCAACAAATTGGTTTTCCGCTTTTTGCCCATTCAATGCAATATCTGTGTGAGAAAGTGGTAAATCGCCAAGTTGTTGGCAGAATTTACCCACCGCAACTTCTAACGCTGCCGATGAACTTAATCCAGAAGAAAGAGGCACATTTCCAGAAATCACTAAATTTGCACCTTGTTGAAAGTGCGGGTAACGTTCTTGGATAAATTTTACAACCCCACGCACGTAATTAGCCCATTTGTGTTCACTCTTAGGAATTTCAACATTGAGAGAAAATTCATCAGTTTCATCAAGATCCGCCGCATAAACATTCCAAATATGATCATCTCGTTTTGTACCAGAAACGGCCGTACCAAAATTAATCGCACAAGGCATAACAAAGCCGTCGTTGTAGTCAGTATGTTCACCGATAATATTTACTCGGCCAGGCGCATAGATGGTAATTTCTGGCAAATTTTTATGTTGTTTATTGAAAATTTGTTGAGCATTTTGGATTGGGGTCATATTTCTATCCTTTATATTAAATCTGTACTCGATCTACCCCCCTTCTTTTGTAAAGAGGGAGACTGGCTATATTATTTAGTTATTTCTTTATAATGAACTTCACTCAAAGCACGTAATCGCTCTGCAGCCCGTTCTGCCGTTAAATCGCGTTGGCTTTCGCCTAACATTTCATATCCCACCATAAATTTACGCACGGTTGCTGAGCGTAAAAGAGGAGGATAAAAATGAGCATGTAGCTGCCAATGTTCGTTTTCTTCGCCATTAAATGGTGCGGCATGAAATCCCATTGAATATGGGAAAGAAGTCTCAAATAGATTGTCGTATTTGGTCGTCAATTTTTTCAAAATAACCGCAAGATCTTTTGAGTGTTCGTTACTTAATTCAGTTAAACGTTTTACATGAGTTTTTGGTAAAAGCAATGTTTCAAATGGCCAAACAGCCCAATAAGGCACTAAAGCTACCCAATGTTCAGTTTCAACGACAATACGTTCTTTTAACTCCAGTTCTCGTTTTACATAATCAACTAGCATTACTGAACCATGTTTTAATAAATAATCGCGTTGTGTGCGATCTTCACGAGCGACTTCATTTGGCAAGAAACTATTCGCCCAAATTTGGCCATGTGGATGAGGGTTAGAACACCCCATTGCCGCCCCTTTGTTTTCAAAAATTTGCACCCATTGGTATTTTGCACCAAGCTCACGAAGTTGTTCTTGCCATACTTTAATCACTTCTTCAATCTCAAGTGCGGTCAATAATGGCAATGTTTTACTATGATCTGGAGAGAAACAAATAACGCGACTTTCGCCACGAGCTTGAGAACTCTGGAAAAGTGGCTCGGAGGATTTTTCAGGGGCTGGCGTATCTTCTAAAAGCGCGGAAAAATCATTTTTAAACACATAAGGTTTACGATAATCTGGATTTAATTCACCTGTAATACGCTTATTACTCGGGCAAAGATAACAAGTTGGATCATAACTTGGTTTTTGTTCTTCATTCACTTTTTCTTGTTGCCCTTGCCATGGACGTTTAGCACGATGTGGTGATACCAAAACCCATTGATCAATTAACGGATTATAGCGACGATGTGGATGCTCGGTTGGTTCAAAAACATCACTCATAATGGGCTCCCTTTCTAAATTGTAAACGATTACACAAAATACTGCGCATAAGATAGCAAATTCACAAAAATAAACCGTGATCAGTATCACATAATGGGAAAATCTCTGAAAGTTTTTTGTGATCTCGGTTACAAATCAGAAAGTAACCGCTTTCAATTTTATCTAGAAAGAACATAATAAGAAACGTGATTTCATTATGGAGAGCATTCTATGAGCACCATTCATGATGTAGCCGAATTAGCCCATGTATCTATTGCTACTGTTTCTCGTGTTGTAAATCAGCATCCCTCAGTGAGTGAAGATACTCGCCTTGCCGTAAAACAAGCAATTGAGCAACTTAATTATCAGCCGAATGCAAATGCTAAAGCCCTTGCAATACAAAACACCGATACTATTGGTGTGGTTGTTACCGATGTAACAGACTCGTTTTTTGCTATTTTAGTGAAAGCCGTAGATAAAGTCGCAGAAGCACACCGTAAAACAATCTTGATTGGCATTGGCTATCACCATGCAGAGAAGGAACGTGAAGCTATTGATACTTTACTTCGCAAGCGTTGTAGTTGTTTAGTTGTACATTCGAAAGCGTTATCTGACGATGAACTTAGCCATTATTTGAAAACAGTACCAGGAATGGTGATTATCAACCGAGTGATTCAAGGCTATGAAAATCGTTGCGTAAGTTTAGATAATAAAAAGGGAACCTACTTAGCAACAGAAATGCTTATCCGTTGTGGTCATAAACATATCGCATATATAGGATCTAACCATGCAATTTTTGATGAAATTGAGCGTCGAGATGGTTATCTTACTGCATTAAAAGATCACAATTATCCAATTATTGAGCATGCCATAACGCACAATTCACCAGACTTCGAAGGTGGTGAAAAAGCAATGATTGATTTGCTTAGTTATAACAAAGATCTCACTGCGGTCGTAGCTTATAACGATTCAATGGCTGCGGGAGCCATTTCCGTTCTCAATGAAAACAATATTAGTGTACCAAGCCAATTTTCAATCATTGGTTTTGACGATATGCCAATTGCTCGTTATTTAATTCCTAAATTGACGACAATCCGCTATCCTATTGATTTAATGGCAACTTATGCGGCCAACCTTGCATTAAGCCTTGTCGATAATGAGGTGAGAACGCCATCAACAATTCAGTTTAACCCAACATTAGTACGTCGTTTTTCTGTGGAATCTATCTAAATTAGAAGGTGAACGAACTCATAAAATGTGATAGCGATCACAAATTCAAATTTTTAATGTAATCGTTTTCATTTATGTGAGTTTGATCACAGATTCCAAGCAGATTATTCGCTAATATGGCATCAGTTGCAGAATGTAATGCAATATTTATCTCTAACATCAACATTCCAAAATAGGAGCGTTATTATGAAAAAAACAGCAGTATTAAGTGCGGTTGCTTTGGCTATCGGTTTAGGTGCAGCATCTTCTAGCTTCGCAGCAAGTAACAAAATTGGTGTAACCATTTACAAATACGATGACAACTTCATGTCTTTAATGCGTAAAGAAATCGACAAAGAAGCTAAAGCACTTGGTGGCATTAACTTATTAATGAATGACTCCCAAAATGCACAATCAATTCAAAATGACCAAGTTGATGTATTACTTTCCAAAGGTGTGAAAGCTCTTGCAATTAACTTAGTTGACCCAGCTGCAGCGCCAACCATTATTAGCAAAGCAAAACCAGATAACATTCCTGTTGTGTTCTTTAATAAAGACCCAGGTGCAAAAGCTATCGGTTCTTATGAACACGCTTACTATGTAGGTACTGATCCAAAAGAATCTGGCTTAATTCAAGGGGATTTAATTGCAAAACAATGGAAAGCGAATCCAGCTCTAGACTTAAATAAAGATGGCAAAATCCAATTCGTATTATTAAAAGGTGAACCAGGTCACCCAGATGCTGAAGCACGTACAAAATTCGTAGTTGAAGAACTTAATGCAAAAGGTATCCAAACTGAACAATTATTTATTGATACCGGTATGTGGGATGCTGCAATGGCGAAAGATAAAGTAGATGCTTGGTTATCTAGCTCTAAAGCGAACGACATTGAAGTAATTATTTCTAACAACGATGGTATGGCATTAGGCGCATTAGAAGCAACCAAAGCACATGGTAAAAAACTCCCTATCTTCGGTGTGGACGCATTACCAGAAGCATTGCAACTCATCAAAAAAGGTGAACTTGCAGGTACTGTGTTAAACGATGGTGTGAACCAAGGTAAAGCAGTTGTTCAATTATCTAACAACTTAGCACAAGGCAAAGCAGCAACTGAAGGCACAAAATGGGAATTAAAAGATCGTGTTGTACGTATCCCTTATGTTGGTGTAGATAAAGACAACTTAGGCGACTTCTTAAAATAATTTCTCATCAATTTTTGTTGTAATCTAAGGGGAAGTTACCCTTCCCCTTTTTAACGAGGTTGGATATGACATCTCAAACTCAAAGCCAAGACAGCCAAGTGCTGCTCACAATGACCAATGTCTGCAAGTCCTTTCCTGGCGTAAAAGCCTTAGATAACGCAAACTTAACGGTTCGATCACATTCTGTTCATGCTTTAATGGGTGAGAACGGCGCGGGCAAATCTACATTATTAAAATGCTTATTTGGCATTTATGCCAAAGATGAAGGCGAAATCCTTTTCTTAGGCCAACCCGTCAATTTTAAAACATCTAAAGAAGCCCTTGAGAATGGTATTTCAATGGTGCACCAAGAACTCAACCTAGTGCGCCAAACTAGCGTAATGGATAACTTGTGGCTTGGACGCTATCCACTGAAAGGACCTTTTGTCGATCACGCCAAAATGTACCGTGATACTAAAGCGATTTTTGATGAATTGGATATTGATGTAGATCCTAAAGAAAAGGTCGCCAAACTTTCAGTTTCTCAAATGCAGATGATCGAAATTGCGAAGGCGTTCTCGTATAACGCTAAAATCGTAATCATGGATGAACCAACATCCTCGCTTTCTGAAAAAGAAGTTGAGCATCTGTTTAAAATTATCGACAAATTAAAACAACGCGGTTGCGGAATTATTTATATTTCTCACAAAATGGATGAAATCTTCAAAATCTGTGATGAAATTACTATTTTACGCGACGGTAAATGGATCAACACGGTAAACGTGAAAGAATCCAGCATGGAACAAATTGTCGGAATGATGGTAGGTCGTGAATTAACACAGCGTTTCCCTGAAAAAACAAACACGCCAAAAGAAGTAATTTTACAGGTGGAAAATCTTACCGCTAAAAATCAACCATCCATTCAAGGCGTATCTTTTGAATTACGAAAAGGTGAAATTCTCGGTATTGCAGGCCTTGTGGGGGCTAAACGTACTGATATCGTTGAAGCTATTTTTGGCGTACGTGAATTAACCGAAGGAACTATCAAGTTACACGGAAAAACCGTGAAAAATCATACCGCACTTGAAGCGATTAATAATGGCTTTGCATTGGTAACTGAAGAGCGTCGTTCAACAGGTATTTACTCTAATTTAAGCATTGAATTTAACTCATTGATTTCAAATATGAAATCTTATCTCACCCCATGGAAATTACTTAGCACGAAGAAAATGAAAAGTGATACTCAGTGGGTGATTGATTCAATGAATGTTAAAACACCATCACATAGAACAACAATTGGTTCTCTTTCCGGCGGTAACCAACAAAAGGTCATTATTGGTCGTTGGCTTTTAACTCAACCTGAAATTCTGATGCTTGATGAGCCGACTCGTGGTATCGACATTGGAGCAAAATTTGAAATTTACCAACTCATTCAAGAGCTCGCTAAAAAAGATAAAGGCATTATTATGATTTCATCAGAAATGCCTGAATTACTAGGTGTAACTGACCGTATTTTAGTGATGAGTAACGGTAAATTGGCGGGTATTGTAGAAACTGCAAAAACTTCACAAGAAGAAATTTTGCAACTCGCTGCGAAATATTTATAACAAAAGGAACAGATTATGAGTGCCTTACAAAAAAACAAATCCTTTGATTTCTTAAAGCAAAATGCCATTTATTTTGTGCTATTGATTTTGCTCGGTATTATTATTGCGCAAGATCCAACATTCTTAAATTTGATGAACTTTAGTAATATTTTAACTCAATCTTCAGTTCGTTTAATTATTGCACTTGGGGTTGCTGGTTTATTAATTACACAAGGAACGGACTTATCTGCTGGTCGTCAAGTAGGTTTGGCTGCAGTTATCTCTGCAACTATGTTGCAATCAATGGAAAATATGAACCGCGTATTTCCTGAAATGGGTGAAATTCCAATTCCTGTTGTTATTCTTGCCGTTTGTGCTGTGGGAGCAATTATTGGTTTAATAAATGGATTGGTTATTGCTTACTTAAATGTAACACCGTTTATTGCAACTATGGGAACCATGATTATCGTATATGGTTTCAACTCACTATACTATGATGCGGTAGGTGGATCGCCAATCGCTGGTTTTAGTGAAAATTTCTCAACATTTGCTCAAGGCTTTTTCCGAATTGGGAGTTTCAAGCTTTCTTATATCACTATTTATGCTGCAATTGCTTCATTTTTGGTGTGGATAATGTGGAACAAAACCCGTTTTGGTAAAAATATCTTTGCTATTGGGGGAAATCCGGAAGCAGCAAAAGTTTCAGGCGTGAATGTTGCACGTAATTTAGTTGTGATTTATATGATCGCCGGTGTGTTTTATGCCTTTGGTGGTATGCTCGAAGCGGGCCGTATTGGTTCTGCAACTAACAACTTAGGTTTTATGTATGAATTAGATGCGATTGCCGCTTGCGTAGTGGGTGGCGTATCCTTCGCGGGTGGTGTAGGAACAGTAATTGGTGTCATCACTGGCGTTATCATCTTTACAGTTATCAACTACGGTTTAACTTACATCGGTGTAAACCCTTACTGGCAATACATCATTAAAGGTAGCATTATTATTTTAGCGGTAGCGATTGACTCATTAAAATATGCGAAGAAGAAATAATTATTCTAGATAAAAAGAGTAGAGAAAATAACCGCACTTTGTAAAGTGCGGTTATTTTTTATATAAATTTTAAAGGTAGGTAGAATTCTGAAAGAGAATATTTCTTAGTAACTATGTTGAAATCAATTATTAAGTATTTATAGTCTATATAAATAAAAAGCGACTTATTTTTACATAAGTCGCTTTTGGGAAGGCCTAATTAATGTTTAGGTCTGAAGAAAATCATTGTAAAGATTTGCCAGAAGAAGGCTAGTGCACCGAAGATGAATACCACATCACCGCCTAGACGTACCCAACGTAAGGTATCGAATAATGGCTGTTGCATAAATTCTTCACTACGTGCATACCATAAGCCTTCTGAGATACTTGCATATCCTTGGATAACGCCGATAGGTAGTAAGCTTGATACGATCATCAGTACTAAACCGCCGTTTAATAACCAGAAGCCCCATTTCATTAACTTATCGTTAAATGGTGTATCTGGACGTAAATAACGAGCAATTAAGAAGACGAAACCTAATGCCAAGAAGCCATACACACCGAATAATGCCGCGTGAGCATGAACAGCAGTCGTGTTCAATCCTTGAACATAGTAGAGTGAAATTGGAGGGTTGATTAAGAAACCAAATACGCCAGCACCTAACATATTCCAGAATGCGACGGCTACGAAGCAGTAAAGAGGCCATTTTAAGCGTTCCATCCAAGGTGCTTTTTGTTTCATTGCCCAGTGTTCCCACGCTTCGTGACCTAATAATACTAAAGGTACCACCTCAAGTGCAGAGAATGATGCACCTACAGCAATAATTGGAGTGGTTGCACCCGCGAAGTATAAGTGGTGGAAAGTGCCAGGGATACCACCGATTAAGAACAACGCTGCTTCAGTAATGGTTGCCACAGTCGCAGTACGACGTGAAACTAAACCTAAACTTACGAAGATGAATGAGAGTGCCGCTACAGAGAATACTTCGAAGAAGCCTTCTACCCATAGGTGAACTACCCACCAACGCCAGTATTCCATCACAGAAATGTGAGTGTGCTCGCCATAGAATAATGCTGGGCCATAGAATAAACCGATCGCAATGACGGAAGCGAAGAACAATGCTAATAAGTTTTTATCACCAGGTTGTTTGAATGCGTTCACTGTGCCGCGAAGCATTAAGACTAACCAGAATAAGATACCTGCGAATTTCACTGCTTGCCAGAAACGACCTAAGTCAATGAACTCATAGCCTTGGTGACCGAACATGAAGCTCCATTCTTCAGGAAGAATATGCGCAATTGCTAAATAGCTACCGGTGAATGAACCGACGACTAATACCACTAATGCCCAGAATAAAACATCCACGCCCAATTTTTGGAACTTCGGATCTTTACCGCCATTGATGATCGGTGCCAGGAATAAACCGCCAGCTAAGAATGCCATCGCAATCCAGAATAATGCCGCTTGAATATGCCATGTACGCACCAATGAATAAGGTAAGTATTGAGAAATATCAATACCATAGAATTCTTGACCTTCAACGGTATAGTGAGCAACAATCGCCCCTAAGTTCACTTGCAGTAAGAATAATGCAAGCACAGTGAAGAGGTATTTACCTAACGAACGTTGAGAAGGGGTAAGTTGTAATTTTGTAAGTGGATCGAACTCAGGTGTTGCTGGTTCTTTTTCATCTTCACGTTTTTTGAATGACCAAATCCATACCACGAAACCAATACCGGCAATGAGGAATACCACACTTGCAATAGACCAAATGACGTTTTCTGGTGTTGGTACGTTGTTGATTAACGGCTCATGTGGCCAGTTGTTGGTATAACTTGCATGAGTATTTGGACGTTCAGCGGAGGCAGTCCATGCTGTCCAGAAGAAGAATTTAGCTAAGTCTTTACGCGCTTGTAAGTCAGGAAGGGTATTATCCTTCATCGCAAAGTGTTCACGAGTCACTTTAGTTGCAGGATCATCACTATATAAAGAGATGTAGTATTGTGCAGTTTTTTCCATTGCTGCTAAACGGGTGTTAGAAAGCACAACGGTACCGTTTTCAACTTTACTACCGCGATATTCTTTGGTTAAACGCGCTTTTAATAAAGTTTGTTGTTCATCATTTAAATCAGCGAAGTTTTTACCAAATTCTTGATTCGCTGTAATGTCCAACCAGTTAGTTAGTTCACGGTGAAGCCAATCCGCTGTCCAGTCTGGTGCTTGATATGCGCCATGCCCCCAAACTGACCCCACTTGCATACCGCCAGTAGTTTGCCAAGCGGTTTGACCATGTAAAATATCATCGTGCGTAATCATTTTTTCGCCAGATTCAGAAACATATTGTTGCGGAATTGGCGGTGCTTCACGATAAACTTCGAACCCGTAGTAGCCTAAAATTGAGAATGACCCAATCAATACGGCGACTAATAGGTACCAGAACTTTTTATACTGTCCCATTTTATCACTCCTAGGTTATTGAAAAATTAACTTCCTATTTAAAATCATAGGTAAATATTTTACACAAAGTAAAATACCTGACTAATTATATCGGGTATTGTGGCGCTAAAATAATACCCAAAACAAAGTAATTGACTAAATTAGTAGGTTATTTTGATTTGGGATCAAAAAAAGTATGATTAAAAAATGATTTAACACACTTAAATGTTTAGTAATCAGATGCTTATTCAAATTAAAATTGGAGTGATTGGCGGGATTAAAATTGGTTTGTGTAATTCTAATACAAAGAGCGGTGAAATATCACCGCTCTTTTATCTTTAAAGTTAATTAACGTTCATTCCAACGTTTAATAGACTCACGAATCACTTCTTTCGCTTCTTCTACATCGCCCCAATGTGTTACTTTCGTTGAGCCTGGTTTCTTAAGCGCTTTATAGTTATTAAAATGGAACTCAATTTGTTTAATTAAGTTCGCAGGTAAATCAGCTAATGAGTTGTACGCATTGCCTGTATCACGATCATCTGCTGGAACACAAACGATTTTGTCATCCACTTCGCCATCATCAACAAACTTCATGACACCAATTACTTTAGCCTCAAGGAATACACCTGTTGCTAATGGTTGACGAGTGATTAATAATACATCTAACTCATCGCCATCTTCATCTAAAGTTTGTGGAATGAAACCGTAGTTAGTTGGTTTTGCAAAAATTGCTGGCTCAACACGATCTAATTGGAATGCCGCAACTTTACGGTTCCATTCGATTTTATGGCAGCTACCTTCGGGAATTTCATTTACTACATTGATAATGCCAGCATCTACATCGCCTGGCGTTAAAATTTGATTAAAATCAGCCATTTTGTTTCCTTCATTTTATCAAGTTAAAAAACGCGACAAGTATAGCAGTTTTTCTGCTGACTAGCAGTCTCATTTGTAGAGAAAATCAGCAAATAGATTATTTCATAACTATTCATAATTTTGACCGCACTTTATCCTAAACAAAACTTACGCAAACGTTTACTTCTCATTTTTATGATGTAAAATAGCGCACCTCATTCACTTCAATTTTTCACTTAACTTTAAGGAACATTATGCCAACTTTAGAAAAAACATTTGAGCTCAAGCAACGTGGTTCAACTGTTCGTCAAGAAATCATCGCGGGTTTAACCACTTTCTTAGCAATGGTTTATTCTGTAATCGTGGTACCCAATATGCTAGGTGCTGCAGGTTTTCCTGCGGAATCTGTCTTTATTGCCACCTGTTTGGTCGCAGGATTAGGATCTATCTTAATCGGCTTATGGGCAAATGCACCAATGGCAATTGGTTGTGCAATTTCTCTTACAGCTTTCACTGCATTTAGCTTAGTAATTGGTCAAAAGGTCGCCATTCCTGTTGCGCTAGGCGCAGTATTCTTAATGGGGGTTGTGTTTACCTTAATTTCTGCCACAGGTATCCGTGCATGGATCTTACGTAATTTACCATCCAGTATTGCTCACGGAGCAGGCATTGGTATCGGACTCTTTTTACTTTTAATTGCGGCAAACGGCGTTGGTTTAGTCGTCAGCAACCAAGCTGGCTTACCAGTAAAATTAGGCGATTTCACCTCATTCCCAGTCATGATGTCCTTAATTGGTTTGGCGCTCATTATCGGCCTTGAAAAAATGAAAATTAAAGGCGGTATCTTATGGGTAATCATTGCTATTACTATCGTAGGTTTAATTTTTGATCCAAATGTAAAATTTGGCGGAGAGATTTTCAAAATGCCAACCTTTGGTGAAAATTCTCTTTTCTTACAATTAGACTTTATGGGGGCACTACAACCCGCAATCTTGCCTGTGGTATTTGCTTTGGTGATGACTGCTGTATTTGATGCAACGGGCACTATTCGTGCAGTTGCAGGTCAAGCAGACTTACTTGATAAAGACGGTCAAATTATCAATGGCGGTAAATCTTTAACTTCAGATTCAATCAGTAGCTTATTCTCAGGCTTATTAGGTACAGCACCAGCTGCCGTTTATATTGAATCTGCAGCAGGAACAGCAGCAGGCGGTAAAACAGGTATTACTGCAATCGTTGTTGGTGTGTTATTCCTATTAATGCTTTTCTTCCAACCATTAGCTTTCTTAGTGCCTGGATACGCAACAGCTCCAGCATTAATGTATGTTGGTTTATTAATGTTAAGCAATGTAAGCAAATTAGATTTCGATGATTTCGTTGGCGCGATGAGCGGATTAATCTGCGCAGTATTTATCGTACTTACCGCGAACATTGTAACAGGCATTATGTTAGGTTTTGCGGCATTAGTGATTGGAAGAATCGTGAGTGGCGATATTAAACGCTTAAATGTAGGTACTGTGATTATTGCAATCGTACTCGTTGCATTCTATGCAGGCGGTTGGGCATTGTCATAATTAAATAACAAAAGGGAGTATCTCATTTGCTACTCCCTTTGCTTATTGATGTAAATGACAAATATTATATAACTTTACTGATAATTCTTCCGTCTTTAACTTGCGTCGTAATACATTCACCTTTCTTCACATCTTGAGTACTTATTATTGCTTTTCCTTGAGCATTTTCCGCAATGGAATAACCTCTCGCCAATACCTTCAACGGGCTTAAGCCATCCAGTTTTCCACATAACGTTGCCAGTTTATTTTGACGTTCCGTCACTTGGCGATTTACACAAAAATTTAACCGCACTTGTAACTGCTCTAAGCGTTGTTGGTGACGTTGCACTCGATATGGCAATGGATTTTGTTTCAAACGAGAGGAAAGTGCGGTGAATTTTTGTTGTGTATTTTCAAACTGACGCAACATAGCAAGTTGCAAACGATGCGTAAGCTGTTCATTTTTCGCTTGTTGAGCACGTAACTGATTCTGCGGATGCTGATTTTGCAATCGTAAGGTTAGCTGTTTCAAACGCTGGCTTTTTCGCGTAAATAAGCGATCAAATGCCATATCTAAACGTTGCTGTTGATGGCGGAGTTGTTGTAATAATTCATCTTGATTACGGCTAACTAACTCAGCCGCAGCAGAAGGGGTCGGCGCACGAAGATCTGCAACAAAATCGGCAATCGTCACATCTGTCTCATGACCTACCGCACTAATAATGGGTAAGGTTGAACGAAAAATCGCTCGCGCCACTTCTTCTTCATTAAAACACCAAAGATCTTCTAATGAACCTCCACCACGCCCCACAATTAATACATCCACCTCTTGTCGTGCATTGGCAAGTTCAATCATTTGCACAATTTCTGCGCTCGCCTCTTTGCCTTGTACTGCAGTGGGATAAATGACGACTTTTAAACTTGGATCGCGGCGTGCAAAAATATGCAAAATATCTTGCAATGCCGCACCTGTAGAAGAAGTTATAATCCCAACCGCTTTACTAAAGTGCGGTAGATTTTTCTTGAGATTTTGAGCAAACAATCCTTCCGCAGCCAACTTCATTTTTAATGCTTCAAATTGCTGTTGCAACAAACCTTCACCAGCTGGATGCATGGAGTCAACAATAAGCTGATAATCACCACGAGGCTCATATAAACTCACATTGGCACGCACAAGCACTTGCATTCCATTTTGCGGACGAAAAGCTACACGCAAATTTTTCATACGAAACATCGCGCAACGGACCTGTGCATTTTCATCTTTCAGAGTTAAATACCAATGCCCAGACACGGGTTGCGTAAAATTGGAAATTTCACCTGTTAACCAAATTTGGGAAAAATTGCCCTCTAGCATCTGACGCGCAGCAGAATTCAGCTGAGAGACGGAATAAATATTGTCGGACATGTTATTCAATTAACGCCCAACCATCATCAACCCAGTTACAAATTGAATCCAACAGTAAATCCATTGAGGTTTCAGGATCTTCGGTTTCATTCACTAAATTAGATAGAAATGCCCAGTCCAAACTTTCACCATCAGATAAACGTTTCAACACTTCGGTCTCAATCACATTAAGCTCATCTAACCACTCGCCATTAGCATAAATTCGCAGTGGATTTTCGGTGTAAAGCAATTTACAATTGTTGTCCTGAGAAAGGAATGCCCCATCCTCTTCTAAAATTGACCGCACTTCATCAGGATCACACATTTCATCAGAGACTAATAACTCGTAACGACGAGAACTCACCGCACTTGCTACGGCTTGTTTAAACAATGCATCAAAAGCTTCTGAATGAGCCAATTTATCTAATAAAAGCTGTTTCATTGCTTGAATATTTTCATCAGCAAGTTTACCTGTACGTTGTTCAGACTGGCTTAAACGTAGTGGTAAATCAAACTCGCTTAAATTCAAATCAGGATCTTGATGACAAAAACCTTTACTTACGCCATCAATTAAATTGCTTAAATTTGGATAACGCAAGCCAAAAGAAAAGGTTAAACAATCATCTTCAGCCACACCATAATGTGCCATACGGGCTGGAATATAGAGGATGTCGCCCGGATTCATCACTTCATCAATCACCAATTCGCCCATATCATCAAAAATTCGGATTGGTTGATTTGGTTTAAATTCAGTACTTGGATCACACCATTTACCTAATTGCCAACGACGATGGCCATATCCTTGCACCAAGAATACATCATACTCATCATAATGTTTACCAACAGAGCCACCTTTCGGCGCGTAAGACACCATAATATCGTCTCGTTGCCATTGAGGAATAAAGCCAAATTTGTTCCAAAGTTGTCCTAATTCAGTCGACCATTGCTCCAAATTTTGAACTAACACCGACCATTTTTCTGGTAACTTTTGAAAATCCTTGTCGCTCAAAGGGCTAAAAAAAACTTTCCAATCATCATCAGAAAATGTCTTCACTAAACGAGCAGTAACATCTTCATTTTGCGCGAGCTCAATAATATCTTGTGGCTCAAACTGCCCAACAATTTCAGGCAAACCGTTACGAATCACAAGTGGCTTTTTCTGCCAATAATCGCGTAGAAAAATTTCTGGTGTGATATGTTCAGGTAAACAAAAATCAACAGATGAAAGTGCGGTCATTTTTAAGCTCCTTTTTCTTTTTCTTTGTCTTTGGCTGCTGCAGCTTGCTCTGCTGCACGTTTACGGCGAATTTCTTTCGGATCAGCAAGTAATGGACGGTAAATTTCAATACGATCGCCCTCTTTTAATACATCAGTCAATTTAATTGGACGACTGAAAATCCCGATTTTATTTGTGCTCAAATCAATTTCTGGAAATTGGCTTAAAATCCCTGATTGCGTAATCGCAGTTTGCACGGTGATTCCTTCATCAACTTGAAAAGATTTTAAATAATAACGTTCCGGCAAAGCATAAGCGATTTCAATGTTAATCTGATTCATTTTTACTTCTTCATAAAAAAAATTTCCGTTATTATAGCGGAAAAGTGTAGCGAATTTTAGGGGCTGTGGGTAAATAAGGAAAGAATATGAGTTGGGTATTTTTTGCGATAGGTTCTGCATTTTTTGCAGGGCTCACGGCGATCTTAGGCAAGCTTGGTGTAGAAGGGATGAATAGTAATCTTGCCACTTTTATTCGAACTCTTGTCATTTTATTTGTGACGGCAGGTATTCTATCTGCTCGTAACGAGTGGCAATTGCCACAGCATATTGCAGTAAAACCGTTGAGTTTTCTGATTTTATCAGGTATTGCAACTGGGTTGTCTTGGCTTTGTTATTATCGCGCGCTCCAATTTGCTCCTGCCTCTTGGGTTGCACCGATTGATAAATTAAGTGTAGTTATTGCAATTATTCTGGGGGTTGTCATTTTAGGGGAGCCACTCAGCCTAAAATTAATTATCGGTAGTATTTTAATTTTATCAGGCGTACTTGTTTTGGCGCTATAGTAAAAATATGATAAATCAAATCAGTGTTTACGATAAAGAAAATTTCTTTGAGCTTTACCAAAAGCTTCGTTCTAATCCTATTAGTCTAAATGAAGTTGTTGAGAAACCGACAATGCTTTCACTTTTGCCAGACTTACAAGGAAAAAAATTACTTGATCTTGGGTGTGGGGCTGGTGAACATTTAGCACTTTATTTATCAAGAGGCGCTAGACACGTAGTTGGAATCGATCTGTCCGCAAATATGTTAAAGCAAGCTAAAATTGATTTAGAAAAGCGCGGTGAATTTAAAGATTGTTTTTCTCTTTATCAATTACCTATGGAAAAGCTTATTGAATTACCAGAAGATAATTTTGATGTAATTACGAGTTCTTTTGCTTTTCATTATATAAAAGAATTTCCTCAATTGTTGTCTGCAATTTTTAATAAGTTGAAAGCGAATGGTGTACTTGTTTTTTCTCAAGAACATCCTATCACGACCTGCCATAAGACGGGGGAGCGTTGGGAAAAAAATGAGAATAAACAGCAAATTGCTTACCGTTTGAATCATTATCGAGATGAAGGAGAAAGAGAACGGAGTTGGTTTAAGCAGGCTTTTAAGACTTATCATCGTACGACTGCAACGATTATTAATAATTTGATTAAAGTAGGTTTTCAAATTGAGCAAATGGAAGAACCTATGTTAGCAGATCAGGTTCAATGGCATCATGAATTTAAAGATTTACAGCATCGCCCCGTTTTGCTTTTTATCCTTGCTAGGAAGGTTGTGTGATTTTGTGGCTAAAAAGATAAGAAATACCCGCACTTTGATGCGGGTATTATTTTTTAAAGATTGTTTAATTTCATTTTAGCCATTTGTTGTTCTAATTGGCTACCACTTTGTTGTGCTTGCTCAAAGCTTTTTTTGGCCGCAACTTTATCTCCTTTCGCGACTTGGATATCGCCGGTTAAAATTGCTTTACGAGCATTAAAACTTTCACCCTTCACTTGATTTAAGGTAGTTAACGCATTGTCTAATTGACCCAATTGAAATTGCACCGCACTTAGACGTAATGCAACAATAGATATTAATACTTCATCTTGAGATTGGGTTAATGCTTGATTTAAGTTTGCTTCTGCAGCTGCAAAATCTTGTTTCTCAGCCGCTTTTTTCGCTTCATCTAATAAAGCAAATACAGCGTATGCTGTTTTGCTGTTAGCTTGCACAAATTGTTCTATATTGGCTTTTTTAGCTTGTTCATCTTGTTGTGCAGAATAGATTAATGCATCATATTGAGCAGAAGCTTGAGCGATTTGCTCTGCTTGGTGCGCTTGCCAATAACGCCATCCAAACATACCACCAACACCTAAGATAAAAGCGACAATAATTGTTTTGCCATTCTCTTTCCACCAGTCTTTCAACTGGTTAATCTCTTGTTCTTCTTCAATGGAATAAGCCATATTTTTCCCCTTTTAAATTAAAATTGAGTTTGAATATAGTCGATTATATTCACTAAATCTAAGGTTTGCTGATCTACGCCACCTTGCAAGTGTTTAACAACGACTTGTTTATTTTGTACTTCGCTTTCGCCGATAACTAATGCCAATGTTGCACCAGATTTATCTGCACGTTTAAATTGTTTTTTGAAATTACCGCCAGAGCAGTGCAACATGGTATTTAAGTGCGGTAATTCTGAGCGTACTTTTTCCGCTAATTCAAAAGCGGTTAATGTTGCGCCTTCACCTTGATAAACAACATAAATATCCACCGCACTTTTCACTGGAACATTTGGATTAATTTCTTGCACCAACAATACTAAACGTTCTAATCCCATCGCAAATCCGATGCTCGGTGTTGCGTGTCCGCCAAGTTGTTCCACTAAACCGTCATAACGACCGCCGCCACATACAGTACCTTGTGCGCCAAGAGCGGAGGTTACCCATTCAAATACAGTTTTGTTGTAATAATCTAAGCCACGAACGAGTTTAGGATTAATTTCATATTGAATACCCACTGCATCTAATAATGAACATAATTGTTCAAAATGCTCACGGCTTTCATCGTCTAGATAATCAAGCAATTTTGGTGCGTTATCTAATACTTTTTGTAATTCTGGATTTTTTGTGTCCAAAATACGAAGCGGATTTTTTACCAAGCGATCTTTTTCTTCATCGTTCATTAAATCTTGATGGTTTTCTAAGAATCCAACCAAAGCTGAACGATAATTTGCGCGTGCTTCTAAAGAACCAATTGAGTTAAGTTGAAGTATAACATGTTGATCGATACCTAATGCTTTCCATAAACGGTAGGTAAGCATGATTAATTCGGCATCGATTTCTGGATTCGCAATACCAAATACCTCAGCACCTGCTTGATGGAATTGACGGTAACGACCTTTTTGCGGACGCTCATGACGGAACATTGGTCCCATATACCACAAGCGTTGTTCATTGTTATAGATCCAACCGTGTTCAATGGCGGCACGCACGCAACCTGCAGTGCCCTCAGGGCGTAAGGTTAATTGTTCATCGTTATCCCAAAATGTGTACATTTCTTTTGAAACAACATCTGTTACTTCGCCGATTGCACGAGCGAATAATGGTGTACTTTCTACAACTGGCATACGCACTTCGGAATAACCGTAATTGTTTAAGACCTGGCGTACTTGCGCTTCAATCCATTGCCATAATGGAGATTCAGTAGGGGAGCAATCGTTCATTCCACGAATTGCTTGAATAGTTTTAGCCACGAGCTTTCCTTAAATAATTCTGTTTTTTGGATCTTGTTGTGCGACTTTTGCACGAATTTTTGCTTCTAATTGGTTAACAATATCTTCGTTATCGAAGCGTTCTTTTTGGCGTTCGCCATTAAGATAATAACCGCTTTTTTTGTTACCACCGGTTACCCCGAGATCAGATACGAGCGCTTCGCCTGGACCATTCACTACGCAACCGATAATTGATACATCCATTGGTGTAATAATATCTTCAAGACGTTGTTCTAGTGCGTTTACCGTTCCGATCACATCAAACTCTTGGCGAGAGCAGGTTGGGCACGCAATAAAATTAATGCCACGAGAGCGAATTCGTAAAGATTTCAAAATATCAAAACCAACTTTAATTTCCTCTACAGGATCCGCGGCCAATGATACACGTAATGTGTCACCAATACCTTCAGCAAGTAACATGCCTAAACCTATTGCTGATTTAACCGCACCTGCACGCGCGCCACCCGCCTCAGTAATCCCTAAATGCAATGGCTGTTTGATAGATTTGGCAAGTAAACGATAAGCTTCTACCGCTAGGAATACATCAGAGGCTTTTACACTAACCTTAAATTGATCGAAATTAAGACGGTCTAGAATTTCTACATGACGTAATGCTGATTCTAATAATGCTTCTGGTGTTGGTTCGCCGTATTTTTCTTGCAGATCTTTTTCTAAAGAGCCTGCGTTTACGCCGATACGAATCGGAATATTTTTGTCACGAGCACAATCAACAACGGCACGGATGCGATCTTCACGACCAATATTGCCTGGATTGATGCGTAAACAATCTACTCCATATTCTGCGACTTTTAGCGCGATACGATAGTCGAAATGAATATCTGCCACGAGCGGGACATTCACTTGTTGTTTAATTTGTTTAAATGCTTCTGCAGCGTCCATTGTTGGAACAGATACACGAACGATATCTGCACCAACACGTTCTAATGATTTAATTTGAGCAACTGTCGCCTCCACATCAGTGGTGCGAGTATTTGTCATTGATTGCACGGCAATTGGTGCATCACCACCAACGGGTACATTTCCTACATAAATTTTTGTCGATTCACGACGCTTAATGCTTGGTTGAAAAGCCGACATCTTTTTCCTTATTAAGGTTGTGAAAGTTTGAATTTTGCAATGCGACCATCCACTTTTAATGGATAATTTTCGCCTTTATAGGTGATACGTACATTACTTGGTGCTCCAACAATTAATGAAAACTCATCTCCATTAAAAGTTAATATTTCACCTTTTTTATACTCTTTTTGTGCTAATACTCGGCGATTTTTATCTTTTACGCTGAGCCAGCTCGTATTATTTAAGATTTCTACAATCAAGTCTCCTTTCACAGTAGGGGCTGTTGGAGAAATTGATGGATTTTCTACCGCACTTTGAGTGTCTGAAACTGATTTTTCATCGTTTTTTGGTTGTGGAACGACATTTTCTTGTGTTATTTCTGGTAACACATTATTTGTTATTTCTACTGGTTGTGAGACTGCTGCTGTTGTTTCTGGTGCAGTTTTATTACTTTTTTCTGTTGTCACAAGAGCCGTGGTTGGCTGATCGTTTTCGGTAGAGGCAACATAGCTTTGTACTAAGTCATCACGTTCTTGGTTATTTTGTTGGTAACTTTGCCACCACCAAAGTCCAGTCATGCCAAGGACTAAAATAAGTACAATAATAGATAAACGCCCGACCCAACGAGAGTGCGATGAATATTGATTTACTTCACGAGTTGAACGAGCATTTTTACTCAGATCATTTTTATCGTTCTCTGCAAATGTAATATTTTCCCATACAGAATCAGGTAAACGTAAGAACTTGGCATAACTACGCACATAACCTTTTACAAAGATTGCAGGGGTAGATTTTTGAATAAATTCGTTATTTTCAAGCTGCTGTAATATGGAGGGACGCAGCGAAATTTCTTTGGCGACGTCTTCGAGAGAAAGATTTAAGTTTTCACGTGCTTGACGAAAAATCTCACCTGGTGAAAGTTCTTGCTCAGTTGTTGGATTCATAAATTCAATTAAATAATATTCGATAAATAAAGGCTAAATTTTAAAGTCCAACGCTTGATTTGGCAATGCTTTATTTAAAGGTATTAAATTTTTCCGCTCGTTTACTATCTGTTTGTCGCAATTTTTGTAATGCTTGTTGATAAATATCCATTTTTTGAGCGGAATAAGCACAAAGAGCCATATTTTCAAATGTATCTGCTTGATGATAATAATTAGGTGAATTCAGTGCGAATTGAAATTGCTGTTGAGCTTGTTCAAATTGCTTTTGACGACATAAAAATGTGCCAAAATTATTATGTAAATCTCCCTGTTGATTATTGAGTTTTAACGCTATTTCATATTCACGATGAGCGTTCTCAATTTCACCTTGTTGTTGATAATAATGTGCAAGTGCTGAATGCACGAGATAGTAATCTTTATCGTGTTGAAGTGCTTTATCTAAGTTGATTTTAGCGAGTTGAGGATTATTTTGTTGAAGGTAACCGAGTGCAAGTTCTACGCGAGCTTTAGCTGCAGATTGTTGATTGACATCTTGAATAGTTGATTGGGAAACGCAAGCAGAAAAAATGAAAGGGAAAATAACCGCACTGAGTTGTTTACTTATTGTTTGCATTTTTTCTCCTTTTAACAGGGCAGGAAGAAATATTTAATATGTTTTAATTTGTATGAAAACATAGGGCATGTGAATTTGATTAATTCACATGCCTAGAATATTAATTAATTTCTGTCACCCCAATATTTTGTCCAAATTGGCGTTTCATTGCCGTACGTTTAGTACGATCGATAACATCTCCAGCTAACTGTCCGCAAGCTGCATCAATGTCATCTCCACGAGTTTTACGAATAATCACGGTAAAGCCATATTCCATTAAGGTTTTTTGGAAACGGTCAATACGCGTATTCGAGCTTTTTGCATAAGGTGCTTCTGGGAACGGATTCCACGGAATTAAATTAATTTTACAAGGTGTATTTTTTAATACTTCTGCAAGTTGATGAGCATGTTCTACACCATCATTCACATGATCGAGCATGACATATTCGATCGTGACTTTGCCGTGGTTTGCATTTGATACACTCAAATAACGATTTACTGAGTCAATCAAGGTTTTGATATTATATTTTTTGTTGATTGGCACAATTTCATCACGCAATTCATCGTTTGGGGCATGTAATGAAATAGCCAAAGCCACATCGATCATTTTGCTCAAATTATCCAATGCTGGCACAACACCAGAAGTTGATAAAGTGACACGACGTTTTGATAAACCGTAGGCAAAATCATCTAACATAATTTCCATTGCGGGAACAACGTTAGCGACATTTAACAAGGGTTCGCCCATTCCCATCATTACCACATTTGTAATTGGTCTAATGCCAGTCACCCCAAAGTTGCCAATAATTTTAGAGGCTCTCCAAACTTGGCCGATAATTTCTGAAACCGTTAAATTGCGATTAAATCCTTGTTGTGCTGTTGAACAGAATGTACAAGCCAAGGCGCAGCCAACTTGGGAAGATACACAAAGCGTCGCGCGATCTGCTTCGGGGATATACACGGTTTCAACTTGCTGCTCGCCGACTTGCATTGCCCATTTTATCGTGCCATCGGCTGAACGCTGTTCAACGGCAACTTCTGGGGCTTTAATTTCTGCAACTGCCTTGAGCTTTTCTCGTAATTTCTTATTAATGTTTGTCATATTGTCGAAGTTATCTTCGCCAAAATGATAAATCCATTTAACTAATTGATCTGCTCGGAATGGTTTTTCGCCGAGTTCTTTAAAAAATTCGCGCATTTGTTGGCGCGTTAAATCCATTAGATTAATTTTTTTAGCTGGTGCATCTGATTGCACAGACAATAATTCTGACATTTTAGCCTCGTTATTACACATTGTGGCGATAGCGTTGTGCTGGTGTTTTTATCAAAAACTCACAACGAAAAATTCGCAATTAAAAAATGAACGGCGATTGTACAGATTTGTCACCGTATAATCTAGCGGAATTGAAAAACGATGGAAAATATCACCGCACTTTTTTGCGATCTAGATCGCAAATATTTCCAATTACAGCGTAAAAAGTGCGGTAAAATGTAAGCCTATTTTCTAAGGTGACCAATAATGTTTAAGAAAGCTTTATTTATTTTATCTTTGTGTCCTTCTTTTGCGGTGGCACAGTCTTATGTTGTGTATGATTTTACGCATAATCGAGTGTTGGAAAGCCGTGCGCCTGATAGCGTTCAGCCCATTGCTTCTGTAACGAAATTAATGACGGCTAATGTATTTTTAGAGAATAATAAAAATCCTAATTGTCGAATCGCAATCACAAAAGAGGATACGGATCGAATTAAAGGTACAGGAACAAAATTACCTAAAAATATTCCTATCTCTTGTAACGAATTATTGAAAGCAATGCTTGTGCATTCTGATAACTATGCCGCCCACGCGCTTTCTCGTGCTGCAGGAATGAGCAGAATACAATTTATTAATAAAATGAACGAAAAAGCCCATCAACTTGGTATGTATTCTACTCGTTTTCATGATAGTTCTGGTTTATCGAGTAGCAATATCTCTAGTCCTATGGATTTAGTTAAACTTGCTAAACATTCCTTGAATAAATCAGACATTAAACGTTTATCTAATCTTAGTGCAACTTATATCCAAGCAGGGAAACACAAACTTTATATTAAAAATACTAATAAGTTAGTGCGTGATGAAATCTTTGATGCGGCAGTGAATAAAACAGGCTACATTCGAGAATCTGGTTATAATCTCGTTTTCATTAATAAACACCTATGCAAAAATGCAACTATTGGCGTAATTAGTTTAAATAACGCTTCCTCTGCGTATCGTTCTAGTTTTACTAAAAGTAAATTAGAGAAATTTGGCTGCACGGCATTAAATGGAAGAACAATTCGTGATGTAGCAGGAGAAGCCCAATATGAAGATGGTTACGATGAAGTGGGATTTAATACGCTAATTCAGAAATTATCAAAATAATGTTCATAAACATAAAAAACGCGAGATAACAGTTTGTTTTATCTCGCGTTTTTTGCTTGATTTAAATAGCAATGAGAAGAATAAATCTTGCGCTATTTCCAAGCTTGAGCTTATTGATTAGCCTTATTGGCAGCTTCTTCAGCCTCTTTAGAAAGCTGACTTGAAAGCGTTGAAGCTGCTTCTGATTCTTCTGACAATTTTAGAGCCAAATCTGCAGCTGAATTGGATTCGTCCATCTTTTGTTTAGAAAGTTTTTCTGCATCTTTACCTCCTTGTTTTAAGATAATTTGTGCTTCTTCCTGCTTCTGCATTGCTATTTTTACAGCTTCTTTAGCTTGTAACGATTTATCTTTCGCTAATGCAGACGCATCTCTTGCTTGTTTAGATTTATCTAGTGCAATCTGTTTGTAGTTTATTGATACTGGTTTTTGAGCAGGTTGTTCTGCAGTCACTTTCGCTTGATCAGTTGTTTTAGTTTGCTCTGTCATTTTAGGCTTATCATCACAGGCAGTTAAGACTATTGCTGAACTTAATACTAACCAAAATGCTTTTTTCATGTATTATCCTCAAAAGATGAATTTATAATAGGCGTTGCATTCTAGACTTAATTTTAGAAAAAGTCATTCTAGAGATAGAAAAATATTTGTACTTTTATAGGAATAGCCAAATTAATAATAAATGCAAAACCTTTTGAAAACTTAGCTTATCACGATGATATAACACTTAAAAACATAGGGAAAATCTATCTCACTTTTTGTTATGCTTTCAAAAATCAAAAAAAATTAACGTTTGATAATTATTTTCATTTGAAAGACGTAATAAAAATAGTATTATTGTCCATGATGAATAATTGTTGAGCAGTTGAGCGATTATTCAGGCATCCAATCTCTATACTTTTTTATAAGGACATATTATGCGAAATTCATTCAAAATTATGACCGCACTTGCACTTGGTTTATTTGCAATGCAAGCTAACGCAAAATTTAAAGTTGTCACCACCTTTACCGTGATTCAAGATATTGCTCAAAATGTAGCGGGTAATGCAGCTACAGTGGAATCTATCACTAAACCAGGTGCTGAAATTCATGAATATGAACCTACTCCAAAAGACATTGTGAAAGCACAGTCTGCTGATTTAATTCTATGGAACGGCTTAAATTTGGAACGTTGGTTTGAACGTTTCTTCCAAAATATTAAAGACAAACCAGCAGTAGTGGTGACGGAAGGTATTCAACCATTGTCTATTTATGAAGGTCCGTATAAAGATGCGCCTAACCCACATGCGTGGATGTCGCCATCTAATGCATTAATTTATATTGAAAATATTAAAAATGCATTGGTGAAATACGATCCACAAAATGCAGCAGTGTATGAAAAAAATGCCGCTGACTACGCTCAAAAAATCAAACAACTTGATGAACCACTTCGTGCAAAATTAGCACAGATTCCAGAAGCGCAACGCTGGCTTGTGACAAGTGAAGGTGCTTTCAGTTATTTGGCAAAAGATTACAACTTAAAAGAAGGTTATTTATGGCCAATCAATGCTGAACAACAAGGCACACCACAACAAGTGCGTAAAGTGATTGATTTAGTTCGTAAAAACAATATTCCTGTTGTGTTTAGTGAAAGTACAATTTCAGCAAAACCAGCACAACAAGTAGCGAAAGAAAGTGGCGCAAAATACGGTGGCGTGTTGTACGTTGATTCACTTTCTGCGAAAAACGGCCCTGTGCCAACTTATATTGATTTGCTTAACGTCACTGTATCAACCATTGTTAAAGGATTCGGAAAATAATGGACTCTTTCTCGACATCAATTTGGGTTAATGATGTAACTGTTCGTTACAACAATGGCCACACGGCTATTCACAATATGACGTTCTCATTAAACAGTGGAACTATTTGTGCATTAGTGGGTGTGAATGGCAGTGGTAAATCCACGTTATTTAAAAGCATAATGGGGCTTGTGAAGCCACAACAAGGTGAAATCAAACTTTGTGATTTGCCAATTTCCCAAGCACTGAAACGTAATTTGGTTGCTTATGTTCCACAATCTGAAGAAGTGGACTGGCAATTTCCTGTGTCAGTGTATGATGTCGTTATGATGGGGCGTTATGGGTATATGAATTTCCTTCGTATCCCCAAGGCGATTGATAAACAAAAAGTTCAAGAGGCGATGCAGCGAGTGAATATTGAGCATCTCGCGCATCGTCAAATTGGTGAGTTATCTGGCGGGCAGAAAAAACGTGTGTTTTTGGCCCGCGCTTTAGCACAACAAAGTCCAATTATTTTATTGGATGAACCTTTCACTGGCGTTGATGTGAAAACTGAAAATGCCATTGTTGATCTTCTTCAACAGCTTCGAGAAGAAGGTCATCTTATTCTTGTTTCAACCCATAACTTAGGTTCTGTCCCAGATTTCTGTGATCAAGTAGTGATGATTAATCGTACGGTGATTGCCGCAGGGAAAACGGAAGACACCTTTAACCAACATAATTTGGAAATTGTGTTTGGTGGGGTATTACGCCATATTAAATTATTGGGCGAAGATTTACATAACGATGAAGATAAACGTGCGGTTACTGTCTTAACGGATGATGAAAAAGCCGTTGTATTCTATGGCGAAACTAAGCAGGATCCTCCAGCGCCAACAACACAGGATTGCCATTTTGAAGACTGTCCTTGTAAAAGTGCGGTCAAAAAAGAGAAGGATTAGGGCATGTTAGCATTATTATTAGAACCCTTTTCCTATGATTATATGCTCAAGGCGATGATCTTGAGTACGGCAGTTGGTGGGATTTGTGCTTTTTTGTCTTCATATTTAATGCTTAAAGGCTGGTCTTTGATTGGCGATGCACTTTCTCATTCTGTTGTGCCTGGTGTCGCGATAGCCTATGCCTTTTCTTTGCCTTATGCACTTGGTGCATTTTTTGCCGGGATTTTAGCCGCACTTTCCATTCTTTGGATTAAATCCATTTCTAAACTGAAAGAAGATGCCGTTATCGGGTTTATTTTTAGTACTTTCTTTGCATTAGGTCTATTGATCATTTCTTTAAATCCAACCGCAGTAAATGTGCAAAGCATCATTTTAGGCAATATTTTAGGCATTGCTGATGAAGATATTTACCAAGTGGCAATTATCATCGGTGTTTGTTTAGTATTGCTTTTATTATTTTGGAAAGACTTATTACTGATCTTTTTCGATGAAACACAAGCAAGAACGGTAGGGCTTTCACCATTATTTTATAAAATTTTATTTTTTACATTATTGAGTGCTTGTGTGGTAGCTGCATTGCAAACGGTAGGCGCTATTTTAGTGATTGCGATGGTGATTACCCCAGGTGCGACGGCATATTTACTGACGGATAAATTCAAAACCTTGTCAATTATCGCCATTCTTTTAGGGGCGGTGACAAGTTTTGTTGGTGTTTATATTAGCTATTATTTAGATGGTGCCACTGGCGGTGTGATTGTGACATTGCAAACATTATTATTCTTGGCCGCTTTCTTATTTTCACCCAAATATGGCTTATTAACTCGTAATAAAAAGGCGGTAGAAAATGTTTGATTGGCTTTTAGAACCGCTACAATTTGAGTTTATGCAAAATGCCTTGTTGACCGCATTGATTGTTTCAATTATTTGTGCGTTGCTTTCTTGTTATTTAGTCTTGAAAGGTTGGTCATTAATGGGCGATGCGATTTCCCATGCGGTATTGCCTGGTATTGTACTCGCTTATTTGGCAGGAATTCCTTTAGCGATTGGGGCATTTTTCTCAGGCATTTTTTGCTCGCTTGGTGTGGGATATTTAAAAGAAAATAGTCGTATAAAAGAAGATACAGCAATGGGCATTGTATTTTCTGGAATGTTTGCTATTGGTCTTGTTATGTTCACCAAAATTCAAACAGAACAGCATTTAACGCATATTTTGTTTGGTAATGTATTGGGCGTAAGTCATCAAGAACTTATTCAAAGTGCGGTCATTTCTGCGATAATTTTTTGTATGATTGTCTTTAAACGTAAAGACTTTTTGCTTTATTGTTTTGACCCAAGTCACGCCCGTGTTGCAGGGCTTTCTCCTAAAATTTTACATTATGGCTTATTAATGTTGCTTGCTTTAACCATTGTAAGCACGATGCAAGTGGTAGGTGTTATTTTGGTGGTGGCAATGTTAATTGCACCAGGAATTACCGCACTTACGCTCACAAAATCTTTTGATAAAATGTTATGGATTGCTATTGTCAGTTCCATTACATCAAGCCTAATTGGTGTAATATTGAGCTATCATTTTGATGCGTCAACTGGTGCTTGTATTATTTTATTACAAGCGATATTTTTCATAGGAGCATTATTTTTGAGTCGCATAAAGCAAAAAACGTACTAAGTTTTTATTACTTAACTTATTATTCAAAATGATTTTTGAAATTTATTTCTTATTTTGTTAGAATTCATACGCTTTTTATCTCTTATATAGGGATGAAAAGTGAGTTCGGATGAAGGTAGCTGGAGAGTGGGGAATTGACCCCACACCGACGATGTAAAATCTTTCAGGTGCGATGGCAGGGACTGTTACTGGACGAACCCTTGGAGAGATCCATTTTAGAAATGGACGCCGAAGGCGCAAAAGAGCGGTTAATTTTTCAATCGTTTTTCAAACGCTCAGGCAAAAGGACAGGGGCAAAAGACAATCTATCGTAAGTGTGGAAATTATCTATCTTTTCACCGCACTTTCTTTTCCATTGTATCTTTTCGTCTTCTTGTCGTGTTTATTTTTGATTTAAACGACGAGGAATCACATGACAATTGAGTCAATTCTTTCAGCTATTGATAGCTTTATTTGGGGCGCACCGCTACTCATACTCTTATCGGGAACCGGGCTCTATTTAACGCTACGTTTAGGCTTTATTCAAATTCGCTATTTACCACGAGCGCTAGGTTATTTATTTAAAAAAGATAAAGGTGGAAAAGGGGATGTATCATCTTTTGCCGCACTTTGTACCGCATTAGCAGCAACGATCGGAACTGGGAATATTGTGGGCGTTGCAACTGCTGTACAAGCAGGTGGGCCTGGCGCTATTTTTTGGATGTGGCTAGTCGCCTTGTTAGGAATGGCAACAAAATATGCCGAATGTTTACTCGCGGTCAAATACCGTGTTCGCGATAAAAATGGCTTTATGGCTGGCGGTCCAATGTATTACATTGAACGCGGTCTAGGTATCAAGTGGCTAGCAAAATTATTTGCATTATTTGGTGTAATGGTGGCCTTTTTCGGGATCGGTACATTCCCACAGGTCAATGCGATTACCCATGCAATGCAAGATACTTTTAATATTCCTGTTTTAGTTACCGCAATTATTGTAACGCTTTTAGTCGGTTTAATCATTCTTGGTGGTGTAAAACGTATCGCAACCGCATCATCGGTAATTGTGCCGTTTATGGCGATTTTATACGTTACAACTTCACTGGTTATTATCCTTTTAAATATAGAAAAAGTACCAGATGCGATCTCATTAATTATTTATAGTGCTTTTGATCCGCAAGCTGCGTTAGGCGGGGCTGTTGGCTTTACCGTAATGAAGGCTATTCAATCAGGCGTCGCTCGAGGTATTTTCTCCAATGAATCAGGTTTAGGAAGCGCACCAATTGCAGCCGCAGCGGCACAAACTCGTGAACCTGTTCGCCAAGGCTTAATTTCCATGACAGGAACATTCTTGGATACCATCATCGTTTGTACAATGACAGGTATTGTATTAGTGTTAACAGGCGCTTGGAATAACCCTGAGTTAGCGGGTGCAACAGTAACAAACTACGCCTTTTCACAAGGTTTAGGGACATCAATTGGTGCAACGATTGTAACCGTCGGTTTATTATTTTTTGCATTCACAACAATTTTAGGCTGGTGTTACTATGGTGAACGTTGCTTTGTTTATCTCGTTGGTATTCGTGGTGTAAAACTATATCGTTTAATTTATATTGTGTTGGTAGGGTTAGGCTCATTCTTACACTTAAATTTAATATGGATTATCGCCGATATCGTAAATGGTTTAATGGCCTTTCCAAATCTCATCGCACTCATTGGATTGCGAAAAGTTGTGATTGAAGAAACAAAAGATTATTTCCAACGATTGAAAATAAATCATCACGATCAAGATGAAATCGTAGAATAATCAAATGAAAAAAGGTGTAGATACAGTCAATATCCACACCTTTTTCTTATCACAATTTTTCATCTTAACAACTTATCTTAGAAAGAAAAGCAGCTTTTTTCAGAAATTAGACATAGATCATATTTTTAAAAATTACTTTGACATTTCCTCTTAAAGCCCTTGAAAACCTGAATTAAGAAGGCTATTTTGTAGTTAAGGAAAACTGTAAATCACGCAACAAAGAGGTAAATGCTATGACACTTAATATCACCAGCAAACAAATGGAAATCACCCCTGCTATTCGTGAACACGTGGAGGAAAGACTCGCGAAATTAGGTAAATGGCAAACACAGTTAATTACCCCCCATTTTGTTTTAAACAAAGTACCGAATGGATTTACTGTAGAAGCATCTATTGGCACGCCACTAGGCAATTTATTGGCAAGTGCAACCTCAGATGATATGTATAAAGCAATTAATGAAGTTGAGGAAAAATTGGAGCGCCAGCTTAATAAATTTCAACATAAAAGTGAATCTCGCCGAGCAGATGAACGCTTAAAAGATTCGTTTGAAAGTTAATATTGAAAATAAACTAAAGAAAGAAAAGCAAAAGAGCGGTGAAATTTCACCGCTCTTTTTTCTTACTAGGATTAGATTTGTGTTAAATCTACATTTTTGGTTTCTTTTGATGCTAATAATGCCAATAGCGTCATGAGGGCATTGATTGCTAAATAAATACCTACGCCCATCACACCAAATGATGCATTAATTTTTAAAGAAATCATCGCTGCAATCGTTGCACCAATAATTGATGCTAAATTATAAGCAAGAGATGCACCAGAATAACGCACTTCTGTTGGGAATAATTCTGGTAATAGCGCAGCCATTGGACCAAATGTCATTCCCATGATTGCCATACCAATTACTAAAAATGCAAATACACTCATTGGAGTACCATTTTCTAAGAAGAATGGCATTGTTAAACCGAGCACACCAACAGCAACAGTCACCCAAATCAACCATTTACGGCGACCGATTTTATCGGCATAAACACCAGAAATACTGATAAAAATACCAAATACAATAGCACTAATTAATAACAAGCCAGTAAAGGTATTTGCTGGTATACCTAGGCCAAGTGCATAACCTGCTTCAGAAATCTTTGGTGCTGTTCGAGAATATGCCTGAGCAAAAGCCGTCATAATGTAAAATAGAGAATAAGTTGCAACCATGATAAATGTGCCAATAATCATTGGTTTTAAGTGTTTAGTAAAAACAACACTCACTGGTGCATTCAATTTTTTCCCTTTTTGCTCCGCTTCCACAAATACATGGCTTTCATGCAAAGTTAAGCGAACATATAAGCCAACCGCAACTAATAAAACGGAAGATACAAACGGAATACGCCATGCCCATTCCACAAGAGCATCTTGCCCGAGAAAATAGCTAACTAAGAAGAATGTTGCATTCGCTACAAATAAGCCAATTGGCGCACCTAATTGAGGGAAAGTACCGTACCAAGCTCGTTTGCCTTCCGGCGCATTTTCTGTGGCGACTAAAGCTGCACCTCCCCATTCACCACCGAGTCCAATTCCTTGACCAACACGGCATACGCAAAGCAAAATCGGTGCCCAGATACCGATTTGAGCATAGTTAGGAAGTAAGCCAATTACTACTGTTGAACCACCCATTAAAACAAGGGAGGTAACTAAGGTTTTTTTACGACCGATTTTATCGCCAAAGTGACCAAATAATGCGGAACCAATTGGACGAGCAAAAAATGCTAAAGCAAGCGTAGAAAGGGAAAGTAAATCATTAGAAAGCGGATCATCGCTATGGAAGAATTGCGTATTGAAAACTAATACAGCGGCAGCCGCATAGATATAATAATCAAAGAATTCGATTGCCGTACCGACCATCGAGGCTAACGCCACTTTCATCGGATTATTACGAAGTTGTGTAGACATTGTGTTTCCTTAGTAGTTTATTATAAAGAGAAAGGATTGAATCCTAGCACTTTAACTAAGGCCTAGCAATTTTTAATACAAAATTTTCTATTTTTTTAGAGAAATATTTTGAATTTTCTAAATGTGAATTATGCCCAGCGGAAGGAATAGTTACTAAATCAATTTGATTTTCTTTGGCAATAGTTTGAAATTTATGATCTCGTTCGCCACAAAAATAAAAAAATGGCAAAGAACTTAACCGCACTTTTTCACTAAAATCAGATTGTTTAGATAGACTTGTCGCCAGCAACATCCTGCCAATATTTTCACCACAATTTGATT
The DNA here is from genome assembly GCF_006384255.1 of Haemophilus seminalis. Taxonomy (GTDB): domain Bacteria; phylum Pseudomonadota; class Gammaproteobacteria; order Enterobacterales; family Pasteurellaceae; genus Haemophilus; species Haemophilus seminalis. The sequence continues at coordinate 187,093 of NZ_VCED01000001.1, forward strand.
TTCGTTTTTCAACTAACTGCTGTCTTTCTTCTGCAGTCAAATGAGAAAATACGGGCTGTTGATACCAATCATTTAATACATTTTCTGGTGGTTCTTGTATAAAACGTTGCGCCCAAGCAAAATCTTGCTGAAACCGAGCCTGCTTTTCTTTGTCAGTTTTTAAACCTAGATTAGCTCCTTCTAAAATAACGCCTTGCAAATTAGATCTTTCCACCTGAGCTTGCAGGGCATAATACAAAGCGATCCTTCCACCTAGAGAATACCCAACAAGAAAATACGGCTCATTTTTCACCGCACTTTTAATTTGCTGAGCCAAATACTTCGCTGTCTCTTCAAAATTTGTGACTTCAATATCTTTAGCTTGCCCGTGAAAAGGCAAATCTAGCGCAATACAATTAAAGTGCGGTAGATTTTCAATGACTTTTTGCCAATCGTTTTTTGTACCAAGAAGTCCGTGAAGAAAAATGATGTTTATCATTGAAGGGATTATTGATAGAAATAATAAAATATGGCGGACTAAAGCCCGCCTACAACATACTTAAGCACCAATCACTGCGTGGCTAATTTGCTCGATTAAGCGTTTATACAAACTGCTACCATCACTCGGATTCGTTTTAATTTCAATTAACGTTGCCTTGCGACGACTATAAGCCTGTTTAACAACAGAATTGAGATCAGCCCAAGTATAAGGATGAGCATATTTAAGATCAAACATTGCGGCAATTTGAGAAAAATCACCATTATGCGGTAATCGATAAAACTGATCTTTGACTTGTTCATCAACAGGTAACATATCAAAAATCGCGCCGCCATTATTATTGATCACAAAGATTACCGTTGGTTGCGTAACATTTTTGAATAATGCGAAAGAATTCAAATCATATAAAGTGGACGTATCGCCAATCACTGCAACAACAGGTTTATTTGAACCGATACCAATTCCAGCTGCCGTAGCCAACAAACCATCAATTCCACTCGCACCACGATTGGTATAAACAGGATAGCTTTCTGGTAATTGCGTTAGCGCATCAACCAGACGAACAAGTAAACTATTGCCTAAAAATAAAACACCGTTATAAGGTAAAAGTGTTGGTAAACGTAATGCAAGCGAGGCTTCCGTTAAATTTCCGCCTACTTGCTGTTCAATAAAGGTCGCACAGAACTTAGATAAAGCTAAGGGCTCAAGCAACCAAGGCTTTTGGCGTAAAGGAGGATGCGCACGCAACCAATGATGTGCTTTTGCATTAAATCTGGTAAGCGAATGATGATAAGGATCTAATGCTTTACCGCTTTGTTCAACCAACCAAAATTCACCTTTAAACGCCTGTAAGAATTGATTAATTCGTTTACTAATAAAGCGTGCACCAAATTGAATCACAATATCAGCTTGCAGAAGTTTTTCACGAACAGTTTGATTTGCGAGCCAAATATCTTCATAAGGCGTCGTTGGAACAACACCGGATTGAATATCCGTCAGTAATACCCAGCCCATAGCACTTGCCCAAGAGTTAATGCCCATCGCTTGTTCAGCAGGTAATTGACCAACCACAACGACACCACGTTTGGTACGCCAATGATCCCAGTTTTCATGCATTAATACTTCGTTCTGTTGAGCTTCCACATTCATCCAAGGCTTAGTTTGAATTAACCAGCGTTGTAACGGCTGCAACCAAGGGTGAGAATCTACAGCCTCATCAGTTGCATCATAAAGAGGCTCGGCAAATGGCACATTAATATGAACAACGCCACCCTGTTGTTTTTGTTGAAAGGCAGCCTGTTCAAGTAGAGAAATCAACCATTGCGCAGAATAATCCTCGTTCGGTTTAGGTAAATTAACATTTGCAACCGGATACTGACCAAAAATATTTTGCTGCAAAATAGCCTGATTTGCACCGCACTCCCAAAGTTCTGGTGGACGATCAGCTGTTAAAACAAATAGATTAACACCAGTTTGGCGTGCTTCAATAATTGCGGGATAAAGGTTTGCAGTCGCCGTGCCTGATGTAACAATAATTGCAACAGGTGATTGAGTTGCCTTAGCAATACCCAAGGCAAAAAAACCTAAACCACGTTCATCAAAATGCGTATGACAAGTGACTGAACCCGCATTTTGCAAACGTACGGCTTCAAGAGTTAAAGGTGTCGAACGCGAACCTGGCGCGATACAAACGTGAGAAACGCCTTGGCGTACCAAGGTTTCTAAAATCACTTTCGACCAACAACGATTAAACACGCTTACCGACATTTTTTTCTCCGTTATCATTTTCTTCTGCAAACAAGGAAATCAACCCTGCTGCTTTACGTTCAATTTCTTTCCATTCTTCCAATGGCTGCGAGCCCACCACAATGCCAGCGCCAGCAAATACTCGGATACGATGACCTTCAATAAAGGCAGAACGAATCGCCACACAAAACTCTGAACATACATCACTCATCACACCCAATGTTCCCGCATACCAGCCTCGATCAAAGGTTTCAATTTCTGACAAACTCATTTTGGCTTGTTGCTGTGGCAAACCAGATACCGCAGCTGTAGGATGAATCGCTTTTAATATATTTACATCTGCATAATGTGCGGTCAAATTTGCACGAATTTTACGAATCAAATGTTGTACTTTACGTAACGGTTTCAATTCCACATTGCTTACATCAAAACTTTCTACTTGATTACGTAAATTCTGCGAAATATCTTCTACGACCAACCAATTTTCTTTTAAATTTTTCTCGTCATTTAACAACCAATTGGCTTGAGATTGCGTTTCTTCCTCGCTTTTAGAAACCGATGCTGTCCCCGCCAAAGCTTCGGTTAGCAACAAGTTATACTCACGAGCAAATAGGCGTTCTGGCGTAGAACCGACAAAAACTGAATGAGGATGTTCAGCCCACAAAAAATGATAACAACCTTGATTTTGTTGTTCGCTTTCAGCTAAAAAATCGTACGCATTAATCGCTTGCTTTAAATGAAAAGTAGTTTCATTGGCTAATACAATTTTTGTCAGTTCCCCACTTTTAATTTCTACCAAAGCCTGATTTACCCAATCACACCAAGTTCTTTCGTTAGCTCTAGGCTCTGTATGCAAAGGAACCTGTTTTGGCAAAGCAGAAAGTGCGGTGAGATTTTCAAAAGTTTTGAGGTGGGCTAAAGTATCATTCGCACTTTGCTCATCTTTCACAAAAAATGATACCAATGCACCTTTCTCATCCTGTTCAACAAGAATTTTGGGTAATACAAATTGTGCAGCACCTTGAAATTGCAAACCACCGACTAATGGAAAACCACTTTCTTTGATAAATTCTTGAGCTAAATTTAACTGTGAAAATGACCGCACTTCACCAATAGCAGCTAATGCTTTTGCTTCATCTCGAAAATGTAAATAAAATTGTGGATACGCAGATTGACCTTTCAGCCACGCCAACAAATCGACCTTGTCCAGTTTCACCTGAAAACGGACAAGTTCATTCGTTGATTGCTGTAAATATGCGTGAATTTGCGATTTTAACTCGCCTATTGCCTGCGCTAAATAACTCATTAGATTTTGTTTTAAATACACAAAAAATTAGCCGTATTCTACCGCAGATTGTTAATGACAAAAAATTTTTTTACAAAATCTTTTCAATATTGAAAATTCAGCGTAAATTAACCGCAATTTTCTCGAAAAATTTATTAGAAACAAAAGGATTTCACTATGCGATTATTCCCAAAATCCGACAAATTAGAACACGTATGTTATGACATTCGCGGGCCGGTGCACAAAGAAGCTCTACGCTTAGAAGAAGAAGGCAATAAAATTTTAAAACTTAATATCGGCAATCCCGCACCTTTCGGCTTTGAAGCACCAGATGAAATTTTGGTTGACGTATTACGTAATTTGCCGTCAGCGCAAGGCTACTGTGATTCAAAGGGGTTATATTCTGCTCGTAAAGCCATTGTTCAATATTATCAATCAAAAGGAATTCACGGCGCGACCGTCAATGATGTATATATTGGTAACGGCGTATCTGAGCTTATCACAATGGCCATGCAAGCATTACTCAATGATGGTGATGAAGTACTCGTGCCGATGCCTGATTATCCCCTTTGGACTGCTGCGGTAACACTTTCTGGCGGTAAAGCTGTTCATTACCTTTGTGATGAAGAAGCAAATTGGTTCCCTGCTATTGATGATATTAAAGCCAAGGTGAATGCGAAGACTAAAGCGATTGTCATCATCAACCCGAACAACCCAACTGGCGCGGTGTACAGCAAAGAATTATTACAAGAAATTGTAGAAATCGCTCGCCAAAATAATTTGATTATCTTCGCAGACGAAATCTACGACAAAATTTTATATGATGGCGCAGTACATCATCATATTGCCGCACTTGCTCCTGATTTATTAACCGTTACGTTAAATGGTTTATCAAAAGCTTATCGAGTTGCGGGCTTCCGTCAAGGATGGATGATTTTAAATGGCCCAAAACATAATGCAAAAGGTTATATTGAAGGCTTGGATATGCTGGCATCAATGCGTTTATGCGCTAACGTACCAATGCAACATGCAATTCAAACCGCACTTGGTGGCTATCAAAGTATTAATGAGTTTATTTTGCCAGGCGGTCGATTACTTGAGCAACGTAATAAAGCCTATGATCTCATCACTCAAATTCCGGGTATTACTTGCGTGAAACCTATGGGGGCGATGTATATGTTCCCGAAAATTGATGTGAAAAAATTCAATATTCACAGTGATGAAAAAATGGTACTGGATTTACTCCGCCAAGAAAAAGTACTACTTGTGCACGGTAAAGGATTTAATTGGCATTCACCTGATCACTTCCGTGTTGTGACTCTTCCTTATGTAAATCAGCTTGAAGAAGCCATTACAAAATTAGGAAGATTTTTGGAAAGTTATCATCAGTAACAATGGGGTTGAACGGGATTTAAAAAGGGGGAGGACTAGAATCATTCCCCCTTTTTATATTATAAGTCGTTGAGATATTCGGTACCTAAATTCCTCATTTGACGCAATATCCATGCTTGTTTTTTACGTATTAAAGCACTTGGCTTATTCGCATTATAAATAATCGGGTTAGGTAAAATAGCTGCAAGAAGTGCAGCTTCATTTGAGGTTAAATTTTTTGCAGCCTTTTTGAAATAATAGTGACTTGCCGCTTCAATACCGAATATTCCATTACCAAACTCAGCAATATTTAAATAGACTTCTAAAATTCTTTTTTTAGACCAAGTGATTTCAAGTAGTAGGGTTGCAGGAACTTCTAATCCTTTACGTAACCAATTTTGCCCATGCCAAAGAATGAGATTTTTTGCAGTTTGCTGAGAGATTGTAGAGGCACCACGAACCCTTTTAGGGAATTTTTCGTTGTATTTTATGGCTCGTTGAATCGCCTCGAAATCAAAACCAAAATGATCAGGAAAGCGTTGATCTTCAGATGCAATAACAGCGAGTTGAACAGAGGGAGATATGTTTTCTAAATTCACCCAATCATATTGCGTTTTATAACGAAAATCACCTTGTAGAATATGCCCAATTTTTTGTTGTACCATATAGGCTGAAAAGGGGATAGGCAGAAAACGAAAAATGAATAAAAAAATAAAAATGGTGAGGAAAAATAGAAAGGCAACGCGTTGCCAATTTTTTTGCCACCATTGGGGAAGAGATAAGTGAGACAGTGCGGTAAAAATCCGTTTACTTTTTTTCAATGTTATCAAGATGTTCTTTCACCCATTTCATAAAATCTGAATCCATTATTTTTATCATATTAGAACCACGCGTAATAGTGGCGGCACTTGTATTCAAATTTTGTTGAATTTCACGTTGAGAAAGATTTTTATCTAATAATTGTGAAACAATTTGTAGGCGTAATCCCACTGCGTCACGTTCGTCAGCAGTTAATAACAAGGTTAGCAATTCTTGAGCTTTATTTTCTTTAAAAGCAGTCTGTAGCATGGACAAAAATGCATTCCATTGTTCTAAATTGCGACTAATATACATGTTATCACCTTATACTATTAAACTAGTGCGTTTAGTATAGCCGATCCCATTCTTCTTGGCTAAACATTTGTGGATTTTCTTTTTGTTGTAAAATTTGATAGTAAAAATCGTAGACAATAGTATTTTGAACATAATCACGAGTTTCATAAAACGGAATTGATGCGACAAATTCATCTAATGTTAGCTTATTATTGGCACGGTAGAGCCATTGATTTACTCGATTTGTACCTGCATTGTAAGATGCGGCAATTAATATTCTATTATTGGGATATAGGTTATTAAGGTCATTTAAATGTGCCGTGCCGAGCAAAATATTATTTAATGGCTTAAATAAATCTTGTTCATTTAAATATGGAATTTGATTATTTTCAGCAGTTAATTTAGCGGTTGTTGGTAAAAGTTGCATGAGTCCTTTGGCATTTGCTGATGATAGAGCCATTGGATTCCAAGCGCTTTCCTGACGAGCAATAGCCATAGAAAAGGTTTTACTGATGTTTAAGTTCTTTAACGCAATATCAAAATAATCAGAATAAGCGTTTGGCAGACGTAAATTAAGATAATTCCAAGCTTTGGCGACAATGGTACTATCAACTGACAATTCATACCATTGTTGTTCTTGTGCATATTTTGCAAGTTTTAGCTGTGTATTGAAATCAGTATTATCTAATAATACCCTCCAACGTTGTTTGGCTAATCCATATCGACCCAGCTCACGTAATTCAGCAATTATATTAAATGCGCTCTCAAATGATTTTTGTTCTTCTATGCTAAAATTAGGTGAGTTAGGGATGTCAAATTTATAAATTTTTTTTAATTGAGCAGCAGCCAACATAGGATAAAAACCACGTTCTTGAGAAAGAGCGGTAAGTTTTTCTGTTATATTTTGTTTATCATTTTTGGCTATCCAGTAACGCCATTCTTGTTTTTCTTTTGCTGTATCAGAAAGCAACGAAAGCCAGGGGGTGAGGTCATTTTTTTGCCAGATAGCCATTCGTAAACGACGTTCAGTAAGATTATCGGTTTTTAATTGAGTTATTTGTGTATCCCGCCATACTTGGAAATCACTATTTTCATTATCAAAAAAACGTGTCAAAAATGCGATTTTCCATTGTTTTAGCTCATCTTCTGAAAGTCGCCAAATTTCAGCCCATTGTTGATAAGGTACAAAACTTGGATTCTGTATTTTTTCTGGACGTGTTTTTAGATACCGAGGGAAGGCTTCAAGTAAAACATCTTTTTTTAAGGTAGAGGGATCGCTATTTTCTATAATTTCAGGTAACTTAGCCGGATCCTCTATTTGAACCACTTTATCCTGTAAATCTTTATCTTGTATAGTTTTACCTGAAATATCTTTGGAATCACTGATAAGATTTTTCAATTTTTGTTTTAACTCTTTCAATGATTTGGTTATAAATAGGGGATTTTGAGCGATAAGTTTGTCGAGTTCATTGTTTGCCAGAGATATATTTTTTTCATCATTAGATTTCAAAAATCGAATTTTTGTTTCCCAAAAACGTAAAATGAGATCCATTTGTAAAGGATACTCTGAGATTGATCTAATTAAATTCTTCGTAAGCTCTTGGGTGTTTTCAGAAAATTGTTGATTTCTAACCGCACTTTTTAATAGGTTTTCAATTTGTAAGAAAGTCTCACGTTGCGCTAAGTGAGTCAAATACGATTGATGCTGTGTTTGTTTCCAAATTTGCTTTTCTTGTTCTAGATTAATAACGGCGGGATTATTGGTTATAGGAGGCTCTTCAGCCAATGTGGAAAGTATAGTAAAAACAGTGAGGAAAATAAGAACTTGTTTTTTCATAGAATGAAATGTTTTTTATTCATGGAATCGTATATGAGTGTGTGAAATATACTGATTTCACACACATTTTTATTTTTGGATAAGCCTTTCGAATTCACATATCTAGCAATGCTAAAATACTTTTTTGAATGGTTTTATAATTACTTCACCGTATACGCCAGCTTCCACATAAGGATCTTGCGTAGCCCAATTTTTGGCTGCTTGCAGGTTTTCAAATTGTGCAATGACTGTTGAACCTGTAAAACCTGCTTCACCAGGATTTTCATCATCAATTGCTGGATTTGGGCCAGCAATGAGTAGACGATTTTCTTTTTGAAGTTGTTTTAAGCGGGCTAAATGTTGCTCACGCACGGCAAGACGTTTTTCTAACGTATTTGGAATATCTTGAGCAAAAATAACGTAGTACATAATGGCTCCTTTTATTGATTAGTTTGTTCAGATTCAAGTTCTGCAATCAAAGCTAGTGCTTTTTCTAATTCATGATTATTTTCACGCGGAATTGTACGTGATTTACCATTGCTATCGACAGCAACAAAAGTAAATACTGCATCTGTCACGCAATAGCGTTCACCAATAGGTTCACTCGCAACTTTTTTTACCCAAACTTCTACTTTTATTTTAATGGATGAACGGCCTACTTTTAGACATTGTCCGTAACAACAAACGACATCTCCAACTGAAATAGGTTTGATGAAATTCATACTTTCAACAGCAACGGTTACGACTCGACCATGAGCTATTTCTTTAGCTAAAATTGCTCCTCCCATATCCATTTGAGACATAATCCAACCGCCGAATATATCACCATTGGCGTTAGTGTTTGATGGCATTGCAAGTGTTCTTAATAAGAGAACACCTTTTGACTGTCGACCGTTTTTATCAATAAGAAAATTAGAAGACATTATTTTTCTCCGTCTTTTGAATGCGTTTTATCTTTGGGTAAATAGCGATAAATATATGCACCTGAAATAAGAGTCGCAATCACAGTCATTCCAAGAATACCAAAAGATTTGAAATCTACCCATGCCTCTTCTGACATATTATGGCTAATATAAATATTTACCAACATACAAATAATAAAAAATAGTGCCCAGCCGAGATTTAGAGTATTCCATACTTTATCTGGTAATTGCACTTCTTTTCCTAGTAACTTTTTCACTAAGGGTATTTTAAATTGGAATTGTGCAATTAATAAAATAATAGCAAATAATGCATTAATAATTGTTACTTTCCATTGAAGATAGCGAATTTCATTGAAATATGCTGTTAATAAACCGAAAAAAATAACTGAACCAGCCATTATTTTTTGTTGTTTTTCAATTTTGCTATATTTCCATTTCAAAACAATTAGCTGAATAATGGTTGCGATCACAAGCACGATGGCTGCATCGCGTACGCCAGCAAGTTTGTATGTAACAAAAAATAGTACTAAAGGGATAAATTCAAGTAGTTGTTTCATTTTTATTCTTCCTTTATAAATAAACTATAAAAGCGATAAGTTATTACTAACATAAAAATATTTAATATGGCGCTAAGGATGCTGATTACCATATCAAATAGTACATTATTTGAAAATGTAGTAAGATGGAAAACTAAGATAGGAGCTAGGAAATAAACCAGTAGTGTATAAATAAATAATACATTCTTACGAGAACTTCCTTTAATCCAAATTTTTTGGATTGTTCGTTTTATATTATCTTGAGTTGAAAGGTAGTGTACTGCAGTTAAATTTAAGCGTACAAAGAACCATATTCCCACGAGCATTGCGATAAGTGATATTATTGATGGAGAGGATTTTGTTAATAATGCAGCGAATGCCTCACTTAATCCAAGTAGCATTGGGGCTGTCATGAGTAAATTAAGTACAATAACACCAAAAAAACGACGTAATGTGAGAGTAAACGATTTAGTTAAAGTTTGGTAGTTTTGCTGGCTAATACTATGGATTGAAATGAGTCCCCATGCAGAGATAAAACTTGTTAAAAGTTGTGTGATAGCAATAGAAAAGGCTATGTTTTCAATATTTATATTGGCTAGTTCACTTAAATTATTATGGGATTCATTATTGAGAGGGGGGCTTAATAGTGCTCCTACATTTTGTGCAATAAATAAAATTAAGACAAATTGAAACATGACTTTTTGCTGGTTTCTAAAAAAATTCCAACTATCTTGTAATATGTGAGTAAAGTTGATTTGCATGGCGTGTTCTCTATAAAAATATGTGGCGATTATACAGGGTTTGTTTAGGATTGTCTTAAATTGTAAAAATTACCATATTCGTTTGTCTAAAATATAATTAAGCTTACAGGCGAAAAGATGGTTTACGGAATGTAAAAATCCCTAAGCCTTTCGACTTAGGGATTTTTTGATTCTGATGGCGGAGGAATAGGGATTCGAACCCTAGGAGGGCGTAAACCCTCGCCGGTTTTCAAGACCGGTGCCTTCAACCACTCGACCATTCCTCCGTGATTGATGGGCGTAGTATAATGAATATTTTATTGATGTAAACAGAAATCTCATGATTTAAGTTTAGGTGATGATAATTTATTCATTTTGATGAAATTAATTCCATTAATACCATTGACTTTTTTACCCCTAGCCCTTACTTTACAGGAGACTTTTTACTTATTTTACAAGGAGCTTTTATGCAATCACGTCTTATTGTGGATGGTCAGCAGGAATCGCTACTCAGCACACATAAAGTGTTGCGTAACACGTATTTTTTATTGGGATTAACCATGGCATTTTCAGCGGTTGTTGCGTTTATTTCAATGAGTCTAAACTTGCCATATCCAAATATTATTGTGTTATTAGTGGGTTTTTATGGCTTACTTTTCTTAACAAATAAATTAGCTGATCGTCCTGCTGGTATTTTGGCGACCTTTGCTTTCACAGGATTCATGGGATACACCATCGGGCCAATTTTAAATATGTATGTGGCACGTGGAATGGAAGATTTGATTATGCTTGCATTCGCAGGAACTGCTATCGTATTTTTCGCGTGTTCCGCTTATGTATTGACTACGAAAAAAGATATGTCATTTTTATCAAGCGCAATGTTCGCATTATTTATTGTGCTATTGCTTGGTATGGTGGCAAGTTTCTTCTTCCAAATTCCTGCGTTATCAGTTGCAATTAGCGCATTATTTGTTGTGTTCTCTACAATGACTATTTTGTATGAAACGAGTAATATCATTCACGGTGGTGAAACGAATTACATTCGCGCAACCGTGAATATTTATGTTTCAATCTACAATTTATTCTTGAGTTTATTAAGATTACTTTCTATCTTCTCAAGCGATGAATAATGATTGAATTTTGACGTTGTGACCCCACTTTTCAGTGGGGTTATTTTTTGGAATAGGCAATGGAAAAACAAATTTTTGAACATTCAGTCAACATTAAGGAAGAACAATATCAGCCTAAGCAAGAGTTTCATCATGTAGAAACAAAGCTGGATGAGCCCTTGGAAGGGAAATTACTTGATGCTCAACTTGAACAGGCATTGAAACCAAAATCAGGTTTTGGAAAAACTTTATTAAAATTTACCGCACTTTTATTTGGTGCAGCGACAGTTGCGCAATCCGTGCAATGGATTTGGGATAGCTATCAACAACATCAATGGATTTATCTTGCTTTTGCTTTAGTCAGTTTAATTATCATTTTATTGGGTATTAAAGAGATTATTGGTGAGTGGCGACGTTTAGTTCGTTTAAAAAAACGTGAGCAATTGCAACAACAAAGTCAGCAGATTTGGTTAGAAAGTGAGGTAAAAAATGGCGATGTTTTTTCTGTTCAGAGCGTAGAAAAAAGTAAAGTTCTTTGCTTAGATATTGCAAAATCGCTACGTTTGGAAAATGATTCTCCAGCGGTAATTCAATGGCAACGTCAATTAAATGAAGCTTATTCAGCGCAAGAAATTACGCATTTATTCAGTCGTAATGTTTTGTCTACTTTTGATGCACAAGCTAAAAAATTGATTAGTAAAATGGCCGCTGAATCAGCGGTGATTGTCGCGATTAGTCCACTTGCTGTGGTGGATATGTTTTTTATTGCGTGGAGAAATCTTCGATTAATGAATAAGATTGCTGAGATTTATGGAATTGAATTAGGGTATTTTTCACGTATTAGATTGTTAAGAATGGTATTGGTCAATATCGCTTTTGCTGGGGCAACCGAAGTGGCACAAGATATTGGAATGGATTGGCTTTCTCAAGATGTGACAGCAAAACTTTCTGCGCGTATCGCTCAAGGAATTGGAGTAGGATTGCTTACTGTTAGATTAGGCGTGAAAGCAATGGAGCTTTGTCGCCCGTTAGCATTTCAATTAAATGAAAAACCAAAGCTTTCCCATATTCAACAGGAATTACTTAGCTCGGTGAAAGATATTGTTCTCGGTAAAAATAAAATTTACAAAAAGGAGCAAGTCTGATGAAAATCGAGGTTGTTTATCAACATAGCGATTTTATTATTATCAACAAGCCGGAAGGTATTAGCGTTCATAAAGATCAAGCAGAACAAGGTTTAACAGAACTTGTTGCAAAGCAATTGAATGTGCCTCAAGTCTGGTTAGTTCATCGCTTGGATAAGGTGACTTCGGGGTTATTAATTTTGGCGTTGAATGCTGAAAGTGCGGCTGAATTTTCGCGACTTTTTTCTGAACATAAAATCCATAAAACTTATCTGGCATTAAGTAACCAAAAGCCTAAAAAGAAACAAGGTTTGATTATCGGGGATATGAAGAAAGCCCGAGATGGCGCATGGAAACTTTGCCAAACAAAAGACAATCCCGCAATTACGCGTTTTGAAAGTGTCAGCTGTGAGCCTAATTTACGTTTATTTATTTTAAAACCACAAACGGGGAAAACTCATCAATTACGTGTTGCGATGAAAAGTTTAGGTAGTCCGATTTTAGGCGATGGACTTTATGGTAAAAATACTGAAGAAATTGACCGCACTTATTTGCATGCTGCTCAATTGGAATTTGATTATTTGAATGATTTTATTTCGGTAACTTGTTTACCCTCTCAAGGGCAATTTTGGATTAAATCCAGTGTGTCTGAGCAAATTAAGGCTTATTTGGCAAAGCCGTTTTTATCAAAATAGAAATCTCTGTATAATAAAGGCAATTTTACTCTTTAATAGGAACAAAAATGAAATTTATCTCTTTTAATATAAATGGTTTACGTGCTCGCCCACATCAACTTGAAGCCATTATTGAAAGATATCAGCCAGATGTAATCGGCTTGCAAGAAATTAAAGTTGCTGATGAAGCTTTTCCTTATGAAATTACAGAAAACTTAGGTTATCACGTATTTCATCACGGACAGAAAGGTCACTATGGCGTAGCATTATTGACTAAACAAGAACCTAAAGCGGTTCGTCGTGGTTTTCCAACAGACAATGAAGATGCGCAAAAACGCATTATTATGGCTGATCTTGAAACTGATTTTGGTTTACTGACTGTAATTAATGGCTATTTCCCTCAAGGGGAAAGCCGTGCGCACGAGACTAAATTTCCAGCTAAAGAGAAATTTTATGCAGATCTTCAACAGTATTTAGAAAAAGAACACGACAAATCGAATCCTATTTTAATTATGGGTGATATGAATATTAGCCCAAGTGATTTAGATATTGGTATCGGCGATGAAAATCGTAAACGTTGGTTACGCACGGGTAAATGCTCTTTCTTACCAGAAGAACGAGCGTGGTATCAACGTTTGTACGATTACGGATTAGAAGATAGTTTCCGTAAGCTGAACCCAACGGTAAATGATAAATTCTCGTGGTTTGATTACCGTTCTAAAGGTTTTGATGATAATCGAGGTTTACGAATTGATCATATTTTAGTAAGTCAAAAATTGGCTGAACGCTGTGTCGATGTGGGCATTGCACTAGATATTCGAGCAATGGAAAAACCTTCTGATCACGCACCGATTTGGGCTGAATTTAAATAGGAAAGCGAAATGGATATGGCAAATTGGCAGAATTATCGTTCTACCGTGAATGGTATGCCCGCCGTGTTTACCGCAAATATTGAAGATGTTGAAAAATATCACGGTAAAGATCTCGATAAAATAGTGCAATTCACAATCGCTTATAAGGCAGATGATGAAACAGGTTTGCCCTCAGAAGTTGAATACGATAAGTTAATTAATCGTGTATTTAAAATTCTGGCGCAATTAACCGCACTTCCGAATGTATTTTTTGCGGGACATTTTATTTGTAATTCCCAAGCTAAAATGCATTTTTACTGTGAGCATGAAAATCTTGTAGTAGAAACCTTACAACAAATTGATTTTGTTAAAGATATTAATGTACAAAAGGATTTAAGTTGGGATACTTATTTTGACTTTTTGCTTGCTTCTCCATTAGAGATTAAATTAAATGCAACGGAAGAGTTAATTGATTTATTGAAAAATAAAGGTCGTGATTTAAGTGATACGTATCTGGTGGAGCATAGTTTTCATTTTGATGAAGAAGAGAAAATGTTCCCTTTTATGGATGAGCTTAGTTTAGGGGATTATTCTTTCACGACATTACAATATTCCGCACAAGCTATTCAGTTTAATGAAGATGAGCCTTATTTCTTGGTGAAATTAGAGCAAGAAATTTCATTAGATAATGGTGATATTTTTGAACAAGTAGAACGGTTTGAAAAACTGGCTGGACAATTTTGGGGAGAGTATATCGGCTGGGAATGTGATTCTTTGATGGATGCGAACAAGCAGTTGAATTAGGTGTTTGCACATTCACGAGTCATAAAAAGAGAGATGTTTATCTCTCTTTTTTAATGTAATTTAACTTTTCGGCGGATTTTACGCATTAATAAAAATACCCATGGCCATAAGATTCCAGAAGCCAATGCTCCAAAGATTTCTTGCCAGTTAAAAAATGCGGTATGCAGGGAGAATTCGACTAAGAAAATAGCTAATCTGACAATAAACACAAACGCAATCACTAAAAGACTTTGAAACCAAAGCGATAAATTTCTGAGTACGAGATAGTTTTTTGCCACAAAGTAAATTGTCACAGAAAGGACTAAAGCATGAATGCCTAATGTGGAACCTAGGATTAAATCCCATACAAGTCCTAATAAAAATGCCCATCCAATACTGACTTTATTTGGAATAGCCAGAACCCAGTAAAGTAAAACGAGAACTAACCAAGCAGGCTTAAATGCTTGAAAACCAAGCGGCCAGGGGGCGAGTTCTAGCACTAATGCCACGACAAAGAAGCTTAAAATTGTGAGCCATTGTAAAATAAAGCGAGTTTGCATTAATCTTCTTCCCTATGTTCTTGTTGTTCTGACGGTACAGCTTCTTCATTTTGCGGTGCATCGGTTGGAATTTCAGGTTCAACTGTTGATTTATCCTTATTTTCTTGAAGATTATCGTCTGTTAACGGGGCTTTTTTTACTTTGTAATCAGCTTCATTCGCTTGGCTTTCTAAACGTTTTTGTACTAAATTACGCACCTCTTCTGGAGACATAGATTTTACTTTAGACATATCTAAATTGCTTGGCCAAAGTAGTAATACATAGCGTAAGCGTTCAAGGGCTGCGAGAGGTTTGGCTTTGACAGTCGCAAAGTAATTGGAACCATCACGTGAAACGCTTTGTACAACCGCTACTGGATAGCCTTCAAGGAAGCGGCCACCAAGACCAGACGTTACAAGTAAGTCGCCTTTTTCAATATCCACAGAACGAGGTACATTATCAAGAGTTAGCTCATCAGTATGCCCTGTACCACTTGCAATGACGCGAACATCGTTACGTAGAACTTGTACGGGAATAGAATGGGTAACATCGGTTAAGAGTAGTACTCGACTGGTGTTCTCGCCCACAGAAATAATTTGACCAATAACGCCTTTTTCATCAATTACAGGCTGGCCTACATACGCACCGTCTTTTTCGCCTTGGTTAATAACAATTTGTTGACGATAAACATCGGTTTCTGCAGTTAAAATTTCCGCAATCTTTTTGTATTCATCGGTGCGTAAAGGGGAGTTTAACAATAAACGTAAACGCTGATTCTCGACTTTGAGTTGATCTAGTAAGAGTAAATCTGCATTTTTTTCACGTAATTGTTCGCGTAATACTTTATTTTCGATTTGTAATTTACTGGTATCCACTAAATTATCTGATACCCCATCTAATACGGTACGAGGGCTATTGGCAAGATAATAGAGCCCACCCACTGCAGTTTCCATGGCGCTGCGAGCTTTAGTCATTGAATTAGTTTGACCATCAGCTAAGATTAAAGAAAGGGAAGCTGCTACTGCTAATAATAATCGAATGCCAAGCGGGGGGGCTTTACCGAAAATAGGCTTCATTAAGCGTCCTACGTTGAGATAAAAAGATTAAAAGGAAAAGTGCGGTCATTTTAACCGCACTTTTTATTTTTGTTCTAAATTAAATTTCGTCACTAAAAATGTCGCCACCGTGCATATCGATCATTTCTAACGCTTCACCACCACCGCGAGCAACACAGGTTAATGGATCTTCAGCAATGATGACTGGCACTCCCGATTCTTTAGAAAGGAGAATATCGATATTGCGTAGTAGTGCACCACCACCAGTTAATACCATACCACGCTCAAAAATGTCTGCAGCATGTTCTGGCTGACATTCTTCAAGTGCGGTTCGAACGGCTGCAACAATACCATTTAAGGGCTGTTGAATAGCTTCTAACACATCACGTGAGGTTAAGGTGAATGAACGAGGCGCACCTTCAGCAAGATTATGACCATGCACTTCCATTTCTTTAATTTCATCACCTTCTTGAATGTAGGCTGTACCAATTTCTTGTTTAATGCGTTCAGCAGTAGGTTCACCGATAACAGAACCAAAAGTGCGGCGAACATAAGAAATAATTGCCTCATCAAAACGGTCACCACCGATACGAACTGAAGAAGAATATACGATACCGTTTAAGGAAATAACAGCAACTTCAGTTGTACCGCCACCGATATCAATTACCATAGAACCAACTGCAGTAGAAACAGGTAATTTAGCGCCGATTGCTGCTGCCATTGGTTCTTCAATTAAATATACTTCACGCGCACCAGCACCGATTGCGGATTCTTTAATTGCACGACGTTCTACTTGTGTTGCACCAGCAGGCACACAGACAAGTACACGAGGGCTTGGACGCATAAAATTACCGCTGTGAACTTGTTTGATAAAGTATTGCAACATTTTTTCTGTAACAAAGAAGTCTGCGATTACACCATCTTTCATTGGGCGAATGGCAGCGATGCTTTTTGGTGTACGTCCAAGCATTAATTTTGCTTCTTTACCTACAGCAGCGATGCTTTTTAGTGAACCAACGCGATCTTGTCGAATGGCAACAACCGAAGGCTCATCTAAGACAATACCTTGACCTTTCACATAAATTAACGTGTTTGCAGTACCTAAGTCGATAGAAAGATCATTTGAGAAAAGTCCACGAATTTTTTTAAATAACATAATTATCCTATTCTAAAATCAGAGTTAATTTTGCTTGGCTGAAAAAGTGAGATTATCTCATAGCCAAGCACGCAAAAAAATTGTGCTAAATGTACCAAAAAATGTGTTGAAATTACAGTTGTTTTTCGTGTTTTTTACGTGAGTTGCCACTGGCCTTTATCTTGAAGAGTCAGTTGCTGCTGATGTAAAGTTTTCAGCGTTGAACGGTGGCCAACACTGATTAGCGTGGTTTTTGGTAGCTCTTGTTTTAATAGTTGATACATCGCAAATTCTAAACCTTCATCCATACTAGCTGTGGCTTCATCTAAGAAGGCTACGGCAGGTTTGTGTAGAATCAAACGCGCAAACGCTAAACGCTGTTGCTCACCAAGAGAAAGAATACGCGTCCAGTCTTGTTCTTTTTCTAATTGTTCAGCCAAATGTCCCAGTTGCACTTTATTTAATATTTCTACCGCTTGTGTATGTGAAATATTGTCAGGCTTATTGGGATAAGTTAATGCCGACATCAAATTTCCTTGTGGCACATAGGGTTTTTGTGATAAGAAAAGTTGACTGTTTATTGGGCAAATCACCTCACCTTCTGCGTAGCTCCAGAGTCCTGCGATTGTTCGTAAAAGTGTCGTTTTTCCTGCACCAGATTTTCCTTGAATGAGTAAACTCGTTCCTTGCGGTAGCGTAATATTGAGATTTTCTACCAGTGTGTGACCTAATGGATTTTTAACACTTAAGTTGTTGAAAATAACATCTGTAGGGTGATTGTGAATTTGTGCTTGCGATTCATGATTCACCATTTCAATGGCATAGATGAAACCGGTTAAACGATCGAGCGTCGCTTTATATCCAGCAAAACTGTCGTAAGTATTACGGAAAAATGAAAGATTACTGTGCAATTTTCCAAATACTTGTAAAGTTTGCATTAAATCACCGAGTTTTATTTGTTTTTCAAAGTAACGTCCAACTTGAATTAACAATGGGAAAACAACAGAAACTTGGCTTACGACTAAGTTAAATCCTGAAAATTTTAGCGTTCTAAATACGATTACCCACATGTTATGGATGACAGCATTGAATTGTTGGTAAAGCTGATTTTTTTCTACCTTTTCACCCGCATAAAAAGCAATACTTTCGGCATATTCTTTTATGCGAATTAAAGAATAACGGTAGTTTGCGTTTAAGCGTTCATTAATAAAATTCAAAGAGATTAATGGACGACCGAGCCAAAATGCAATAAGGGTAGTGAAAATGACATAGCCAAATACTAAGAACACCATCATATGTGGAATTTCCACGCCAAGTACCATCATTGGACCCGCTAATCCCCATAACAAAATCGTGTAAGAGATCATCGAGGTGACCGCATCAATGACTCCGGTGCTTAAAGAAAGCGTGGTTTTTACATAAGATTGGACATCTTGTTGAATACGTTGATCAGGGTTATCAAGATTTTCGGATAAATATTGTGTTTTGTAATAAGCGCGATGTGCCATCCATTTATCTACAAATTGTTCGTTGAGCCATTCAATCCAGTTAATGGTAAAACGTTGCTCTAAATAATAGCTTATTAATGCTGCTGAAACAGAACTTGCGGCAATGACGCAGAACAAGCCCATTTGTTGCCAAAATACATGTTCATTAAATTCTTGCAATGATGTGTACATATTTTTGTACCACTCAGAATGTACAAGGCTGATACGTACGCTGAGTAATGTCATCGCAACAATAAGCAGAAAGAATAGGATAGGTTTTATGCTACGTTTAGGTGAAAGATAGCCACCTGCAAACATCCAAAATTGTTTTCCCCATTGGGTAAAACGCACCAAAAGAAAAATGCCAAAACTAAAGACGACAGAGGTGATGGCTAGCGTTTGTAAAATCCAAATAAGAGAAGTAATGGCTTCTTGGCCGTAATCCATAAATATTCCATCCGAGATAAAAGTGCGGTGAAAAATAACCGCACTTTTTGTAAAAGGGTCAAAATTTTCGGTATTGTAGAGTCTATGCTCAATTTCGCAAGAAAAAATGTGACGAACGTAGCATTTTTTGAGTTTGGTTAAGGTTTTCAAAAAACAACTTGGATATAATCCGAAGGAGTTAAATTTCATTTTTAAGGGGTCAATATGAGTGATATTGCAATCACGATTAGTCTTCTTGCCCTCGTTGCCGTAATCGGTTTATGGATCGGGCATTGGAAGATCCGTGGGGTTGGGCTTGGCATCGGTGGTGTGCTGTTTGGTGGCATCATTGTGGCTCATTTCACCAATCAATATGGCTTGCAATTAGATGCACGTACGTTGCATTTTGTGCAGGAGTTTGGCTTGATTCTGTTCGTTTATACGATTGGGATTCAAGTTGGGCCTGGTTTTTTTGCATCTTTAAGAAAATCAGGTTTAAAACTGAATGCGTTTGCTATTTTAATCGTTGTTCTGGGGTCTGTTGCAGCGGTGATTGTGCATAAGGTTGCGGATGTCCCGTTAGATATCGCTCTTGGTATTTACGCAGGGGCAGTAACTAACACGCCAGCCCTTGGTGCTGGTCAGCAAATTTTGACTGAACTTGGCGTGCAACAAACTACAGTGACAATGGGGATGTCTTATGCGATGGCTTACCCATTCGGGATTTGTGGTATTTTGCTTGCAATGTGGTTAATCCGCTTATTTTTTAAAGTTAAAGTGGACGATGAAGCGGCACGTTTTAATGCGGAGAGCGGTCAAGAAAAAGAAAGTTTACATAATATTTCTTTAAAAGTGACCAACCAAAATTTAGATGGTTTGATGCTGATTGAAGTGCCAGGATTTAGTGATGAGGAAGTGGTTTGCTCTCGTTTAAAACGCGAGGACATGGAAATTGTTCCAAAGGCTAGCACAGAAATTCGTACCAATGATATTTTGCAATTAGTCGGCGATGATGCAGCTCTATCTAAAATGCGCTTGATTATTGGTCATGAGGTAGATGCGCCAACATCCTCTTATAGTGGGGAGATTCGTGCCGAACGTGTAGTGGTTACTAATGAAAAAGTCTTAGGTAAAAAGATCCGCACGTTGGGTATTCATCAAAAATATGGTGTGGTGATTTCGCGCTTGAATCGTGCGGGTATTGAATTAGTGCCAACAGCGAATACAACCTTGCAATTTGGTGACGTACTTCATATGGTGGGGCATACCGATGTGCTAAACAAAGCTATTTCCGTAATTGGTAATGCACAACAAAAATTACTTCAAGTGCAAATGTTACCTGTGTTCATCGGTATTGGTTTAGGTGTGCTTGTTGGCTCGATCCCATTCTATATTCCAGGTTTCCCAGTAGCGTTAAAATTAGGGCTTGCTGGCGGACCATTGGTGGTTGCGTTGATCTTAGCGAGAATTGGCACGATTGGTAAACTTTACTGGTTTATGCCACCTAGTGCTAACTTGGCATTGCGTGAAATAGGGATTGTTCTTTTCTTGGCTGTGGTAGGTTTAAAATCCGGTGGAAGTTTCTTTGATACCTTGTTGAATGGTTCAGGTCTTGAATGGATGGGATACGGTATTTTTATCACCTTTATTCCATTAATGATTACCGGTATTTTGGCTCGTCTATATGGCAAACTGAATTACCTTACAATCTGTGGTTTACTTGCAGGTTCCATGACAGATCCTCCTGCTTTAGCATTTGCGAATGAAATTAAAGAAGATAACGGTGCAGCAGCACTTTCTTATGCCACTGTGTATCCATTGGTGATGTTCTTGCGGATAATGTCTCCACAATTATTAGCAGTGTTATTGTGGGCGGCATAGCCAAAACAAGTTCAATTTATACAAACAAAAGCGCGGTTAATTTCGCGCTTATTTTTTTGCATGGATTTTGCGCGAGAGGGTATTCAATGATAGAATCTCGCACTTTTATTGCGAAGCGAGAACAAAATGGCACTAATTGAATTTTTGATGAAAACCTTAGATGGCTTAAAGGGAACAGATATTGTACATTTTGATGTACGTGGAAAATCCTCGATTACGGATAATATGATTATTTGCACGGGTACATCGAGCCGCCAAGTTTCTGCAATGGCAGAGAATTTAATTACAGAATGTAAAAAAGCAGGTTTTGAAACTTTTGGTGAAGAAGGTAAAAATACTGCAGATTGGATTGTGGTGGATCTTGGTCAAGCAATCGTACATATCATGCAACGTGACGCGCGTGAAATGTATCAATTAGAGAAACTTTGGGCGTAAATTTTAGTGAAGTGCGGTGAAAAATAACCGCACTTTTTAGATAAGGATGACTTGTGAAAATCACGTTAATTGCTGTCGGAACAAAAATGCCTTCTTGGGTTACAACGGGGTTTGAGGAATATCAACGCCGTTTCCCAAAAGATATGCCTTTTGAACTGATTGAAATCCCAGCAGGCAAGCGTGGAAAAAATGCTGATATTAAACGCATTTTAGAACAAGAAGGTAAGGCGATGTTAGCTGCCTGTGGAAAAGGTAAAGTTGTGACATTAGATATTCCAGGT
Source organism: Haemophilus seminalis (assembly GCF_006384255.1). Lineage (GTDB taxonomy): Bacteria > Pseudomonadota > Gammaproteobacteria > Enterobacterales > Pasteurellaceae > Haemophilus > Haemophilus seminalis. The sequence goes on from NZ_VCED01000001.1 coordinate 208,860, forward strand.
AAACCTTGGACCACCCTGCAATTAGCCGAGCAACTAGAAGCGTGGAAAAACGATGGCCGTGAAGTATGTTTATTGATCGGTGGGCCAGAGGGCCTTTCACCTGAATGTAAAGCTGCAGCAGAGCAAAGCTGGTCGCTTTCACCCTTGACATTACCTCACCCGCTTGTTCGTGTTGTGGTGGCTGAAAGTTTGTATCGTGCGTGGTCTCTTACGACTAATCATCCTTATCATCGAGAATAGTAAATCCTCATTTTTAGTCAGATGAATTTAAAAAGATTCTTCAATACTCCAACTCATGAGCCGTTCCGCGATAAAAAAGCGGAGCGTAACCTTTTTGCACGCCGAACTTTAGTGGCTTTTTTGGGGATTTTGCTATTAACAGGGGTGTTATTCACTAATATTTATCAGCTACAGATTGTTAATTTCGATACTTACCAAACGCGTTCTAATGGTAACCGAATTAAATTATTACCTTTACCCCCAACGCGTGGCTTAATCTATGATCGTTACGGTAAATTATTAGCCGAAAATCTTACTTTTTTTGGTTTATACATTGTGCCAGAAAAAACTGAAAATTTAGACCGCACTTTAGGTGAATTACGCTACATTGTGGGATTGACGGATAATGATATTGAAAATTTTAAAAAGGAACGTCGCCGAGGAACGCGTTACACGCCTATTTTATTGAAACCGAATTTAACAGAAGAACAAATCGCACGTTTTGCAGTAAGTGGCTATCAGTATCCGAGTTTAGATGTACGTCCTTATTTCAAACGCTATTACTTATATGGCGAGATTATGACGCATATTTTAGGTTATGTGGGAAAAATCAACGATAAAGATGTTGAACGTTTGAAAAAAGATGAAAAATTTGCCAATTATTCTGGTAGCAATGATATGGGTAAATTGGGGATTGAACGCTATTATGAAGATGAGTTGCATGGCACCACAGGTTTTGAAGAAGTAGAAATTAACAATCGTGGTAAAGTTATTCGCAAGTTACGTGAACAACCTTCAGTAGCAGGAAAAAGTATTTATCTTACTATTGATTTAGAGTTGCAGCGTTATATCACAGATCTTTTGGCAGGACAAAAAGGCGCAATTGTTGTATTAGATCCAAAAGATAGTGGTGTGCTGGCTATGGTGTCTACGCCAAGTTATGATAATAATTTGTTTGTTGATGGTATTTCGTCAGAAGATTATAAGCGTCTACTAAATGATCCTGCTCGCCCGCTTTATAGTCGTGCGACCCAAGGGGTGTATCCTCCTGCTTCTACAGTGAAACCTTTTATTGCAGTAGCCGCACAAACTGAAAATGTGATTACCCAAAATACGACGATTTTTGACCCCGGCTATTGGGTATTGCCAAATACGACTAAGCGATTCCGAGATTGGAAAAAGAGCGGTCATGGTTATACAGATTTAAATAAAGCAATTACAGAATCATCTGATACCTATTTTTATCAAGTGGCTCATAGTATGGGGATTGATCGTCTTTCTGATTGGATGAAACGCTTTGGTTTCGGCATGCCAACAGGTATTGAAATTCAGGAAGAAGCGGCTGCCAATATGCCAAGTCGTGAATGGAAACAAAAACGCTATAAACGTCCTTGGGTATTGGGTGATACGATTTCAGTTGGTATTGGGCAAGGTTATTGGACTGCTACGCCGTTACAAGTAGCAAAAGCAACAGCAATATTAGTCAATAACGGTAAAGTAAATACACCACATTTAATGAAAGCTATTGAAGGTGCGGAATTATCACCTTATAAAGATCCATTGATTTATCCTGATATTAGTGAGCCAAAACAAAATTATTGGGATGCAGCAAAACGTGGAATGTATAATGTTGTTAATTCTGCAGCAGGCACTGGACGAAAGGCATTTGCCGGTGCTAATTATAGAGTTGCGGGTAAGTCGGGTACGGCACAAGTTTTTAGTCTCAAAGAAAATGAAAAATACAATGCGGCTGGATTGAAAAAAGAATTGCACGATCACGCATGGTTTACCGCATATGCACCTTATGAAAACCCTAGATTGGTTGTGACAGTTATTTTAGAGAATGCGGGTGGTGGTTCAAGTAATGCCGCACCGTTAGCGCGTAAAGTGATGGATTACTATTTAAATCAGCGTTTACCACAAGTTGAAAAATATAATGCAACCATTCAGCAAAAAGAAGATTTACCACAAGAGAGCGAGCAGATAAATGGAAGATAAAATACCTTTCTGGTTGCGCGCATGGCAACGTTTGCATATTGATTTTTGGCTTTTTATTGGCTTAGTTGCAATAACAGCCTATGGTATGCTTGTGCTTTATAGTGCAACTGGTGCCAGTGAAATCATGTTTAACAACCGTATTATTCAGGTTTTTCTTGGATTTACTGTTATGCTCGTCATGGCACAATTCCCACCTAAATTTTATCAACGTATTGCGCCTTATCTCTATCTGATAGGCTTTATCATGTTGATTTTAGTGGATGCTATTGGAACAACGAGTAAAGGTGCACAGCGTTGGCTTGATCTCGGATTTATTCGTTTTCAGCCATCTGAAATTATAAAGCTTGCGGTACCATTAATGGTCGCTGTGTATTTAGGTAATCGACCACTTCCACCTAAATTAAGTGAAACATTTATTGCGATTGCAATGATTATGATTCCGACTTTACTTGTAGCTATACAACCTGATTTAGGCACATCAATTTTGGTAAGTGCGTCAGGTTTATTTGTAGTATTTTTAGCGGGAATGAGTTGGTGGCTAATTTTAGCAGCAGTGATTGGCTTAGCTGGATTTATTCCGATCATGTGGCTATATCTAATGCACGATTATCAACGTACTCGCGTTCTCACATTATTGGACCCAGAAAAAGATCCTCTCGGTGCTGGCTATCATATTTTACAATCAAAGATTGCGATTGGTTCTGGTGGCCTTTGGGGAAAAGGCTGGATGCAGGGTACGCAATCCCAGCTTGAATTTTTACCTGAACCTCATACAGATTTTATTTTTGCTGTAATGAGTGAAGAACATGGAATGGTTGGTTTTCTTATTTTGATCTCCATTTATATGTTCATTATTATACGTGGTTTGATAATTGCCGTGAACGATCAAACTTCTTTTGGGCGAATTCTTGCTGGTGCAACGACGTTAATTTTCTTTGTTTATGTGTTTGTTAACATAGGCATGGTAAGTGGTATTTTGCCTGTAGTGGGGGTGCCATTACCTTTATTCAGCTACGGTGGCACTTCTTACGTTGCTATTATGGCTGCTTTTGGCTTGGTGATGTCAGTTCATACACATCAAGTAAAATTTATGAAAGGGAACTAATTTCATTTTTGCTTTTCTTAAAAGAGTAAATAAATGAAAATAGTCAACACTTATGAAATTAAAAACATTATTAAATCTGACCGCACTTGCTTTGTTTGCTATAATTACTAGCTTTTCAGCCCATGCGGACACTCACAAAATGTATGGTATCCAAGGGGATAAACTTTCGATTATAACCAAAGTACCTTCTCCTAGTACTTATTCTGTGAAAGGGCAAACTTATACGACAAAAACTGAAGATGATGCTAAATCTTATACGAAAGAAGGGATGGCTAGTTACTATCATCTCAAATTTAATGGGCGTAGAACTGCAAGTGGTGATGTTTATAATTCAACACAATTTACTGCAGCACATAAAACGCTTCCAATCAATTCTTATGCCTTGGTGACGAATTTACATAATAATCGAAAAGTGATTGTACGTATTAACGATCGAGGGCCTTTTAGTGATAAACGTTTAATTGATCTTTCTCATGCGGCGGCGAAAGAAATTGGATTAATTTCTCGAGGTATGGGGCATGTTAGAATTGAGGCGTTGCATGTTGCTAAAAATGGGAATTTATCGGGGGCAGCGACAAGAACGCTGGCTAAGCATGCAAAAACTCAAGAAGCTGCTGATCGTTTAGTGAAATTTAATGAATCTTCTAATAAGTCGTTTAAGATGATAAATGAAAAAAAAGGAAATGAAGTTTATCGTTTGAAAATGCTTGAGGTTACTTCTCGTAGTCAAGCTGATAAGTTAATTACGCAACTCGCGTTAGATAATATTCAAGCCGAAGTAAATCGCTCAGGCAATAAATACGAAATTCACATTGGACCTTTTGATAACGAAACACAAATGTCACAAGTAAGAACCAAATTACAAAAAATGGCAGTAAACAAGCCACTAATTGTTTACACATATAAAAATTAATTGTAGGAACACACTATGTTGAAAAGAACAACAAAAATCGCATTTTTATCAAGTTTTGTAGCACTTAGTGCTTTTTCGGTAGCTGCCGAGGATATCCAGTTTGGCGTAACCCCACCACAAATTACTGCTCAAACGTATGTATTGATGGATTACAATTCAGGCGCAATTTTGGCCGCACTTAATCCTGATGAGCGTCAATATCCTGCATCATTAACAAAAATGATGACAAGTTATGTGGTAGGGAGCGCTTTAAAACAGGGTAAAATTCACAATACCGATATGGTAACTATCGGTCAGAGTGCGTGGGGGCGTAATTTCCCTGACTCATCAAAAATGTTTTTAGATTTAAATACACAAGTATCTGTAGCAGATTTGAATCGTGGTGTGATTGTTGTATCCGGTAATGATGCAACAGTGGCATTGGCTGAATATATTTCTGGCAATGTCCCGAACTTTGTAGAAACAATGAACAAATATGTTCAACAATTTGGTTTGAAAAATACAAATTTCACCACGCCGCATGGTTTAGACGATCCTAATCAATATTCTTCTGCTCGTGATATGGCGCTTATTGGAGCACATATTATTCGTGATTTACCTGAAGAATATAAAATTTACTCAGAAAAAGATTTTACATTTAATAAAATCAAACAACCTAACCGTAATGGCCTATTATGGGATAAAACCATCAATGTTGATGGAATGAAAACAGGCCATACTAGCCAAGCTGGATATAACTTAGTTGCTTCAGCGACTACACCAAACAATATGCGTTTAATTTCTGTAGTAATGGGTGTTCCAACTTACAAAGGTCGTGAAGTAGAAAGTAAAAAACTTTTACAATGGGGCTTTGCTAATTTCGAAACATTTAAAACTTTAGAGGCAGGCAAAGAAGTTTCAGAACAACCTGTTTATTATGGTAATAAAGGTAGTGTGAAATTAGGAACCTTACAAGATAGTTTTATCACGGTTCCGAAAGGCAAACAAAATGAGCTTAAAGCTCGATATGAGTTAGAAAGTAAAAACTTACAAGCGCCTTTAGCAAAAGGTCAAGTCGTAGGTAAAGTCATTTATCAATTAGAAGGTAAAGATATTGCAGCGGTAAACTTACAAGTGATGGATGAAGTGGGCGAAGCGAGTATTTTCGGAAAAGTTTGGGATTGGCTCGTGCTCACTGTGAAAGGCTTATTTGCATAAAATATGCCAGAAACTTACCGCACTTTTTTCATTTTTAACTGAGGCATTCGTAATGTGTGGGTGGTGTACTATCCACACATCATTTTTATTATTGGGAAATAATATGACAACAGAAAACGATTACGCAAAACTTAAAGAATTAATGGAATTTCCAGCAAAAATGACATTTAAAGTTGCTGGAATTAATCGCGAGGGGTTAGCACAAGATCTAATTCAAGTCGTCCAAAAATATATTAAAGGTGATTATATTCCTAAGGAAAAACGGAGTAGTAAAGGTACCTATAATTCGGTTTCAATCGACATTATTGCTGAAAACTTTGAGCAGGTAGAAACACTTTATAAAGAACTTGCTAAAGTTGAAGGCGTAAAAATGGTCATCTAGCATGAATAATTCCCTTATGGTTCGTCAGTTAGGGTTGCAAGATTATCAAGAAATTTGGCATAAAATGCAGAATTTTACAGATAGTCGCACAGCAGAAACGCAAGACGAAATTTGGTTGGTGCAACATCCTCCTGTATTTACCCAAGGGCAAGCAGGTAAACCTGAGCATCTTTTACAACGTAGTGAAATACCTGTGGTGCAGTCGGATCGTGGTGGGCAAATAACCTATCATGCACCCGGTCAGCAAGTGATGTATGTGCTCATTGATATTAAGCGTCATGAGAATTTAAATGTACGTCAATTAGTTACCGCACTTGAACAAACGGTGGTAAAAACTTTAGCTGAATATGGTATTGAAAGTTATCCAAAACCTGATGCGCCAGGCGTGTATGTGGATGGAAAAAAGATTTGTTCTCTTGGGCTGCGTATTCGTCGTGGTTGCTCTTTTCACGGGTTAGCATTGAATATTAATATGGATCTGAATCCATTTCATTATATTAACCCATGCGGCTATGCTGGTCTTGAAATGTGTCAATTAGCGGATTTTGTTAATCAATATGAGGCTAATTGTGATAAGGTTTCACCAAAATTAATTAAACACTTTGCTGAGCTTTTAGGCTATAATGTAACAAATTTGTAATATTTAATGATCAAAAATGCCCTGTTTGGGCATTTTTATTTAGGAACGCTTATGTCTACGCCTTTCAAAATGGAACGCGGTGTAAAATATCGCGATGCGGCAAAAACGTCGATTATTCCAGTAAAAAATATTGATCCAAACCAAGAGCTATTGAAAAAGCCTGAATGGATGAAAATTAAACTTCCGGCAAATTCACTTAAAATTGAAAGTATCAAAAATGGAATGCGTCGTCATGGTTTGCATTCCGTGTGTGAAGAAGCATCTTGTCCAAATTTACACGAATGTTTTAATCATGGAACAGCAACTTTTATGATTTTAGGCGCAATTTGCACGCGCCGTTGCCCGTTCTGTGATGTCGCGCATGGGAAACCATTACCGCCCGATCTTGAAGAGCCACAAAAATTGGCTGAAACTATCCAAGATATGAAACTTAAATATGTGGTGATTACATCGGTGGATCGTGATGATTTGCCTGATCGTGGTGCGGGTCATTTTGCAGAATGTGTAAAAGCTGTGCGCGAGCTTAATCCTAACATTAAGATTGAAATTTTAGTGCCTGATTTCCGTGGTCGCATTACACAGGCATTGGAAAAATTAAAAGATAATCCGCCAGATGTCTTTAACCATAATTTAGAAAACGTGCCGCGCCTATATAAAGAGATTCGTCCAGGGGCAGATTACGAATGGTCACTTAAATTATTGCGTGAATTTAAAGAAATGTTCCCGAATATCCCAACTAAATCAGGTTTAATGGTGGGATTAGGCGAAACCAACGAGGAAATTTTACAAGTCATGCAAGATTTACGTGATAATGGTGTGACAATGCTCACGTTGGGGCAATATCTTCAACCTAGCCGTCATCATTTGCCAGTGGCCCGTTATGTACCGCCAGCTGAATTTGATGAATTCCGTGAAAAAGCCAATGCAATGGGCTTTGAACATGCGGCTTGTGGGCCATTTGTTCGTTCTTCTTATCACGCTGATTTACAAGCCAGTGGTGAATTGGTGAAATAATTAAAAATTGCGCTGAATTAAACCGCACTTTTGGCTTGTCACGAAAGTGCGGTTTATTTTTGATATTTTTTTTCACCGAATATTTACTAGCCAGAATTATTGCAAGCCTGTAAAATAACCGACCGCTTTATTCGACTAATTATTTATAACACCTGACGATATTGTAGAAAATGACTCAAAAATTACATATTAAAACTTGGGGCTGCCAGATGAATGAATACGATTCATCTAAAATGGCCGATCTTTTATTAAGTACTCATGGATTAGAACTTACTGAAATTCCTGAAGAAGCAGACGTATTATTATTGAATACCTGTTCTATTCGTGAAAAAGCACAAGAAAAAGTTTTCCACCAACTTGGGCGTTGGAAAGAATTAAAGAAAAATAATCCAAATTTAGTGATTGGTGTGGGCGGCTGTGTAGCTTCTCAAGAAGGTGAACATATTCGCCATCGTGCGCCTTATGTAGATATTATTTTTGGTCCGCAAACTTTGCACCGCCTGCCTGAAATGATTAACCAAATTCGTGGTGGTAAGAGTTCTGTTGTAGATGTAAGTTTTCCTGAAATTGAGAAATTTGACCGCTTACCAGAACCTCGTGCAGAAGGCCCAACGGCATTCGTTTCGATTATGGAGGGCTGTAATAAATACTGTACTTTCTGTGTTGTACCTTATACACGCGGTGAGGAAGTCAGCCGTCCTGTTGATGATGTCTTATTTGAAATTGCGCAGCTTGCGGATCAAGGTGTGCGTGAGGTTAACTTACTTGGTCAAAACGTGAATGCTTATCGTGGTCCGACACATGATGGTCAAATTTGTAGCTTTGCTGAGTTGCTTCGTCTCGTGGCCTCTATCGATGGTATTGACCGTTTACGCTTCACAACTAGTCATCCAATAGAATTTACAGATGATATTATTGACGTATATCGTGATACGCCTGAATTGGTGAGTTTCTTACATCTTCCAGTCCAAGCGGGTTCTGATCGTGTATTAACGATGATGAAACGTGGTCATACAGCATTAGAATATAAATCTATTATTCGTAAACTTCGTGCTGTGCGTCCTGATATTCAAATCAGCTCAGACTTTATTGTTGGTTTCCCGGGCGAAACTGCTGAAGATTTTGAGCAAACTATGAATTTGATTGCACAAGTGAACTTTGATATGAGCTTCAGTTTTGTGTATTCTGCCCGACCAGGTACGCCAGCTGCAGATATGCCAGATGATGTAACGGAAGATGAAAAGAAACAACGTCTTTATGTGTTACAAGAGCGTATTAATCAACAAGCTGCACAGTTTAGCCGTCGCATGCTTGGCACAGAACAACGCGTGTTAGTTGAAGGGCCATCGAAGAAAGACATTATGGAATTAACGGGACGTACTGAAACGAATCGTATTGTCAATTTCCAAGGTTCTCCGGAAATGATTGGTAAATTTGTGGATGTGAAAATCACTGATGTTTATACCAATTCTCTACGCGGTGAAGTAGTGCGTACTGAAGATGAAATGGGATTACGTATTGCGCAATCTCCACAAGAAGTGATGAATCGCACGCGTAAAGAAGATGAATTAGGTGTAGGGCGTTATCACGGCTAATTGAAATCTTGAAATATTTAACCGCACTTTGAGAAATTAAAGTGCGGTTATTTTTTGTTAAATATTCAGGGCTTCAATTATTTAGAGAGAAATGTATGACGATATTTTAAATGTGACCCAATAAAAAGAATAAGGCTACATAATCCTAACATTGCGCCAATATAGCCAATTTTGTCTAGCCCTATATGGGTTGCCACAAGATTTCCAAATAATGCCCCAGTACCGATACCTGCATTATAAATACCAGAGTAAATAGCCGTAGCCACATCTGTTGCATCAGGTGCAAGTCTTAATACGCGTATTTGTAAAGCAAGACCAATACAACCAACACCAATTCCCCAAAGAAAAGAAAGAGCAAGCATTGTGATGATATATTCTGTTGAAAGGAGTAATAGTAAGAGAGAAAGGCTTTGCAAAGCCATTGCGACAACAACAAATTTAGTAGGGCCAAAACGGTGTAATCGATTGAATAAAAGGCTAGCTAAAATGCCAGATATACCAAAAATAAGAAGTACAAAAGTTGCAAAATTTGGATCCAAATGGCCTATTTCAATCATAAAAGGCTCAATATAAGTATAAGCCGTAAAATGTGCGGCAACAATCAGCATTGTGGCGATATAAAGCCCAATGAGTAGCGGACGCTTAGCGAGTATTGGTAAGCTTGTAATAGAACCTGCGTTTTTACTTGGTAGTTTTGGTAAGAGTTGAATTATTAGTAGCATAACGAAGAATGCTAAAAGCGCAATAATTCCGAAAGTAATACGCCAGCCTACGAGTTGTCCTATAATTCTTCCAATAGGCAACCCTAAAATTGTTGCAAGGGATGTTCCTATAGCAAGCATTCCTAGCGCTTGTGTCTTTTTATCTTTCGGTGCGATTCTCATCACAAGCGAAGCCGTAATAGACCAGAAGACAGAATGAGCAATGGCAATACAAACTCGAGCAATAAGTAGAATCCAGAAATTCCATGCTATAACAGATAAAATATGCCCTATGATGAAAATAATAAAGAGCTTGGTAAGTAAATTTTTCCGCTCTATTTCACCTGTTAGAAGCATTGCTGGAAGAGATACAATAAGTACTGTCCAGGCATATACTGTCATCATTAGTCCTGTATCGGCAGTTTGCATATTAAAACTGGTTGCTATATCACTTAACATTGCAACAGGGACGAATTCAGTAGTATTAAAAATAAACCCTGCGAATGCCATTAATAGGACTCGCCATAATTGAATTTTTCTTATATTTAGTGGTGACATTAATGTAGCTTCTCTTTTATGATGTCTATGAGTTGATGACGAAATTCTTTTGTAAAATTAAATTTATATTGAGGTGAATAACAATCCCCAAAGAATCGGATTGGTAAGATAAGATTTTGATAATTTTTATTTGTAGAACGTACTGTAAGATTTATATCACATTGCATTTGATTTAATGAGACGACACCCGTACCATTTCCCAAAAGTGTGGGGGTTTTTAATTCAAATTTTTCAGCATTTAATTGATCTTTTAACAGTGAGAGTTGTATTTGAAATTGTTCAAACTGTGTATTTAATTCTTTATTCGCTAATAAATCATTGCTGTAATTAATCGGGAAATATTGTGAGACAATATCTAATAAATTTACACCGATAATTTCGCCATTTTTTGCCTGAAAATTGAATTTTCCTTGTGTTATTTCAGAATTCTTAAAACCTAAATTGATTTTAAAATCAGTGTAACCACTCAAGGATTCAGGAAAGCTCAATAAGCTAAGCAATGGCTTGACAGGAAACTCCTTACCAGAAAAATTGATCATGCTTTGATCACCCACACTCTGATAATTAACTACAGCTAAACAATTATTATCACATTGTGGTTTGATATAGGTAACAAGCCGTTTTAATGGCTTGTTAAAATCACCATGAGCTTCAATATAACCAAGTGATTGATTATTTAATTTGGCATTGACAAACTGAATGAGCGATAATTTTTCATTAGAGAGGTCAATATTAGCTTTAGTAAAAGTAAAATCAAAGGTTTTATTTTTCCCATAAAATGGTTTTTCTAACTTAATAGATATTTGATTATTACCATTTAAAATTATTTTTTTTGCCAATAATTGAGTTAAAGAAAGCGCTGAAAAATGCATTTTTATATCGGCTAGATTTTGTGCTTTATTGCTTAATTTGAGCTGTTTAAGTTGAAGTGAGGAAAGGTTAATATTACCGTAAAAAAGTGGCAACAGGTTGAATTGACTTTCAATCTTTTGCACAGAAAATTGTTCAGACTGAACTTTCTCGAGAGAAAGTGCGGGTGGAAATAGAGATAAATTGACTGATTGAACCGCAATATTTTGTTGTGCCAGTTGTTCACTGATGGAACTTTGTACTCGATAAAGTTGGATATACAAAAAAGAAAAGATTGCCAAAGCGACGATCCCTACGCTAAGCGCGAACTTTTTCATTGATTATTCCTTATCTTCGTCAATACGACTCGCAACCGCACTTTGTTGATTTTTATATTTTGCATCTTTGCGGCTACTGTATGGTCGTTTCGCTTCGCCACTTAATATTTCAAAGCTTAATGCACCAATCACCATATTTGGACGTAATGCTAATGGTAATTTCCCTGAATTATAAAATTCCAATACGATTTTTCCTTCCCAACCCGGATCAATGCGGTGGGCAGTGACGTGTACCATTAAACCTAAACGAGCTAAAGAAGATCGACCATCTAACCAACCGATAATATTGGCGGGTAATTTCACTGATTCAAGTGTGGTTGCTAACGCTAAAGTACCTGGATGTAAGAAAAATGCTTCGTCTTCAGGCACAATAATTTCATCGCTCATCACCGATTCAAGCTGGGCGGACACTTCTTCTTTCGGGCCGCTTAAATCAATGAAAGGCGCGGAATGCTCACGAAATACGCGGAAAGAATTACCCAAGCGAACATCAATCGTCGCACCGTTGATTTTGTCATTATTTGGACGAGGAGTTAAAGAAATAATGCCATCATCGAGATAGCGTTCAATATCAGTATCGCAAAGGCGCATAAGATTTCCTATTTTTGATTCAATAAATGAAGGATTTGAGCTTTTAACATATTGATTGCAATACGGTTTTTACCGCCACGAGGAATGACAATATCCGCATATTGTTTAGAAGGCTCAATAAATTGTAAGAACATTGGGCGCACGGTTGCACGATATTGATCAATAACCGATTGTAGGGAACGACCACGTTCTTCCATATCACGTTGTAAACGACGAATAAAACAAATGTCTAATGGCGTGTCCACGAATACGGAAATATCCGCAAGTTGACGAACGCGTTCATCAGTGAGCAGTAAAATCCCTTCTAAAATCACAATACGTTTTGGTGTAAATGTTGTGGTTTGACCCGTACGAGTATGATCAACATAGCTATAAACAGGCACATCAACCGCTTTTCCTGATTTTAAATCTTTTAAATGTTGAATAAGCAAATCGCGATCCATAGAGCTTGGATGGTCGTAATTTGTTTTTATACGTTCGCTCATTTCTAAATGGCTTTGATCTTTGTAGTAACTGTCTTCAGCAATAATCCCAATTTCTTGGCAGCCTAATTCATTACAGAGTTCTTTGTGAACGGTGGAGGCGATAGAACTTTTGCCTGATGCGGATGCGCCAGTGATGGCAATGATTATACAAGAATCTGACATAATTGTGTTTTGATGTAAGGGAAATTTCGGCAATTATAAGTAAAAGTGCGGTGAATTTCACGTTTATTTTTTCACTTGAATTTTAAAAAGTGTGAGCTTCATCACGGTATTATTCGCCTTTTTCACGTAGGATTCGTACCATTCTATCCAATAAGGAGTATTTATTATGAAATTCAACAAAATTTCTCTTTCTGTTTCTGCCGCACTTTTAGCTGCAGGCTTGGCTATTTCTGGTTCTGCTAACGCTAAAGGTCGTTTAGTTGTGTACTGTAGTGCAACCAATATTTTGTGCGAAACCACCACAAAAGCATTTGGCGAAAAATATGATGTGAAAACATCCTTTATTCGCAATGGTTCAGGCAGTACTTTTGCCAAAGTTGAAGCTGAAAAAAATAACCCTCAAGCGGATGTTTGGTTCGGTGGTACTTTTGACCCTCAAGCACAAGCTGCAGAATTAGGGTTAATTGAGCCTTATAAATCTAAACACATTGATGAAATTGTAGAACGTTTCCGTGATCCAGCAAAAACGAAAGGTCATTATGTTTCCTCAATTTATATGGGGATCTTAGGTTTTGGTGTGAATACTGAACGTTTGGCAAAATTAGGTATTAAAGAAGTGCCAAAATGCTGGAAAGACTTAACAGATCCACGTTTAAAAGGCGAAGTTCAAATTGCAGACCCTCAAAGTGCGGGTACCGCTTACACAGCATTGGCAACTTTCGTCCAATTATGGGGTGAAAAAGAGGCGTTTGAATACTTAAAAGCATTGCATCCTAATGTTTCTCAATATACCAAATCGGGTATCACGCCATCACGTAACGCTGCGCGTGGTGAAGCGACAATTGGGGTAGGTTTCTTACATGATTATGCATTAGAAAAACGCAATGGGGCACCGTTAGAATTAGTTGTGCCTTGTGAAGGAACCGGTTATGAGTTAGGTGGCGTGAGTATCTTAAAAGGTGCGCGTAATATTGATAATGCAAAATTATTCGTCGATTGGGCTTTATCAAAAGAAGGCCAAGAATTAGCTTGGAAACAAGGGGATTCTTTACAAATCTTAACTAACACGACCGCAGAACAATCACCAACCGCGTTTGATCCAAATAAACTTAAATTGATCAATTATGACTTTGAAAAATACGGTGCAACAGAACAACGTAAAGCCTTAATTGAAAAATGGGTACAAGAAGTTAAATTAGCGAAATAGCGCTGAATAAGTGCGGTAAAAAATACTGAAGTTTTTGACCGCACTTTTTCGTATTTTTAATGTGATTTCGTTTTCCCTCTAAGAGATTGCAAAATTTTCATTCATAAGGGAGTTATAATCAGATGAAACTATCAAAAATCGCAGTAACCTTGTCAGGTGTGATGTTAAGCGGATTGCTTTTAAGTAATCCATCTTTTGCAAAAGGACGTCTAGTCATTTATTGCAGTGCGCAAAATACGATGTGCGAGCAAGAAGCGATGGCATTTGAGAAAAAATTTGATGTTAAAACAAGTTTTATTCGTGGTGGAACAGGTACTATTCTAGCGAAAATTGATGCTGAGAAAGATAATCCACAAGGTGATGTTTGGTATGGTGGGACGATGGATCCTCATTCTCAAGCAGGAGAAATGGGCTTGTTGGAGCCTTATAAATCATCCAATCTTCCTCAGATTGTAGAAAAATTCCGTGATCCAGCCAAAATGAAAGGGAATTATTCTTCGGCGATTTATTTAGGCGTGTTAGGTTTTGGTGTAAATCCAGAACGTTTGAAAAAATTGAATTTACCTATTCCAAAATGCTGGAAGGATTTAGCTAACCCAATTTACAAAAATGAAATTCAAGCCGCAGATCCACAAAGTTCTGGTACGGGTTACACTCAGCTAGCCACTTATATGCAACTTTGGGGAGAAGACGAGGCGTTTAAATTCTTAAAAGAGTTGAATAAAAACGTATCGCAATATACCAAATCTGGTAATACGGCAACACGCAATACAGCGCGTGGGGAAACGGCAATTGGCATTGGTTTCTTACATGAATATTCTTTAGAAAAAGCGAAAGGCGCACCAGTAGAATTAGTCGTCCCTTGTGAAGGTACTGGCTATGAAATTGGTGGCGTAAGTGTCATTAAAGGTGCGCGTAATTTAGATAATGCGAAACTTTTTGTTGATTGGGCGTTATCCAAAGAGGCGCAAGAATTAACTTGGCAAAAAGGTGAGGCGTATTCCATTTTAACGAACACCACCGCACAACAATCGCCTTATGCGTTAGATTTTAAATCTATTAATTTAATTAACTATGATTTTGATAAATACGGTGCGACTGATTTACGTAAACGCTTAATCACAAAATGGGTTGATGAAGTAAAATTAGCCAAATAATGATGTCACTAACGAAGTGATATGTCGCATATCGCTTCGTTTTTTTACCTTATGCGAGGTTGTATGAACGCAAAAAAACTTTCCATAATGCATTCTGCTTATTTTTGGATTATTTTATCCTTATTGGCATTTGTGCTTCTGCCTTCCAATGCACTTGATTACGGTTTGTTTGAAAGTACTTCAGATGAATATTTAGAGGCAATGGGCTGGGCTTCTTTCAATTTAACTTGGGCTTGGTTCCTGCCTGTTATTGTGTATGGTGCTTTGCCGTTATTGAGATTGCCACAGCAAACCCAAGCAAAAACAGAGCTATTTTTGACCGCACTTTCTGTACTATTTATGTTTATCAGTGCGACGCTGTACAAAATTAGCATGGGCTATTCTGTGATTGTGTTGCTTGCGGGATATACCGCATTGGCGACACTTTCACTGGCAAAACTAAAAGTGATGCAAGGTGACAAATTTATCATCGCTTCTTTACTTTGCATTATCTTGCTCATTTTCTTCTTTATCGTTTATCCAACATTGGCTATTTTCGTTTCAATGTTTTATGACGGTGATACGTTTGCGCCACAACAAGTGATGCGAATTTTAACGCAGAGCTATATTGTTCGAGTGATTACGAATTCTCTTTTCTTATCGGGCTTTGTGGGCGTAGTGTCTACTGTATTTGGTTTAGCCTTTGCGCTTTATACTACGCGTATTGCTCGTAGAACGGCATTTATCGGAAAAATTTTCTCTATTTTGCCAATTGTTACGCCACCATTTGTTGTGGGATTAGGGGTAACTTTAATGCTTGGCCGTTCTGGTTATGTAACCGAATTTTTAAGTACGAATTTTGGTTTCACCAATCATAACTGGCTTTATGGTTTTAATGGGATTGCAATTGCTCAAATTCTCGCATTTGCTCCTATTTCTTTTATGATTTTAGATGGCGCATTGAAATCGGTACATCCTTCTATTGAAGAAGCCTCTTATACGTTACGAGCCAATCGCTATCAAACTTTTTATAACATTATTTTCCCACTGTTACGCCCTGCGTTGGCAAACTCATTTTTAATTGTATTTATCCAATCCCTTGCAGATTTTAGTAACCCATTGGTATTGGGGGGGAGCTTTGATGTGATTGCAACACAGATTTATTTCTATATTGCGGGGTCACAGTTAGATTACGCATCGGCAAGTACCTTAGGTTCAATATTATTAATTTTCTCTCTAGCGATTTTTATCATTCAATACATTTGGATTGGTAACCGCTCTTATGTCACCGTTTCAGGTAAATCTTATCGTGGTGATGTGCAAGATCTTCCAACTGGTTTGAAATATACCATCATTGGCATGCTTGGATTCTGGGTAATCTTTAATATGGCTCTTTACGGAAGTATTTTCTACGGAAGCTTCACTGTAAACTGGGGTGTCGACTACACTTTAACCTTGAAAAATTATGCCATGTTATTCGGGCAAGGATTGAGCGATGGAGCGTGGCCATCACTGATTAATACCTTAATCTATGCAGGTATTGCCGCACCATTGACCGCATTCTTTGGATTATTGATTGCGTACATTGTGGTGCGTAAAGATTTCCAAGGTAAAAAATCCCTTGAGTTCTTAACCATGCTTTGTTTTGCCGTGCCAGGTACTGTGGCAGGGGTGTCTTATATTTTAGCTTTCAACAATGCACCACTTTATATTACGGGTACTGGCATTATCGTGATTATTTCAATGGTTATGCGTGACTTACCAATTGGTATGCGAGCTGCGATTGCAGGGTTAGGTCAGCTTGATAAATCTCTTGATGAAGCATCGCTTTCTTTAAAAGGAAGTTCGTGGAAAACCTTATGGTATATCGTCTTGCCATTATTAAAACCCGCATTGCTTTCAGCGCTTGTTACCAGTTTCGTTCGTGCAATGACGACGGTGAGCGCAATTATATTCTTAGTGACAGCAGATACTCGGGTCGCAACAGCTTATATCCTAAATCGCGTTGAAGATGGTGAATACGGTGTTGCTATTGCATACGGTTCAATCCTAATTGTTGTCATGATGGCAATTATTTTATTCTTCGACTGGATTGTAGGTGATACACGTATCTCTCGTTCTAAAGCGAAAAAAATGAATTAACTCGTTAAGTTGTAGGTAAATATTATGAGTAATAATGATTTCTTAGTATTAAAAAATATCACCAAAGCATTTGGTAAAGCTGTCGTCATTGATAATTTAGATTTAACGATCAAACGTGGCACGATGGTGACATTGTTAGGGCCATCAGGTTGCGGCAAAACTACCGTGTTGCGTTTAGTCGCGGGGTTAGAAAATCCAACATCAGGACAAATTTTTATTGATGGTGAAGATGTAACAAAATCCTCTATTCAAAATCGAGATATTTGTATTGTCTTCCAATCTTATGCGCTATTCCCGCATATGAGCATCGGTGATAACGTGGGCTACGGCTTAAAAATGCAAGGCATTGGCAAAGAAGAACGTGCTCAACGAGTAAAAGAGGCTTTAGAATTGGTGGACTTAGCAGGGTTTGAAGATCGTTTCGTGGATCAAATTTCAGGTGGTCAACAACAACGTGTTGCATTGGCTCGTGCTTTGGTATTGAAACCAAAAGTCCTATTGTTTGATGAACCATTAAGTAATTTGGATGCAAACTTACGTCGTTCAATGCGTGAAAAAATCCGTGAATTGCAACAACGTTTAGGTATTACCTCGCTTTATGTGACACACGACCAAACAGAGGCCTTTGCGGTATCTGATGAAGTTATTGTTATGCATAAAGGTAAAATTATGCAAAAAGCGCCAGCGAAAGAGCTTTATTTACGACCAAATTCTTTGTTCTTAGCAAACTTTATGGGTGAATCCAGTATTTTCGATGGAAAATTAGAAAATGGCGTGGTGGATATTAATGGCTATCATGTGTCTTTAAAAGATGCTGCACAGTTTAATTTACCCGATGGTGAATGCTTAGTAGGTATTCGCCCAGAAGCAATTTATCTTGCTGCAGAGGGCCGTGATGCACAACGTTGTGAGATTAAAAGTGCGGTCTATATGGGCAACCATTGGGAAGTGGTCGCAAATTGGGCAGGAAAAGATTTATTAGTGAATTGTAAGCCAGAAGATTTTAATGCCGATTTAAAACAAGCTTATGTAAATTTATCTGATCATGGTATTTTCTTATTGAAGAAAGAGTAGTATAGCGCATAAAAGTGCGATGAATAATAGCCATACTTTTTTATCATCGTGCGAATTGACTAAGACGTAATATGATGAAGTACTTCAGGATATGTTAGTTGAATAAAAATGCGTTCTTACATCGCCTATCCTAACAATCGGATAGGCGAGAGTAAGGATTATTTTGAAAGGAATAAGGCGGCCGCACCACGCACACCACCAGAATCGCCGTGTTTCGCTTTTTTAATTGGTGGGACTTTTGCTGTCCGCATCAAATAAGGCGGAAGCGCTTTTGGTAAAGCCTCATAAAGGTAATCAAAATTAGATAATCCACCACCTAACACAATCATATGCGGATCAAATGCCGTAATGATATTGCCAATAGAAATCGCCGCCAATTCAACAAAAAGATTCACAAAATCTATCGCACTTTCATTGCCTTGATAGAACAAATCAATAATTTCACGAGCAGATAATGTTTCGCCTTTCAAATCTCGATAAAGCATTTCAAAACCGCGACCAGACAGATAATTATCCAAACAGGCCTTGTTACCACAACCGCATTGATAAATTGGGGCTTTATCCCATCCCAATAATTTCAAGGCATGATAATTTAGTTGTAAATGACCAAGCTCTCCCGCCATTCCCACTTGACCTGAATGAACTTTACCATTTAAGACAAAGCCACCACCAAAACCAGTCCCAAGAATTAAACCAAGTACCGTTGGATATTGCTGATTTTCCGCATCCCATGCTTCAGATAACGCAAAACAATTTGCGTCATTTTCTGCCCGCACTTCACGCCCTAAACGCGCAGACAGATCGCGTAAAATTGGTTTATTATCTGCCACACGAATATTGGTAATTTCGGCTAATCCAGTTTGTTGATTAACAAAACCAGGTACGCCCAAACCTACGGTGCCCACTTCACCAAACTTTTCATCAGCACGATTCACTAAATCCACAATCGTGTTAAGCCATTCTTCATAGTCAATTTTAGGTGTTGGTACCCGTTCAGAATATAATTTTTCTAATTTTTCATTGAATACGGCAAGCTCGATTTTCGTGCCACCAATATCTAAACCATAATACATAATCTGCTCCTTTATAAAGAAGTGCGGTTAAAATTAGCCAAAATTTTAACCGCACTTAAATCATTATTTTATGACGAAGATCGCCTTTTTCTTTAAAAAGGCAAAAATAATGCTATTAATCAACCATGCCAGCAATGTCGCCACAAATAAATCAATTGGGTAATGCATGCCTAATCGCACACGGCTAATCAACATCAACAAGCCCCACACCGCAATACCCGCTACCAGCAATTTTGCTTTAAAAGAACGGTTACCCAATAATTGGGTAAAGCCAACAGCAAGCATTAGCCAAGTTGCTGCAAAAATCGTATGCCCTGATGGGAACGAATATCCCGTTTCATTTTCATAATGATGAACTAACCAAGCTGGTGTGATGGCATCCATCGCATAAAAATTCTTAGCGATTTCTGCACGCAAAGTGCGGTCATTTTTATAAAAATTTTCTGGCGTTGAATGAGTTTGCTCAGCTAGATACACAGTGAACGGACGAGGTTCTTCAAATAATGCTTTTGCCCCTGTTTTTGCGGCTTGAGTTGCAATAACTGAAATCCCCATCACAATTACGCCTAATATCCATTGTTTTGGATTTTTAAATAAAAAAGCAAACAAAAGCGTAAATAACACACAGGTGATCAACGCATAAGGTACGCTACCCGTTTCAGTGAGCAAATAAAGCCAATAATCAGCTTGAGTTAATTGGCTATTGCCATGCCACTGATAGGAAATACCCCAAATAAAAAATGGTACAAGACAAAGTAATAACGTATATAATGACAGCCTTTTGAACATGCTCGCCCCTTAATAATAAAAAATAACGCGCGCATTCTAACAGAAATGACTACGGATAAGGATCACTTTATGGCAAAAATTCAGCTAGTTGCGCAAGCCAATTTACCCACTGAATATGGTATTTTCAAAATGGTGGGATTTGAATTTCCAGATACAAAAAAAGAACATGTAGCCTTAGTGATGGGTGATATTTCTAATGCTGATGAACCTGTGTTAGCTCGCATCCATTCTGAATGTTTAACTGGCGATGCACTCCATAGCTTAAAATGCGATTGTGGTTTCCAACTGGCGACAGCATTGAAACAAATTCAAGAAGAAGGTCGCGGTGTCTTAATTTATCATCGCGAAGAAGGCCGTGGCATTGGTTTGATTAATAAAATCCGCGCGTATTCTTTACAAGATAAAGGAATGGATACCATTGAAGCCAATCTTGCTTTAGGTTTCAAAGCAGATGAACGTAACTTTGAAGTCTGTGCCGATATGTTCGAGCTACTTGGTGTCAAAAAGGTTCGCTTGATGACCAACAACCCAGAAAAAGTAGAAACCATGAAAAAAGCAGGTATCAACGTAGTTGAGAGAGTTCCCCTTAATGTTGGCGAAAACCGCTACAACACAAAATATCTTGATACTAAAGCGAAAAAAATGGGGCATTACATTGTGCATAACAATGATGAACAACATTTAATGACTTGCCCGCATTGCCAGGAAGAGATTATTTAATAAAATAATACATGCAAAAAAAGCCATACTGTTATATTGAACAGTGTGGCTTTTTTATTTAAACCTTATGCCATGGAATAATCAAAAGATTTTTTAGCATATTGCTAAAAACGAGAAACCCCGTCTCGTATTCCAAAGATCGGGGCTTATCAAGAGTAAGTAAAATGAAAAAAACACTCTTTTTCATTTTCTTGATTATCTGTTGTTTAGTTAGCTGTTCTGGTACAGTTATCTAAGATAATCGCTACGGAGACGATGTCGGAGTTGTCCCCAACGCCTCCAATCTTAAAGAATTCTTTCCTTGATTGCAAGCGTGATTACTAATTTTTAACCTTTCGCCATAAATCTTTACTATAAATGGTTCCAACAGAATTTACTTGCGCGCCCATTATACTTGGCGCAAGATAAACTGGCGTACTATATTGAAAAATGGGTAACACTAAATATTCTTGCTGAACTATCCCTTTTAATTTCGCGTAATTTTCTAACCGCACTTTTTCAGATGTCGTCGTCATTGCAGCTTCAAATAAACGATCAAATTCTGCATTTTTATAGCCATTTTTGTTATCAGGGCTTTTTGAATAAAACAAATTTAAGAAAGCGACGGGATCATTAAAATCAGCACACCAACCAGAACGAATTAATTGAAAATCGCCTTTTGTGCGAGCCGTTTGCAATTCTTGCCAACCCATCCCTTGATTTTCAACTCGTAATAAATCTGATTGCGATAATTGACGATTCAATCGCGTTGCAATAGTTTGATTCAGAGACGAATCATCATAACGAATGCGTAATTTCAATGGGTGAGTTTCACTAATTTGGTTTTGGGAAAGAAACTGTTCTGCAACAACTGGCTCCCAAACCGATTCTTGCTCACCTAGCATAGATTTTGGCAAAAAAGTATTACTAGGATGAAGATGAGTAATATCTGCAACCAAATTTTTCGTAGAAACCATCGAAGCAATCGCTTTTCTTACCGCACTTTTTTGCAACATAGGATCGGCAAGATTAAACTCATAGAAATAAGTACAAAGTTGCGGATAATCTTGGATATTTTGAACTGTTTTTTGCGGATTTATTACAACATCAAAATCAGATAAATCTGCATCAGCTGCAATTTTTTGATACTTCACTTGCTGAAATATCACTTTTTCCTTTGCCCAATAATAAGGATTGGCAGTTAAAACGTACTGATTTTCAGACTGGCTTTGTAATTGATAAGCACCATTGCTGATAAGGGTTTCAGTCGATTTAGCATAGCGAGGTAAAAGGCTGATGTGCGCCAGCATAGAAGGTAAATATGGCGATGCTTTATCTAATTCAATGCGTAAAGTGCGGTCATTTTCGGCAAATAATCCAAGCGATTCCACAGCTTGCGTTTTTTCCAATACTGCCTTCGCATTTTTCACATTCATGAAAGCCAAATAATTTTTAAGTGGGCTTTCAGATTGAGAAAGTGCTTGCCAAGATTGCACAAAATCAGATGCGGTTACGGCTTCACCATTTGACCATTTGGCATTTTCACGCAAAGTGAAAATCCACGTTTTATTATCTTTAGTTTGCCAGCTTTCTGCTACGGCAGGAACGAGATTACCTTGCGCATCATAAGCCGTTAAGCCTTCAAAAAGATCGCGTAATAATTGCGTTTGTTCTTCGCTTTGTGCTTGCCAAGGTTGCAAAGTCAAATCGCCATAAACACCGCGTTTTAATTCAACTCGGTTAGATTCCAATTGAGGATTTTTCGGTGCCTCAACTTGTGGCAAAACAGACTTGGGATTATCCAATTTATCACAAGCCACCACCGTAAAAATAATGGAAAAAATAACCGCACTTCGCTGGCACAAAGTTAGAAAATTATTCATTCTCGGTTTTAACCCAAAATAAAAAGAACCAAAATTTAATACAAATCAATGCCGCAATAACGCTACGCCCCATTACGCTTGGCGTGAAATAAAAACCAATAAGCAACATAGTGGTCGCAAAACTCAAAATGCAAATTTTAGTATTTTTCTTTAATGTACGATTTTCATTAAAAGACTTAAGATGTTTTTGATAAATACTTGTGCCTAAAAACCATTGTTCTAAGCGTTTTGAACCTTTTGCAAAGAAAAATAAAGTGAGTAATAAAAAAGGCGTGGTCGGTAAAATAGGAAGGAAAATTCCAATGATGCCAAGTGCAAGAGAAAGAAAACCTAAAACAATGTAAATAAACTTCATAATGTTCCTAATAAAAAGAAAATGCGAACCATTATTACTGATTTTTTAGATTTTTCAACCTTGATATTATAGAATTTACCGTCACATAAAAAGTAGTTTTCAAAAAAGGAACATTTATATCTATGTCAAACCCATTACTTAACATTCAAGGCCTACCGCCATTTTCGCAAATTAAGCCAGAACATATTCAACCGGCTGTTGAAAAATTAATTCAAGATTGTCGCGATACGATAGAACAAGTGTTAAAACAACCGCACTTTACTTGGGAAAATTTCATTTTGCCTTTAACGGAAACCAATGATCGCTTAAATCGTGCTTGGTCACCCGTTTCTCATCTCAATTCAGTAAAAAATAGCACTGAATTACGTGAAGCCTATCAAGCGTGCTTGCCGTTACTTTCTGAATACAGCACTTGGGTTGGTCAGCATAAAGGGCTTTATAATGCCTATTTAGCGTTAAAAAACAGTGCTGAATTTGCGGACTATTCTATTGCGCAAAAGAAAGCTATTGAAAATTCACTGCGTGATTTTGAACTTTCAGGTATCGGGCTTTCAGAAGACAAACAACAACGTTATGGCGAAATTGTGGTGCGCTTATCCGAATTAAACTCACAATTTAGCAATAACGTATTAGATGCCACCATGGGGTGGGAAAAACTCATTGAAAGCGAAGCAGAACTTGCTGGTTTGCCTGAATCCGCACTGCAAGCAGCACAACAATCTGCCGAAAGTAAAGGATTAAAAGGCTATCGTTTTACGTTAGAAATCCCAAGTTATTTGCCAGTAATGACTTACTGTGAAAATCGTGCATTGCGTGAAGAAATGTACCGTGCTTATGCAACACGCGCCTCAGAGCAAGGCCCTAATGCCGGCAAATGGGATAACAGTAAAGTTATGGAAGAAATTCTTACATTACGCGTGGAATTGGCGAAATTACTCGGTTTTAATACTTACACCGAACTTTCACTTGCCACCAAAATGGCTGAAAACCCACAACAAGTGCTCGATTTCTTAGATCATCTTGCCGAACGTGCCAAACCACAAGGCGAAAAAGAATTGCAAGAATTGAAAGATTACTGTGAAAAAAAATTTGGTGTCACTGAACTTGCGCCTTGGGATATTGGTTTTTACAGCGAAAAACAAAAACAACATTTATACGCCATTAATGATGAAGAACTTCGCCCATATTTCCCTGAAAATCGCGTAATTTCGGGGCTATTTGAGTTAATTAAACGTATTTTCAATATTCGTGCAGTTGAACGCAAAGGTGTGGATACTTGGCATAAAGATGTGCGCTTCTTTGATTTAATTGATGAAAACGATCAACTCCGTGGCAGTTTCTATCTTGATTTATATGCACGCGAACACAAACGTGGTGGGGCATGGATGGATGACTGTATTGGGCGCAAGCGTAAATTGGATGGCAGCATTCAAACGCCTGTGGCTTACTTAACCTGCAACTTCAACGCGCCTATAGGTAATAAGCCAGCGTTATTTACGCACGATGAAGTCACCACGCTATTCCATGAATTTGGTCACGGCATTCATCATATGCTTACTCAAATTGATGTCTCTGATGTGGCGGGTATTAACGGTGTGCCTTGGGATGCCGTGGAATTACCAAGTCAATTTATGGAAAACTGGTGTTGGGAAGAAGAGGCTTTGGCGTTTATTTCAGGGCATTACGAAACAGGCGAGCCGTTGCCAAAAGAAAAACTCACGCAATTGTTAAAAGCGAAAAATTTCCAAGCCGCGATGTTTATCTTGCGTCAGCTTGAATTTGGGATTTTTGATTTCCGCTTGCATCACACCTTTGATGCGGAAAAAACCAATCAAATTTTAGAGACACTTAAAGCGGTGAAATCACAAGTTGCCGTCATAAAAGGTGTAGATTGGGCAAGAACCCCTCACAGCTTCAGCCATATTTTTGCAGGGGGCTACGCCGCAGGTTATTACAGCTATTTATGGGCTGAAGTCTTATCGGCTGATGCTTATTCACGTTTTGAAGAAGAAGGTATTTTCAACCCAATCACCGGCAAATCATTCTTAGATGAAATTCTCACCCGTGGTGGCTCAGAAGAACCAATGGAACTCTTCAAGCGCTTCCGTGGTCGTGAACCGCAATTAGATGCGTTGTTAAGACATAAAGGCATTATGAATTAATATATCAATCTATAGGGCATGCACGACATGCCCTTTCTCAAATATTTTCCTCTAAAAAAGCCCTTCATAAAAACATTGCAAATTTCAACCGCACTTTATCAAGGCAGAACCTTCAAACGAGCTATTATTTTACAAACAACCCAAATGAAGTAGAGATAAACGCATAGAAACTCACACATAACATACTCATTTCCTGTATAATTTTTCACATCTTTATTTAACTCATTACATAAAATATTTTGAGGATTTTATGACAATAGCAATGCAACAACGTGCCGAACTCCAACGCAGAATCTGGCAAATTGCTAATGATGTACGTGGCTCAGTAGATGGCTGGGATTTCAAACAATATGTGCTTGGCACACTTTTCTATCGTTTTATTAGTGAAAACTTTACCAATTATATTGAAGCAGGTGATGAAAGCGTGAATTACGCTGAATTGCCTGATGAAATCATCACACCTGAAATCAAAACGGATGCCATAAAAACCAAAGGTTACTTTATTTATCCAAGCCAGCTATTTAAAAATGTTGTAGCGACAGCCAATGCTAATCCGAATTTAAATACAGATCTAAAAAGCATTTTTACTGATATTGAAAACTCCGCTACTGGCTATCCTTCCGAACTAGACATCAAAGGCTTATTTGCTGATTTTGATACTACCAGCAATCGCTTGGGTAATACCGTTGCCGATAAAAACAGCCGCCTAGCTGCGGTATTAAAAGGCGTTGCCGAGTTAGATTTTGGTGACTTTGAAGATAATCATATTGATTTATTCGGTGATGCTTACGAATTTTTAATTTCCAACTATGCTGCTAATGCCGGTAAATCAGGTGGCGAGTTTTTTACACCACAATGTGTTTCTAAGCTAATTGCTAGACTGGCTTTATATGGACAAGACAAGGTCAATAAAATTTATGACCCGGCAGCAGGTTCTGGTTCCTTATTATTACAAGCTAAAAAACAATTTGATGAACATATCATTGAAGAAGGCTTTTTCGGGCAGGAAATAAACCACACCACATACAACCTTGCCCGTATGAACATGTTTTTGCATAACATCAACTACGACAAGTTTGATATCGCCCTTGGCAACACCTTAATGAATCCGCAATTTGGTGATGATAAACCCTTCGATGCTATCGTTTCTAACCCGCCTTACTCCGTGAAATGGATTGGCTCAGACGATCCAACGCTAATTAACGATGAACGCTTTGCCCCCGCCGGCGTACTTGCACCAAAATCCAAAGCGGACTTTGCCTTTATTTTGCATGCGTTAAGTTATCTTTCAGCAAAAGGCCGCGCGGCGATTGTCTCCTTCCCCGGCATTTTTTACCGCGGCGGTGCGGAACAAAAAATTCGTCAATATTTGGTAGATAATAACTATGTAGAAACGGTGATTGCGCTTGCGCCAAATCTATTTTTCGGCACCAGTATCGCAGTGAATATTCTAGTACTTTCCAAACATAAAACTGACACTAAAACGCAGTTTATCGATGCCAGCAGTTTATTTAAATCCGCCACCAATAACAACATTTTAGAACCGGAACATATTGAGCAAATTCTCAAATTGTTTGCCAATAAAGAAGATGTGCCACATTTAGCCAAATCCGTGTCCTTTGAAGAAATCGTTAAAAATGAATACAACCTTGCAGTGAGTTCTTACGTAGAACAAGAAGACACCCGAGAAGTGATCGATATCGATAAACTCAACGCTGAAATTAAACAAACTGTTGCTAATATCGACCGCTTGCGTGTAGAAATTGACAAGATTGTGGCGGAGATTGAGGGATAAAAACACCATGAAAAACAACCGCACTTTTTTAGAAAAATTATTGAATGGGGCTGAGGTCGAGTGGAAAACGCTCAATGAAATATTCCATTTAAAAAATGGCTATACCCCGTCAAAAGGAGTGAAAGAATATTGGGAAAATGGCTCAATCCCTTGGTTTAGAATGGAAGATATTCGAGAAAATGGACGCGTTTTAAATACAGCATTACAAAAGGTTTCAGAAAGTGCGGTTAAAGGTGGAAAACTTTTTCCCGCAAATTCAATTATTATTGCAACCTCTGCAACTATTGGTGAGCACGCTTTAATAACCATACCATTTCTAGCAAATCAAAGATTTACGGTTTTATCTTTAAAACCTGAATATATTGATAAATTTAATATTTATTTTCTATACCATTATTGTTTTACGCTTGATGATTGGTGTCAGAAAAATACCACTATGTCTAGTTTTGCCTCCGTTGATATGAATGGATTTAGAAAATTTCCAATCCCCATCCCCCCACTCTCCGTCCAAACCGAAATCGTCCGAATTTTGGACGCATTGACAGCGCTTACCAGCGAGCTTACCAGCGAGCTTATACTACGCCAGAAACAATATGAATACTATCGAGAAAAATTATTATCTTTTGATAGTTTAGAGCTATTGGGGGGGGAGTCCAATGGGTAAAACTGATTGATTTGGGTGAGTTAATTCGTGGCAATGGATTACAGAAGAAAGATTTTACCGAAACTGGCGTTCCGGCCATTCATTATGGTCAAATTTATACTTACTACGGTACATTTGCTACGAAAACCAAATCTTTTGTTTCGCCTGAATTGGCTAAAAAATTAAAAAAAGCTAAATATGGTGATGTATTAATTGCTGGAACCAGTGAAAATTTAAAAGATGTAATGAAACCTCTTGGATGGCTTGGTAGTGAAATTGCTTTTTCAGGCGATATGTTTGCATTTAGACCGAATAAAAGAGTAAATACAAAATACTTAACATATATTTTGCAAACAGAAAGATTTTATAAATTTAAAGAAAAATATGCTCAAGGTACAAAAGTAATTAGAGTTAAGGCTGATAATTTTTTGAATTATGAAATTCCTCTTCCTACATTTGAAGAACAACAACGCATCGTTTCAATCCTAGATAAATTTGAAACCTTAACCAATTCCATCACCGAAGGCTTGCCTTTAGCAATTGAACAAAGCCAAAAGCGGTATGAATATTACAGAGAATTGTTATTAAATTTTAATAACACGTAGGGTGGGCTTCAGCCCACCAATTAATCACAACAAACTGTGGGCTAAGCCCCCCCTACAAATTCGAGAAGAAATAATGAATGACTTAATCATCTACAACACCGACGACGGTAAATCTCACGTTGCTTTATTGGTTGTCGAAAATGAGGCTTGGCTGACCCAAAATCAGCTTGCGGAACTTTTTGACACCTCTGTACAAAATATCGCCTTACATATAAAAAATATATTAGAAGACAATGAATTAGATGAAAATTCAGTTATCAAGGATTACTTGATAACTGCCCAAGATGGCAAGCAATATCAAGTAAAACATTATTCCCTTGATATGATTCTCGCCATCGGCTTTCGTGTGCGTAGCCCTCGTGGTGTACAGTTTCGTCGTTGGGCGAATACGCAATTACGTACTTATTTAGATAAAGGTTTTCTATTAGATAAAGAGCGGTTGAAAAATCCGCAAGGTCGATTTGATCATTTTGATGAATTACTGGAACAAATTCGTGAAATTCGAGCCAGTGAATTGCGGTTTTATCAAAAAGTACGAGAGTTATTTAAATTATCCAGTGACTTCGATAAAACAGATAAAGTCACTCAAATGTTTTTTGCCGAGACACAAAATAAGTTGATCTATGCCATTACACAACAAACCGCCGCAGAACTCATTTGTACGCGTGCAAATGCTGAATTGCCTAATATGGGCCTCACCTCTTGGAAAGGTACTGTTGTACGTAAAGGGGATATTATTACCGCTAAAAACTATTTAACCCGTGATGAATTAGATTCCTTGAATCGTCTAGTGATGATCTTTTTAGAAAGTGCAGAATTACGCGTTAAAAACCGTCAAGATCTGACATTAAATTTCTGGCGTAATAATGTCGATAATTTAATTGAATTTAACGGTTTTCCGCTGCTTATCGGTAATGGAACCCAAACCGTAAAACAAATGGAAACCTTTACCAAAGAACAATATGCCTTATTTGATCAGGTCAGAAAACAGCAAAAACGCATACAGGCTGATAATGAAGATTTAGAAATTTTAGAAAACTGGCAGAAAGATCTGAAAAAACAAAAGAATCAATAATTAAGGAACGTACATGACCCAATACAAAACTATCGCTGAATCCAACAATTTTATCGTTTTAGATCAATACAAAAAGTTTGTGGAAGAACCCAATGCAGGCTACCAAACGGAAGGGAGCCTTGAGCGTGAATTTATCCGCGATTTACAGGCTCAAGGCTATGAGTATTTGCAAGGGCTCAATAGCCATGATGCGTTGGTGAAAAACTTACGGGTTCAATTGCAGCGATTGAATAATGTGGTTTTCTCCGATGCGGAATGGCGACGTTTTTTAGAAGAATATTTGGATAAATCCAGTGATAGTCTGATTGAGAAAACCCGTAAAGTTCATGATGACTATATTTATGATTTTGTGTTTGATAATGGGCGAATTCAGAATATCTATTTGCTAGATAAGAGAAATCTTGCCAATAACACTCTGCAAGTCATCAATCAATTCGAACAAACCGGCAGCTATGATAATCGTTATGATGCGACAATTTTGGTGAATGGTTTACCCCTTGTACATATTGAATTGAAAAAACGCGGTGTAGCCATTCGTGAAGCCTTTAATCAAATTCATCGGTACAGCAAAGAAAGCTTCAATAAAGAAAATTCTCTCTTTAAATATATTCAGATTTTTGTCATTTCTAATGGCACAGATACTCGCTATTTTGCCAATACCACCAAGCGAGATAAGAACAGCTACGACTTCACAATGAATTGGGCAACGGCAAAAAATACTCTGATTAAAGATTTAAAGGATTTTACAGCAACTTTCTTGCAAAAGAATACTTTACTCAATGTATTAGTAAATTACTGCGTGTTTGATGTTTCTGACACCCTATTGATTATGCGCCCATATCAAATAGCCGCCACCGAGCGTATTTTATGGAAAATTAAAAGTTCTTATTTAGCAAAAAGCTGGAGCAATAAAGAAAGTGGCGGCTACATTTGGCACACTACAGGCTCAGGCAAAACGCTCACCAGTTTTAAAGCTGCACGTCTTGCAACAGAATTAGACTTTATTGAAAAAGTATTCTTCGTAGTTGATAGAAAGGATTTGGACTATCAAACCATGAAGGAATACCAACGTTTTTCACCGGATAGTGTAAATGGTTCGGAAAGTACGGCTGGGCTAAAACGCAATATCGACAAAGACGACAATAAGATCATTGTCACCACCATTCAAAAACTCAATAACCTAATGAAATCGGAAGATAAACTACCTATTTACGATAAACAGGTTGTTTTTATCTTTGATGAATGTCATCGTTCTCAATTTGGTGAAGCACAAAAAAATCTAACGAGAAAATTTAAAAAATACTGTCAATTTGGTTTTACTGGCACACCGATTTTCCCAAGTAACGCATTAGGTGCAGAAACCACGGCGAGTGTTTTTGGCGTTGAACTCCATTCTTACATTATCACCGATGCGATTCGTGATGAAAAAGTGCTGAAATTTAAAGTGGATTACAATGATGTTCGCCCACAATTCAAGAGTATTGAAACCGAAAAAAATCTTGAAAAACTGACCGCACTTGAGAAAAAACAAGCTTTTTTACACCCAGAACGTATCAAGCAAATTGCTCAATATGTCTTAAATAATTTCAAACAAAAGACCCACCGTTTTAATGCGGGTAACAATGGCTTTAATGCGATGTTTGCGGTAAGTAGTGTAGATGCTGCTAAAGCTTATTATCAAACTTTTAAACAGTTACAAAGTGCGGTCAAAAATCCACTTAAAATTGCAACAATCTTCTCTTTTGCGGCAAACGAAGAACAAGATGCGATTGGCGATATTGTCGATGAAAGTTTTGAAGTGGAGGCGATGAACTCCTCAGCCAAGGAATTTTTAAAATCTGCCATTGATGATTATAACGGCTATTTTGCCACCAATTATGATGTGGATGGTAAATCGTTCCAAAACTACTATCGTGATCTTGCTAAACGCGTTAAAAACAAAGAGGTGGATTTACTGATTGTTGTTGGAATGTTTTTAACTGGTTTTGATGCCCCAACCTTAAATACGTTATTTGTGGATAAAAACTTGCGTTACCATGGCTTGATTCAAGCTTATTCACGCACAAACCGCATTTATAACAGCACCAAAAGTTTTGGCAATATCGTCACTTTCCGTGATTTGGAACAAGATACCATTGATGCGATTACCCTTTTCGGTAAATCCAATACGCGCAATGTCGTTTTGGAAAAAAGTTACCAAGAATATATGGAAGGCTTTACCGATGCTGGCGTGGCCCGTCGTGGGTATTTAGACGTTATTGCAGAGTTACAAGAACGCTTCCCGGATCCAAATGTAATTCAAACTGAAAAAGACAAGAAAGACTTTGTGAAATTATTTGGTGAATATTTGCGAGTTGAAAACATTCTGCAAAACTATGATGAGTTTGCTGCTTTACACGCATTTCAATCGCTCGATACCAGCGATGCAAAAGCCGTTGAAGCCTTTAAAGAAAAATATTATTTAACAGATGAAGCATTTGCTGAAATGCAACCTATTGATATGCCGAGTGAACGTAGCATTCAGAATTACCGTTCAACTTACAACGATATTCGGGATTGGCTCCGTCGTCAAAAAGATGGCGAGGAAAAAGCAAAATCGACCATTGATTGGGACGATGTGGTGTTTGAAGTGGATTTATTAAAATCCCAAGAAATCAATTTAGATTACATTTTAGAATTAATATTTGAGCACAATAAAAAAACTAAAAACAAATCTGAGCTTATTGATGAAATTCGTGCCATTATCCGCTCCAGCCTTGGAAATCGAGCGAAAGAAAGTTTGATTGTGGATTTTATTAATCAAACTGATTTAGATAACATTGCCGATAAAGCTGGCATTATTGAGTCATTCTTCCAATTTGCCCAAAAAGAGCAACAACAAGAAGCCAATGAATTGATAAGTACCGAAGGACTTAATATTGAAGATGCCAAACGTTATATTAACGTGTCATTACAACGTGGATATGCAAGTGAACAAGGTACAGATTTAAATGAGGCGCTCCCTAAAATGAGCCCACTTAATCCACAATACCTAACTAAAAAACAGAGTGTTTTCCAAAAAATATCCGCATTTGTTGAAAAATTTAAAGGTATTGGGGGAAAAGTTTAAATTTAAGGGGTTGTCCTAGATAACGACTAAAAACTCTATTTAGGCTAAGATAGACAAATGAGAAAAAGTCGCCTAAGTCAGCATAAACAAAATAAACTTATTTATCTATTTGTGGTAGATATGACAGCTCGAACCGCAACTGCGTTAGCAAATATAAATAAAGCCACTTTACTTATGTAAAGGGCAAAGGCGCATCAAAAATAGTTTCAACATTATCTTCACTTTCTGTGATATCAGTATTTTAGTAAAAAAGATGCGATGGTTGGTGCAGCATACGGATACCAATGGTAATCTAATAACAATAATAAATCTCTAAAGTAAGTGAAGCGCCCAGCAAATGTAGGGCGCTTTTTTATCTGTAATATGTTAAAGAAATGATGGTTCATGATAAAATTTGGGAATAAGGCTTAGATAAAACTTGGAGTAATATAAATGAGCAAAATTTTAGCCGTGAAAGCCGCCAAAGCGAGCGTGCTCACGTTATCTGATGGTAAACAAATTACAACGGCTATTCGTAAACATTCGGTATCGCACATTCGGGTTGAATTTTTGGGCCCTGTTGGGGATGAAGTCGCGAACATTAAACATCATGGTGGGGTTGATAAAGCTATTTTTTTCAATGGGCAAAAAAGTTTAGAAAAACTGACCGCACTTTTGGCTTTGTCGTATGATTATTTACAAGATTCACGTTTTGGTGAAAATTTTGTGGTGTCTGATTTGGATGAAAATAATGTTTGTATTGGTGATCAGTTTCGTATTGGCGAAGCGTTAATTGAAGTTTGCCAACCTCGCAAGCCGTGTAATACATTATCTCAAAATACGAATGTACCAGAAACACGAAAAGTGGTGGTGGAAACGGGGTTAGTGGGATGGTATGCGCGTGTATTAGAGGCGGGTGAAATTCATCAAGATGATGAACTGGTCTTGGTTAAACGTCCTTATCCAGCATTAACTGTGATGGCAGTGCATGAATTGCTTTCAAAACCAGCCAATACTTTAAATAAAGCCTTTTTAGAACAAACCTTACAGTGCAATGTGTTAGCGGAGGGCTATAAAACCACTTTGCGTAAGCAAGCAGATAAACTGGCTCAAGATTCTTCACAAAGTGCCTTTTTTAATACACCTGAATTTTAATGAGGATAGAAAGTCAGGCAAAGTTTAAATTTATGCTATAATTTTTCCATCATTCAATTTTCAATAAAGGATAAGTCATGAAAAAATGGTTGTTAGTGGTCGCGGCTGCATTGGTTGTTTCAGCTTGTGCGAATAAAGATGTGTATTTTAATGGGGCGGAAGGTTCGCATTCAGGTGTTAAATTTGATAAAGATTCTCGCCAATGGGGATTGAATCAATAAAAAAGTGCGGTTATAAAGAAGCCTATCTTACAGAATTGTAGATAGGCTTTTATTATTTAGATTTTTTAGTTTTCGCGCTTATTGCGGTTATCAATAAAATTTCACAATTTTATTTTGCTTTTAACAACTCAATAATCTCTTTTAATGCCTTAATTTCATCATCTTTTTGAGCTAATAACGTATCTTTCATTGCCAGTAAACTATTTAATTTTTCATTTTCAGCTGTTAATACTTCATTAGTACCGAAATGACTGTTAGTTAAGTTATAAGAATTATCACCGCCTACTGCAAAGAAAATTGATCTATCCTTACAAGTAATTAATTCGCCCATATCAATATTAAATACATTCGCAATTTGCTGTAATTTATCTAAATTAATACTGCTTTGTCCACGCTCAATTTTGGCATATCCATTCGGTGACATCGAAAGTTTCTCCGCCATTTCTTCTTGCGACCATTGATTGATTTCTCTCATTACGCGAATTTTATCGTGGACTTCCATCTTGTTTCCTTAAAAGTGCGGTTTTAGGTAGTGGCAGATAAGTTTTTGCCACTGTTCGTTTGTGGTGAAAAATTGGGGTTAAGTATAACATTTACGCAAAATTTATCCAATCTTGAGGACTTTTTTATGACAATGACATTTACTAGATCATTATTAGCAACAGCCGTAATGGTGGGATTAACTGCTTGTGGTTCAGGTGGTGGTAATAGCGGTAATAATGGAGCTACTAATTCATCAACAAATATGCCAGTAAATACGCCTGTTACTAAAATTGAAATGGAGAAATTACCTGGTCAAGCTAAGTATTCTGGTGCTTTAGACAAAGCTCAAAGTAGTGTTATGGGTGATGCACGAAGCGGGACTGTTAATTTCATTGCGGACTTCACAAAGAATAATATCGTGGGTGAGGTGAATTTTGATAAAAGTGCTAATTACAGAACTTATACAACTTCTCGTGCTCGTCATCGTGGTTGTAATTATGTCGGATGCCAAGTTATTACAAGGCACGAAGAAGGTAATTATGCAACTGTAGAATTAGAAAATACGACTTTAACAAATCAAAATAGTGTACTAGCTTTTAACGGTAAAGCATCTGGTGTACTTTCTAATGATGGAGATAAAATTAATATTCAAGGCTCTTACCAAGGTCAAATTTCAGGTCAGCGTGGTGAAAAAATCTCAGGTAAATTAGAGGCAAAATCACACGAAGATGTTCGCTATGCAGTTAATGGTGTATTTAATGGTGAAAAAGTTTCTGAAGTGCAAAGAGAACAACCAACAACCCCAAAAGTTGAACCTGCTAAACCTTCGGAAACAGTAACAACCCCAAAAGTTGAAGTAGCTAAACCTACGGAAACAGCAACAACTTCAAAAGTTGAACCTGCTAAACCTCTGGAAACGGCAACAACCCCAAAAGTTGAATCATCTAAACCTTCGGAAACAATTACAGTTCCTGTTGTAACTCCTACAACTGAAAATACGCCCAAAGAAGTGGTTTGGGATAAATTGCCTGCGGTGCCAAAATTTGAAGAGTCTTCAATATTTGGTTATGGCTCTAACTTAAAAGGTAAGGCAACTTATTTCTCTCAAAATGTAGATGCTTATGGCGAGATTAATGGTTATCACATTTCTTCAAAAGCTGATGGAAAAAGTTATGTCATTTTAAATGCTGATTTTGATAATAAAAAAATCAACGGTTCTGCTGCCTTTAATCTTTATTCATCAGATAATGTTAAAAAAGCTCAAACTGAACTTGAATTTAAAGAGGCTACCTTATATAAGAGCAATAATTGGATGACATTTAATGGAGAAACAACAGGGAAAATTTTGACAGAAACGTTAAAAGCTGAAAACCTATCAGGTTTCTATAACGGTAGCACTGATTCATCTCATGGAGAGAGTGTAGATTTCAGATATAATACCTCTTCATCAGATAAAAATATAAAAGTAAGCGGATCTAAAACTTTATATAAACAATAATTCTAAAGGCTCTAGCAATAGAGCCTTATTTCTTTAATATGATGAAAAACATACTTCTTTTTATTTTAGTCTCAAGTGTTTGTTGCAATATTTTTGCTAATGAAAAACAAGAAATAACTTATTCTATTTCCGATTTAGAAAAAGATTCTAAAACTACTGAAAAATTACTTTCAGATATGCTAAGTATTGATCGAATGGATTTAGTAGATCGTTTGTTACCGATTTATCAAAGCTTTCCTGAGAAAAATCTAAGATTGGTTAATTACGCCAAAATAAGACAAGCAAGATTATTATTCTTAGATTATCAAAACAATAATGCTAAAAAGGCTTTTCAGGCATTGCAAACGGAAGCAAATTTAAATGATAAAGAGCGGTCAATAATTCAAAATTATTTGCAAGCAATTGAAAACCGAGAACGTTGGCAATTTTCCTTAGGCGGGAATTATTTACAAACAAAGAATGTGAATAATACGTCTAATGAGCGACATATTGAAAACACAGGCTTTGTGAAAAATGATGATATGTTGCCACAATCGGCACACGGCTTTTCTTATTATTTTGATGCTCAGAAAAATTGGAACATTGAGGGTTCGCATTATCTGCATTTTGCGAATAACCTGTATAGCAAAAATTATTGGGATAATCACGATTATGATGAAATTACTAACCGCACTTATTTGGGCTATCAATATCAAAATGCTAAATATAAATTGGTGTTAAAACCGTTTTATGAGAGACAATGGTTGGGTGGACATCGTTATAACTGGGCAAATGGTGCTAGAGCGGAATATAGTTTAAATCTTTTAAAAAATTGGCAGATTTCAACCGCACTTGAATTAAGTCAGCCACGTTATTTTACCCAAGCAGATCGTAATGGAACAATTAAGTTAGCTTCTGTAACCTTTATTTGGCAGCCATCTGATAAAGGTTATTATTACTTAGGTTCGGATTTTATTCGAGAAAGCACTCGTATAAAACAATATAGTAATGATATGAAAGCCTTGAGAATAGGTTGGCGGAAAAATTGGGGTTATGCAATTGCAAGTCAAATTAATGGCTCTATTGCGTTGAAACAGTATAAGGATTTAGCTTCTCTTGGTGGAATTTTGCCATTAAATAAAATTCGTCGAGATAAAATCTATTCGCTAAATTTAACGCTTTGGAAACAAGATTGGCAGTATTTAGGTTTTACGCCGAAAGTTCAATTCCGTTGGAAAAAACAAGAGAGTAACATTCCTTCAATGTTTTCTTATTCAGAAAAATATATGCAGGTGTTAGTAGAAAAGGACTTTTAGTTATTTTATAAAGAAATAAAGCGATAACTTTTAGGTGAGTTATCGCTTTTTTATTTCAGGAAAGATTATTCAACTTTCACAATCCAGCCTTCAGGCGCTTCGACATCACCGAATTGGATGCCAGTGAGTTCTTCATAAAGGCGACGTGTTACTGGGCCAACTTCAGTTTCAGAATAGAACACATGGAATTTGCTTTTATGTTGGATTCCGCCAACAGGTGAAATGACCGCAGCAGTACCACAAGCGCCAGCTTCAGCAAATTGATCTAGCTGATCGATATAAACATCGCCTTCAATTGCTTCCATACCTAAACGCTCTTTTGCGATATGTAAAAGAGAGTATTTGGTGATACTTGGTAAAATAGATTCTGATTTTGGTGTGATGAATTTATTATCTTTGGTGATCCCAAAGAAGTTTGCCGCACCGACTTCTTCAATTTTGGTGTGAGTCTTTGGATCTAAATAAATGGCATCAGCGAATTTACGTTCTGGCGTACCTTGTTCTGCTGCTAATACGTGTGGTAGAAGGCTTGCAGCGTAGTTACCACCCACTTTTACGCCACCTGTTCCCATTGGTGCTGCGCGATCGTATTCGGTGGTAATAAAGTTAGATGGTGTTAAACCACCTTTGAAATAGGCTCCAACTGGGCAGCAGAATACAGAGAAAATAAATTCTGGCGCAGCTTTCACACCGATGTTTTCACCTACGCCAATTAAGAATGGACGTAAATATAGGGTTGCGCCAGAGCCGTAAGGTCCGACCCATTCTTCGTTTGCTTTCACTACTTCTTTACATGCACGGATAAATAATTCTGTTGGCACTTGTGGCATGAGTAAACGATCTGAAGTATGCTGCATGCGTTTTGCATTTTCTTGTGGACGGAATAAGTTAATTGAGCCGTCTTTGCAACGATAAGCTTTTAAGCCCTCAAAGCATTGTTGACCGTAGTGAAGTGCGGTAGAACCTTCGTGAATATGTAAGGTATTGTCTGTGGTGAGTTTGCCTTCGTCCCATTTGCCATCTTTCCAGTGAGCAATGAAACGATAATCTGTTTTGATATAACTAAAACCAAGGTTATTCCAGTCTAAGTCTTTCATTTTGCTTCCTTAATATTATTTTTTTGAATGAAATACCGTTTAATCTACACCATTCCCGAAGTGATTTAAATAATAAATTCTCGAAATTATGCAATTTTTAGCCAATTAAAAAGGAATAAGGAAATTTTGGAAACAGGGCAGGAAATAAAGATATAGTTATGCTAAAATCGGGATGAAAAAAACGCCACTCAATCAGAGCAGCGTTTAACCAAATCGGTTTAATAATATACAGGAAGTAAATGAGTAACATATTTGTTACTCAAGTTCGGTTACCCGAACTATATGCAAACACAACATCATACTTAAGTCCGAAACTCATTAACTAGTAAGGAATTACCAATCATTAAGTATGGTTGTATTGTAAGGAAAAGGGTAGGAAAGGACAAATGACGTTTTTTTATTTGAAGTATTAGAAAAACTAATCCGAATTAAATCTTGTCTATTATAGACAAAAATTTTATGAATGGAAATACTTATGTATAAACGTTTGCCACCGTTGAATTCGCTAAAAGCTTTTGAGTCAGCTGCTCGCTATTTAAGTTTTACGAAAGCGGCAGATGAGCTTTGTGTCACACAAGCGGCAGTTAGTCATCAAATTAAATTATTAGAAGAGTTCTTAGGAATTGAATTATTTAAGCGAAAGAATCGTTCTTTAGAATTAACAGAGCTTGGAAAAGCATATTTTGTTGATATTAATAAAATTCTGCGCCGCTTAAATGAAGCAACAGAGCGATTGTTAACGTTAAAAACGGATCCGCATTTAAATATTAGCGTACCACAAACTTTTGGTATCCAATGGCTTGTGCCACATTTAAGTGAATTTAATCAGCTTTACCCGCAAATTGAGGTTCGTTTAACTGGTGTGGATCAAGATGAAGGCTTGTTAAATAAAGAAATTGATCTTGCTATTTATTATGGTTTGGGTAATTGGCAGAATCTACAAGTTGATCGTCTTGGCGGAGAAAATTTATTGATTTTAGCCTCGCCCGAATTGCTAGCGGAAAATCCAATTATTCAGCCTGAAGATTTAAAAAAACACACATTAATTCATATTCATACGCGTGATAATTGGCAAGCGATGGCAAATCATTTACAGTTAGATGATTTAAATATTCAGCAAGGGCCGTTATTTAGCCATACATTCATGGCATTACAGGCTGCGATTCATGGGCAAGGCATTGTATTAGCTAATCGCTTATTAGCCTTGCAAGAAATTGAAAATGGCTCTTTAAAAGTGGTATTGCCAACCAATTTGTCTGATCCAAAATCATTTTATGTGGTCAATCATCTTGATCGCCTTGATGACCAAAAAATTCAAGCATTCCGTCAGTGGATTATTAACTCAATTAAACAAAAAGAAAATGAATAAACTCGCATTATATTGTCGCCCAGGTTTTGAGAAAGAAGTCGCCGCAGAGATTACCGATCAAGCAAGTAATTTAGGTGTATTTGGTTTTGCACGAGTACAAGATAATTCGGGCTATGTCATTTTTGAATGTTATCAACCTGATGAGGCAGATTGCCTTGCGCGAGACATTCCTTTTAATCGTTTGATTTTTGCTCGTCAGATGGTTGTGGTTTCTGATTTATTGGAAGATTTAGATCCTGCTGATCGTATTAGTCCCATCGTGGCGGCGTTTGAAGAATTATCACAACAAGTTAATTTTGCTCAATCTAGCGAGCTTTTTGTCGAAACTGCAGACACAAATGAAGCGAAGGAGCTTTCCACTTTTTGTCGTAAATTTACTGTGCCTTTACGTCAGGCATTGAAAAAACAAGGTTGGCTTTCTGCAAAAGCAACTCAAAAGAGCGGTCAATTTTT
Organism: Haemophilus seminalis; assembly: GCF_006384255.1. GTDB lineage: Bacteria > Pseudomonadota > Gammaproteobacteria > Enterobacterales > Pasteurellaceae > Haemophilus > Haemophilus seminalis. The sequence goes on from NZ_VCED01000001.1 coordinate 248,904, forward strand.
ACATTGTTTTTTTGTAAAACCGAATTGTTGCTATGTGGGATATTCTTATGTGGATAACCATTCTCCATATTTTATGGGAATCCCTCGTTTAAAATTCCCGGCAGATGCGCCGAGTCGCTCTACGTTAAAACTCGAAGAAGCTATTTTGACTTTTATTCCGCGTAAAGAAGAGAATAAACGTTTAAATGAAAATATGATTGGCGTTGATTTAGGGGCTTGCCCTGGCGGTTGGACGTATCAATTAGTCAAACGAGGTTTATTTGTTTATGCCGTTGATCACGGAAAAATGGCAGCGAGTTTGCATGATACGGGGCGCATTGAACATTGCGCGGAAGATGGTTTTAAATTTCAGCCTCCCAAAAAGAAAAAAGTGGATTGGTTAGTCTGTGACATGGTGGAACAACCAAGTCGTATTTCGTTATTGATTGGCAAATGGTTGTTGAATGGTTGGTGCCGAGAAACGATCTTCAATTTAAAATTACCCATGAAAAAACGTTATCAGGAAGTTGTATTATGTTTAGAAAACTTGGCCGTTATGTTGGCGGAGCAGAATTTGAATTTTGATATTCAAGCAAAACATTTATATCACGATCGTGAAGAAATCACGGTACATATAGCATTAAAATCTTGAGTGAATTGTTTTTCATAACCAAAAAGGACGTCGCGAATGAATTTACACGAATACCAAGCAAAACAACTATTTGAGCATTATGGATTACCCGTAAAAAATGGGGCAGTCTGTCAATCTGGTGATGAAGTAGATTTGGTACTAGCTCAACTTTCAGGCGATAAGTGGGCGGCGAAATGCCAAGTTCATGCTGGTGGGCGTGGTAAAGCGGGTGGCGTTAAATTAGTGCACGATGTAGAGGAAGCAAGAGCTTTTGCAGAAAAATGGCTAGGACAACGTTTAGTCACTTTTCAAACGGATAAATCGGGTCAGCCAGTAAACCAGATTTATTTTGAAGAAACTTGCGATATTGATAAAGAATTTTACTTAAGTGCGGTTGTTGATCGCGCCTCTCAAAAAGTAGTGTTTATTGCTTCTCCTGCTGGTGGAATGAATATTGAAGAAGTCGCGCAAAATTCACCGCACTTACTCCACAAAGTCACCATTGATCCTTTATTTGGAGGATTGCCTTATCAAGGCCGTGAATTGGCGTTTAAATTAGGGTTAAGTGGTACGCAAAACAAACAGTTTACCGATATTTTTATGGGGTTGTCTCGTTTGTTTTTAGAAAAAGATTTATCTTTAGTGGAAGTCAATCCGCTTGTTCTAACTAAACAAGGCAATTTGGTTTGTCTAGACGCCAAAATATCTGTTGATGATAACGCTTTATTTCGCCATAAAGATTTATTGGCACTGCAAGATTTAACTCAAAATGATGCCCGTGAAGCAGAAGCTGAAAAATTCCAGTTAAACTATGTGGCTTTAGAGGGCAATATTGGTTGTATGGTAAACGGGGCTGGGCTTGCAATGGGCACCATGGATATTGTGAAACTCTATGGTGGTAAGCCTGCGAATTTTCTTGATGTGGGTGGTGGTGCAACGAAAGAGCGGGTTGCTGAAGCGTTCAAAATCATTTTAACCGATCCTTCAGTGAAGGTGATTTTAGTGAATATTTTTGGTGGCATTGTTCGTTGTGATTTGATTGCTGAAGGCGTGATCGCTGCAGTAAATGAAGTGGGCGTGAGAGTGCCTGTGGTTGTGCGATTAGAAGGAACGAATGCTGAAATCGGTCGCCAAATTTTAGCGGAAAGCGACGTTAATATTCTTACCGCGCACAGTTTACAACAAGCCGCAGAATTAGCCGTGAATGCAGCAAAAGGAGAACACTAATGGCGATTTTAATTGATAAAAATACCAAAGTGATTTGCCAAGGTTTTACTGGTGGACAAGGGACTTTTCATTCTGAACAAGCATTAGCCTACGGAACGCAATTAGTCGGTGGCGTATCACCAAATAAAGGTGGAAGCACTCATCTTGGTTTGCCTGTATTTAATACGGTTCGTGAAGCTGTCGAAAATACGGGAGCAACAGCGACAGTCATTTATGTACCCGCACCATTTTGTAAAGATGCCATAATTGAAGCCATTGATGCAGGGATTAAGTTAATTGTCTGTATTACTGAAGGCATCCCTACATTGGATATGCTTAAGGTGAAACAAAAATTAAATGAAACAGGCATTGTGATGATTGGACCAAATTGCCCAGGCGTGATTACCCCTGATGAATGTAAAATCGGCATCATGCCAGGACACATACATAAAAAAGGCAAAGTGGGGATTGTTTCTCGTTCTGGTACTTTAACGTATGAAGCGGTAAAACAAACTACAGATGAAGGCTTTGGACAATCTACTTGTGTGGGTATCGGGGGCGATCCTATTCCCGGCTCGAGTTTTATTGATATTCTTGAAAGATTTCAACAAGATCCCGAAACAGAAGCCATTGTGATGATTGGCGAGATCGGCGGTTCCGCAGAGGAAGAAGCGGCAACCTTCATTAAGGATAACGTCACTAAACCAGTGGTAGCTTATATTGCTGGGATTACTGCGCCAAAAGGCAAACGGATGGGGCATGCGGGTGCCATTATTAGTGGAGGAAAAGGCACTGCCGCAGAAAAAATTGCAGCGCTTGAGGCTGCAGGTGTGACTTGTGTAAAAAGTCTAGCTGAAATTGGTGCAGCCTTGAGAAAGGTATTAAAATAATTTAAGAAAATTAACCGCACTTTAGTTTGACAAGGCGTAGATTGACTCTCTACGCCTTTATTTTTATATGCTCGCCATTATAAAGTGAGCGCAAAACTGCTATAATCAGCGCACACTTTTTAAGGAAGAAACACATGAGCCAATTTTTTTATATCCACCCTGAAAATCCACAAGCGCGCTTGATTAATCAAGCCGTAGAGATTTTACAAAAAGGCGGAGTGATTGTGTATCCGACGGATTCAGGATATGCCTTAGGCTGTATGATGGGCGATAAACATGCAATGGATCGTATTGTAGCGATTCGTAAATTGCCTGAAGGACATAATTTTACGTTGGTGTGTAGTGATTTGTCGGAGCTTTCAACTTATGCAACAGTGAGTAATACCGCTTATCGTTTGATTAAAAATAATACGCCAGGGCGTTATACTTTTATTCTTACTGCAACGAAAGAATTACCGCGTCGTTTAATGACATCAAAACGTAAAACTATAGGTTTACGCGTACCAGATAATAAGATCGCTTTAGATTTACTTTCAGCCTTAGGCGAGCCGATTTTATCTTGTTCGTTAATGTTGCCAGGTGAAGAACATACCACGCAATCTGATCCTGAGGAAATTCGAGATCGTTTGGAGCACCAAGTCGATTTAATTATTCATGGTGGATATTTAGGGCAAGAGCCTACAACAGTGGTGGATTTAACGGAAGAATCGCCAGTGATTTTGCGCGAAGGAAGTGGAAGTACAGCTCCTTTTATTTAACTTATAGACGCTTGTGAAAGCGACCTTTCCATTATTTAAGGAAAACAATGAAACCTAGTCAAAAACAAACTCAAAAACAACCGCACTTTTCCAAAGATTCAGCAAAGAAAAGTGATTTTTCAGCTAAAAATGATAGACGTTCAGTGTCTCGTACTGCACGCGCAGAAACGGCAAATACGAAAAAAAGTGCGGTTAATTCTGACAACAAATTTTTATCTAAGCCAAAAGAGAAACCTGTTGTAAAAGCCTCGAATCAACCTAAAGTAGAGGGCGAAAAATTACAGAAAGTTTTAGCGCGTGCTGGACAAGGCTCTCGTCGTGAAATTGAAACGATGATTGCCGCTGGCCGAGTGAGCGTAGAGGGTAAAATTGCGACTTTAGGCGATCGTATTGACGTACATTCTGGCGTGAAAGTGCGTATTGATAGCCAAATCATTAATCTTAGCCACGCACAAAAAGAAATTTGTCGCGTGTTAATGTATTACAAACCTGAGGGGGAACTTTGTACTCGTAGTGACCCAGAAGGGCGCGCGACCGTGTTTGATCGTTTGCCGCGTTTAACGGGATCTCGTTGGATTGCGGTAGGGCGTTTAGATATTAATACATCAGGTTTGTTGCTGTTTACCACTGATGGTGAGCTGGCAAATCGCCTAATGCACCCAAGCCGTGAAGTGGAACGAGAATATTCAGTGCGAGTATTTGGTCAAGTGGATGATGCAATGTTGGCACGTTTACGCAAAGGCGTTCAGCTTGAAGATGGCCCTGCCAACTTTAAAGAAATTAAATTTACAGGTGGTGTGGGTATTAACCAATGGTATGACGTAACCTTGATGGAAGGACGTAACCGTGAAGTTCGTCGTTTGTGGGAATCCCAAGGGATTCAAGTTAGTCGCTTGATTCGTATTCGTTACGGCAATATCAAACTGATGAAAGGTTTGCCTCGTGGTGGCTGGGAAGAAATGGGTCTTGAAAACGTCAATTACTTGCGTGAACTTGTGGGATTACCGGCTGAAACCGAAACGAAATTAGATGTTACACAACCACGTCGTCGTCCAAAATCAGGACAAATTCGTAAAGCAGTAAAACGTTATTCTGAACTGAGCAAACGCTATAAAAAATAAGGACTTTTTTTATGAAAATGCAGCAACTGCGCTATATTGTTGAGATTGTAAATCAACATTTGAGTGTCACAGAAGCCGCGAATGCGCTTTATACCTCTCAGCCCGGTATAAGTAAGCAAGTGCGTCTGTTAGAGGATGAACTTGGACTTGAGATTTTTGAGCGAAATGGCAAACATATTAAGGCAGTAACACCTGCTGGCAAGAAAATTGTTGCGATTGCACGTGAGTTATTAGTGAAAGCCCAAGGTATTCGTGCGGTAGCAGATGAATATACGCAACCTAATCATGGGGTACTACGTATTGCGACAACGAATACGCAGGCTCGTTATATGCTACCTGCAGTTGTTGAACGTTTTTCTAAACAATATCCAGATGTGAGTTTACATATTCATCAAGGTTCACCAACACAAATCCACGATGCGTTAATGTCCGGTGAGGTGGATCTGGCGATTACAACTGAAGCGCCACATTTATATGATGATTTAATTCAATTACCTTGTTATTGGTGGAACCGTTCCGTCATTGTAAAACCAGATCACCCTTTAGTTAATGCAGAAAAACTAACGATTGAAGCACTAGGAAAATATCCTCTTGTTACTTACACCTTTGGTTTTACAGGCGTATCCGATCTAGATTATGCTTTTAATAGCGCAGGAATATTGCCTAATATTGTATTCACAGCTACTGATGCGGATGTCATTAAGACTTATGTGCGCTTAGGATTAGGTGTGGGTATTATGGCATCAATGGCGCATACTGAGCTTGATAAAGATCTTGTTGCAATTGATGCGAGTCATTTATTCCGTGCCAGTATGACAAATATTGCTTTTAAACATAGTACGTTTTTACGTAATTATATGTATGATTTTATGGAATATTTTTCGCCGCACTTAACGCGCCCTGTTGTTGAAAAGGCGGAGAATTTGCGTGATAACAATGCCGTGAAGCGATTATTTGAAGGCATTGAATTAGAAGTGAAATAATTTTATTTATATGGTGTGAAGAGCGGTTGAAATTTAATAAGAATTTCAACCGCTCTTTTTTATACTAAAAATAGAACTGGAATAAGGTTCATCACACCAACTGTCGCGATGGAAAGCAATAATCTTGATGAGCCAAAAATAAAACCACGATTAGTGCCATTATCAAATTTTACTAATAAATTTGCCATCGCTGTGAGGGCATATACTTCAATGACGGTAAAAATGACGAGATAGGCATAGGCTGAAAATACGGAAAGATAATGTAAGGTGATAAACCAAGGCACGATAATTCCAATAGCCAACAGAGGGGCAACCCATGCCGCTTGTTTGATTGTTAAATTAATTTTTCGGGAAAAATAGCTTTGTAATAGCACGGTGAGTAAGCCGTTGCCAAATAATGCTATCGGAGAATGTTCAGGCATGCCAAGTTTATTGTTAAATAAAAATGGGAAAATGACAAAGAAAGAGCTCGCAATGGCAAGAGGTAAAAATAGCATTAAATGCACCATGAGAAACTCTTTTGTAATAATTTCTTTGATTTGTGTAAAGCGAAATTTTACCAACGTTTGTAAGGTTTGAATTTGATAGAAAGGCTTCACCATTAAGGCGAATAATACGGCTTCCATTGAAAAGCAGACCCAAATGAGCAAGTCGATATGTTCGTATTTAATAAATGGGATGACTAAAAGCGGCGCAAACATGGATGACATGGAGGTCACTTTTAGATATTTCCCTTGTAAGCGCGTTTTTTCTTTGTATTCATCGCCTGCCAACACAAGTAAACACGCTTTGGCATTGGTTCCAAATAAGCAACTGCCTAAACCAAAACAAGTGGTCGCAATAAGAAGTAATAAATAATTATCTGCTGAGAGAAAGAAAATATAAGCTATTACATCTAAAAAACAGCCGAGCAACATCATTTTGGCTAAACCATAACGATCGCCCCAAATACCGGCAAGAATGGAAAGTGCTTGGTTTGAGAAAAAGAGCAGTGATAAAGAAAAGGCAATTTCGCTGTTGCTCAATCCTTTACTTTGTAGATAAATCAGAAATACCGTTTGCACAGAAAAAAAGGCAAGGGTGGAAAAGAAACGCCGAGTAAGTAAAAGTTTTTGTAAATTCATAGAGTCAAATGATAAAAAAGAAAAGCACGCGTTGAATAACGCGCGCCATAAGTTTTATAAGTGCGGTTGAAATTGATATCAAAATTTCACCACACTTGAAAGATTAAAATAGATCGTGATATTTCACTAAATCCTTACGCTGAATAGCAAATACGCCTAGTCCGCCATTTTTAAGCTCTACCCATTCAAATGGCACATCTGGATATTGCTCAATTAAGCTCACCATGCTATTGCCCACTTCACACACCAATACACCATTTTCGGTTAAGTAATCTGGTGCTTGTTTCAAAATTTGTTTGGTAATGTTTAAGCCATCATGGCCAGAACCTAAGGCTAACTCTGGTTCAAAATGGAATTCTTCTGGCATATCGGCGAGATCTTCTTCGTCCACATAAGGTGGATTGGTCACGATAAGATCGTATTTTTGTCCCAAAATATTTTCAAATAAGTTTGATTGAATCGGGAATACACGATGCTCTAATTGATGGCGTGAAATATTGATCTCCGAGACATTAAGTGCATCAACTGATAAATCGACTGCATCCACTTCCGCATTCGGGAAAGCATAAGCACAAGCAATGGCAATACAGCCACTGCCTGTGCATAGATCGAGAATATGATTCGGCTCTTGTGAAATTAAATCTTCAAAGCGATCTTGAATTAACGCACTAATTGGAGAACGCGGAATAATAGTTCGTTCATCGACATAAAATTCGTGACCGCAGAACCAAGCACTATTTGTTAAATATGCCACCGGTACGCGTTGTTCGATTCGGGTTAATATAAGTTGAACTAAGGTTTCTTTTTCAGATGGGGTTAATCGACTGTTAAATAATTCGGTAGGTAAATCAATGGGTAAATGTAAGCCACTTAAAACGAGTTGCAGGCTTTCATCCCAAGGATTATCGTGCCCTTGCCCGAAGTAAATATCAGAACGATTGAGAATGCTATACGTCCAACGCAGAAAATCTTGGATGGTTTGCAGTTCGTTTGCAACATTATCTTCCAAGATAGTTGCAACTAATTCTTGGTTATGTGAGGTTTCCATCGCATTTCTCCATAAAAGTGAGTAGAAAAGTTAGCATAAAATTCGGTATGAAAATTTGGCGTAGTTATACCACAGATGAGAATGTAGAACTATGATATGATACGCAAAATTTGAAATTAATGAGAAAAAATGCAAGACGAATTTGATTTATTCCGTGCGGAAACCAAAGGCATTAAGCCAATTAAACAAGATACTTTTGTTGCCCACCGCCCAAAACGTGATCAGAAAAAAATAGAATTGAAAGAATTACGAGCAAAAGAAGATACGTTATTTTATTTTTCTGATGAATATGAGCCATTACTGAATGACAATGATGGTGTTGTGAAATATTTACGTGATGGGGAAGATTCCCATTTATTAAAACAACTTCGTCGTGGAGATTTTTCCCCAGAATTATTTTTAGATTTACACGGTTTAACCCGTGAACAAGCTAAGCAAGAATTAGCCGCACTTTTACTGGCCTGTGAAAATGAACATATTGATTGTGCCAGCATTATGACGGGCTATGGCACCTTTACATTGAAAAAACAAATTCCACGTTGGCTAGTACAACATCCTAAAGTGCGGGCATTACATCAAGCGCCAAGAGAATGGGGCGGTGAAGCCGCAATTTTGATTTTAGTGGATGTGTAAAATATTAAGAAAATTTACCGCACCTTTATCATATCCCCTAGTTTTTGCAAATAGGGGATATTTTAATTAGCTAATGTAAGTTATAGCACAGCCAAAGCCGCATCATAATTCGGCTCATTTTTAATTTCAGAGACTAATTCGCTGTGTATGACATTATTATTTTCATCAAGAATAATGACTGCACGCGCAGTTAATCCTGCAATTGGACCTGTAGTGATATTAACGCCTAACGTATCATGTACGGATTTATGGCGGAAGGTTGATAGTGTTTGTACATTTTCAATTCCTTCAGCACCGCAAAAGCGTGCTTGTGCAAAAGGGAGATCTGCTGAAATACAGAGTACGACAGTATTTTCTAATGTGGCTGCTCTTTGATTAAATACTCGTACAGACGTTGCACATACACCAGTATCAATACTTGGGAAAATATTAAGGACTTTACGTTTACCAGAAAAATCCCCTAAGCTTACATCAGCTAGATCTTTATTTGTAAAGTGTACATTTTCTACTTTTTCGCCTTTTTGTGGAAAATGGCCTTTTACTTCAATGGGATTACCCATCATTGTTACTTTTGTCATAAAAGCTCCTATTTTATGAGAGAGAGATGTAGCACCTTAGAAAGTACGGTGAAAAATCGATCATTTTCTTCTGGCAAACCAATACTTATACGAAGATGATTTGGCATTCCATAGCCTGCTATTGGACGAACAATCACACCTTCATATAATAAGGCATCATAAATTGGTGCAGCAGGTTGTTTAAAATTAATCGTAATAAAGTTTCCTTTTGAAGGAATATATTCTAAGTTGTGCTTTTGGCAGAATGTTTCATAGCGAATCATTTCTGAGCGGTTATTTTCCGCCACTTTTTCAACAAAATGATCATCATTCATCACGGCAACTGCTGCCGTTAATGCTAATGCATTACAGTTAAAAGGTTGACGAACACGATTTAATAAATCGGCAATTTCGGGATTAGATACTGCGTAACCGATACGTAATCCAGCCAATCCATAAGCTTTAGAAAGTGAGCGAGAAACAATAAGATTAGGGTATTTTTTTAAAAGACTAAAAGAATCTATGCGCTCTTCTTTTTGGGTAAATTCTGTGTAAGCCTCATCTAACACAACAATGACAGTTGCAGGAATCTGCGCTAAAAAAGCATCGATTTCTTGCTCAGTTAAAAAGTTACCTGTGGGATTGTTTGGATTCGCAATATAAATAAGCTTCGTTTTATCAGAAAGAGCGGCTAAAAATCCGTTTAAATCATGTCCCCAATTTTTAGCGGGAATTTCTTTTGCTACTGCATTAATTGCTTTAGTGACTAGTGGATAGACAATAAAGGCATATTGTGAATAAATGACTTCATCATGTTCACTAGCAAAAGTATGGGCAAAGAGTTCCAATAAATCATTTGATCCGTTTCCAAGTGTAATTTGGTTAGGTTGAACACCAAATTTTTGAGCAATAGTTTGTTTGAGTTCAAAACCATTGGCATCGGGATAACGTGTGAGTTGATTTAGTTGTGCATTTATAGCGCGTTTAGCACTTTCGGGAAAGCCAAATGGATTTTCATTTGAGGCGAGTTTAATAATATTTGAAATGCCGAGCTCACGTTCGAGTTCTTCTATTGGCTTTCCTGCTTGGTAAGGTGAAAGGGATTTAACCCCTTGATTGGCGATGTTAATGTACTGCATTGTTTTTATACGTTTTTTTATTCATATTGTGGATATTATAGAAACGGGCGTTAAGCCTGTTCTGATTAGCTATTTTCTGCTTCAAATTTTTTCATAAATTTAATCAGCGCTTCTACCCCTTCTAATGGCATGGCGTTGTAAATAGATGCACGCATTCCTCCAAGGACTTTGTGTCCTTTTAATGCTTGTAAGCCTGCTGCAGTTGATTCAGCTACAAATTTTGCATCGAGTTCAGCATTACCAGTGATAAAAGTCACATTCATAGTTGAGCGATTTTCTTTTGCAACAACATTTCTATATAGTTTGCTTGAATCAATGTAATTATAAAGCGTTTGCGCTTTTAATGTATTGCGTTTAGCTATAATGTCTAAGCCACCTATTGATTGAATATGTTTAAATACTAGAGAACATAGATACCATGCAAAGGTTGGTGGCGTATTTATCATTGAATCGGCATCACGCTGCACCGCATAGTTCCAAATAGAGGGCGTGTCTTTGCGGGCATGACCAATTAAATCGTCACGAATAATGACTAATGTAATCCCTGCTGGGCCAAGATTTTTTTGTGCACCGGCATAAATCACCCCAAATTTGCTAATATCTATTTGGCGAGAGAGGATATTTGATGACATATCTGCAACTAATACGGCATCTCCTACTTTAGGAATATCAAAAATTTCAACTCCGCTAATAGTTTCATTCGGACAATAGTGAACATAGTCATATTTTTCCGCAATATCACTAAAATCGAGTTGAGTAATACGCGTTTTGTCTCCGTTTTCTACAATTGTAATTTCATCAATTTCTCCGAAATTACGCGCTTCTTTTGCTGCTGTGGCAGACCAATGCCCACTATTTAAATAAAGTGCTTTCCCTTTTTTCCCGATTAAATTCATTGGAATTGTGGCAAATTGACCACGTGCACCACCTTGTAAGAAAAGGACACGGTAGTTATCAGGAATATGATAAATATTACGCAAATCTTTTTCAGCTTGAGTGATAAGCTCCATAAAGTATTTGCCACGATGACTGACTTCCATGACAGATATCCCTTGATCAAGCCAATTTGTGAGCTCACTTTGTGCTTTATGAAGAACTTCTGGGAAAATCATTGCAGGACCTGCACTAAAATTAAAGACTTGTGACATTGTGTTTCCTTATTTTTATGAATGATGTTGGTCTCTTTTTATCACTACAAAAGCGGATAATCAATGCTTTTTAAATAAATCAATCAATTTTGGGGAATGTTGTTAAAAGTTATTGGTAAGGTTTTGACGAATAGATGAAAAAAAGCTAAATTAGTGAAGTTCACTTTGTCTATTTAAAAGAGAGTAATTATGGAAAATGTAAATAAGCAATCTTTCCAGGATGTGTTGGAGTATGTCCGAATGTATCGTTTAAAGAATAAGATTAAACGTGATATGGAAGACAACAACCGTAAAATTCGTGATAACCAAAAACGAGTATTATTGTTAGATAATTTGAATCAATATATTCGTGACGATATGAGCATTGAAGAAGTGCGCGGAATTATTGAAAGTATGCGAGATGATTATGAAGGACGAGTGGATGATTACACTATTCGTAATGCAGAGCTTTCAAAGCAGCGTAGAGAAACAAGTGCTAAGATGAAAGAACAGAAAAAAGCACATGCTGAATTGATGAAATCAGGTGGAATCGCTTAAATGATAAACCGATTCTGAATAAGAATCGGTTTATTTTTTTATTAAGCTTTTTTCAAAAACTCAGATTTAAGCATAATTTTGCCACAATCTACGTTGTGATCACCATTAACTAGGCGAATATTTTTGAATTTTGTTCCTTTTTTCAATACTTCTGATGAGCCTTTTAATTTTAGATCTTTAATGAGTAGCACATCATCACCATCGGTAAGTAAATTACCATTACTATCTTTGACGATGAGTTGATCATCATCAGTTTCAATTTGTTCATTATTATTCCATTCATTACCACAATCAGGGCACACAAAATTAACCGTGTCGTGATAAACGTATTCACTTTGGCATTTTGGACAAGCAGGCATTTGATCCATTGGGTTTTCCTTCTTGGTTAGCATATAATAGGGGCGCGAGTATAGCAAAAAATGTCAAGTTCGCCAAAATAAACAAAGGTGGGCTTTTTTTCGATAAAATTTTGGAGAAATTACGTGAAAAAAAATTTTTTAGTGCTGGGATTGGGGGGAGCGATGTTGAGCAGTTCTACGTTTGCACATAATTTACAAATAGATCAATTGTTACCTGCTGTGAAAGTATCTGATTATGGGGAAATTGTATTAAATGGAAAGGATATTGCATTCCAATCTTGGACATCTTCTACGCTACCAGGAAAAGTGAGAATCGTGCATCATTTAGCGGGAAGAACTTCAGCAAAAGAGAAAAATCAAGCAATGATTGATGCAATTAAGGCGTCACATTTTAATCCTGCAAAATATCAAACCACAACAATTATTAATGCTGATGATGCTATTGTTGGTACAGGAATGTTTGTGAAAAGTAGTGCGGAGAAAGGCAAGGTTGAGAATCCACATAGCCAAGTCGTGTTAGATGATAAAAGTGCGGTAAAAAATGCATGGGCTTTAAATGCCAAAGAAAGTGCGATTATCGTATTAGATAAAAATGGTAAAGTAAAATTTGTAAAGGAAGGCCAGTTGTCTGCCTCTGATATTCAGACAGTGCTTTCATTAGTAAGAGAATTTACTCATTAATGATAAAGGCGGAAAAAATCCGCCTTTATTGTAGTTAATTTCTAACTGAATACACTTTAAATTTTCCTGTTTGAGCAACAACTTCGTAATCACCGAAATGTTGTCTAAGTAATTCGGGATAAGGCAAAAATGCATTGGCGACAATGCGTAATTCTCCACCTTGATTGAGGTGCCATTTTGCTTGCGTGATGAGTTCTGTTACTGCTCGATAGGCGGTATCAATGCCATCATGGAATGGAGGATTAGAAATGATCAAATCAAATTTTCCTTCTATATCAGAAAAGACATCACTGGCATAAACCTCGCCTTGTAATTGATTTTCATAAAGTGTTTTACGCGCTGATTCCAATGCCATTGCATGAATATCAGTCATGGTAATTTGTGCGTTAGGAGCGCGTTTTTTTATCATAGAGCCAATTACTCCCGCCCCACAGCCAAGATCGAGCACTTTTCCTTTTATTTTATTATCAATAGTTGAAAGTAACAGTTCTGTGCCCGTATCTAATTCCGCCGCACTAAATACCCCAGGTAAACTATATATAGTTAAGTCTTGTAGCGTAGAATGTTGATAGGTTTTCCAGAAATTTTTAAGTTCAAAGTGCGGTTTGTTTTGTAGTGAAAAATGATATAAACCGCAACGACGAGCAGAGTCAATTTTTGCTATTTCACCATAAGGTTCTAATGTTTTTTCTACTGAACGCACGCCACAACGGTTTTCTCCAATAATTAATATTTCTTGGCCAATAGGTGCTTGAGCGAATAGTTGAAGGAGTTGGAAATTGACTTCTTGTTTGTTTTTAGTCCAATAATAAACGATTAAATTAGCTTTACCTTGAAATTCAACGGAAAAATTGACCGCACTTTGCGTTCTTGCATAGTCAAAATAGCAACTCCAAATTTGGATTGATGGGCATTTAGAGACTAATGTTTGAGGAAAATTATCAGAGATACCTCCAGCAAATAATACTGATTTACCATCAAAAAATGAAAGATGTCGTTCTAAAACTTGGCTCTCTAGAGAAATCACGCTTTGAATCCTGTGGGTTATTAGTTAAAATTACGCGCTATTTTAGCAAAATTATTAATAAAAATTGATTAAAACTATTTTAGGAAAATCCTTTATGAAAAAAATTCTCTCTGCAGCTTTAATGGCAACGTTACTATCTGGATGTCAAGTTCTTGACCTTGTTCAAGGTACGCCTCAAAAGGCATCTAAAGTATCAAAGCCAGTATTAACACCAGTACAAACTGAAGTATTACAAAAGTTAGATGCTCAGTTTCAGCGTATTTCAGCTAAAGGTATCGAAATTGAATTCAATGGTGAGAAATATGTGAAACAAACACAAGCGGTAAAAGGTGACGATCCTCGTTTTGTGAGTCTAGCATTAAGTAAAAATAGTGAGGCACGTAAAGCCGTGTTAAGTGATACATTCTATTTAACTGATGTTTCTCATGAGAAAGCTATTACGGAACGTTATTTTGCCAAAAATAAAGAGACTTGCCAGTTACAGGCTGTGAAATCAGATATTCATGATTATTATGCTTGTGCCAGTGATAAATTTAAACGTTATGTTGCTTTAGTACATAAAGATAAAAATATTATTGCTTATCGTAGTTATACCTCATATCAAGTAGAGCCTACACAGGCTGAAGAACGTGCGATTATTAAGGCATTAGTTGATTATCCATTTGATAGTATTGTTCGTTAATATGAATAGACGCGATCTTCTTTTACAAGAAATGGGCATTTCTCAGTGGACATTATATCGTCCAGAGGTGCTACAAGGTTCAGTAGGAATTAGTGTTGCTGAGAATATTCGCTTTATCACTGTTTCTGATGAAAATATAAGTGGCTCGCCTTTGTTGGCGGATGTACTACTCAGCCTTGATCTTAAAAAAGAAGATTGCTTATGTTTGAATTACGATCAAATCCAGCATATCGAATGTAAGCGGCCTATTCATTATTGGTTATTATCAGAAAATATCGGTCAAATTGACCGCACTTTATCATTTTGCATGCCGGCTGAGCGCGTTTATCGTTCGCCAAGTTGGCAACAATTTCAATCTAATCACCAAGCCAAACGAGAGTTGTGGCAACAAATTCAGCAGCCTTAATTATGTCTATTATTTCTCAAATTGAAGTCAGTGATTTCGACCGATTATATGAAATCGAGCAGCAAGCACATCTGGTTCCTTGGTCATTTGGTACGTTAAAAAATAATCAAGGGGAGCGTTATCTCAATTTAAAATTAATTGAGAATAATCAGATTATCGGTTTTGTTATTTGTCAAACAGTATTGGATGAAGCGACTTTGTTTAATATTGCTATTGTACCGTCTCATCAAGGTAATGGATTGGGGAAATTATTGTTGAATGAGTTAATCGCTCGGTTGAAAGAAAAAGGTGTACAGACCTTATGGCTAGAAGTCAGAGAGTCTAACCCCGCTCGTTTCTTGTATGAAAAAATTGGTTTTAATGAAGTCGATATTCGAAAAAATTATTATCCGAAACCCAGTGGTGGACGAGAAAATTCCTTAGTGATGGCCCGTTATTTATAGATACAAATGATATAGCCTAGGATGTTGTCCTAGGCTATATTTTTATGCGTTTTCTGCAGGAAAAACAAAGGGATTTAATCCGCTGCGTGCGAAACCTTTTTCTTCCATTTCAATATCTAAGAAAATAGAAGCCAAATCGTCGGCTACTGGTTCTACATGAGGATCTTTTTCTTGGAACATGATTTTCAAGTAACTTTCACAGCCGCCACAGGTTTCGGCACGAATAAGTGCGAGCTCTTCATTTAATGACCACATTTCGAGTTTGTCGTGGCCATTACAGTTGGTGCATTGTGCGCGTACTAAATTCCATTCACTTTCACATAAATTACAATGTAAGTAACGTAAACCTTGTGATGTACCAATTTGTACAATACTCGCGACAGGTAATGAGCCACAAACAGGGCAGTGATGGAGATTTTCAGTATTTTCCAGTTGACTATTATGTGGAATTTGTTGAGTGAGTTGTAACCAATAGAGGGACAGGGCCGCCCAAATGAAAATAGACTTATCGCTACTTACTAAGTTAAATTCTTGAGTAAGAAGTTTAGTTGCCATATCTTCTAATTCTGAAGATGATGCTTTTTCAAGCTGTTCAATGGTTGCTAATACTTGTTCATTAGCTTTAGGTTTTATTTCGTGAATAATTTCTGCAAGATATTCTCTCCAAATATTATTTCGTTGAAAAGTTTTTGCATTTAAGGGCTCAATTTCATTTAACTGTTTAAATGGATGAGCAGGTAAAGGATTTTTTTCTAATGTAGAAAGTTGGCTTTCCACAATATCTGCAGCAAAATTTAAGTAATCGCTTAGTGGATGATCTTTCGCTAAATCACGCAGACGTTTTGCACGACGCTGGTAAAGGTTTTTAGGATTCGCAAATAAAACAGGTGGAACATCATAAGCGTTCTTTTTTTGTTTAATTTCGTCCTCTGAAAGAATTTTAATGCTCATAAGATACTCTTGATTGTCACTAATAAAAAGTGCGGTTATTTAACCGCACTTTTTCATACTAGGGGGTTATTTTCCAAAGCCTTTAAATAATACTTTGGTTTTCCCACCTTTGTCATTTTTTTCGTTAATAAGGTCATTCTCTAGTGCTTCTAACACCTCTTCACGATACCATTTTGGATGGTGTTTTTTCGCCCAGCGAACAGTTACCCATCCTTCAACAATACCACGAATAGAGCCCTTGATCCAAAATGCCATATACATATGTACTAGGATGCCAGTGAATAGCATGAAAGCACTTAATGAGTGAAGCAAAATTGCAATACGCAATACTGGAATTGAGAAGTAATGTGAGAAGTATTGGCGCCACATAATGATGCCTGTTACTAATAATGTCACCATAGCTAAATTTAATGTCCAAAATAACATTTTTTGGCCAAAGTTATATTTACCATTATCAGCTACAGCATGCTCGTTACCTTTTAATACTTCTAATATGCCTTTTGCCCAGCGAATATCATTTTTTTCTGGAATATTGTGATCCCAGTATAATAAAGCTAAGTAAATAAAAGCAAAGAACATTAATATCCCCGTGAACGGGTGAACTGCACGTGCAATTTGTGGTGTTCCCAAAATTTCTGTTAACCACGCAAAATCTGGGAAGAAAAAGGCAACCCCAGTGAACATTGTCATAAAAAAGCAAATTACCAACATCCAGTGGCTGATACGCGCAGGCGTTCTATGGCGGATAACGCGAGTATCGTTGCTAATTTCAATTTTACTCATGGTTTTCCCCCTTAGTTGATTTTTCTTCTTCAAATTCGTGGTGATGATCTTCCACATCTTCTTCTACATTTGGACCAACAGTTAAGTAGTGTGCGATTTCTGCAAGGGCTAAACCACCCATTGCCACTGCCGCAACTGGTTTTAACACATCTTTCCATAAAGTAACGCTTGGATCAATGCTTGGGTTTTTCGGAAGGCCTGAATAAAGTTCAGGTTTATCTGCATGGTGTAATACATACATTACATGCGTACCACCAACACCTTCAGGATCGTAAAGCCCCGCATTTTCATAACCACGTGCTTTTAATTCAGCAATGCGTTGTTCTGCGTATACTTTCATTTCTTCCTTAGAACCGAAACGAATTGCACCAGTTGGACAGGTTTTCACGCAAGCAGGCTCTTGACCTACAGATACACGATCCACGCAAAGGGTACATTTGTATACTCGATTATCTTCAGGATTCATTCGAGGAATATTGAATGGACATCCTGCGATACAATAGCCACAACCAATACATTTATCAGATTGGAAATCTACAATACCATTGGCGTATTGGATGATTGCGCCTGGTGATGGACAAGCTTTCAAACAGCCTGGTTCAGCACAGTGCATACATCCATCTTTACGGATTAGCCATTCTAAACGATCGTTTTCCTCTACTTCGTTAAAACGCATCACAGTCCATGCTTTTGCATTGAGATCAACAGGGTTATCATAGATCCCTACACACTGAGCATTGACATCAGAGCGGATATCATTCCATTCTGAACAGCCTACCTGACAAGCTTTACAGCCAATACAGGTAGTAACATCGATTAATTTTGCGACTTCAACTTTATGATCTCGCGCGTGTGGTGCAGGTGTTAAGCCTGAAGTTGCGGAGATTTTAATAACGTCTTGCGTTTGAACGCCTTGAGCAGTTCCTGCCATATTATGCCTCCCCAACTTTTTCAATATTCACCAAGAATGTTTTGTATTCTGGTGTTTGCGTGTTTGCCTCACCCCAAGATGGTGTTAAGGTATTAGTAGCAAATCCACGATTACCTTTACCATTTAAGGCCTTCATATTCCAGTGAATTGGAAGACCTACATGGTGTACGGTACGTCCATCAATTTCGAGATCTTTAAGACGTTTCGTAACCACGGCAACAGCTTTAATATAGCCACGACGAGAAGTAATTTTTACCATATCGCCTTTTTGGATGCCTTTTTCTGCTGCTAATTTTTCACCGATTTCCACAAATTGTTGTGGTTGTGCGATGATATTTAATGCAGATTGTGCAGTCCAACTATGGAAGTGTTCCGTTAATCGGTAAGTTGTTGCCACGAATGGGAACTCTTTATTTGAACCGATAAATTCTTTATCTTCAGGATAAATACGTACTGTAGGATCACTTACCACTGCAGAGTGTAATGGGTTAGTATCTATTGGGCTTTCAACTGGCTCATAGTGTTCAGGCATTGGACCATTTGCAATTTTATCAACTGCAAATAAACGACCTACACCTTCCGCAGACATAATAAATGGTCCTGTATCAGAACCTGGTGGTTGTGTACCATAGTCTGCTACATCATGCCAGTTCCAGTTTTTACCATTCCATTTGATTAATTGGCGGTTTTTATCCCAAGGATTACCATTGATATCTAATGATGCACGGCTATAAAGTACACGACGGTTTGCAGGCCATGCAAAGCCCCAACCAATGGTGCAACCTAGACCTGATGGGTCTGAATTATCACGATTTGCGGTTTGGTTACCTTTTTCAGTCCATTGACCAACGTACAACCAGTTACCTGATGTTGTTGTACCATCATCACGTAAATGTGCAAATCCATTGAGTAATTGGCCTTTTTTGTACATCAAGTTACCGTTTGGATCATAAAGATCTTCAAGCGCATAACCATTTAATTCTTTGGCTAATTCTACCGCACTTGGTGAGTGTGGTTGAGCATAGTCCCAAGTCATTGCTTCAAAGGATTCAATACCGCGACCACCTTCTTTTTGATAAAGATGATGCATTTCTTCACGAATCATAGAAAGAATTTCAACATCTGGTAATGCTTCACCTGGCTGATCGCAACCTTTCCAGTGCCATTGCGTCCAACGTCCTGAGTTTACAATTGAACCATCTTCTTCTGCGAAACAGGTTGTTGGTAGGCGGAAGACTTCAGTTTGAATTTCTGAAGAATTCACGTTGTTTGATTCACCAAAGTTTTTCCAGAATTCAGAGGATTCAGTTTGAAGCGGATCCATCACGATTAAGAATTTTAACTTACTCATTCCTGCAACAGTTTTGTTTTTGTTCGGTAATGAGTTTAATACGTTAAAGCCTTGTAAAATCCAACCGTGTAATTTGCCGTCATTCATCAATTTAACGTGAGTAATCGGGTCATATAAGCGATCTGCTTTTGGTAAGAAATCAAAACCCCAACCATTTTCTTTAGTTGCTTTATCACCATAGAAGGTTTTCATCATACTAACAAAGAATTTTGAAGTATGACGATAATAGTTCACTTGGTTTGGAACAATATCTTTTGGTGTAATCGCGTTAATGTATTGCTCATAAGAGGTATCTTTATCGTTTGGTAAACGCATGTAACCTGGTAAAGACATTGGCAATAGGCCCATATCTGTTGTACCTTGCACATTGGAGTGACCACGTAATGCATTAATACCACCACCAGGCATACCCATATTACCTAAAAGTAATTGGATCATCGCCATTGAGCGAATGTTTTGTGTACCGATTGAATGCTCAGTAAAACCTAACGCATATAGATGCGTCATCGTTTTATTTGGGGCAGAGGTTTTACCAATTTCTTCACAGATTTGTAGGAAGAGTTTTTGTTTTACACCCGTGATACGTTCAACCATTTCTGGGGTATAACGTGAAACATGATCTTTTAAGATATTAATGACACAACGAGGGTGTTGTAATGTCATATCACGTTTAGCCTGTCCGTTCTCATCAAACTGATAGTTCCATTTAGATTTATCGTAGTTACGTTTTTCTTCGTTATAACCTACAAATAAACCATCTTCAAATTTGAAACCTTCGTCAACTAAGAATGAAGCATTAGTATAGTGTTTAACGTATTCATGTTGAATTTGGTTTGTTTCCAATAAGTAATGGATAACACCCATTAAAAATGCGATATCTGAACCAGAACGAATTGGCGCATGTAAATCTGCAACAGAGGCTGTACGGTTAAAGCGTGGATCGATGACGATAAGTTTCGCACCGTTTTTCTTTGCTTCAATTGCCCAACGGAAGCCAACAGGGTGAGCTTCAGCAGGGTTACCGCCTTGAACAATGATAAGGTTGGCATTTTTAATATCAACCCAGTTATTTGTCATCGCACCGCGACCAAATGATGGAGCAAGACTTGCTACCGTTGGTCCGTGTCAAGTATTCGCTTGGTTACACATCGGTACCATACCCAACATCCGCACCCATTTATGAGTTAGTAGTGCGGCTTCGTTGCTTATGGCTGATGCAGTCATAATACCTGTAGTTGTCCAACGGTTCACGGTTTTGCCACTTGCATCTTTTTCAACGAAGTTAGCATCACGATCGTCTTTCAGTAAGCGAGCAATTCGTTTAATTGCATCTTGCCAAGAAATTCGTTCCCATTTATCAGAACCAGGTGCACGATATTGAGGATATAAAGAACGGCTTTCACTATTTACATAGTCTAATGCACCAGCACCTTTAGGGCAAAGTGCACCACGACTTACTGGATGATCTGGATCACCTTCAAGGTGAAATAATTTAGAACGAGTATTTGTGCTGGTGTGGCCACTTAATGTATCAGCAGGTTTTCCAGTGCTATATAACAACATACCGCAGCTTACGGCACAATATGTACAGGTGTTACGAGATTCGAATGCGCGTAATAATTTATATTCACGCGGTGCAGCCAATGCACTTGTAGGCGCAAAGCCCAACATTGCGGCTGAAGTTCCCGCCATACCACCTGCACAGACCTTAAAGAATTTTCTTCTTGAGATCTGCATAATCACTCCTTTACATTAACAGTGAGCGTTAATGTGTTTTAGATTTTTAGATAGTAAAAAATTCGCTTAGATAATTTGATTGATTTCGATAAAATAGCCTTATCGAAAGGTCACATAAAAAGGCGATAGCAAGAAACACCAATTTAAGCGGGCCTAAGGATAACGATTTTTTAACCATAAATCTATAATCAAATTACATTAGATTGCTAAAAATAAGTGATCTAGATCATAAAAATGAAACAAATTTAACAAAATTGTTACATGTATGTAATGGATATAACAAGAAATGAACTGGCTTTTACGACACTCAATCTATTTGTTTAGAATAAATAAAAAAGAAGAAAAAATTACCGCACTTTTAACCGAGAAAGAGGATGATCTTGCTGTTGAAATCCCCGTTTCTCTTGTTTATAACGGTATTTCTCATGCCGTGATGATGTGCTCACCAAAGAATTTAGAAGATTTTGCATTGGGTTTTTCTCTAACAGAAGGAATTATTGATAAACCTTCGGATATTTATGGTATTGACGTGATAGAAGCTTGTAATGGTATAGAAGTTCAAATTGAACTTTCTAGTCGAAAATTTATGACATTAAAAGAACATCGTCGAAACCTGACTGGGAGAACTGGCTGTGGTATTTGTGGTACAGAGCAGCTTAATCAAGTTTATAAACACTTCCCAAAATTAGAGCAAACCTTTCAGCTTGATATTAATCGGTTAGATAGTTGCTTAACTACATTACAAATTCATCAACAACTTGCTCAACAAACAGGAGCGACACACGCTTGTGCTTTTTTTGATTTACAAGGCAATATGCTTGCAATTCGTGAGGATGTAGGGCGACATGTTGCACTAGATAAGCTACTTGGTTGGTATGCAAAAACTGATAAACCTCAGGGATTTATTTTAGCCTCTAGTCGCGCGAGTTATGAAATGGTTCAAAAAACAATAGCTTGCGGTATAGAGATGTTAGTGACAATTTCTGCGGCTACAGATTTGGCGGTGAAAATGGCGAATGAGCATAATTTAACCCTAATTGGGTTTGCGAGAGAAGGGCGGGGGAATGTGTACTGTGGTAAAGAGCGGTTGAAATTTTAGTGAATATAAAACAGGAAATAGGGTAATGTGCCTCTTCTATTTCCTGTTTTGTTTAGGGATATTTAACCTCTTTCTTTAATGTCTGATACCCATTGTTGAATCAAGCGTTTACCTTCTTTATCAGATCCAAATTTTATAAAATTCATATCTATAAGCTTAAGTTTGTCTGCGGGTGTAAAGCCTGGTGCTGGTTGGGCATAAATATTGGTCGGTAACTGATAAGAATCGCCAAATCGCCAAGGAATTTCTTGAGCTTCTTTGCTTAACACGAAATCAATAAATAATTTTGCGTTATCTAAATTACGCGCCCCTTTAATAATGCTTGCAGCCCCTAATGCGTATCCAACACCTTCACAAGGTAAAACACCTTCAACGGGTGCGCCTTTATTCTTTTCTTTAGCATAATTGAGCATGAAACCTATATCAATTGCGACATCACCCGTTGCCAAATAACTAGTTGCGAGCCCACTTTTTGTATATTGGGAAACATTGTGATCCAAGGCTTTTAAGTAATCATTCGTTTTCTCTTCACCCCATAGAGAAATGAGTGTGCTTAATAATGAATAACCGGTTCCTGAAACACGTGGGTCTGCGTATTGAATTTCATTTTTGAATTCAGGTTTGGTTAAATCGGCGAAACATTTTGGTGGTATAATCCCCAATGAGGCTAGTTTTTTAGTGTTAATGCCAATTCCCATTTCCATTAGGTAAATAACAGATGTGAAATCACCGCGCTGAGCCATTAAGGATTTGAATTTGGGCATAATCTGTTTTTGCATTGGGGAGCGGTATTTTTCAAGTAAATTCAACTCGGCTGCTTGTAAATGCGGTTCAATAGTGCCCCCATACCAAACATCTGCTTGAGGATTTTCTTTTTCAGACTTGATTTTACCTAAAATTGTCCCTGTGCTATTGCGAATGAACTGTGTTTCTATTTGATATTTTTGAGCAAATGCTTTTGTCACTTGTTCACAAGTTGTATTTTGAACACTGCAATAGACGGTAAGTTTACCCGCAGCTTGAGCAGTAGAGGTAGCACTTAGTACGGCTAGTCCAAGAAGGGAAGCGAGTTTTAATGATGTTTGGAGAGGTTGTGACATATTTTTCCTTATGATTATAGTGTCATGTTAAGCTAAGTCGCTAGGCAATATAAAATTTTAAAAAAATTTTGTAAAGAGAGGTAATACCCGTTTTAGAGCGTATTCATTGCATTAATGATTTTAATTTCATCAAAATTGATAATATCTTCTTGGAATATTGTGCGCTCTTGAATTTTCCCCTCTTGTAATAATTTTTCTCGTTGTGTGCCTAAAAGCAATGGCGAGTCTGGTGTGTACCATTTTTTTCCTTGGCGAAAAATTAAATTACCAATAGAACAATCTGTCACTTTTCCATTTTTGATAATAATAATTTCATCACAAGCACTACGTTGAGCAAACAATGTATTAATTAAACTGCGATCAGAATATTTCAAGCCATATTCGATATCATCACAAATTACAGGTTGAAAAGTGCGGTAAATTTTTCGATGGTATTCAAAATATTGAATTTGTGTGGTTTCGGCATTGTAATCAATGCGGCAGCGAACTAATTGATTTTGTAAGAGGGCAGGCAGTTGAAAGAGTGAAAAAAGATTAAAAATTTTCACCGCACTTTTGCCATAATATTCACGCAAACTACGTTCATATCGCGCTTGGTGTAAATCGATATTTTGAATTTTCCCGTTTTCAATACAAAGGGTTTCAAATAGAGGATACATTAATGAGCCCCTTCAATCGGTAAATAGACTTTTTCTAACAATTCTTCATATTCATCTTGCACATTGCTATGAATGGTGATTCCACCTCCACTATGAAAATAAAATTTTTCATCTACTTGAGAAATAAATCGAATTGCCACCGCACTTTTTAGTGTTTTACCATCAAATATGCCAAAAATTCCTGTGTAATAACCGCGTTTTTGTTTTTCTGCTTGTTGAATAATTTGTGTGGTTTTTTCTTTTGGGGCGCCACTTATGGAACCAGCAGGCAAGAGTTTCGATAAAATATCTCCAATTTGATTTTGCCAGTTTCCATTCAACTTTCCGCAAATTTCAGAACTGGTTTGCAGTATTTCGCCTTTTTGTGTTTTGATTCGATCGATATAACGAAATTTTTTCACCTGAATGTTTTCTGCCACCATAGATAAATCATTACGCATTAAATCAACAATAGTGTAATGCTCGCGTTGTTCTTTTTCATTTGTGAGTAACTGATTTTCTGCATCGGGCAGAGACGCATTAATTGTCCCTTTCATGGGATAAGTAAAAATGCTGTTGTCATGAATATTGACAAAACATTCTGGTGAGAAGCAAACAAATTGATCTTGTAACCACAATTTATAAGGTGCATTTGTTTGATGAAAAATCTGTTCAAGTGACAGATTACCTGAAATTTCAGTGGGATAGGTGAGATTCAATAAATAAGAATTGCCTTTCTGTAATTGACTGTGAACAAGTTCAAAACCTTGTTGATAACGCGAGAAGGGCATTGGATGTTTGGTAAAATTAAGAGGGAGAGGTTGTGGAGAAATTGTGTAATTTCTTTTCCCTAAAATATCAAAATAAATGCCTTGTTGTGCAGAATTTTCGAGAGGACAAATCAATGGTTTTTCTTTTTCAAAATCAATGAGAAAGAAAAATGGCGTACGTTGTTTGCCATAATGATTAGCCTGTTCAATAAAATGTTGCATTGTGCTTTGTGTCATTTTGCGTAAAATTGCCCGATTATAACGAATGCCGAGCGGTTATGAAATTACTCATCATTAATAATCACGATTCTTTTACTTTTAACTTGGTGGATTTAATTCGAAAATTAAATGTACCTTATGATGTTTTAAATGTGGAAGATTTAAAGAAAAGTACAGTCGAAAAATATAGTCATATATTGATTTCGCCAGGGCCTGATGTACCACGCGCTTATCCACAACTTTTTTCTATGTTGAAAAAATATTATCAGCAAAAATCTATTTTAGGTGTGTGTTTAGGGCATCAAACCTTATGTGAATTTTTTGGTAGTACATTGTATAACTTAGAGAAAGTCCGTCATGGCCAGAAACGAATTTTAAAAGTACGGTCAAATTCTCCATTATTTTTTAGCCTTCCAAGCGAATTTAATATCGGGCTATATCATTCTTGGGGCGTACAGAAAAAAGATTTTCCTAGTTGCCTAGAAATTACCGCACTTTGTGATGAAGGTGTGGTAATGGCTATGCAGCATAAATCTTTACCAATTTATGGTGTTCAGTTTCATCCTGAGTCTTATATGTCAGACTTTGGAGAGCAAATTTTGCGTAATTGGTTGACTATTCCTACGACGATTAATCAATAATAGCGCTTGCTTATTAAGCAAAAATACGTATTATAGCCGTCTATACGTCAATACATCCAAATTTAAAAGAAAAAGAGAGAAAATATGTCTAGCTATTTATTTACATCTGAATCTGTATCTGAAGGGCATCCAGATAAAATTGCCGATCAAATTTCTGATGCGGTACTTGATGAAATCCTAAAACAAGATCCAAAAGCACGAGTAGCTTGTGAGACCTACGTAAAAACCGGTATGGCATTGGTTGGTGGTGAAATTACCACATCAGCATGGGTCGATATTGAGAATTTAACGCGTAAAGTGATTTGTGATATTGGTTATGAGCATTCTGAAATGGGTTTTGATGGCCATTCTTGTGCGGTGCTTAATGCAATTGGTAAACAATCTGCAGATATTAATCAAGGCGTTGATCGTGAAAATCCATTAGATCAAGGCGCAGGTGACCAAGGTATTATGTTTGGTTATGCCACCAATGAAACGGATGTATTAATGCCTGCAGCTATTACTTATGCACATCGTTTAATGGAAAAACAAGCTGAAGTGCGTAAAAACGGTAAATTAGCATGGTTACGCCCAGATGCGAAAAGCCAAGTAACGTTAAAATATGAAGATAATAAAATTGTTGGTGTGGATGCGGTTGTGCTTTCTACTCAACATTCTGAAGAAGTTAGCCAAAAAGATTTACATGAAGGTGTGATGGAAGAAATTATCAAACCTGTATTACCAAGTGAATGGCTCTCTAAAGAAACAAAATTCTTCATTAACCCAACTGGCCGTTTTGTTATTGGTGGACCGATGGGGGATTGTGGTTTAACTGGTCGTAAAATTATCGTAGATACTTACGGTGGTGCCGCTCGTCACGGTGGTGGCGCATTCTCAGGAAAAGATCCGTCTAAAGTTGACCGTTCAGCCGCTTATGCTGCACGCTATGTCGCAAAAAATATTGTGGCAGCTGGTTTGGCAGACCGTTGTGAAATCCAACTTTCTTATGCAATTGGTGTGGCTGATCCAACGTCTATCATGGTCGAAACCTTTGGAACTGGAAAAGTTGCGAATGAATTATTAGTGTCATTAGTTCGTGAATTCTTTGATTTACGTCCTTATGGCTTAATTAAAATGTTAGATTTAATTCAACCAATCTATCGTGAAACGGCAGCTTATGGTCATTTCGGTCGTGAGCAATTCCCTTGGGAAAAAGTGGATCGTGCAGCAGAATTACGTGTTGCAGCAGGATTAAAATAATCTTATTTTTTAATTTAGTAAATTATATAAAAGCCGCTTATCTAGCGGTTTTTTCTTTTCAATCATGACATCAATAGAGCAAATTCCATTTCGTCATTTAAAAATGCAAGTGCAACGTAAATTGAATCAGTCTTTGCAGCTTGCAGAGGCTTATTTTAAGCGAAAATTTACAATGCCTGAGGTAAATTATGAGTTACGTGGAATAAAGGCAGGCGTGGCTTACCTACAAAAAAATGAAATAAAATTTAACCGCACTTTGTTATTAGAAAATGCAGATGAATTTATTCGACAAGTCGTGCCACATGAGCTTGCGCATTTGATTGTGTATCAAATGTTTGGTCGTGTAAAACCTCATGGTCGGGAATGGCAGATTGTAATGAATGAAATTTTTAAGCTTCCTGCGGATACTTGCCATCAATTTGATATAAAAAGTGTGCAAGGTAAAACCTTTGAATATCGTTGTGCGTGCCAACCACATTTTCTAAGTATTCGCCGTCATAATAGAATAGTAAGAGAAAAGATTGAATATTTATGTAGAAAATGTAAGGGAAAATTAGTTTTTGTCGATGAAACAGAATAATTTTTGTGATATATTTTTCTAGTTTATTCAATAAATAAAGGAGTTATCCAATGAAAAAATCTTTATTAGCCGTTATTGTTGGGGCATTTGCCTTTGCTTCTGCTGCAAATGCGAATATCTATGCTGAAGGCGATATCGGTTTATCTCAAACTCAAGCAAACGGTAGCAATAATACTCGAGTTGAACCTCGTGTAGCGGTTGGTTATAAATTAGGAAATACACGTGTCGCAGGTGATTATACTCATCACGGAAAAGTTGATGGTGCGAAAATTCACGGTTTAGGTGCATCAGTATTATATGATTTTGACACGAATTCTAAAGTTGAACCTTATGTAGGCGCTCGTGTTGCAGCTAACCAATTCAAATATGATAATCGAGCTAACCAAGTATATAAAAGTTCTTCTGAAACTAAAATTGGTTATGGTGTTGTAGCAGGTGCTAAATATAAATTAGATGGTAACTGGTATGCAAATGGCGGTGTTGAATACAATCGTCTAGGTAGTTTTGATAATACTAAAGTTAATAACTATGGTGCAAAAGTTGGTGTGGGTTACGGATTCTAATTTTTAGAGTACCCAAATCTCTTTAAGAAAACACTTTTGGTTTAACGGTGATTACTTATGGTGATCACCGTTATTCATTTCTAGATATTTTAGGAAAATGTTTGAATAAAATACGGTGAAAATTCACCGCACTTTGCTTTTCCCCTTGAAATCTTTCTTTTTATTCTTATATCTGTGACGTTCAATTTTTATCTTTATGAAGGAAAAAAATTATGTCACAAAATCAAGAAACTCGCGGCTTCCAATCTGAAGTCAAACAACTACTCCAATTAATGATTCATTCTTTGTATTCCAACAAAGAAATTTTCTTACGTGAATTAATTTCTAATGCCTCTGATGCAGCAGATAAATTACGTTTTAAAGCACTTTCCAACCCTACTTTATATGAAGGTGATGGTGACTTGCGTGTGCGCGTTAGCTTTGATGCGGATAAAGGCACTATCACAATTAGCGATAACGGCATTGGTATGACTCGTGAGCAAGTCATCGATCATTTGGGTACGATTGCAAAATCAGGAACAAAAGAATTTTTAACCGCACTTGGCCAAGACCAAGCAAAAAACAGCCAACTTATTGGGCAATTTGGTGTGGGTTTTTATTCAGCTTTTATTGTGGCAGATAAAGTGACTGTAAAAACCAGAGCAGCTGGCGAAGAGGCGGATAAAGCGGTGCTTTGGGAATCTGCTGGTGAAGGCGAATATTCTGTGGCGGATATTGAGAAAAAATCCCGTGGCACCGATGTGATTTTACATTTACGTGAAGATGAAAAAGAATTTTTAAACGAATGGCGTTTACGTGAAATTATCGGTAAATATTCTGACCATATTGGCTTGCCAGTGGAAATGCTAACGAAAGAATACGATGATGAAGGCAAAGAGTGCGGTGAGAAATGGGAGAAAATTAATAAATCCGATGCACTTTGGACGCGTTCTAAAAATGATGTTTCCGATGAGGAATACAAAGAGTTTTATAAACACTTAAGCCATGATTTTGCTGATCCTGTCACTTGGGCGCATAACAAAGTTGAAGGAAATCAAGCATATACTAGTTTGCTTTATGTGCCAGCTAAAGCACCTTGGGATTTATTTAATCGCGAACATAAACACGGCTTAAAACTTTATGTTCAACGTGTATTTATTATGGATGATGCTGAGCAATTTATGCCGAATTATCTACGTTTTATGCGTGGTTTAATCGATAGCAATGACTTGCCATTAAATGTATCTCGTGAAATTTTACAAGATAACAAAATTACTGCTGCATTACGCAAAGCATTAACTAAGCGTTCATTACAAATGCTAGAAAAATTAGCAAAAGATGATGCAGAAAAATATCTTCAATTCTGGAAAGAGTTTGGTTTAGTCTTGAAAGAAGGCCCTGCAGAAGATTTTGCTAACAAAGAAACTGTCGCGAAGTTATTACGTTTTGCTTCAACACATAATGATAGCAGCGAGCAAACCGTCTCTTTAGAAGATTACATCTCGCGTATGAAAGAGGGGCAAAAAGCTATCTATTACATTACAGCGGATAGTTATGTTGCAGCGAAAAATAGCCCACACTTGGAATTCTTCAATAAGAAAGGCATTGAGGTTTTATTGCTTTCCGACCGCATTGATGAATGGATGTTAAGCTATTTAACTGAATTCGATGGTAAACAATTACAAAGTATTACAAAAGCAGATTTGGATTTAGGCGATTTAGCCGATAAAGAATCTGAAACACAAAAACAACAAGATGAAGCCTTTGGTAGTTTTATTGAGCGTGTGAAAAACTTGCTTGGCGAACGTGTGAAAACGGTGCGTTTAACTCACAATTTAACGGATACACCAGCGGTGGTTTCTACGGATAATGATCAAATGACGACCCAAATGGCGAAATTGTTTGCAGCCGCAGGACAACCGGTACCAGAAGTAAAATACACTTTTGAACTTAATCCAGAACACCATTTAGTGAAAAAAGTGGCTGATATTGCCGATGAAACAGAATTTGCTGATTGGGTGGAATTATTACTTGAACAAGCTATGTTAGCAGAGCGTGGATCTTTGGAAAATCCAGCTGCGTTTATTAAGCGCATTAATAAGTTGTTGGCATAATAAATAAACGCCTTGGTGTAGTTCCAAGGCGTTTTTAGTTTCAATCTATTTTTGAATAGATTATTTTATTTATTTCACCACCTAACTTATTTTCATCACTTAGTTGTAAATAAGATAAATGTAGGCTTTTCTTTTTTTTATTGTCCTCCTGGGCGACGATCAGCGGCACGATCTCCACAGGCTGAGCCATCTTTTGCGGTTTGCCAATAATGATCACATCTTCCTGCGTTAGCAAAAGATGAAAATGTACCTAAAGCAAATGTTGCTAATAAAATCATTACAATTTTTTTCATATATACTCCAATGTAAATTAAACGTAGTATGAATAAAACACGACACTAAATTGACTTTAGGTTAAAATCTTCATGCGGTGTATATTCTTAGAAATTATAATTTTATGGATATTATGCAAAAGATAGTAGTTGTAATGATGTTCTATACTATTTGTTACTTGACAAAATATGAGGTCTAAAATGAGCGTTAATGAGAAAGTAAGATTATTCAGAGAGTTAAATCAATGGTCTCAAGAGGAAATGGCTGAAAGAATGAATATGTCTGTGGCTGGATATGCAAAAATTGAAAGAGGTGAAACGAATATAAGTCTTCATAAATTGAAACAGATAGCATCAGTCCTACAAATAGATCTTTTGGATTTGGTATCCACCCATGATAGCGGCGTTATTTTAGTTGGTGGAGAAAATAATCAAAATCATTTTCGTAATAACTATTATGGTAATCAAGCAGCTGAGTTAGAAGTAGAAAAATTAAAGTTAGAATTAAAACATAAAGATGAATTATTGAAACAAAGAGAAAATGAATTAGAAACTTTAAGAGATATAGTAAATTTATTAAAACAACAAATAAAAGATTAGGAGATATTATGCTAATAGTCTATGGTATTAAAAATTGCGATACAGTAAAAAAAGCGTTGAAATGGCTAGCGGATCACAATATTGAATACAAACTTCACGACTACCGTATTGATGGTTTAGATTCGAATTTTTTAGTCCAAGCGGAAGCTCAATTTGGCTGGGATGTGTTGGTGAATAAACGTAGTACAACTTGGCGTAATTTGGATGAACAAGTTAAAAATTCCCTTGATAAAACGACCGCACTTTCCGTGTTGGCTGAGAATCCAACTTTAATTAAACGCCCAATTATTTTACAAGATGGGAAGGCTCTAATTGGTTTTAATGAAAAGGAATATCAGGCTGCTTTTGCCTAAAGTGCGGTTATTTTCTTAGGAGTTTTTATGAGAGAAAAAGTGGTTTCGTTGGCGCAAGATTTAATTCGTCGCCCGTCTATTAGCCCTAATGACGAAGGTTGTCAGCAAATTATTGCCGAACGTTTAGAAAAATTAGGTTTTCAAATTGAATGGATGCCTTTTAATGATACGTTGAATTTATGGGCAAAACACGGAACGGTTGAGCCAGTTATTGCTTTCGCTGGACATACGGATGTTGTGCCTACTGGCGATGAAAATCAGTGGTCGTTTCCGCCGTTTTCTGCTGAGATTATTGATGGCATGCTTTATGGTCGTGGTGCGGCGGATATGAAAGGCTCCCTTGCTGCAATGATTGTCGCGGCAGAAGAATATGTAAAAGCAAATCCTAATCATAAGGGCACCATTGCATTATTGATTACGTCTGATGAAGAGGCAGCCGCAAAAGATGGTACCGTGCGTGTAGTTGAGACTTTAATGGCGCGTGATGAAAAAATTACTTATTGTATGGTTGGTGAGCCATCGAGTGCTAAAAACTTAGGTGATGTTGTCAAAAATGGTCGCCGCGGCTCAATTACAGGAAATCTTTATATTCAGGGGATTCAAGGGCACGTGGCATATCCGCATTTAGCTGAAAATCCAATCCATAAAGCCGCCCCATTCTTGCAAGAATTAACGACTTACCAATGGGATGAAGGTAATGAGTTTTTCCCTCTAACAAGCTTACAAATTGCTAATATTCACGCAGGTACGGGAAGTAATAATGTGATTCCAGGCGAGTTATATATTCAGTTCAATTTGCGTTATTGCACAGAAGTAACAGATGAAATCATTAAGCAAAAAGTAGCTAAAATGCTAGAAAAACATAATTTGAAATATCGTATTGAATGGAATTTATCAGGTAAGCCTTTTTTAACAAAACCGGGTAAATTATTAGATTCGATAACCTCCGCTATTGAGGAAACTACAGGCATAACGCCAAAGGCTGAAACAGGTGGTGGTACATCAGACGGTCGTTTTATTGCATTGATGGGCGCAGAAGTAGTGGAATTTGGTCCACTTAACGCAACAATTCATAAAGTAAATGAATGCGTCAGTGTAGAAGACCTTGGCAAGTGCGGTGAAATTTATCACAAAATGTTAGTGAATTTATTGGATAGCTAAAATGAAATTAACGCCAGAAATGCTTACAGGAAAGTCCCGTGAGCATTTAGTCAATTTACCTGCGACTCATTCATCAAATCATTTTTTGCAAACACAAGCTGTGCAAGCATTTCAAGGTTTACAACAAAGTGCGGCGAAAAATGGCTTTAATTTACAGCCAGCGAGTAGTTTTCGTGATTTTGAACGCCAACAGCTTATTTGGAACAGCAAATTTAAGGGCGATAGAAAAGTCCATGATGACGCAGGAAAGGCATTAGATTTGAGCCAATTAGATGACTGGCAAAAATGTCAGGCGATTTTACGTTGGTCTGCATTGCCGGGTGCTAGCCGTCATCATTGGGGAACAGAAGTGGATATTTTCGATCCCGATCTTTTGCCACAAGGTCAATCTTTACAACTGGAGCCTTGGGAATATGAAAAAGGTGGCTATTTCTTTGAATTGAGTGAATTTCTTACCGAAAATTTACCGCACTTTGATTTTGCTTTGCCTTTTATAAATATGCACTCCAATAAGAAAGTGGGGCGGGAGCCTTGGCATATCAGTTATTTGCCGTTAGCTGAATTGGCAAGCCAGCAATTTTCTCCAGACATTTTGCAACAGGCGTGGAAAGGGGAAAATATTTTAGGCGCAGACTGTTTAATATCAAATCTTGAACAAATTTTTTCTGAATATATTGTTTAAAAATAAAGCCTTATCGTGAAGATAAGGCTTTATTCTTAGGCGTAAAAAAGCCCTTTTCCATGCAAATAAATTGGCAGCTCATCACCAATAGATAAATCAGGGAAAATGATGTTCTCAATCCATATTGCGTAGCCATTAATTTCAATTTGAATAGCAGTAATTTTCCCTTTAAATTCGATTTGTTTCACTTGCCCTTTGAAAAGTGCGGTTGGATTTTCCGATGTTTTAAACAGGTTGAATTGTTCGGGACGAAGTAAAATCTTACCTTGTTTCAGCGAGATTGATTTATTTTTTACAGGAATATTACCTAATTGGCATTGAATTGTGTTTTCATCAATCAGATTCGCCGATAGCATGATGTTGTCACCAATAAAACTTGCGGTTTCAATATGATTAGGCGACCAATAAAGTGTACGAGGCGTGTCGATTTGTAAAATTTTCCCTTGTTGGATAACCGCGATTTTATCCGCATAACGTAATGCTTCATCACGATCATGGGTGACGAAAATCGCTGATGCACCGCTTTGACGCAGTGCTTTCAGCATATCATGACGAATTTGCTGGCGAAGATGTTCATCTAAGGCACTAAAAGGTTCGTCTAATAAAATCAGTTCTGGATTTGGCGCTAGCGCTCGAGCAAGAGCCACACGCTGTTGTTGTCCGCCTGATAGTTGGTGAGGAAAACGTTCTGCCAGTTCACTAATTCCAGTGAGTTGCATTGCCTGCTCAATCCGCATTTTCTCTTCATCCGTTTTCCCTTTGCCATTTCCCAATCCGTAAGCAATGTTGCGATAGACATTTAAGTGAGGGAAAAGTACACCTTCTTGCACCACATAACCTAGATGGCGCTGTTGCGTTGGCACATTCGTATTCTCGCCGAAAATTAACCGCTCTTTTAGCCAAATTTCGCCAGTATTGGGTTGTTCAAATCCTGCGATCGCTCGCAATAACGTTGTTTTCCCACAACCAGAAGCACCAAGCAAAAAGAGGATCTCACCTCGTTGCAAGGTAAAGGAAATATTGTGAAGAACTTGTTGTTCATTAAAAAATTTATTGATATTTTTAACGGCTAATAACGGAGTATTTATCATTTTATTTAAATGCATATTTTTTCAATAAAAACACAGGAATCCCTGAAAAGAGAACGAGCATGAGTGCATAAGGCGTTGCCGCAGCGTATTGCGCATCACTGGTATATTCCCAAACGGCAATAGAAAGGGTTTTGATGTCGTTTGGCGTGAGCAAAAGTGTTGCAGTAAGCTCTTTCATTAAATTCAAAAATACTAGAGAGAATGCCGCCGCAATGCCTGGTAGCATTGCTGGTAATGTTAAAGTTCGGAAAATATAGAATGGACTTCGTCCTAGGCTTTGTCCGACTTTCTCAATATTATCAGAAAGTTGCTCAAGCGAGGCTCTAAGCGTGGTTTGTGCCATTGGTAAATAGAGCATAAAGTAAGCCACGATGATAACTAAAAAGGTTTGATATAAGCTGTTGGCATAGTTGATTGTAAAGTAGATCAGCGATAATGCGATAACTAAGCCGGGTACGGCGTGTAATAGATAAGGTAATCGATCAATCCAAATGGTTAATTTGCTACGATAGCGTACGGCGGCCCAAACCAATGGCAAAGCACAAATTACGGTAAGCAATGCGCCTAAGCCTGAAATAATAAATGAATTGCTGAATGCCGATAAAAATTCTGAAAAATCACCCGCACTTTCGAGTGAAGTTCCTACGATAAGCCAGTAAATTAACATAATCACAGGCACGCCAATGCTTAAGATGAATATGCTAGAGAAAAATCCGAAGGTTAAACATTGTTTGCCAAAGGAAAGTGTTTTTACCGGATAAGGACGAGTGACGCCTTTGCCACTGTTGTAAAGTGTTTGTTTACCGCGGAAGAATGTTTCTCCCAGCACAATAATGCTACAAATTGCCATTAATACAGCTGAAAGTAGTGCTGCGGTGCTGTTATTAAAAGACATTTCATATTCTTGGAAAATCGCTGTGGTGAATGTTTGATAATTCAAAATTGAAACCGCACCGAAATCTACCAGCATATGTAATGCTATTAGCAATAAACTACTACCGATTGCTGGTTTTAATTGCGGGAAAATAGCGTGCCAAAATGTGTAAGTTTGACTTTTTCCTAATGAAAGACTTACTTCTTCAAGGTAGCGGTCAAGTCGTTTAAGTGTGGCTGAAATAGGCAAGTAAGCGAGTGGAAAAGAACTTAATGTCATGATGCCAATCGTTCCCCAAAAACCTTCTACTCGAAAGGTGAGGCTGATCCAAGTAAAACAGCTCACAAAGGCTGGAATACAAAGCGGCAAACTCATCGCCACTTCAAAAAATGATTTGCCGAAAAAACGATAGCGTTCAAGTAAAAATGCACAAAGCGTACCGAGAAAAATGGAACCAATGGTTACGCAGACCATGAGAAGCATTGTGTTACTCAGTAAGTCCGCCATTCTCGGGCGAATAAGAAGCTCAAGGCTACGCTCTAATCCGACTTCAATCGCACGGAAAAGAATATATAGAAATGGTAATAAGAGCGGTAAACCAATAAGTAAAATAATGATGGTGAGCCAAAGTGGGGGCGTTCGGGTCAAAAGATAGTCCTTTATATGTTACAACTGTATTTTCACTTTTGGTGAAAATACAGTTGCGACGTTAGCGGGCTTATTTTAAACCAGCTTCTTCAATTAATTTATTTGCTTGTTCTTTATCTTGAGCAGTAGTTGCTGAAACTACTGGTGCTTGCAATTTAGCATAAGGTTCCATATTGAATGGAGAAGTCACATCTGTACGTAATGGATATTCTGCACGTACAGCAACTAAGGCTTCTTGACCTTTTTTGCTTGCTAAGAAGTCCACGAATTTTTTCGCTTCTTCTTTATTTTTAGATGATTTTAAGATTGCAGCACCTGAGTAAGTGACTAACGCACCTGGGTCTTTATGACGAATAAAGTACAAGCGAGTTTTTAAGTTTTCTGCGCCTTTTTCTTTTGCTAATGCATACCAGTAGTAGTTGTTAATTAAGGCTGCAGGTACTTCGCCATTTTCAACAGCTTGCAATGCAACACTGTTTTTCGCGTAAAGTTTACCATTTTCTTTTAAGCCTTTTAACCAATTAAGCGCAACTTTCTCGCCTTTTAGTTTAACAATAGCTACAACTTGTTCTAAGAACGCACCTGAGGTTGGTACATAACCGATTTTATCTTTCCATTTTGGTGTCGCGTAATCAAGTACTGATTTTTCCATATCTTTTTCAGATAATTTAGTGTGATCGTAAACCACAACACGAGAACGACCACTTAATGCGATCCAATCTTTTTTAGGCGCTACTGGTACACCTTGGTGAGAGGTTTGTTTGATCGTATTAGCTGAAAGTGGTTCTAATAAACCCGCTTCAGAAAGTGCGGCAAATGGAGATGTTTGTTCTGAATAGAATACATCGGCTGGGCTTTTATCGCCTTCTTCTTTAAGTTGACCAGCTAACTGTTCGCTTTTAGCACTATTTAAAGTAACTTTGATGCCAGTTTCTTGCGTAAATGCATCTGCTACGGCTTTTGCAGCTTCTTTATGTTGGCCGTTGTAAACGGTAATATCGGCAAAGCTACTTGCTGAGAATGTAAGTGCGGCAGCGAGAGTCGCAATTTTGAATGATTTTAATGTCATTGAAAACTCCTTGTTTTTGAGAATGGATCTTAATTTATATTGAATTGAGTTTATTCTATTTCTAAAATTTAATAAATGCAAATAGTTTTCAATTTAAATTTTGAGTTTGGGACGAAAAAAGGAGATCTAATTGATCTCCTTTAGTATGTTACTTATTTTCAATTTTGCTTTTTGCTTATAGTGTAGCAGGTTGGATGTAACCTAAGTCTGCTAATACTGTACAAATAGAATCACATAATCCTGAACAATCAAACTCTTCATCAATGAGTTTTTCGTTGTTGTTCATATCTTTGTAGCCATTTTTAATTAAATATGCTTTGAGTGACGTATTGAGGGCCGCTTTAGTGGTCGGTGTTTCCATTTGAGACATCATATAAACATGCAGTTCATTTAAATTTTCAACTCCACAGTTATACATATTGCCTGCTCCTATATATTGATTTGCACCTTCTAATAAAGCTTGAGAATATTGAGTAAAGCGTTTTGGTATATAGGTTTTGTTATCTTCAAATGTATATGTTTGATATGGTGTAAGAAATACATTGATATAGCCTAAGACTATAGCTAACAATACAGAAGAATAAATTTGATTCTCGGTGAGATTTTCAAATTCTTTATATTCAGCAACGTGATCAATTAATGATTGAATAGTGAAATGACCTACTTGATAGATAAAGTGTTCAAGTAGTCTTGCTGCGTCTTTATTATTGAATATATTGCTCAGATTATTTTCTTTGTTCTGGTTAATAAAAGTTAATTTATTCAATAATGCTTTATCAATGATTTCTGTACGGTTAATTTTATCTTGTAAATGAGCATGGCATAGTAAACTTCTTCTGAATGCTACATCGTAAAGATAATCTAGGCATTGCTCACGTGCAACATAATCTGTTTCGGATAATTGATTGATCATGTCACGGAGATGTTGCGGCATCCAAGAAATATATGAAAGTTGAAAATCCGTATCGCCAATATAAGCCAATTGATGTTGA
This sequence comes from Haemophilus seminalis, assembly GCF_006384255.1. Classification (GTDB taxonomy): domain Bacteria; phylum Pseudomonadota; class Gammaproteobacteria; order Enterobacterales; family Pasteurellaceae; genus Haemophilus; species Haemophilus seminalis. Next base: position 286,693 of record NZ_VCED01000001.1, read on the forward strand.
TGTAGGCTATCAACAAATTGATTTAAATAGAGAGGGTGGTTGTGATATTCGAGATATTCATGTGCTACGTAATGATCACCTTTAGTTTGAATACTATCGAAGTTATTAATTCGGCTCTTATTATTGTTTTTTTCAGACTCAATTGATTTAATTGCATCTGAGAATAATTGAACAATGGCTTTGCCACGACGAGTTTGTTCAGAGAGCGGTAAATCCTGAGTGTATTTATTTGCATAAAGCATAATATCACGTGCAACTTCGCGGCTTTTCCAACCAGGATAGGTGTTGTAAGAAATATAAGCAATACCATTTGGCGTTAAATTCTCACGACAAACCTCAAGGATTTTATCTTTGACATTATCAGGTACCCAAGAATAAATACCATGCACGATGATGTAGTCAAACATGCCAAATTCAGGCGTAATATCGAGAATATTTTTTGTTTCTAAACGAATGTTTGTTAATCCCATTGATTTAATAATTTCATTACCTTGAGTAATTTGACTATCTGATAAATCAATGCCTACAAATTCAGTATCTGGATAATAAACCGCTTGAGAAATTAAGTTTCCACCAAAAGAAGAACCTAATTCTAATACTTTAGCACCTTTGAGTTCTGGTGGTGTTAATCCCCACAATGTTGCATTTCCTTCCAAAAGCGCAATGCTCGTATAAGAAAAGGGTTTTGAGTAGTATCTAAGTTCGTCGTAAGGGTTATTTTGTTCAGCCATAATATATCCAGTTTGTAACATAATTAAAGGCGCATATTATAGAGGGAATATGGATGAAAACAAAGTGATGATTATTTCCCATGAGGTTTTAATTACGCTAGAATAACTGCAATTTTCACCAGCTTAGTATCCTCATGCTTTCATTTACTCTCGAACCTCAAGATAATGCACGTTTGCAATCTTTATGCGGTGCATTTGATGATCATCTAAAACTTATTGAAAAAGAATTTAACCTTGTCATTGCTCGTCATAATTTCACTTTTAATATTGATACTGTGGAAGAGGATATAAAACCTTATCATGCAAAATTGATAAAAAGTGCGGTGAAATTAATTCAAGATTTATATGTTGAAACTGCGCCCGTAAAAGGTAAAGTGAAAGAGTTAGATTTGGAAGATGTGCATATGGCTTTACAAGAAAGCCGAATGTTATCTCAAGCTGAACCGAACCGTGCTGAAAATAATGTTTTCAGTACAACGATTAAAACTAAACGAGGTGTGATTAAACCTCGAGGCGAAAATCAAGTTCAATATTTGCATAATATTTTAACTCACGATATTAGTTTTGGTATTGGCCCAGCAGGAACGGGGAAAACATTCTTAGCGGTTGCTGCAGCAGTTGAGGCTTTAGAACGTCAAGAAATTCGTCGTGTCTTACTGACGAGACCTGCGGTGGAAGCGGGCGAAAAGCTAGGTTTTTTACCAGGGGATTTAGGTCAGAAAATCGAACCTTATTTACGCCCGCTTTATGATGCTTTGTTTGAAATGTTAGGTTTTGAGCGTGTGCAAAAATTAATGGAACGTAATGTTATTGAAATTGCGCCTTTGGCTTATATGCGTGGGCGTACACTTAATGATAGTTTTATTATTTTAGATGAAAGCCAAAATACGACAGTTGAGCAAATGAAAATGTTTTTAACCCGTATTGGTTTTAATTCTAAAGCTGTGATTACGGGCGATATTACGCAAATTGACTTACCTCGTAGCACAAAATCTGGTTTACGCCATGCTATTGAAGTGTTGGAAAAAGTACCAGAATTAAGTTTTAACTATTTTGATAGCAAAGATATTGTGCGCCATCCGGTGGTGGCTAAAGTCGTGCAGGCATACGAAGAATGGGAAGTGCAAGATGAAATTCGTCGCAAAGAATTAGCGGAGCTTCGTAAAGCCGAACGTGAAAAAGAGCGGTCAGAAATTGAAAAGAATTTAGGAGAGTAAAATGGGAAGTATATTCGTTGATCTGCAAATTGCCACAGAAAATATAGAGGATTTGCCAACAGAAGAACAGATTGCGCAGTGGGCAACAGCGGCTGTTCAACCGGAAGGGGATGAAGTCGAAATGACAGTTCGTATTGTGGATGAAGATGAAAGCCATGAATTAAATTTAACTTATCGTGGCAAGGATCGCCCGACTAACGTACTTTCATTTCCATTTGAATGCCCAGATGAGGTGGAGTTGCCATTGTTAGGGGATCTCGTTATTTGCCGTCAAGTTGTGGAGCGAGAAGCCGCAGAACAAGAGAAACCATTAATGGCGCATTGGGCGCATATGGTCGTGCATGGTAGCTTACATTTACTCGGTTATGATCATATTGAAGACGATGAAGCGGAAGAAATGGAAAGTTTAGAAACCCAAATTATGCAAGGATTAGGCTTTGATGATCCTTATTTAGCAGAGAAATAATCTTTATTCGGAGTAATGATGTATAAAGCGGTATTTAGTGATTTTGATGGCACCTTATTAACCTCTCAACATACTATTTCCCCTCGAACTGTTGCAGCAATTAAGCGTTTAACGGCGAATGGTATTCCTTTTGTGCCAATTTCAGCGCGTTCTCCTTTGGGTATTTTGCCTTATTGGAAACAGCTTGAAACGAATAATGTGCTTGTTGCATTTAGTGGTGCGCTTATTTTGAATCAACATCTTGAACCAATTTATAGCGTACAAATTGATCCAAAGGATATTTTAGATATTAATACCGTTTTGGCGGATCATCCGTTGCTTGGCGTGAATTATTATACAAATAATGATTGCCATGCTCGCGATGTAGAAAATAAATGGGTGATTTATGAACGCAGTGTTACCAAAATTGAAATTCATCCTTTTGATGACGTGGCGGCTCGTTCGCCACATAAAATCCAAATTATTGGGGAAGCAGAAGAAATCATTGAGATTGAAATTATTTTAAAGGAAAAATTTCCACATCTGAGTATTTGTCGTTCTCATGCTAACTTTTTAGAGGTGATGCACAAGAGTGCAACCAAAGGAAGTGCGGTGCGTTTTTTGGAAGATTATTTTGGCGTACAAACCAATGAGGTGATTGCGTTTGGTGATAATTTTAATGATTTGGATATGCTAGAACATGTTGGGCTTGGGGTGGCAATGGGAAATGCGCCTGATGAAATTAAACAAGCTGCAAATGTAGTCACCGCGACCAATAATGAAGATGGGCTAGCATTAATTTTGGAAGAAAAATTTCCTGAGTAATGAGTAAAAGGAAAGGCACTTGCTCTGTTCCCTAAAAAAATTATACAGTTAAATTAAGGAGGGAGTTTTGTAGTCCTCATGGGGTAGTCCCCTTCGTTTACACTGAGTAGACTCGTGATTGTAATAATATAAGTGAATCTTACTATTGGTATTCTATATTTTCGCCCTATTTTCCAGTAAAATAGGGCGTCATTTTTAATGAGGAATAATTAATGTCAACGCAATTTGTTTATACGATGCATCGTGTCGGTAAAGTGGTGCCGCCGAAGCGTCATATTTTGAAAGATATTTCTTTAAGCTTCTTCCCTGGTGCAAAAATTGGGGTTCTAGGCTTAAATGGTGCGGGTAAATCAACCCTTTTACGAATTATGGCGGGCGTAGATAAAGAATTTGAAGGGGAAGCTCGTCCACAACCTGGTATTAAAATCGGTTATCTTCCACAAGAACCAAAATTAGAACCGCAACAAACCGTGCGTGAAGCGGTGGAAGAAGCGGTTTCTGAAGTAAAAAATGCACTGACTCGTTTAGATGAAGTGTATGCGCTTTATGCGGATCCCGATGCGGATTTTGATAAATTAGCGGCAGAACAAGCGAGCCTTGAAGCCATTATTCAAGCGCATGATGGGCATAATTTAGATAACCAATTAGAGCGTGCAGCAGATGCGTTACGCTTGCCAGACTGGGATGCCAAAATCGAACATTTATCTGGTGGTGAGCGTCGTCGTGTCGCACTTTGCCGCTTATTGCTTGAAAAACCAGATATGTTGTTGTTAGATGAGCCAACCAACCACTTAGATGCGGAATCGGTGGCATGGTTAGAGCGTTTCTTACATGACTACGAGGGCACTGTTGTCGCAATTACCCACGACCGTTATTTCTTAGATAACGTAGCAGGATGGATCTTAGAGCTTGACCGCGGTGAGGGTATTCCTTGGGAAGGTAACTATTCTTCTTGGTTAGAGCAAAAAGAGAAACGTTTAGAGCAAGAACAAGCAGCTGAAAACGCGCGTCAAAAATCTATTGCGAAAGAGTTAGAATGGGTGCGTCAAAATCCAAAAGGTCGTCAAGCGAAAAGCAAAGCACGTATGGCTCGATTTGATGAATTGAATTCTGGCGAATATCAAAAACGAAACGAGACTAACGAACTCTTTATTCCACCTGGTCCACGCTTAGGTGATAAAGTGATTGAAGTGCAAAACTTAACCAAGTCTTATGGCGACCGCACTTTAATTGATGATTTATCATTTAGTATTCCAAAAGGTGCAATCGTTGGGATTATCGGGGCAAATGGTGCGGGTAAATCAACCTTATTCCGTATGTTGTCAGGTCAAGAACAACCAGATTCAGGTTCTGTAACCATGGGTGAAACCGTTGTGCTTGCTTCGGTGGATCAGTTCCGTGATTCAATGGATGATAAGAAAACTGTGTGGGAAGAAGTCTCTAACGGACAAGATATTCTCACTATCGGTAACTTTGAAATTCCAAGCCGTGCGTATGTTGGACGCTTCAACTTTAAAGGCGTGGATCAACAAAAACGTGTGGGCGAATTATCAGGTGGGGAACGTGGTCGTTTACACTTGGCGAAACTTTTACAACGTGGCGGAAACGTCCTGTTATTGGACGAACCGACCAATGATTTAGACGTTGAAACCTTGCGTGCCTTAGAAAATGCGATTTTAGAATTCCCAGGCTGTGCAATGGTGATTTCCCATGACCGTTGGTTCTTAGACCGTATCGCAACGCATATTTTAGATTACGGTGACGAAGGTAAAGTCACGTTCTATGAAGGTAACTTCTCAGACTACGAAGAGTGGAAAAAGAAAACTTTAGGCGATGCAGCAACCCAGCCACATCGTATTAAATATAAACGTATTGCGAAGTAATTTATATTGAGAAAGTGCGGTGGATGTTAACCGCACTTTTCTTACTTTTTGGGGAGTGATTATGCTCGTTTATTTACATATTTTTTTCGCCTTTTTAAGTTTGGCACTGTTAGTAATTCGTGGTGCAATGCAGCTTAATGGCAAAAATTGGCGTTCGATAAAATTATTAAAAATTTTACCGCACTTATCAGATACCTTGCTGATTGTTTCTGGTGTCGTCATTTTATATCTCTTTGCTTTTGGTATTGAATGGTGGTTGATAGCTAAATTCGCATTACTGATTTTGTATATCCTGTTTGCTGCGAAATTTTTCAGTAAAAAAGTTTCTCAACCCAAAAGTATTTTCTTTTGGCTTGCTTGCGTAAGTTTTATTGGTGCGATGTTAATTGCCTACTTAAAATAAAATGATGTCATCTCGCCATCTTCAAATTTTAATCTGCAAAATTTTGCCGCTTGTACCTGATAACGTATTAATTATCGGTGAAAGCGGCATTGCTTTTTCTAAAGCAACGAATTTGCTCGGACAAGAATTTGAACATATTTTATTTGATGGACGAAATGGCATTCATCTTGAAGCGCTAGCTATTGCAGCTGGAACACTGAAAATGGGCGGTACACTTTGTTTAGTCTTATCCGATTGGGAAAATTTATCTCAGCAGCCTGAACAAGATAGTTTACGTTGGAATGGAAATCAGTCAGCAATCGCCACGCCTAATTTTATTGATCATTTCAAACATTGCATTGAACGCTATCATTTCCCTATTTTAAGAGATGAAAGTGCGGTTGAATTTCCTACGGTTTCTTATTCTAATGCGAATCACAAAAATGCTACGTTAGCGCAACAACAAATTATCGAGACTATTTTAAAGGCCGATCAGGATATTTATTTTCTAACCGCCAAGCGGGGAAGAGGGAAATCCGCATTATTGGGGATGCTTGCTAACCAAATTCAAGCGCCAGTTTATCTCACCGCCCCGAATAAAAGTACGGTGCATTCGGTTATCGAATTTTCAGAAGGAGGAATTGAATTTATCGCTCCCGATGAACTGACTATTCGGTTACAAAATGAACCCGAATTTAGTCAATCGGCTTGGTTGCTCGTAGATGAAGCAGCGATGATCCCATTGCCATTATTGAAAGAATATTCTCAATATTTTCAACATATTGTCTTCAGCACTACAATTCATAGCTACGAAGGGACGGGGCGTGGTTTCGAATTAAAATTTAAACGGAAAATTCACCGCACTTTTCAGCATTTTGAGCTTAAACAGCCCCTGCGTTGGCAAGAAAATGATCCGTTAGAACATTTTATTGATGATCTTTTGTTGCTAAATGCCGAAGATGATTTTCAGCAATTTCCTTTTCAACCTCATCTCCCTTATCAAATTCGAGAAGCGCAAAAAACACATCATATTGCAGAGTTTTATGGCTTAATGACATTGGCGCATTATCGAACCTCGCCACTTGATCTTCGCCGTTTACTTGATGGGGAAAATCAACGTTTTTATTTTGCCGAATATCAACAGAATTTGCTCGGTGCAATTTGGGCATTAGAAGAAGGAAATATGGCTGATGATGAGTTGATTATTCAAATTCAACAAGGCAAACGCCGCCCAAAAGGGAATCTTGTTCCACAGGCATTATGTTTCCATGAAAATTTATCTGAAGCCTGTAAATTACGATCTTTACGTATTTCTCGTATCGCGGTTCAGCCAAATTGGCAAAAACAGGGTATTGGTCAAAATCTAATGAAATTTATGGAAAATTCAGAAGTAGATTTTCTTTCGGTGAGTTTTGGCTACACTGACGAACTGGCAAAATTTTGGCAAAAGTGCGGTTTTGTTTTGGTGCATTTAGGTGAGCATCAAGAAGCGAGTAGTGGTTGTTATTCAGCGATTGCCCTTAAAGGTATTTCCAAAGAAGGCTTGGCTTTAGTTGATACTGCGCACAAACAATTTCAGCGTAATATCCTTTTATCTTTTCATTCGTTCGCAATAAATTTTCAGCAAAATCAGCTTGATTGGAAGCTTGATGAGTTTGATTGGCTGAGCTTAAAAAACTTCGCTAATTTTCACCGCACTTTATTTTCGAGCATTCCTGCGATAAGGCGTTTATTAAAATTAGCGGGCAAAGAAAATTTTCCATTAATTTCTGCTTATTTAACAAAAAAACAACTTCCTATTAACAAGAGGAAAGGCGTAGAATGTTTGCGTTTAGAAATTAAACAATACTTAGAATGAGGAACTTTATGACAGAACAAATCTCAAAACCAAAAGGCTGGTTTAAACGTGCACTTGAAAAATATGATAATTTCATTAAAGAATGGGGATTAGATCAACCTAATTGTAGCTGCGTGCCTATGTCAGCGAAAGAAGATGAAAATGGGAATTTGAAGAAAACAGAAGATAAATTTAATCAGTAAATACCTTTTTATATACGGCGAATCACTTGAAATGATTAGTTATTTTTTATATTTGCTACTTTCTTTGTATATTAAAATTGATATATAATAAATTATATATCGATAATCGTAGGAGATGATTCATGAAAAAATTAACTAAAATTTCAACCGCACTTTTAATCGCCGGATTAGGATTTTCTTTTGCAGCATCCGCTAAAGTGACTGTATTTGCAGCGGCTTCAATGACAGATGCTTTACAACAAGTTGCAAAAGATTACGCAAAACAAAATCCGAAAAATGAAGTTGTATTTTCTTTCGCTTCTTCTTCAACTTTAGCAAAACAAGTTGAAGAAGGTGCGCCAGCGGATATTTTTGTATCTGCAAGCAATAAATGGATGAAATATCTTTCTGAAAAAGATTTAACCGTGAAAGAAACCGAAAAAGTGTTAGTAGGCAATGATTTAGTCTTAATCGCACCAGCAAAAAGTGCGGTAAATTCTTTGGATATTGCAAAAGGCGAATGGATTAATGCATTAAAAGATAGCTATTTATCTGTTGGCGATCCTGCGCACGTGCCTGCTGGTCAATACGCAGAAGAAGCATTAACCAAATTAAATTTATGGGATAAAGTGCAAGAGCGTTTAGCGCGTGCAAAAGATGTGCGTGGCGCATTAGCTTTAGTTGAACGTGCAGAAGCACCTTACGGTATTGTGTACAGCACTGATGCAAAAATTAGTCAACAAGTTAAAACGGTTGCAGTGTTCCCTGCAGATAGCCATAAACCGGTTGTTTACCCCGTTTCTATTTTGAAAGATCATGATAATACGGATTCTCGTGACTTCTTGAAATATTTAGAATCAGATGCTGCGAAGAAAGTGCTTGTAGGGTATGGTTTCTCAGCAAAATAAGATAGAATCTTAATAGTCATGAAGGGCGGATATTTCTGCCCTTTTGTTATTATAGAGCATCTTACCTCTCATCAATGCGGGATATTCTCATAAAAAGGGGTTTAAAGAGAGGCTATTTGTATAAGGATTCATTTTGCTTACCCAATTTTTTTCATTTTTCAATCTGACTCCAATGGAAATCTCAGCGATTAATTTAAGCCTGAGTGTTGCGGTCAGTTCCATGCTTTGGAGTTTGCCTTTAGCCATTTTTGTTGCGTGGCTTTTAGCGCGCAAAAACTTCTATGGCAAATCCCTGATTACTGGCGTGATTCATTTGCCTTTAGTGTTGCCACCTGTGGTTATCGGTTATCTATTGCTTGTGGCAATGGGGCGTAATGGTTTCATTGGCAAGTATTTATATCAGTGGTTTGGCTTATCTTTTGGTTTTAGTTGGAAAGGAGCGGTGCTTTCCTCTGCAGTGGTTGCCTTTCCATTGGTTGTTCGCGCGATTCGACTTTCTTTAGAAAATATTGATATTAAATTGGAGCAAGCAGCACAAACACTCGGTGCTTCTGCTTGGCGTGTATTTTTTACAATAACCTTGCCGCTTTCTTTACCAGGGGTTTTAGCTGGGATGGTGCTTGGTTTTGCTCGATCATTGGGGGAATTTGGTGCGACCATTACGTTTGTGTCGAACATTGCAGGAGAAACTCAAACGATTCCCCTTGCGATGTATTCTTTTATTCAAACACCGGGAGCAGAAGAACAAACCGCTCGCTTATGTTTATTTGCTATCATTCTTTCATTGATTTCTTTGCTATTGTCAGAGTGGTTGAGCAAGCGAATGCAGAAAAAATTAGGACAAGGAAATGTTGCAGATTAATGTGAAAAAACAGCTCGGGCAACTTGCCTTGCAAGCGAATATACAAGTGCCAGATCAAGGTGTAACCGCCATTTTCGGTTTGTCTGGATCAGGCAAAACATCGTTGATTAATCTCGTCAGTGGCTTGATACAACCAGAGGAAGGATTCATCCGTTTAAATGACCGCACTTTAGTGGATAGGGAAACCCAAGAATCATTGCCGACCCACTTGCGTAAAATTGGCTATGTGTTCCAAGATGCGCGTTTATTTCCTCACTACACAGTGAAAGGAAATTTGCGCTATGGCATGAAAAATGTCTCACAAGATGATTTTAATTATATTGTCGATCTTCTCGGTATTACTCATTTATTAAAGCGTTATCCCCTCACGCTTTCCGGTGGTGAAAAGCAGCGTGTCGCAATCGGTCGAGCACTGTTGTCAGAACCCGACATTTTACTGATGGACGAACCACTTTCTGCCCTTGATGTTCCCCGCAAACGCGAGCTAATGCAATATTTGGAACGTCTTTCTAAAGAAATTAATATCCCGATTTTATATGTTACACATAGCTTGGACGAACTGTTGCGTCTAGCTGATCGCGTTGTGCTGATGGAAAATGGCATTGTAAAAGCCTATGACAGCGTAGAAAAAATTTGGAATAGTCCTATTTTTGCCCCTTGGAAAGGAGAAAGCGAACAGAGTAGTGTACTTGCCTTGCCCGTTTATTTGCATAATCCACCTTATAAAATGACCGCACTTTCGTTAGGCGAACAAGCGCTTTGGATTCATCAAGTGCCCGCGAATGTAGGCGAGCGAGTGCGAGTTTGTATTTATAGTTCAGATGTTTCTATCACACTGCAAAAGCCAAAACAAACAAGCATTCGTAATATTTTACGTGGCCAAGTTGCACAAATTGAGATACAAGATTCTCGAGTGGATCTTGCCGTATTAGTGGAAGGGAATAAGATTTGGGCAAGTATCAGTAAGTGGGCGCAAAATGAACTGCGTTTTTCTGTTGGGCAAGATGTTTATGTTCAAATTAAAGCTGTGTCGGTGATGTGAGCATCATATTTTAATGATTGCTGAATTTTATTGATAGGTTTTGGTCGTAGTGGATATCCATCATTTTACAGATTTGTTAGATGTTGCTTAATTCTTCGGATAAGTTTAATAAGCAGGATTTCTGTTAAACGAGGGATTGTTAGAATAGAACATGAGAGTTTCTTTTCTGTTTAGATTGATTTTTATACTCATATTCTAAACGGGAAACTCTCATTTTTTATTGTAGTTTGTCAGATTAGGTCTGTTCTTCTACAACTAGACTTAAAATGGCTTAGTTTAGGACAATAGAAGTCAGTATTTAATTGATTAACTGGCCAATTGTTGAGATGAATTCTAAAAGCTTTTCTCAAAATTTAGATAAACCCTATTTCTATTATAAGAATACAATGTATTAAGATTAGATTTTACTTTATGATGGTTAAAAGTAATTTTAGGTGTAATTCCTATAAAATGTAAATTTCTGTGCCAAATCGTTAAAGAAAAATCTTTTTCTTTATCTTTTCTAATTGTTTGAAATAAAGAATGCATACCTTCAAATTTTCTTTTTCCATAACTAAGTTGAATACGACTAGATATTCCCCCCCACCATTCTTGCCCCCAGCCAATTCGTGTAGTTACACGATTTGATGAAAAAGAGCGTGTGGCTAAATTTTCCTGTAATCTATCAACCCCCATATATAGATAACTGCGAGAATTAAATGCATAAAGTAGAGTAGTTGAGCTTAATAAATTATTTCCATCAATAATTTTATTTTCCCCTTTATGCTTTAATTGTCCAAATTCAGCTGCAAAAGTGAATTGCCAATTTGGTGTTATCCAATGTTGAAATTCATTTCTAATGCCATAACCATAGTTATATTTATGACCTGCAAACCAACGTCTTTCGTAAAAAGGTAATAAATTCCATTTTGTTTTAGCGTTTTGATATTGATATCCAAAACTTGTGCGATTTTGAATATCATCAAAATCATGATGATCCCAATAAGATTTGCCATTAAGGTTATTTTCGAAGTAAAGAGAGTGATTACTTATCACATGAATATTTTTAGAAAGATTTACCTGATAGCCAACACCATTTGCTTTTTTGGGTAGATCATCTGCTGATTTCTTAAATGGTATATTTCCTAAATAAATGTAGTCTTCACTCGATGCATTATTTATATTACTTTCGTTAAGATAAGTTAATCCAAAATCAACCTGCCAATCTGATCTTTTTTGAATTGCTAGAATATATGAACTAACTAATCCTTTAATATCTTTTGGTAATTCTTCTGAATTTAGTTTCCTAAATTGGTCTAATGCTGCTTCATTCTGTTGATCTTCAAATAATACTTGTGCTAAACGTAATCTAACAGGATGAAATTGTGGATATTGAGCAATAATTTTCCGATATAAATCAATGGCTAAAGAGTATTTCCCTTCGAGTGAGTAAATAATTGCTTGGGAATAATTCAATAAAATTAAGTCAGGATTTTGCGTTTTTTGATAAATACGATTTAGTTCGGATAATAGATGAAACTGCCTAGTATCAATAGCTCGATTTATCATTTTCCTAATAATTTGAGGAGAATGAATAAGTTCTTCAGTAAGTTGTAATTTATCTTGTATCGTAGGAGATAAAGTCTCCCCCGATTTTGTTTTAGACGATTGAATAGCTTCGCTAGACTTTAACTCTATCTCTGGTAAAGCCGATGTATTGATTGAAACAAATAGTAAAAATGTAAATTTCTTCATGATATTTATAAAATAAGTATCCCAAAGTAAGTTACTTTGGGATATGGTTATTAACGTTTTCCGCCAAATGAAGCTTCTGGGCCATAGCCTTCCACTGCTCCTACAACTTCTTCAGCATTAGGTCCTGCAAATACACCAAAATAATTTAAGTCAAGATCTGTCCGTCTTGTAAGATTACGATCATCTTTAAATTTTCTATAAGAATAGTCTACTTTCCCTCTAAAATGTGTATCTGTATTTGCTAAATTAACATTTGCAACTCCTAATACATATTTATCATCATTACCAAAATTGATCTCACCTTTAACAAAAGAAGATGTTGGATAAACAAATAAATTTAGTGTCAGGTTTCCATTTGGAGGATCGCAACACTCTTTCATGGCGTATCCAGTATAGGTATACTTACCATTCCCTTTAAATATTTCAGCTTCCAATTTAGTTGGTAATGCTACGTAAACAAGATGATTCCTAGAATCTAAATATTTTAAAGGGTTAAATTTATAAGCATTAAATGAAGCATAAGAAGAATAATCTTGATTGATGTAATAATATCGACCTGCATTTTCTTCACTGCTAACAACCTCTCCTTTACTGAAAGATTTATTAATGACCTTTATATTATCACTTGTATGGTAAACATTAGGTTCAACCGGAGATTTAGAAAAATCAATCTCTTTAGTAATAAGAACCACATTATCTTTTGGTACCGTTGCAGATTTCGAATACTGAACTCGTCCATTTACATGTTGATTACTTTGTTCAATATCTAATACACGCCAACTTTGATCGGTCAAATCATAAATTTCTCGTTTAGCCACGGCTTCTTTCAAGCGCTCTTTGGCAAGTTCTAATTCAGCTTCTTTTTTAGCTTTTTCAATTTCATCTTTATTGACAAGATTATTATATTGTTCCTGCAACGCTGCTAAATCTCGTGCAGCTTTCTCTGCTTCCGCTTGTGCTTTAGCTTGCTCTGCTGCGGTTTCCGCTTTTGAGGCTTCTAATGCTTGATTTGCTTTTGCTAAATCTTGGGCTGCTTTATTGGCAGCCGCTTGAGCTTTAGCTTGCTCTGCTGCGGTTTCCGCTTTTGAGGCTTCTAAGGCTTGATTCGCTTTCGCTAAATCTTGAGCCGCTTTATTGGCAGCCGCTTGTGCTTTCGCTTGTTCTGCTGCGGTTTCCGCTTTTGAGGCTTCTAAGGCTGCATTTGCTTTCGCTAAATCTTGGGCAGCTTTATTGGCAGCCGCTTGTGCTTTAGCTTGCTCTGCTGCGGTTTCCGCTTTTGAGGCTTCTAAGGCTTGATTCGCTTTCGCTAAATCTTGAGCCGCTTTATTGGCAGCCGCTTGTGCTTTCGCTTGTTCTGCTGCGGTTTCCGCTTTTGAGGCTTCTAAGGCTGCATTTGCTTTCGCTAAATCTTGGGCAGCTTTTTCAGCGGCGGCTTGGGCTTTCGCTTGTTCAGCTGAGGTTACAGCTTTTGATTTCTCTTTAACTTCAGCTTCTATTTGTTCTTTTAATTTTTTTATTTGGTTAACTTGAGAAATATCAGTTGATGTAGGAGATGAACCACCTTTTGATCCACAAGCTGATACACCTAATGAAAGAAGAATAGATATAGCAACATTACTATATAATTTTTTTGACATAAAATATCCTTACTAAGAAATTAATTTTATTAACCTTAATTAACGTAATTTTTATGGTAATTTAAAGCGTAATTATAATAATTGTTACGTAATTTTTAATCAAGATTTTCGTAAATTAAAAAGATCTGTTTAAAGTTGCAGATATGAATGAAAAAGAAAAATTTGCAACAAATTTACGTCGGATCTTGATTGAGAAGGGCTATGAACCAAAAGCCTCGGTAATTGAGCGTGAATTTAACTTACGTCATTATGGTAAGCCGATTGGTTTGCACGCTGTCGCTCGCTGGTTAAGAGGAGAGGGATTGCCTTCGCTTGCTCGCTTACAAACCTTAGCGAAATGGTTAGAAATTGATATTCAAGAATTAGTATCAGATGAAAAGGCCTATCAAGTTGCAAAATTAGAAAAGAAAAAAGAACCGAATAAGCATATTTGGGAAAGTGCGGCAAGCTATCAGGATCAGACGCTTTTTCAGATATTCTTGAATTTGCCACAAGAGCAGAAAAAAGTGGTACGTGAGGTGATTATGGCGATGGATAAGGCGTATCGTTCGGGGAAATAATATGAATAATAACCGCACTTTTCAAAAGTGCGGTTATTTTCATGACTATTTTATTTAACCTGATTAATCAAAAATTGTGTTAATAGAGAAACAGGGCGGCCAGTTGCGCCTTTATTGGCACCTTGTAGCCAAGCCGTACCAGCGATGTCTAAATGTGCCCAGCGATATTTTTTCGTGAAGTTAGACAAAAATGCACCCGCTGTAATTGCGCCACCCCAGCGACCGCCAATGTTGGCAAGATCGGCGAAAGGCGATTTAAGTTGCTCTTGATATTCTTCGCTTAATGGTAAACGCCAGGCTTTGTCAGTGGTTTCTGTTGCCGCGTGGAGTAGTGCATTGGCAAGATCGTTATCTGTAGAAACTAAGCCGCTATTGTGTTGACCAAGAGCAACCACACAAGCACCAGTTAAGGTTGCAACATCAATAACAAGCTCAGGTTCAAAACGTTCAACATAAGTAAGTGCATCACAAAGGACTAAGCGACCTTCCGCATCGGTGTTGAGCACTTCTACGGTTAAACCATTCATAGTGGTAAGAATATCGCCTGGGCGATAAGCATTGCCATCAGGCAGATTTTCACAACCAGCTAAAACACCAATAACGTTTAATGGCAAATTCAACTCTGCAATAGCTTTTATAGTGCCGAAGACAGAAGCAGCACCACACATGTCATATTTCATTTCATCCATGTCAGCGGCAGGTTTAAGTGAAATACCGCCTGCATCAAAGGTTAATCCTTTGCCTACAAGTACAATGGGTTTGGCGTTTTTATCTGGCGCATTATTGAATGTCAAAATAGACATGTAAGCACGGTTTTCAGAGCCTTTTGAGACGGCAAGATAAGCGTTCATTCCAAGTTTTGACATTTCTTCTTCATCCACAACTTTCAAAGAAAGTGCGGTAGAATTTTCTGCTAAATTTTTTGCTTGTTCAGCAAGATAAGCGGGGTTGCAGATATTTGGTGGCATATTTGCGATGTCGCGTGCTGCTTTTATAGCTGAGCTAATCGCATTGGCGTGAGAAATAGCCTGTTGTGCTTGCTCACAATCTGTATTAAAGATGAAGGATTCTAAAACAGAGGCTTCTGCTTTTTGAGATTTGAAATGATCAAATTGATAATTAGTGTGTTCAATCGTTTCAATTGCAAAGCGGATATTCCAATAAAGATCGCGATCTTTTAATTCAATTTCAGTTAAATAAGAAACAACTTCACGTGTGTTGGTTTCTTTTAGCATTTTTAATACAGCTTGGATGATTTGTTTATATTGGCGCTCCGTGAGTTCTCCTTTTTTGCCACAGCCAACGATTAATACGCGTTTAGCAGATAAACCTTGAAGATCACGAAGTAAAATGGTTTGGGCTAATTTGCCAGTTAGCTCACCTGATTTCACTAAATCGTTTAAATAGCCCTGGGTTAATTGATCGATTTCATGGAAACTTTTTGAAAATTCATTGTTCTCATATACGCCTAAAACAATGCAATCAGTGGCTTGAGAAAGTGCGGTGTTTTTTGCTTGATATTTCATTTGATGTCCTTAAATTTCTGTTTAATTCAGCGAAAATAAGGTATCATACGCGACCGATTTTATCCAGTTTTCCCCCGTTTTAGATTTAGAAAAACAAACGAAATAAGATGATTTTAATTCGATATTTAACGAAAGAAGTATTTAAGAGCCAAGTCGCTATTTTGTTCATTTTATTGCTGATATTTTTCTCTCAGCAGTTAGTGCGCGTACTGGGATCTGCGGCTAATGGTAAAGTGCCAGCTGATTTGGTATTTTCCTTGCTTGGGCTAGGCATGCCTGCTATGGCGCAATTAATGTTGCCATTATGTTTGTTTATTGCGATTTTACTCACTTTTGGTCGTCTTTATGCGGAAAGTGAAATAACGGTGATGCGTGCTTGTGGTGTCGGGCAGCGTGTTTTAGTGCGTGTGGCGTTAATGCTATCATTGATTACTGCGGGACTTGCTGCTTATAACGTCTTGTGGCTTTCGCCTTGGTCAATTCAAAAACAAGCTGCAATTGTGGAAGATGCCAAAGCGAATCCAACAATGGGGGCGCTTGCTTCTGGTCAGTTTATAGCAACGAATAACAACAATTTTGTGTTATTTATTGATAGTATTAAGGGAAATCAAATTAATGACGTGTATTTGTTCCAAACTGCGCCGAAAGGACAAACGAAACCATCAGTTGTGACTGCTGAAAAAGGCGAATTAAAAGCGTTGCCAAATGGCGATCAAATTCTGAATTTACAAAATACGCAACGAGTTGAAGGCACGTCTGTTTTGCCTGATTTCCGCATTACGCATTTTGATGAATATCAAGCCTATTTAGGTCATCAGGAAACAGAAAATACGAATGATGAAGTCGCGGAATTAACATTGTCTCAACTTATCGGTTTAGATTCATCTTCTGCGAAGTCTGAATTGCATTGGCGTATTACATTAATTCTAGCGGTTCCACTAATGGCGTTAATTGCTGTGCCATTAAGTCGTGTAAATCCTCGACAAGGTAGATTTGCCAAAATTTTACCCGCACTTTTACTCTATTTAATTTATTTTTTATTACAAAGCTCCTTTAAATCTGCGGGGGCAGCAGGAAAATTAGATGCTGCTATTTTTATGCCTCTTGTTAATATCGGCTTTTTGTTGCTTGGTATAGTGTTAAACGGTTGGGATAGCGCTGCGATGTATAAATTCCGCCATTTATTCAGTAGAAAAGGATAAGCAAAATGATGAATACCCTAGATCGTTATATTGGAAAAAGTATTCTTGGCTCGATTTTTGCCACTTTGCTTACATTGGTTGGACTCTCTGCCATTATCAAATTTGTGGAACAATTTCGTAGTGTGGGTAAAGGCACTTATGATATTTGGCAAGCGGTGGCTTTTACTGGGTTAACCATTCCAAAAGATATTGAAACTTTCTTTCCTATGGCGGCATTGCTTGGTGCCCTAATGGCTTTGGGTAATCTTGCGAGTCGAAGCGAACTCGTTGTGATGCAAGCTGCTGGCTTTTCTCGTTTTAAAATTGGAATGGCCGTGATGAAAACCGCATTACCATTAGTGTTGTTAACAATGGTGATTGGTGAGTGGGGGATTCCGCAAACAGAACAGTTCGCACGTGATATGCGTGCTCGAGCGCTTTCTGGTGGTTCCATGCTTTCCATGAAGAATGGCGTTTGGGCAAAAGATGGTAATAATTTTGTGTTTGTTCGACGTGTGACGGATGACGCAAAATTAAACGATATTTATATTTATACTTTTGATCAGCATCGTAATTTGACGGAGTTGAAACATGCTAACCAAGCAAGTTATTCGGAAGATGAAAGTAAATGGACTTTACGTCAAGTGAACCATTCTATGATTAGCAAAGATGAAATCACGACAAGTAATCGCTTATCGGAAAAATGGGAAACAAATTTAACGCCAGATAAATTAGGTGCTGTTTCTTTACGTCCTACATCACTGTCTATTTCAGGTTTGTATAATTACATTTCATTTTTACGTGAAACAGGTCAGGATGTGAGTCGCTTTGAACTCACATTCTGGCGGAAAATTTTCCAACCTGTGTCTGTTGGTGTGATGATGTTATTGGCATTATCGTTTATTTTTGGATCGCTACGCAGTGTGACCGCGGGCGCTAGAATTGTAACGGGCATCTGTTTTGGCTTTTTGTTCTATGTAGTAAATGAAATCTTCGGGCAAATGAGCGTTGTTTATAACATGCCTGCTGTTTTCGGTGCGCTAATGCCAAGTTTGCTATTTATCGTGATGATTTGGTGGTTGCTGAGTCGGAAACGGGATTAATTCAGATCGTTCAAATAATTGCGTGTTCAGAAATGGCACGCAATATTTTTATGTGTTGTTTTCAAATGGAAGAAGTTAAAAAATCAATGAAAATTGGCTTAGTATTAGAAGGTGGGGCGATGCGAGGCATGTACACTGCGGGAGTACTAGATACCTTCTTAGATAAAGATTTTTGGGTTGATGGTATCATTTCCGTTTCTGCAGGTGCATTATTTGGGGTTAATTATCCTTCTCGGCAAAAAGAGCGGGCAATTCGTTACAACAAGAAATTTATATCGGATAAGCGTTATATCAGTTTTAAAAGTTTGGTGAGGACAGGCAATATCGTGAATAAAGATTTTGCTTTTTATGAAGTACCTTTCAAATATGATGTGTTTGATAATAAAACGTTTAAAGAATCAGATATCGATTTTTATGTAGCTGTAACTAACTTACAAACTGCGCAAGCAGAATATGTCAAATTAATAGATCCTTTGGCCCAAATGGAGGTGTTGCGTGCTACCTCCGCCATGCCTTATGTTTCTCGTCCTGTTGAGATAGACGGGATTCCTTATTTGGATGGCGCTATTGCGGATTCTATTCCTGTCGAACAAATGCAGAAGTTAGGATACGATAAAATCATTGTCATTCTTACCCGCACTTTAGATTATAGAAAATCTAAGCCAATGACTTGGATTGCCAAATGGTTTTATCGACGTTATCCACATTTTGCAGATGCCGTAAATCAGCGTTATGCCATGTATAATCAACAAGTTGAAAATGTGATTAAGCTAGCAGAAAAAGGCGATATTTTTGTTATTCGACCTTCTGTTGATTTGAAGATTAAGCGCATTGAAAAAGATCCCAATAAATTGCAGGCAATGTATGAGTTGGGTATAAAAGATATGCAATTACAGTGGAAAAACTTATTGGACTATTTAAATCGATAATAAAAAATGGATTAAACCTTTTACCGTTTAATCCATTTTTTATTTATTGTGGTAAAGCGCCGCTTCCCCAAGTTTGCACTTCTTCAGGGCGTTTTATCTGAAGTAAGAAACGTTTGTTTGGCTGCGCCTGTGGTTGAATTTCTTTTTCTGCTGGTGTGGAGAAAGAAATACCACCTTTTAGCAACTGTTGAACACTTCCTGTATTAAATGCGGCACCTTTCCAACCTAAGGTAAAGTCATAGCCTGATGCAACCCAAAATTCTGTATTTTGTCGAACAAGATGATTATATTTTGGCATGATTGCGATATGAACTAAGACGCGATCACCAAGACTGTTAAGCTCAAATTTTTTCACAGTACCCACTTCTACGCCTCGATAAAGAATTGGTGAACCTTCACTTAAATTCATTGCATCACGTGTTTCTAAAATAAATGGCGTGCCATTACTAAATTTATTACGTTGTGGCGCTGTTTGCGCTAAATTGAATTGTGTTTTTGCTTTACCATTCCCAATTTCAATATCGATATAAGGCTGTAATAAGCTATCAAGGTTATCTATTCCACCTGCTGAAATTTGCGGTGAGATAATCGTAAAGTTAGAACCTTCTTTTGCAATCATATTCATATAATTTGGGTTGATTAACGCTTTTGCAGTGATGCGTTTAGATTTTGCATCAAGCTGAATACTGTCAATTTGTCCTACGTCTAAACCCAAATAGCGCAGACTCATTCCTTTGCTCAGATTGGTTGCATCATCTGCCATTAAGGTGATGGCAAGTCCGATAGATTTTGCATAACTTTCATTTGCGTAAAGTGTTCGATTATTGCCCGAACCACTATTATCAAAGCTAATCGTACCTTTTAATGAACGCGCAAGTGGCGTCGCTTGAATGCTAATTCCTTTAGGTGTGATATCAATTTTCGCCGCACTTTCCACCCAAAAACGGCTTTTATCTGTCAACAAATGTTGATAGGCGGGATAAATATAAACCTCCACATCAAAGCTATTAGTTTTAGGTTTAATATTTAAAATTTTTCCCACCTCAAATTGACGATATAGTACGAGAGAGCCTTTATCAATGCTTGGTAACGTTTGGGTGTGTAAGGTTATTGTTGGCGTAAGAATATTTCCAATGATGCCATGTTCAGCATTGCTGATATTTTGATAAAGCGGATAGCTATCTTTAGCTTTTCCTTGACCTTGTTTCGTTAATACCCGTACGCCACCTTGTAACCATTTTTCCGGTGTCGCGGACTCAAAACGCAATCCGTCTACTCCAATGCTGATATCAAAGTTGGTTGCTGCGACAAATTGTGTATTTTCGTGAATTAAATTGCGATATTCGGATGCAATTGCTGCCTTAAATTGTACGCCATTTATATCCACTTTTTGTGAAACAATTTGTCCGATTGGCATGTTGTTATAAAACACATTTTGACCTTCACTTACACCATAATTTTCTGGTGCGGTGAGTGTTAAAACTAATGTATTAGGTGCATTGAGTAATAACTCATTTTCTTTAACGACATCAAATTGATGCTTAGTTTCACCATCTCCAGCAATAACATCAAAATATTCGCCACGAAAGAATTTTTTTGGATCTGCTAAATTACTAAGATCCGTTTTTTTATTGCGAAGTACGATTTTGCTATTCGCTTTAAATAAAGAGGCTTGATTTGGATCTATCAATAAACTGCCTTCTAAAATTTCATCGTTATTTTCAACCGCACTTATTTTAGAAAGAATCCCGATAGGATTATCTTGAGAATAAACTTCGGTCTGTCCTGCAATGAGACCAGCAGATGCAGGGATATTTACGTTGACTTCAATGCCACGTTTTGCGGCTTTTAAATTGGTATACAGCGTGAAATGACTATTTTCATCTGCTTTTGGGCTGTCAGCTGGAGAGTCAAAAGAAACGGCACCTTGTACAACCGCATTTAAACTTTCTACATTTAGATTTAAGCCTGATGGGCTAATGTTGGCGTTAATGCCGCTTATGTTCCAAAAACGTGAATCTTTTTTCACAAATTGTGCATAGGCTTTATCAATCACCACATCTATTTGTACTTTATTGTCTTTATTAATGCGGTAATCGTAAATTTTTCCTACAGGTAGTTTTTTAAAATAGACGGATGCACCGATGGAAATTGAGCCTAAGTCATCAGAAATTAAGTGAATCAATAAATCTCCAGGCGAAACTTGGGCAATAGGGCCTTGTTCTTCCGCAATAAATTCATCTTCGCGATCGCCATCACCCGGTTGAAGAGTGATGTAATTGCCTGATACGAGAGAATCTAAACCTGAAATTCCTGCAAGTGAAACATTTGGTTGAACAAGCCAGAATTTTGTATTTTCACGCAAAATACTTGACGCTTCAGGATTGATATTGGCAATAACTTCCACTTTTTGCATGTTATCTGTGAAATTTACTTTTTTCACCACACCAATTTGCAAACCTTGGTAGCGAACTTGTGTTTTATCTGCAACGATACCAGAACCATTGGTAAAGGTAATCGTGATGCTTGTGCCACGTTCTTTAACAATTTGGAAGAATAAAATTGCCCCAATACATAATGCAATAAAGGGAAGTAACCAAAATGGAGAAATACGACGAGTTTTTCGTACTGCCGCTGTCATTTCTGTATGTTGATCTTTCATTGAAGAACTATTTTTCTCTGTCATAAATTTTCCAAATTAATCGACTATCAAATTGTGAGGTTGAAATCATGCTGCAAAATACGGCAGCGCCGAAGTAAAATGCGCCAGGACCAACGGTAAAATTAATAATTTCACCGCGTGTTACTAGAGACATCATTAAGGCTAATACAAATAAATCGAGCATAGACCAGCGCCCAACGAAATGCACAATATGCAATAAACGTATTTGCCATTTAATAGAGTGTCGCCATTTAAAATGAACACAACTTAGTAAATAAAGTAAAATTGCAGCTTTACTGATTGGGACAAAAATACTCGCAAAGAATACCACGAAAGCAACAAAATAACTGCCCATATTCACAAAAGAAATAACTCCGGATATTAATGTATCTTCAGAGAGCGAACCTGTTAAATAAATGCCTGATATGGGTAATAAATTTGCTGGGAAGAGCATAATAATCCCTGCAATTAAACTTGCCCAAGTGCGTTGTAACTTAATATTATCTGAAATATGAACAGGCGATAAACAGCGCGGACATCGTGGGTTGTTCTTCTTATCGTAATGAATCCCATTTTTTGAAAATGTATAGTTACAAGCATCACATAATTCAATGTTGTTTGCATCATAAGCGGGTTCATTTTCGGGATAAAACTCTTTCCATAATGCTTTAAGGTTTAATTTGATAAAAAGTAAGGTTGTCAAAAGTGCGGTGAAAATAAAGGGAATTAAATAAACATTAATTTCCAGTGTTGCATATTCACGCACCTTGAACATCGTCACGCCTAGCGCAACTAAATAAACATCAAACATAACCCAAGGTTTTATATAACCTAAAAAAAGCAAGACACTACGTGGTTTAATATGCAAAATTTTTGCAATCCAGAGCATGATGACTAAAATTGCAAAGGTAATTGGCATCACAACGGCACAGATAAACACCATAAAGGCAGTGTATTCATAGCCTGCCACTGACATTTTCCAAATACCTTCCCAAATAGATGCGTCAATTTTTACACCTAACAAATGAAGACCTAATAGGGGATAACCCAAGGCAAATGGCATCAAAATAAGGATCGATAAAGCAACCATTGCGCAACGATGAACAGACCAACGCCCACCTGTCGTTAAATGGTGATGACAACGTGGACATTCAGCTTGTTCATCTTTATTTAATATTAAAGGTGTTTCTACGCTAACATCACATTCTTCGCATTTTATAATTTGAAATGATTTTTGTGTGAGGTTTGATTCTTGCACGAAAGATTATCTTTTATTCGGTTGTTAAAAACGGGGCATTTTAGCCTTGTTTAAGTATATATGGGAAGTGTTCTTGACTATTTTTGTGCAAAATTTATTCACAATGTTTTGATTCATTGTAAATTTTGTAAAAAGTGCGATAAACTAGGTCGGTTTATATTTACCCTAGGATAACTAATATGACTGATTCTCAATCTGGCGTTCAGACCACTGATGCGCAAGTAAATTCACAAAAATTAACCAATACAAAAGATATTATTGCGTATTTGGCTGAAAAATTCCCTCTTTGCTTTATTTTAGAAGGCGAAGCAAAACCATTAAAAATTGGTCTGTTCCAAGATTTAGCGGAAGCATTACAAGATGATGAGCGTGTAAGTAAAACTCAGTTGCGTCAGGCTCTTCGTCAATACACATCAAATTGGCGTTATTTACATGGCTGTCGGGAAGGCGCAGTGCGCGTAGATTTACAAGGTAATCCAGCTGGCGTGTTAGAAGCTGAACATGTAGCCCATGCAGCTCAACAGCTTGCAGATGCAAAAGCTCGTGTTGCTGAAAAACGTAAATCAGAGGCAGCCGCGAAAAAAGCACAACAAAAACAACGCCCACGTAAACCTGCAAATAAAAATGCTAAACATTTCAATAAGCCGTCATTAAATGCGGTTGATTTTTCACAAATTTCTGTTGGTTCTGTGGTGAAAGTGAAAGCTGGTGATCATGCGAAAAAAGCAACAGTAGTGGAAGTCCTAAAAGATTCAGCTCGTGTTCAGCTTGAAAACGGTTTGGTTATGAGCGTAGCTGCAGATCGTTTATTTGCATAATGATTTAATTCTACTCGGGAAAGGTTATGAGATCTAATATTTCAAAAAATGTGATTACTAGCGCATTGTTATCGGCATTGTTAATCGGCTCTGTGCCTGCTTTGGCTGTGCAGCCTAAATTAAAACTGAGCGATATCACTATTCCAACAGCAAGCGAAGAGAATCAGTTGGCGACTAAGCGTGCAACGACTCGATTAACCCAATCGCATTATCGAAAGATCTCATTGGATGATGCTTTTTCTGAAAAGATTTTTGATCGTTATATTAAAAATATTGATTTTAGCCATAACACCTTTTTGCAATCTGATGTAGATGAACTTCGTCAAAAATATGGCGCTAAGTTGGATGACCAGTTAAATCAAGGTGATCTTTCTGCTGCTTTTGACATTTATGATGTAATGATGAAGCGTCGTTATGAACGTTATGCTTATGCATTGTCTTTATTAGATAAAGAACCTAATTTGAATGGTCAGGATCAAATTGAAATTGATCGTGAAAAAGCGGCATTTCCGAAAAACGAAGAGGAAGCTAACAAACTTTGGGAAGAACGAGTAAAAAATGACATTATCAATCTTAAATTAAAAGATAAAAAATGGTCAGAAATTAAGTCAAAACTCACCAAACGTTATAATTTGGCAATTCGCCGTTTAACTCAAACGAAGGCAGATGATATTCTTCAAACTTATTTAAATGCATTTGCTCGAGAAATTGATCCACATACCAGCTATCTTGCACCAAGAACCGCGAAAAGTTTTAATGAAAGCATGAATCTTTCTCTTGAGGGGATTGGGGCAACGTTACAATCAGAAGATGATGAAACAAGCATTAAGTCACTTGTTCCTGGCGCACCAGCGGAGAAAAGTAAAAAATTACATCCCGGAGATAAGATTATTGGTGTGGGTCAAGCAACAGGCGAGATTGAAGATGTCGTTGGCTGGCGTTTAGAAGATATTGTTGAGAAAATCAAGGGTAAAAAAGGCACAAAAGTGCGGTTAGAAATTGAACCGTCTAAAGGTGGAAAATCCCGCATTATTACTTTAGTGCGCGATAAAGTGCGTATTGAAGATCAAGCTGCAAAATTAACCATGGATAAAGCAGATGGTAAAAATATTGCGGTAATCAAAGTGCCAAGTTTCTATATTGGTTTAACTGATGATGTTAAAAAATTATTGGTTAAAGCCGAGAAACAAAAAGCCGATGCGTTAATTATTGATTTGCGTGAGAACGGTGGTGGCGCATTAACAGAAGCAGTTGCTTTAAGTGGTTTGTTTATTACTAATGGTCCTGTTGTGCAAGTACGTGATGCTTATCAACGAATTCGTGTACATGAAGATGATGATGCTGAGCAACAATATAAAGGCCCTTTGTTTGTCATGATTAACCGTTATAGTGCTTCAGCATCAGAAATTTTTGCAGCGGCAATGCAGGATTACAATCGCGGTATTGTTATTGGACAAAATACTTACGGTAAAGGTACCGTTCAGCAAAGTCGTCCTTTGAATTTTGTGTATGATTTGGATCAGACTCCGTTAGGTTTATTGCAATATACCATCCAAAAATTCTATCGAATTAATGGTGGATCAACTCAGTTAAAAGGTGTGGCGGCAGATATTAATTTCCCTGAAATTATCGATGCGAAAGAATATGGCGAAGATAAAGAAGATAATGCATTGCCGTGGGATAAAATTCCATCCGCAACTTATAAAGAAGTTGGTAATGCGCGCAAAGATGTTGATGTATTAAATCAAAAACATCTTGAGCGTATTGCTAAAGATCCTGAATTTGTTGCATTGAATGAAGATTTAAAAATTCGTAATGAGCGCCGTGATCGCAAATTCTTATCGTTGAATTATCAAACGCGTAAAGCTGAAAATGATAAGGATGATGCAAGACGCTTAAAAGATATTAATGAGCGTTTTAAACGCGAAGGCAAAAAAGCATTAAATGATATTGATGATTTACCGAAAGATTATGAAGCGCCAGATTTCTTCTTAAAAGAAGCAGAAAAAATGGCTGCGGATTTTGTCATGTTGAATTCAAGTGCGCAAGATGTTGGTAAAGAAGCTCAGAAACCAACAGAAAAAGTAGAAGAGAAAAAATAAAATTATTTTAACCGCACTTTGTTTTAGAATTTAAATAAAGTGCGGTTGTTTTAGGGAATGTTTAAGGAATGGCTATGTTTAAAAGCTCTGCAAAGCTCTCAGTATTTGCGTTGTCATTGTCAATGATGACGTCAGGATGCGCTTTAGCAGATTTTGTAAAAAATGGACAATCGGCACAACTTCATGGCGTTGATGTTTCGCATTTCTCTCCAGAAGAAAAACAAAAGCTTGAAGAGGAAATTAAATTAGATCAAGCCCGCTTAGCACAGGAAAAGCAAGCGATTTTAGAAATGTCGCTAACCCATGAAATAGGCGAGCATGCTTTACAGTTTAAGCCTTTGTTAGCTCGTTTATATGCAGAACGTAAATATGCGCCATTATGGAAAGATAATGCTGCGGCTCGTCAATTATTACAGGGTTATGCAGCCATGGTGGCTAGCGGTATTTCTAAACGTTCAGCAAAATCCTTAGAATCCTTTGAGTTGATCGAACAACAAGGTGGGTTAGCTTATGATGTTTTATTAAGTGATATATTGCTAGATTATTTGTATTATACTCAAAATGTAGGTGTGCAAGCCCAACGTTGGCTTTATTCATCTAGCGCTTATCAAGTTCAACAACCTGCAGATGAGCATATTCAACGTTGGTTAAGTGCGGTAGAAAATGGCCAACTTTTAGGTTTTGTACAAAGTTTATCGGGTGATAATCACTTATATCATCAAACTGTTAAAGCATTATCATCAATGGTATCAGCCTCAGGATTATCAGAAGTTGGCAAAAAACTTGCTATTAATGCGCAACGTTTGCGAGTAATTCCTGATTTTCATAATGGTATCTTTGTAAATATTCCAAGTTATAAATTGCAGTATTATCGTGATGGTAATTTAACTTTGGAGTCTCGTGTTATTGTTGGTAAGGATGAGCGACGTACGCCAGTGATGTATAGCAAATTGAGTAATGTTGTTGTTAATCCACCTTGGAATGCGCCGACTCGTTTGATTAATGAAGATTTGTTGCCAAAAATGAAAGCGGATCCAAATTATATTACGGAGCATAATTATTCAATTTTAGATAGTCAGGGAAATGTCGTTGATCCTGCTTCTATTGATTGGGCATCTATTGGTAATAAATTCCCTTATCGAGTTCGACAAGCCGCGGGCGATAGCGCATTGGGTAATTATAAATTTAATATGCCAAGCTCAGATGCGATTTATTTGCATGATACGCCAAATCATGGATTATTTAATCGTAAAGATCGTGCGTTAAGTTCTGGTTGCGTACGTGTGGAAAAATCCGATCAACTTGCTAGTATTTTATTGAAAGAAGCAGGGTGGTCTGATGAACGTAAAAAGAATGTTTTAGAGAGTAAAAAAACGGTTTCTGCCCCAATTCGTTCGGAAAACCCTGTGTTTATATACTATGTTACATCCTGGGTTGATGAAGGAAAAATTCAAGTATTGCCAGATATTTATAAATATGATGGATTGATGAATTTCAGTGGAATTAACTGGAATGTGGTCAAAAAATATCTCTAATAATCCATCAAAAAATAGAAAGGAGAGAGGATGAACAAGGTTGATAAACAGAAACGTAAATGGTTGTCGCTTGGTGGCATTGTTTTAGGCGCATCAATTTTACCAAATTCTGTATTAGCAATGGTTTCAACACCTAAGCCTCGTATTTTGACATTCCGTAATATTAATACGGGAGAGCGATTAAGTGGTGAGTTTTCTGCACAAAAAGGTTTCGCAAGTGCCACATTAAAAAAATTAGACCATTTTATGCGCGATAAACGAACAAACCAAGTTCATAGAATGGATCCAAGTTTATTCCACAAGTTTTATAATATTCAAAGTAATTTAGGTTTACGCAATGCTGAAATTGAAGTAATTTGTGGATATCGTTCCGCTGCAACTAATGCAATGCGTCATCGTCAAAGTAAAGGCGTGGCGAGTAATAGCTATCATATTAAAGGAAAGGCCATTGATTTTCGTATTGCAGGTGTGCCTTTGAGTAAAGTGAAATCTTCCGCAGAAAATCTTCGAAATGGTGGGGTAGGGTATTATCCGACAAGTAATTTTATTCATGTGGATACTGGCCCTGTTAGAACCTGGAAAGGGGTATAAAATAAATTTAAAATTGACCGCACTTTTGTGCGGTTTTTCATTGGAAAATACTATGCTATTTGACAGTCATCTTCATTTGGATCAACTTTCTGATGAGAATATTCATAAAACACTTGGTGATTCAAAGATTACAGGTATGCTTGCGGTAAGTACGAATCTAAAAAGTGCTAAAAAGCTATTGAATTTAAAACAGGCTTATCCCGAGAAACTTTATATTGCAGCTGGTTTTCACCCTGAGCAGCTATTGCTAAATTTAGAAGAGCAAGAAGAATTATTTCAATGGATTGATGAACATCATTCTTTAATTTCTGCGATTGGCGAGGTGGGGTTGCCACATTATTCTAAACGTGAAAATTTAAATTTGGATTACGCACCTTATATTGAATTACTGGAGCGATTTATTCTTATAGCGAAAAAATGGGATTTGCCGTTAAATTTACATATTGTGCATAATGATGTGGATATTGCGCTTGAATTATTGCAGAAACATAATATCCAACGAGCCCATTTTCATTGGTTTAAGACAGATGAAAAATCTTTTCAGAAATTTTTATCTACACCATATTTTGCTAGCATAACGCCTGATATTTTATGGAATCCTAAAACGCAATATGTTGCTCAACATTTGTCGTTGAACCGTTTGATGATTGAAACGGATAGTCCCTGGCCACATGAAGGATTTGAAAGTGCGGTAATTTCTGAGCAATTATTCGCAGTAGTGAAGAAAGTAGCTGAATTAAGATCTTTTCCATTACATTATGTTCAAGAGCAAATGCTTTTGAATACTCAACAATTTTATCGATTATAAGGAGCAAGCATGAATATCGAAATTATCCCAGTCACCGCATTTCAACAAAACTGTTCTTTGATTTGGGATGACGACAAAAATGCAGCAATTATTGACCCAGGTGGCGAAGCCGAACGCTTAATTCAACGTATTGAAGAACTGGATTTAAATCTTAAAGTGATTTTGCTTACCCATGGACATTTAGATCATGTTGGCGCAGCGATGCAGTTAAAACAACATTTTGGCGTTGAAATTTGGGGCTCTCATGAAGAAGATAAATTTTTATTTGAGAGTTTACCCGAACAAGCCCAACACTTTGGTTTGCCAAATATTGAAGCCTTTTTACCTGATCGTTGGTTTAATCAAGAAGGTGAAATCTTAAAATTAGATGGCTTTAATTTCGAGATTTTACATTTACCAGGGCATACACCTGGGCATATCGGTTTTATTGAACATGATAAAAAAGTGGCATTTACAGGCGATGTATTATTTCAAGGCGGAATTGGTCGTACCGATTTTCCTCGTGGCGATTATGAAACATTGATTTCTTCAATTCGAACAAAATTATTACCGCTGAACGAAGATATTATTATTATCGCTGGGCATGGACCTTATACAACCATTGGCCGAGAAAAACAGACAAACCCATTTTTAAATTCTAAATCCTAAGTTTTAATACAAGTAAAAATAACCGCACTTTGTTTAAGAGATGAAGTACGGTTTTTTATTGATTTTATGCGAAAAAGGGCGAGATTATGTCACAACCTCATTCTACTATTCAGTTACTTCTCGAAATCTTGCGTTTCATTCCTAAAAAAGGGTAATCCCTGTTGAGCAAATATCGCTTTCTCAATGCTACTGCAACCACGTTCACTTTTGAACGCTCAAAATTCAACCTAAAACATTATCTCGCTGAACAACATTTTGGCTTTGGTAACGGCAAGAAAATCCGTCTGACTTTTCGCATTGGTAAGCCTTATGGTTTCCATTTAACCGAAACGCCGTTGTCCACAGATCAAGAAATCACAGACGAAGGCGAAACTTATTTAGTTCGTGCGACGGTGGTGGAAAGTGAGATGCTGAATTGGTGGATGCGAAGTTTGGAGAGGAGATTGAGGAGGTTGGGCGAGAATATATAAATAGAATAATTTTTAATCCCTTTCATTGAAAAATGAAAGGGATTTTTTGTGTGTTTTTTCATCGATTTCTCAATGAGTATACTCATTGTTGTTTTAGCTGTAAAGCTAAAACAAACAAATCTGATTAAACATTTATTTATAGGAGATCTATTATGAAAAAGAATGTTCGTATTGGCGTATATATCTCTTTTTCATCTGAAACCCCAAAATCTGATATTGAGAATATTTTTAGAAATTTGGGATATGAGTTTGTTCAAGGAATTTTTCTTTCTGAAAGGGAATGTAATTTTATTAAAGATATTGAAATAGATATAGATAAAGTAAATTCTGAATTGAAAGCTTTAGAATTGAGAGCAAGAAATACTCTTGAAAAATGTGGAGTCAAAGCGATTCAATTAAAATTTTTTGGTGAATATAGTAATTAGTATAGGGTGAGTTATGTTTAAAAAAACGTTGTCAGTTTTTTCGATTTTTGTTTTAACCGCATGTGGTAGTAGTTATCAATTTATTCCACAACAACCAAAATATAAAATATCAGATGAGGATATGAAGGAAGTTGTGTCTGTTATTAATAAATTAGAACATTGTATCCACCCTGAATTAAAAGGTCTAACATTGGAGGATGCGGATAGAAAGGTCTATAGAAAATATTCTCAAGAAGAAAGAATTCTTTGGAATAATGCTCAGCTGAACACCATTGTTAAAGTAATAGGAGAACGAGATTCAAGAATAATAGCAAACGATCCTGCTTCACAAGCTTATTTTTCTGAACAGCATAAAAAATTTAATAACAATATAGCAAATGTTGACGTAAATGAATGTAAGGCATTCAAAAGAGACTATAACAATGCAATTTCAGAATTAAGAAAACAAATTCAAGAACAGAAAAAACAAGCTATTGCTAAACAAAAAGCAGCAGAGCAGCAGCGTAAAGCTCAGCAAATTCAAGCTGAAAAAGAGCGTAAAGCCCGCGAAGCATATTTAAAAACACCACAAGGTCAAGCCGAATTAGCTCGTCAGCAGCAAGCTGAATATCAGCGTCAAATGTTAGCTCAGCAACGTGAATATCAACAGCAAATGTTAGAGATGCAAAGACAAGCTGCTCAGCAAGCTGCATTTCAAGAATTCTCTAACTCTATTAGTTCAGGACTTCGAAATATGAATCAGCAAATCCAACAGGGCACACAATTTATGAATCAAATGAATCAGAATATGCGTTCTTCCTGTCAATCTATTGGAAATGGTTGGGGAACTGGCGGTTGGACAAATGTTTGTAATTAAGGAGAAATTTTAAATGAAATTTAAAATAGCATTAATTCTATTATCTGCTTTTTCATTAACGGGTTGTATTACAGCATATATGATCTCTGATGAAGAAGCATTTAAATTAGGAAAAGAAGAAAAAATGACGATGGAATGTTTGTCTCGATATAGCAATATATCTGACTTGAAAAATATATCGAATTTACCTGATGTAGGAATTGGTGAAAGATTAAAATTTGCAGCCAAAGAAACTATAGGTGGTACAGTTTTTGGACAAGGTAGATATAATTTTATAAAAAGAGATTATATATTCCATAAGTCAGTTGAAAATCATATGGATATTATTAATAAGGCACGTAGTATAAATATTCAACCTAATTTTCAAGAGTGTAAATTATATGTTGAGCACTATGAAAATATTTATCGCACTTTAAAATATCAAGGGTTTTAATAAGCAAATAAATATGAAACATTCAATTAAAATTTTAGCAATACCATTTTTAGTATTAGCTTTTTCACAATCAGTATCAGCTAATTTGCCTGCAAATATTTCTCGTACTCAGCTGATTCAAAAAGCAGAGCAAGGCAATGAAGAAGCACAATTAATGCTGGCAGCTCGTTATGGTAAAGGCTATGGAGATATACCACAAGATTGTTCTCAATCTATTTATTGGTTTACTAGAGCTGCAGAACAAGGAAGTGCATTAGGACAATTTTCTTTAGCTATGGCATACGATCAGGGAGATTGTGTGCAGCAAAGCTATAATCAAGCTGTTAAATGGTTTAAGGCTGCGGCACAACAAAATATTCCTATTGCTCAAGCAATGCTTGCACAGAAATATTATCGTGGTCAAGGCGTAAGACAGAATCGAGCTGAAGCAAAAGAATGGACTGGAAGAGCTTGTGATAATGGTATAGAAGATGCCTGCCATAATTATCGGCTGATGAATGAAGGTAAGTATTAATAAAAATCAATGATTCTTACTAAGATTCGTTTTCTTTTTTAAAATCCCTTTCACCATCAGATGAAAGGGATTTTTTATTGTTTGAAATTCAAAGAGTTTGAACTAGATCACAAATTTGTAACAATTTCTGATAAGAGACTTATTTCCTTTTCAATCCTATGTATAATGGAGAAAAAATGGAGCGAAAAATATCGTTCCAAATAATCATAATAAAGAGGTAATTATGCAGCAAAACAAGGCATTTGATGATTGGTTAGCTAGCACAGCATTAGGCGGTGCAAATCAATCTTATATAGAAGAACTTTATGAAAGCTATTTGAGTGATCCGCAGTCGGTGGAGGAAAGCTGGCGGGCCACTTTTGATTCTTTACCAAAAATAACCGCACTTGAACAGCCCCATACACCAGTACGAGATTATTTTCGTCGTTTAGCGCGAGAAAATCATAATGAAGCGGTGACAGTGATAGATCCTGCTGCTGGTGCAAAATTGGTGAAAGTTCTACAATTTATCAATGCCTATCGTTTTCGTGGCCATTTAGAGGCTAATCTCGATCCCCTAAATTATTATCGTTGGAAAGTCTCTTCCGTCCCTGAATTAGATTATCGTCATCACGGTTTTACTGAACAAGATCTCAACGAAACCTTCAATATTAATCATTACGTTTACAAACGCGATACCATTAAACTTGGCGAATTGGCTCAAATGTTGAAAGAGACATATTGTGGTTCAATTGGTTTGGAGTTTATGCATGTGCAAGATATGGCACAGAAAACTTGGCTTCAGAGCAAAATGGAAAGTGTGTTAGATAAACCGCTTTTTACATCTGAGGAACGTGTTAATTTTCTTCGTGAACTTACCGCTGCAGACGGTTTAGAACGTTATCTGGGTGCAAAATTCCCGGGGGCGAAACGCTTTTCTTTAGAAGGAAGTGATGCATTTATTCCATTAATGAAAGAAATTATCCGTCATGCTAGTCGCCAAGGGGTAAATGATGTGGTAATGGGAATGGCACACCGTGGGCGTTTGAATATGCTCGTGAATGTATTAGGTAAAAAGCCTGAGGATTTATTTGATGAATTTGCGGGTAAACATTCGAGTGAACGTACGGGGGATGTGAAATATCATCAAGGTTTTTCTTCTGATTTCGCAGTGGATGATAAGCGAGTTCACTTAACTTTGGCATTTAATCCATCTCATTTGGAAATTGTAAACCCAGTAGTAGTGGGCTCTGTGCGCTCAAGACAGACTCGCATTAATGATACAACGCGTAGCCAAGTTTTAGCGATTACAGTACATGGTGATTCCGCTGTAGCTGGGCAGGGCGTTGTTCAAGAAACATTGAATATGTCAAATGCCCGTGGTTACAGTGTGGGCGGTACCATTCGTATCGTGATTAATAACCAAATTGGTTTTACGACATCTAATCCGAATGACACGCGTTCCACAGAGTATTGCACCGATATTGCGAAAATGATTCAAGCGCCGATTATTCACGTTAATGGTGATGATCCTGAAGCGGTTGCTTTTGCTGCGCGTATGGCGGTGGAATATCGTAATTTATTCAAACGAGATATTTTTATTGATTTGATTTCTTATCGTCGTCATGGTCATAACGAAGCTGATGAGCCATTAGCTACTCAACCAATGATGTATAGCATCATCAAAAAACATCCTACACCTCGTAAAGTTTATGCAGATCGCTTAGTTGCAGAAGGCGTGATGACTGAAGAACAAGTCACCGAGATGGCGAATGATTATCGCGATGCACTAGATAATGGTGATCGAGTCGTATCTGAATGGCGAGAAATGGATACGGCAAAAATGGATTGGTTGCAATATTTAAACTATGATTGGACTGCGCCGTATGAAAGCAAATTTTCACAGGAACGTTTTTTAACGCTTGCTAAACGTGTGTGTGAATATCCAGAAAGTTTACGTGCGCATCCTCGTGTAGAAAAAATCTATAATGATCGTAAAGCAATGTATCAAGGCGAGAAATTGCTCGATTGGGGGATGGCTGAAACCATGGCTTATGCAACCTTACTTGATGAAGGTGTTAATGTCCGTTTATCAGGTGAAGATGCTGGGCGCGGAACCTTTTTCCATCGCCATGCTGTTGTGCATAATCAAAATGATGGTACGGGGTATGTGCCATTGACCCATCTGCATGCTAACCAAGGTCGTTTTGAAGTATGGGATTCTGTACTTTCTGAAGAATCTGTACTTGCTTTTGAATATGGCTATGCAACAACAGATCCAAAAACTTTAACCATTTGGGAAGCGCAATTTGGCGATTTTGCTAATGGTGCACAAATTGTTATCGACCAATTTATTAGCTCCGGCGAACAAAAATGGGGGAGAATGTGTGGTTTAGTTATGTTATTGCCTCATGGCTATGAGGGGCAGGGCCCAGAACATTCTTCCGCACGTCTTGAACGTTATTTGCAACTTTGTGCTGAACAAAATATGCAAGTCTGCGTGCCATCAACGCCAGCACAGGTGTACCATATGTTGCGCCGTCAATCTTTACGTAAAATGCGCCGTCCATTGATTGCTATTTCTCCAAAATCTTTGTTACGCCATCCATTGGCTGTATCCAGTTTAGATGAGTTGATTAATGGAGCTTTCCAAACGGTAATTGGAGAAATTGACGAGCTTGATCCTAAAGATGTAAAACGTGTGGTAATGTGTTCAGGTAAAGTTTATTACGATTTAATTGAACAACGTCGTGCGAATAATCAGAAAAATGTTGCGATTATTCGTATTGAGCAGCTTTATCCATTCCCACATGAAGATGTGAAGAAAGCGCTTGAGCCTTATGCACATGTCTCGGATTATGTATGGTGCCAAGAAGAACCACTTAACCAAGGGGCTTGGTATTGCAGCAAACATAATTTTGAATCAGCAATTCCAGAATCCGTTAAACTCAAATATGCAGGGCGTCCAGCTTCGGCTTCACCTGCTGTGGGTTATATGTCGCTTCACACTAAACAGCAAAAACAGTTAGTGGAAGATGCGTTAACCCTATAAAGTGCGGTTAAAAATTAAGATATTTTTATAAATTTACAGGTGTACTTGTTGCATCGTGGATAAAAAGTAAAAGAGTAATTCAGTGCAATAAGTTGCACTTTAAGAGATAAGGAAAAATAAAATGACCATTGAAATTCTTGTTCCAGACCTACCTGAATCAGTTGCAGATGCAACAGTGGCTACTTGGCATAAAAAAGTAGGCGATATTGTGAAACGTGATGAAGTTATTGTAGAAATTGAAACGGATAAAGTCGTGCTAGAAGTACCCGCACTTTCTGATGGCGTGTTGGCAGAAGTTGTTCAAGCTGAGGGCGAAACTGTGGTGAGCAAACAGCTGCTAGGCAAAATTTCTACGGCTCAAGAAGGGGATGTCAGTCCCGCGACGTTAAAAGCAACGAATGAACCCACACCATCTGATCGTCAACATGCAGCGATTGAAAATAGTCATAATCATAATGCGGATCAAGGCCCTGCGATTCGCCGTTTATTAGCAGAACATGATTTACAAGCCGATCAAATTCAAGGTTCGGGTGTGGGTGGCCGTTTAACACGTGAAGACATTGAGCGTGAAATCGCAAAACGACAAGCACTGCAAGCGAAACAAGAAGTTGCCACTGAGCAAAATACAATTAGTACGGTAGCTTATAGTGCACGTTCTGAAAAACGTGTGCCAATGACCCGTTTGCGTAAACGTATTGCTGAACGTTTACTGGAAGCCAAAAATAGTACAGCAATGCTTACTACTTTCAATGAAGTGGATATGCAGCCGATAATGACTTTGCGCAAAACCTATGGAGAAAAATTTGAAAAACAGCATGGTGTTCGTTTAGGATTTATGTCTTTTTATATCAAAGCGGTTGTGGAAGCATTGAAACGTTACCCTGAAGTGAATGCTTCTATTGATGGGGATGACGTTGTTTACCATAACTATTTTGATATTAGTATTGCGGTTTCGACCCCGCGTGGATTAGTCACCCCAGTGCTTCGCGATTGCGATAAGCTCAGTATGGCAGATATTGAAAAACAAATTAAGGCATTAGCTGAAAAAGGTCGTGATGGCAAATTGACTGTAGAAGATCTCACTGGCGGCAATTTTACTATTACAAATGGCGGCGTGTTTGGTTCTCTTATGTCCACCCCAATTATCAATCCACCACAAAGTGCGATTTTAGGAATGCATGCAATTAAAGAACGTCCGATTGCGCTTAATGGTCAAGTTGTGATTCGTCCGATGATGTATCTTGCTTTATCTTACGATCATCGTTTAATTGATGGCCGTGAATCTGTTGGTTTCTTGGTAACGATTAAAGAATTATTGGAAGACCCAACAAGATTATTATTGGAAATTTAGTTTTTATAAAAACGTTAAATACAGATATGCGTTATACTTTATTTAAATTCAACTTTGGTTGTATGAAATTTTGGTGTGACGCATATTTTTTGCGTTTTTATGATAGAATGCCTATCCAAAAATATTTATTTTCTTAACCGCACTTTGTGAGCAATATTTATGACTACACAACTTGATTTAATAAAATCTTCTATCAAATCAATTCCTAACTATCCAAAAGAAGGCATTATCTTTCGTGACATTACCAGCCTTTTAGAAGTTCCATCAGCTTTTAAAGCAACAATAGATCTTATTGTGGAACAATATCGTGACAAAGGACTTACCAAAGTGCTTGGAACCGAATCTCGTGGTTTTATTTTTGGCGCACCCGTTGCCCTAGCACTAGGTTTACCTTTCGAATTAGTACGTAAACCTAAAAAATTACCACGTGAAACTATTTCTCAATCTTATCAATTAGAATATGGTCAAGATACTTTGGAAATGCACATTGATGCAATTTCAGAAGGTGACAATGTTTTAATCATTGATGATTTATTAGCAACAGGCGGCACCGTTGAAGCGACGGTAAAATTAGTACAACGTTTAGGTGGAGTAGTAAAACACGCTGCATTTGTGATTAATTTACCTGAATTAGGTGGCGAAAAACGCTTAAATAATTTGGGCGTTGATTGCTATACACTCGTCAATTTTGAAGGTCATTAATTAAGGATTCGATGAGCTATCAAGTCTTAGCCAGAAAGTGGCGACCAAAAACATTTGCTGATGTTGTTGGGCAAGAACACATTATCACGGCATTAGCAAATGGATTAAAAGATAATCGACTACATCACGCTTACCTCTTTTCAGGCACCCGTGGTGTAGGGAAAACCTCTATTGCTCGATTGTTTGCAAAAGGATTAAATTGTGTACATGGTGTAACCGCAACACCCTGCGGTGAATGTGAAAATTGTAAAGCGATTGAGCAAGGTAATTTTATTGATTTAATTGAAATTGATGCAGCATCACGCACAAAAGTTGAAGACACGCGCGAATTATTAGATAACGTGCAATATAAACCAGTTGTGGGCAGATTTAAGGTTTACTTAATCGATGAAGTCCATATGCTATCTCGCCATTCATTTAATGCGTTGCTCAAGACTTTGGAAGAACCACCAGAATATGTAAAATTCTTACTCGCGACAACGGATCCACAAAAATTACCTGTAACTATTCTTTCTCGCTGTTTACAATTTCATCTCAAAGCATTAGATGAAACCCAAATCTCCCAGCATCTTGCCCATATTCTGACGCAAGAAAATATTCCTTTTGAAGATCCTGCGTTAGTTAAACTTGCAAAAGCGGCGCAAGGAAGTATTCGTGATAGCTTAAGTTTAACCGATCAAGCCATTGCTATGGGTGACCAACAAGTTACTAATAGTGTTGTAAGCAATATGTTAGGGTTACTTGATGATAACTATTCTGTTGACATTTTGTACGCTTTACACCAAGGTAATGGTGAACTATTAATGCGAACACTGCAAAAAGTTGCAGATGCGGCAGGTGATTGGGATAAATTACTTGGTGAATGTGCAGAAAAATTACATCAAATTGCACTCATGCAACTTCTTCCACAAAAATCTTCAGATGACAATGAACATTTTTCATTTTTAGCCAAACATATCTCTCCAGAAGATGTTCAGTTTTTTTATCAAGTGATTGTTTCTGGTAGAAAAGACTTATCAAATGCGCCAAACCGTCGTATTGGCACAGAAATGACATTATTGAGGGCATTGGCATTCCACCCAAAGTTCCTTACGGCAGTACCAAAGGCTAACACTACAATTACTCCACCGCTATCAACTCCAGGTGCGGTTGAAAATACAGGTAATTATGTCGATGTGCCAGTACTGTCGCAAAGTGTAAAATCAGCTTATTCTCAAGCAAAACCAAATAAAACGAGCATTCCAAATTTGGCAAGCCTTTCGGCTTTAGATGCGCTTGAACATTTAACACAACTGGAAAACCAAGAACGTCAAGAACACAAAGCTGAATCACTAGCTGCAGTAAGTGAGACTTTACATCACATCCAAGAACTAGATGAAGAAAAATCGAATAAAAAAATGACCGCACTTCCTGTGCGCGAAATGTCTGCACCAAAATTAAAAAATGAAAAACTTTCCTCTTTTTCTCCTCAAATAGCTAGTATGGCTAAAGAAGTTGCTATTGTTGAAAATTCTATGGAGGATAATGCCGAAATAATGCAGGAAGAACGGGAGATTTTAGATGCAGAGACTTATCGTTGGGAATGGAGTAATCCAGAGTTTGCTAAAGCTGATACAGGCGTTCGCCCTTCTGATATAAAACAGGCGATTTTAAAAGATATTACGCCTGAATTACGTTTAAAAATCATTACCCAAACTCAACAACAAGATGAGTGGGCTGATATGGTGGAACGTTCAGGGGTAACAGGATTTAGCAAAGAATTAGCGTTAAATTGTTTCTTGCAAAGTAAAACTGATGATGAAATCAATCTTGGATTACATTCAGAAAAATCCCATCTATGCCAAGAGAGAAGTATTAAGCATTTAACTGAAGCATTAAGTAAACTTCAAGGCAAGGCTATTCATGTAAAAATTAACATTGATGACAGTTCCGTCACCACACCGATGGAATATCGTCGTAATATTTATCAAACTTTAAAGGAGAAAGCGAGAACTGCACTTCAACAAGACAATAAAATTCTACTTTTACAGAAAGAGTTTGATGCTAAACTAGACGTAGAGAGTATTCGCCCAGTTTAGCTATAGTTTGATCTTTATTTATTCAGAATTCATTATCTACGTACAGTATAGTCTCCCTCACAAACCCATTTATAACTTGTTAATGCTTCTAATCCCATTGGGCCACGAGCGTGAAGTTTTTGAGTACTCACGGCAACTTCTGCGCCTAATCCAAATTGTCCGCCATCAGTAAAACGTGTGCTTGCATTCACATAAACAGCAGCGGCGTCGACTTGATTAATAAATTGACGCGCGAGGTTTTGTGAGGAAGTTAAAATACTTTCAGAATGTTGCGTACCATATTGGCGGATATGCTCAATAGCGGCATGAATATCTTCTACAACAACCACATTCAAATCCAATGATCCCCATTCTTCGCGCAATTCTTTTTCTGTCACTTCGAAGACATTCGCACCCGCTTGTTTCAATATATTAAGTGCGGTGGATTTTGCGTGATATTTTACGTTTTTGGTAGCGAGGTGAGAGACAAGTTTAGGTAAAAATTCTTCAGCAATAGAATGTTGAACTAACAATGTTTCCAATGTGTTACAAGTGCTTGGACGTTGGGTTTTGGCGTTATCAATAACAAAAATCGCTTTATTTTGATCCGCACTTTTTTCAACGAAAGTATGGCAAACACCCACACCACCCACAATAACAGGAATAGTAGAATGTTGTTTACACAATTCATGTAAACCCGCACCACCCCTAGGAATAATCATATCCACATAGCGATCCAGTTTTAATAATTGCATAACGAGTTCACGGTTTGGATCGGTAATGGCTTGCACTGCAAATTTTGGTAAGCCTGCTTGCTCTAAAGCATTTTGTACAACTTCGATTAGAATTTTGTTAGAAAACTGTGTTTCTTTACCACCGCGTAAAATCACTGCATTACTGGTTTTAAGGCAAAGACTTGCCACATCAATGGTCACATTTGGGCGAGCCTCATAAATTGTGCCAATGACGCCAAGCGGAGTGCGTACGCGTTCGATTTTAAGTCCGCTATCCAATGTACCGCCGTCTATGATTTTCCCCACTGGATCTGAAAGTGAAATAACGTGGCGTACATCATTAGCAATGCCTTGCAAACGTTCTTGTGTGAGTAGTAGGCGATCAATCAAAGCATCAGATAATCCATTTTGTTTAGCTAGTTCAATATCTTTTGCGTTTTCGGCTAAGATAAGCGGTGCTTGTTGTTCGAGTTGTTCTGCAATAATAGATAATGCACGATTTTTTTCAGCAGTGGTGAGTCGAGCCAAGATAAATGCAGCATCTTTAGCTTGTTTACCCATTTGTTCTAACATAGTTATTCCCTTTATTGTATTTATTTCTTTTTATTTGGCAGCTTATCTTGTTCTTCTGATGTGAGTTCTTGGTAATTAAACACGGGTAAACCCCATTCGAAATGAATAGCTAAAAGGCGTAAAGTAAAGCTGCTAATAAGTGTGAGTAACACGGCAAGAGTATGTTCTACTTGAAGTGTGCTTAATGCGTAATAAGTCAGCGTGGCAAATAGTGCAATGCTGGCGTAGAGTTCTTTTTGGAATACGAGAGGAATTCGATTGCATAGCATATCGCGTAGAACCCCGCCAAAGGCACCTGTAATACAGCCGGCAATACTTACAATAGTGAGGCTATGTCCCATATCCATCGCAATTTGCGCGCCAATAATGGAATACACCACTAAACCCATCGCATCGAGTACCAAGAAAATAGTGCGGAAGTAGCGCATAAAATGATTGATGAATGGCGCAACATATACGGTAATCACCGCTGCACTTGCTACCATTAAAAAATATTCTGGATGTTTAACCCAGCCTAGAGGGTAATGTCCGAGTAGTACATCACGCACAGAGCCACCGCCAATGGCAGTGACGGATGCGATAATTATCACGCCAAAAATATCCATTTTTTCACGACCTGCCGCAAGTGCACCTGTCATTCCTTCAGCTGTGATACCGATGATATATAAAATACTAAGTAACATTCATGTACCTAAGTGCGGTTATAATTGGTTTCATTCTACTTTAAAATTTAATGAATTTTTAGCATAATGGCGCATTATTTTTTCAGACGTCAAAATTATGTCAGAACAATCTTCTAAATATATCGCGGCATTGCTTGCGGTATTATCGATCTCAATGGTGCTTGGCATCGATCTATTTATTTTTTCTTTGCAATCTGAAAAGCAAACAATGCCTCATTTAGGTATAGGTGTGTTGGTTGCACAGCTAATTTCTTTGTTGGTATTTTATCGTGGCGAAATTTGCCCAGGACAACGTGGTCGTTTAATCAAAGTTAATCTGACTTTTGCCATTTATTGGGCATTGTGGTTGCTGATAAGTCTATTACAGAGTAATCACACGCTTACTAACGTGATGAGCATATGTGGTCTTTCTGTCGTGTATTTTATTTGGAAACAACCAAAAACTGAAAAAATCCGTAATAGCTTTTTATTGATGGCTGCATTAATTGCGGGTTTAGGTTGCTTGAGTTATTTAATGATTTTTACCGCGCTTCCTGCGAGTGATTTTGCTGAATATAACCCTTTTGCGCCGATTTTATCTGGCGTGATTTTGGCAAATCTTGCGCTTGTTATTGCACGAAATCGTTTACAAGGTTTTATTGCATTATTGCCCTTAGCCATGATTATATTGCTTGCCCTAAATGCTTTAGCAATGTTTTTATTTTTACTTTTAAATGGCATGGAAAGTGCGGTTAATTCTGACAGTATTTTCGCTTACATCATTTATTTTGTTTGCCATTTTGTTATTGCGGCTATTTTGATTCTGCATAGTTTTCAAAAGTGGAAATTATCTGCCAATAGTTTATTTATCCTATTATTTATTGCTATTTGCTTGCCGTTATGGATGGTCTTCGCTTAATGGAAAAGCAAAATAATATTGCCTCTTTGATGTTGGTGGTAGGCTGTATTTTATTTGGCTTAGGTAGTTTGATTGTTAAGTTCGTGCCTGTCGGTGCTTATGCAATTGCTTTTTGGCGATTATTAATTGCATCAGGCATTTTCTATTTTTTAATGAAACTAAAACGCCAACATTTTCCGAAAAGTAAAAAGGCTTTATTTTTCGCCGCACTTTCAGGGGT
Organism: Haemophilus seminalis; assembly: GCF_006384255.1. Classification (GTDB taxonomy): domain Bacteria; phylum Pseudomonadota; class Gammaproteobacteria; order Enterobacterales; family Pasteurellaceae; genus Haemophilus; species Haemophilus seminalis. Next base: position 329,046 of record NZ_VCED01000001.1, read on the forward strand.
ATTTTTAGCGTTTGATCTTGCCTTTTGGCATGAAAGTATTTACTCCGTAGGTCCAGGCATTTCTACCTTATTAAATAGCTTGCAAATTTTTTGTTTGGCTGCCATTGGTTTTGTCTTTTTTGCAGAATGTCAAAGCAAACTACAAATATTAAGTTTGTTTTTGGCGATAGTTGGCGTAGCGTTAATTTCTGTAGAAGAATTACAGCATAATATTGACGGAATTTATGGCATTGTGATTGGTTTAATTTCAGCGGTAATGTTGGCTGGTTCTATGGTGATGGTGAAAAAAGTTCATCAAGAAGAGCAAACGGCATTATTCCCATTGATGTTAATTATCAGTTTGACAGGTGCTTTAGTGCTACTTGTCCCATCTTTAATTTTCAATTCAAACAATCTTTATCCAACAACATGGCTGGATTGGGGATTAGTCTTGATGTATGGTGCAGTAATGCAGTGTATTGCTTGGGGCATGATTGCTTATTCAATCCCTTTGCTTTCGCTAAGTGTTACTGGATTATTGTTACTCACGGAGCCAGTAGTTGCATTGTTGATTGATTATTTCTATTTGGATAAAGCGATTAATCTTTGGCAATGTCTTGGTGCATTGCTCACTTTATTTGCGATTTATTTAGGATCAAAACGTTAGAAATTAATGTTCCCTCAATCATATTGAGGGAACAACCATGAATTGTGAGCCTATTTTCCCATAGATTTTTTAAGATTTCGGCTGGTTAGAAAGTAATACGCCAACACGGAAATCGCAACACATGCCCCCATAGTAAAGAGCATTGGTGCGGCAGTATCCATTTTCATTGACGCGACTAAACTTCCCATAATTGCACCCACTGCAAAACGTACGCTACCAATCAAAGAATTTGCTGTTCCCGCCATTTGAGGACATCTTTCTAAAGCTGATGCCATTGCATTTGATGAAATTACTGGGTTTGGACCGACGAAAAAGGCGATGCCAATTGCCATTGGCCAAAAACCGAGATCTAAAAGTGCGGTCAAAATTAGCCACATTCCAGAAAGGAATTGAATTGTGAGGGCTATCCGTAACATTGTTTCTGCGCCCACTTTAGTGACAAATCGGCTATTCAAAAAGGAGGCAAAGATCATTGTAACGATATTCATCATGAAGAAGTAACCGAACTGATCGACGGGAACCCCATAAATGCCGATATAGACAATTGATCCTGCAGTCACAAAAGCAAACAACCCGCCAAAGCCAAAAGAGGCGGCAAACATGTAGCCAAGCACTTCTTTTTGCTTCCAAAGCAGAAGAAAATTGCGAGCAATAATATTTAAGCGCAGCGGAATGCGATTTTCTTTTTTATGGGTTTCTGGAATGATGAAAAAGACCAATGCTGCGGCTAATAATCCCACGAGCGAAATAACGTAAAAAATCGCGTGCCAGTGGAAAAATTTAACGATGTAACCACCAATAATTGGCGCAACTAAAGGCGCAAGCATAAATACTAACGTGATGGTGGACATCACTTTGGATAGCTGATCTTTACTAAATAAATCACGCAATAATGCGCCTGAAAGCACAACTGGTGCGGCACCAAAGAAACCTTGCACAAAACGAAGTGCGGTGAAATTTCCGACTGAATTTATTTCGGTGAGCACTAAAGCTGTGAGTGCACCTACAATGACTCCGAGTAAAATGATCGGTTTTCGTCCGAAACTATCACCAAAAGGCCCCCAGAAAAGCTGACCAAACGCCATGCCATAAGCAAAAGAAGTGAGCGTGTGTTGTACTTGCTCTGGACTCACACCGAGATCTTTCGCAATTTCTAAAAAAGACGGCAAATACATATCCACGCCAAAAGGCGGTAGCATGGAGAGAATACCGAGCGTAAGAATAAAGATAAAAGTAGATTTTTGTTGACTCATCTTATTTCACCAAACTTTCGATTTCACTTTGAGTCAATGGGCGGAATTCGCCTTCTTCTAAGGATTGATCCAGCACAACATCCCCAATTTTCCAGCGATGTAATCCAACGACTTTATTCCCAAGTGCGGCAAACATACGTTTTACTTGATGATAGCGACCTTCAGAAATGGTCAGATTCACATTGTAATCATCTAAGATTTCTAATTTTGCTGGTTTAGTAGGTTCTTTTTCTCCGCGTAATAAAATACCTTCTGCACAAGCTGTTGCGTAATTTTCTTCTACGGGATCAGCTAATGTCACCAAATAGGTTTTTTCACAATGATGTTTTGGCGAAGTGATGCGATGTGACCATTGTCCATCATCGGTAAGCAATACGAGACCTGTCGTATTCATGTCTAAGCGACCCGCGCTATGTAATTTTCCAGCCAAAGGGTAATCGAAAAATTGATAAATTGTTGGATAGTCGCCGTCATCATTAGAACAAACACAGCCTTGTGGCTTATGCAACATAAAATATTGACCTTCTTCTACCCAAGTTAATAATTCATCTTCAAAATAAATTTCGTCTTCTTGTGAAATTTGTACTGAGCCACTTTTGACAATTTCACCATTAATTTTTACCGCACTTTGGCGGATTGCTTTTGTTGCTTGAGAACGCGTTAATCCTGTATTTTCAGCAATAAATTTATCTAATCTCATTATGTTTTCTCTTGTTAAAATTCGCTAGGCATTGTACAGGTTTTTGCTTTTAGAACGAAACAAAAAAGGCTGCAATGCAGCCTTTATCTATTAAGCTTGATTAAACCACTTCACGTAATCGAATTGATCGTAATATTTTTTCCCAGTCCAGCCAGAAAATTCAAAAATATCGCCCACCTGATTTTGCTTCTCGAAGCCTTTTATATAATAAGCTGATTTAAAAGCAGGGTAGGGGTTGTGAGTAAAAATCACTTTATTTTTGAAAGGGAGTTGATCAAAAAGTTGAATGTCTTTTTCGGTTACACCATCTCGATCTGTCATCATAATAAAAAGATTATCGAAATTCATTCGTGATGTGCGAAGTTGCCATTTTTCATTGGCTTCTTGATCACTGTGATAGTGCATAAAATGAATTTCAAGATCCGCAAGTTTCCCCACTGGATAACTTTTTTCTGTTTTTACGAATGTGAGAGGTTGTGTGAGATAGAAATCCATATTTTGTAAATAACGTAAAAAATCCTGTGGCGAGAGATAGAGATTCACAAAAGGGGAATTAAACGGCTGGTGCAAATCATGTAAGATAAAAGCCCCCACGCAATTGGCAGAAATGACAGTCATGCCTTGGTTAGTCAATTTACGTTGTAATGAACGATTGATAAAAAATCTTTGGCATTTATTCACCGCACTTTTGATTTTTTGAAATGGGTTCATTTTCTTATCCTCTATGATTTTATTGTGAAAATCGTACCTTTTTTGCTGAAAAATGAAAAGTCTAGCTAATGCCTCGCATCAAAAAATTTTGTAATGATTTTGTGAAAATTTGCAGTCTGTCACAATTTTTTAGATAAAAAACCGCTATAATCGACGTAATATTTCAATCCTGTTTCAATAAAATGGAGCATTTATTATGAGCGAACAATTACGTCAAGCTGCCTTGGATTTCCACGAATTTCCAATTCCGGGAAAAATCGAAGTTACCCCAACAAAATCATTAGCAACACAACGCGATCTGGCTTTAGCTTATTCACCCGGTGTGGCTGAGCCTTGTTTAGAAATTGAAAAAGATCCTGCAGCCTCTTACAAATATACGGCGCGTGGCAATTTAGTGGCGGTGATTTCCAATGGTACAGCGGTACTTGGTCTTGGTAATATCGGCGCGCTTGCCGGCAAACCTGTAATGGAAGGGAAGGGCGTATTGTTCAAAAAATTTGCTGGTATCAATGTATTTGATATTGAAGTGAATGAACATGATCCCGATAAACTTGTTGATATTATTGCTTCGTTAGAGCCAACTTTCGGTGGGGTCAATTTAGAAGATATTAAAGCACCGGAATGTTTCTATATTGAACAAAAATTGCGTGAGAGAATGAACATTCCTGTATTCCATGATGATCAACATGGTACGGCGATCATCAGTGCTGCCGCGATCATCAATTCTCTTCGTATTGTAGGTAAAAAAATTGAAGATGTTCGACTTGTTGCGTCTGGTGCGGGCGCTGCATCTATTGCGTGCTTGAACTTATTGCTTTCTTTAGGTATGAAACGTGAAAACATCACGGTTTGCGACTCTAAAGGCGTGGTATATAAAGGTCGTGATGACAAAATGGATCAAACCAAAAAAGATTATGCAATTGAAGATAATGGCTGGCGTAAACTTGGTGATGCGATTCCAAATGCAGATATTTTCTTAGGTTGTTCTGCAGCTGGTGCGCTTACACAAGATATGGTGAAAACCATGGCTGCGCATCCAATTATTCTTGCTTTGGCTAACCCAAATCCTGAAATTACCCCGCCAGAAGCGAAAGCGGTTCGTCCTGATGCGATTGTATGTACAGGCCGTTCTGATTATCCAAACCAAGTAAATAACGTGCTTTGTTTCCCATTCATTTTCCGTGGCGCATTAGATGTGGGTGCAACCACTATTAATGAAGAAATGAAACGTGCAGCAGTTTATGCGATCGCTGATCTTGCATTAGAAGAGCAAAACGAAGTGGTAACTTCAGCTTACGGTGGTGAAGGGGCGACATTTGGTGCCGATTATGTGATTCCTCGCCCATTCGATCCTCGCTTAATTGTGCGTATCGCACCAGCGGTAGCAAAAGCCGCAATGGAATCAGGTGTGGCAACTCGTCCAATCCAAAATTGGGATGCTTATGTTGAAAAACTAACTCAGTTTGTTTACAAAACGAGCTTGTTTATGCGCCCTATTTTCAGCCAAGCAAAAGCGGCAAAACAACGCATTATTTTAGCGGAAGGGGAAGAAAATAAAGCATTGCATGCCACCCAAGAAGTGATTTCAATGGGCTTGGCAAATCCAATTTTAATTGGTCGCCGCAGTGTGATTGAAGAAAAAATTAAAAAACTTGGTTTACGTTTAACCGCCGGTGTCGATTTTGAAATTGTGGATAACGAAGATAATCCTCGCTATGAAGAATGTTGGAAACACTACTACGAGCTTACCAAACGTAAAGGCATTACACCTGCAATCGCAAAACGTGTCGTGCGTTCTAACACCACCGTATTAGCTTCTACGTTACTTAGTTTAGGTTATGCAGATGCTTTAGTATGCGGCTTATTTGGTTCATACGGAAAACATCTTGCATCTATTCGCGATATTATTGGCTTAAAAGATGGCGTGAAAACTTCCGCGGCTTTAAATAGCCTTGTATTACCGACTGGTAACGTGTTCTTAACTGATACTCACGTAAACAGTAATCCAACAACAGAAGAATTAGCTGAAATTACCTTAATGGCAGCAGAAGAAATCCATCGTTTCGGTATTGAACCTGCAGTTGCATTGCTTTCTCATTCTAATTTTGGTTCATCTAATTCATTAGGTGCACCAAAAATGCGTGAAGTGTTACAGATCGTCAAAGAGCGTAATCCGCACTTAATGATCGATGGTGAAATGCGTGGCGATTTAGCGATGAATGAAGCTCACCGCAAAGAAGTCATGCCTGATAGCCCATTGAAAGGAAGTGCTAATTTATTAGTATTCCCTGATTTGAGTTCATCACGTATTAGTTATAGCTTATTACGCGGAACCACTACGGCAATTACTGTTGGCCCAATCTTAATGGGTATGAACAAATCTGCGCATATTCTTAATCCGGGGGCATCTGTTCGCCGTATTATTAATATGGTAGCCTATGCGGCAGTAAAGGCTCAGCAAGAGTAATGGATAAATGAAATATAAATTAGGCTCCGTTATTAATTGCGGGGCCTTTTATATGAAGTGATTCTAGATTCTAAATATTTTATAAATCAAAATCGCCAAAATCCTTGGTATCTACTTTGGAATCAATTTGACCAACAAGGTAAGAACTTACTTCCACTTCTTGTGGTGCCACTTGTACATTGTCAGAAACAAGCCATGCGTTAATCCATGGAATTGGGTTAGAACGTGCACCAAATGGTAATGGAAGACCAACAGCTTGCATACGGATATTGGTGATGTATTCTACGTATTGCACCAAAATATCTTTGTTTAAACCAATCATTGAACCGTCTTTGAACAAGTAATCTGCCCATTCTTTTTCTTGTTCCGCTGCCGCTAAGAATAAATCATAGGCTTCTTGTTTACATTCTTCCGCAATTTCAGCCATTTCAGGATCGTCTTGTCCTGCCGCCATGATGTTTAAAATGTGCTGCGTACCAGTTAAGTGTAGGGCTTCATCACGTGCGATAAATTTAATGATTTTCGCATTGCCTTCCATTAATTGACGTTCTGCAAAGGCAAATGAGCAAGCGAAGGATACATAGAAACGAATAGCTTCAAGTGCATTCACACTCATCAAGCAAAGGTAAAGTTGTTTTTTCAAATTACGTAATGTCACAACACATTCTTTACCATCTACCGTGTAAGTACCTTCGCCGTATAGGCTGTAAAGTTGGCTGTCGCGGATTAAATCGTCGTAGTAAGAAGAAATATCGCGCGCACGTTTGATGATTTCTTCGTTAGTTACGATGTCGTCAAACACGATAGACGGATCGTTCACGATATTACGAATAATGTGGGTATAAGAGCGAGAGTGGATGGTTTCAGAGAATGTCCAAGTCTCAATCCAAGTTTCTAATTCCGGAATCGACACCAACGGCAACAATGCCACGTTTGGACTACGACCCTGAATAGAATCTAATAAGGTTTGATATTTTAAGTTACTGATGAAAATGTGTTTTTCATGCTCAGGTAACGCAGCATAATCAATACGGTCTTGTGATACATCCACTTCTTCTGGACGCCAGAAGAAAGAAAGTTGTTTTTCAATGAGCTTTTCAAACGTCTCATATTTTTGTTGATCGTAACGCGCAACGTTAACGTTTTGACCAAAGAACATCGGTTCTTTTAACTGGTCGTTTTTGTTTTGTGAGAAAGTGGTGTATGCCATTTTATTTGTCCTTGAATTATTTTAAACCTAAATATCTTTTTACAGCTTTATGAATTATAAAATCTTTTTCATAATCTATATTAGGATTTCCTCTGAAGGAAAATTGATACATATTTCTATTAAACTTATTAAATACATTACCTATAAAGCCAATTCGATATAATATTTCTAATAATGGTTTTATATCCTTATCTAATAAGTGTTTTTCATTTTCGGTCTCAGAGAAATGGTTTCTGATATATGTAATTCTTTCCTCAAAGTCTTTATAGGTGAAAAACTCTTTGAATCCATTAAATATACGCTGGATACCATTTATCTCACTGCCTGAATATCTCACTCTTAACTCTTCAACTAATTCATTCCAAGATGAACTAGAGTAGTCATATTGTATAGAGTCAAACATTTCGTGTTCAAATTTTTCTTTTTCTCCACCTTGTTTTTGTGCAAGAGTCAAAAATCTTACGATATCTCTAGGTCTATACCAAGAATGATGAAGAATATATTTTCGAGTATCATCCCTTTGTATTTTGGGTGGAAATAGGTTGCTCCACACGTCTTTTACTTGACAATTAAGTTGGTAGGCTAGGCGTTTTGTTATTACATTAAGTAATGGCTGATTTTCATCATTTCCTGCACCATACCAAGACAGACTTTCTCCAAAGTCAGATAATGATTTATTTAGTTCATCTCCTGAAATTGCTAGCAGTACTTCTGAACGTATAGCTGAATATATAAATACATTAAATCTCTTTCTTCTGCAAATACCATTGATTTTTTCTATTGAAAGTATTAGATCTTTAATTAAATTTGCATCCTTTTTATATTGTTTCTTTTTAATATAGTTAAGTTCGAGCTCATCAAAAAATATATTAAGGTTTTGAGTGGATGACTCTAATTCTTCAAAAAGTTCATCTATTTCGTATATGTACTCTTTGAAATCTATCTTAATTTCATCTTCTTTTTTATCAAATCCTAATTGAGCAGATAATTCAGTATGCTCAAATAATTTTAGAGATATTGATAAATTTCCATTTTTTATCTTTGGAAATAAACTTGATGTTTTTTTAATTGCTAAAACTTTTTTTGAGAAGATACTCCATGTGTTATTTCTCTGAAATAATTCAATTTCTTTTTTATTTTGAAAAAAAACTATTTCAGAGTATATGAACCAGCGCCAAAGATCTTTATAATCTTTTTCTTCATTAATATTATCCGTATCATACACATTAGTTTTACTCAGTCCTGCACTGATATCTTTATTTCCTAGATCTGATTTAAATAATATAAACTTTGAATAAGTATCTGGGTCTTCCTCTAGTTTTATAGATATATATCTAAGTAAAGCTGTTTTTCCTGTGCCTTTTAGCCCAGTTATAAAGTATCGTTGTCTTTCATAAAATTTTTGAAAGTTAAAATTAGGAGGTATAACGTATGAATTAATAAAAATATCTCTAACATCATCAGTATCTTCAATTAGTTCATTTTTTGCATCTAAATTACCTAATTGCAAATCTTTTAATTTAAAATTACTCATTATTTCCTCGCATAGGTTAAATCTTACACGCCCCACCAGCACATCCGTCATCAAGATCTTCTTGAGCATCTTCGGCACCATCACGGGTGTTTTGATAGTAAAGAGTTTTTAAGCCGTATTTGTAAGCGGTTAAAAGATCTTTTAACAACACTTTCATCGGTACTTTACCGTCTTCAAAACGTTTCGGATCGTAGTTGGTGTTGGCAGAGATCGCTTGGTCTACGAATTTTTGCATAATACCGACTAGGTGTAAGTAGCCGTCATTACTTGGGATATCCCAAAGTAATTCGTAGTTGTCGCTTAAGTTTTCGTATTCAGGTACAACTTGTTTTAGGATACCATCTTTTGACGCTTTAATACTTACATGACCACGCGGTGGCTCAATACCATTAGTCGCATTGGAAATTTGCGATGATGTTTCCGATGGCATTAAGGCGGTTAATGTTGAGTTACGTAAACCAAATTCTTGAATATCTTTACGCAAACTTTCCCAATCATAACGTAATGGCTCTTGCGTTAAGGCATCTAAATCTTTCTTATAGGTATCAATAGGTAAAATGCCTTTTGCATAAGTGGTTTCATTGAAGTATTCGCAAGCACCTTGCTCTTTTGCTAAGTTCATAGAGGCTTTCAATAAATAATATTGAATGGCTTCAAAAGTGCGGTGAGTTAAATCGTTAGCTGAACCATCAGAATAACGAACGCCATTTTTTGCAAGATAATAAGCATAGTTAATGACACCGATACCTAATGCACGACGAGCAAGTGAACTACGTTTTGCCGCCACAACAGGGTAATCTTGATAATCTAATAATGCATCAAGTGAACGTACAGCAAGATCGGCAAGTTTTTCTAATTCATCTAGGTTTTCAATCTTACCTAAGTTAAATGCAGAAAGAGTACAAAGTGCAATTTCTCCATTTTCATCATTAATGTGCTGAAGTGGTTTCGTTGGTAACGCGATTTCTAAACATAAGTTAGATTGGCGAACTGGTGCCACTTGTGGATCAAACGGAGAGTGAGTATTACAGTGGTCTACGTTTTGAATGTAGATACGGCCTGTTGATGCACGTTCTTGCATTAATAAAGAGAAAATCTCAACGGCTTTGACGGTGCGTTTGCGGATAGTTGGATCTTGTTCGTATTTTACGTAAAGTTCTTCAAATTTGTCTTGATCCGCAAAGAATGCTTCATAAAGTCCAGGTACATCTGATGGACTGAATAAAGTAATCTCGCCACCTTTAATTAAGCGTTGATACATTAATTTGTTTAATTGGATGCCATAATCCATATGACGAACGCGGTTGTCTTCTACACCACGGTTATTTTTTAATACAAGTAAGCTTTCTGCTTCTAAGTGCCAAATTGGGTAATAAAGTGTCGCAGCACCGCCACGAACGCCACCTTGTGAGCAAGATTTTACCGCGGTTTGGAAATATTTATAGAATGGAATACAACCCGTATGGAATGCTTCACCGCCACGAATCTCACTACCTAATGCACGAATTGCACCAGCATTGATACCAATCCCTGCACGTTGTGAAACATATTTCACAATAGCTGATGCCGTTGCATTGATTGAATCTAAGCTGTCATCACATTCAATTAATACGCAAGAGCTGAACTGACGAGTCGGTGTGCGCACCCCCGCCATAATTGGCGTTGGTAAGGAGATTTTGAAGGTAGATGTTGCATCGTAGAAACGTTTCACATAATCCAAACGTGTTTCTTTTGGATATTTAGAGAATAAACTTGCGGCAACCAGTAAATAGAGGAATTGTGCTGATTCGTAGATTTCTCCCGTCACACGGTTTTGTACTAAATACTTACCTTCTAATTGTTTTACGGCAGCATAAGAGAATGTCATATCACGCCAATGGTCGATGAAATTGTCCATTTCATCCCATTCTTCGCGGGTATAATCATCCAATAAGGCATGATCGTATTTTCCCATGCGCACTAATTTTTTGACGTGATCGTATAAACGAGGGGGATCAAAATGACCGTAGGCTTTTTTACGTAAATGGAAAATCGCTAAGCGAGCAGCTAAAAATTGATAATCAGGCGTATCTTTGCTGATTAAATCTGCGGCTGCTTTAATAATGGTTTCGTGAATGTCTGAAGTACGAATGCCTTCATAAAATTGAATGTGTGAGCGAAGCTCAACTTGGGAAACAGACACATTGTCTAGACCTTCTGCTGCCCATGTAATAACACGGTGGATTTTATCAAGATTGATTTGTTCTTGCGTGCCATCACGCTTGGTTACCATTAAGCTTTTATTCATTGTACGACCCTTGTTATTATGGCGATGTTAAACACAAGATATAGTGTTTGTAATAAAATCAAGCACAAGGTAATGTGTTTTTTGCTTGAGATCAAGCAATAAATTTTTTGCTTGAATTATTGACAATAGGTAACTTATTTAAAAATAAACGGTTTTTTCGAAGAGCAAAAAAATCAAATTTTTTACTTGTAAAAATGAGAAAAGTGCGGTTGAAATTCGTTGAATTTTTACCGCACTTTGAAGATTAGTTTAGATATTTGAAAACTTTAATTACTTTTTTCACGCCACTGATTTTACTCGCAATGTCTGCGGCCGCATCAGCTTGGGCGTGTGTCAGGGTACCAAGTAGGAAAACTTCTCCATTTTCGCTAATAACTTTAACATCGGTTGCTTTAACTCGACCATCGACTAACATTTTTGATTTGACTTGCGTAGTAATCCAACTGTCTTTGCTGATTTGTGCAAAAGAGATTTTCGGGCCAATAGTCAGTTCGTTATAAATATCATTGACACCTTCAACGCCTTTTGCAAGATCTGCGGCTGTTTCTTTTACGCCACTATTGGGAACTTGACCGATTAAAAGTACTCGATCATTGTAAGACACTGCATTTACACGACCTTCAGTTTTGATTTGAGCATCTTTTTCAACGGCATTTTCTACTTTGAATTCGAGTGTTTCGTCATCTACTTGTGTGCCTGCTGTTCGAGGATCAGTACCTACTTTAGCCGCTGCGGCGCCACCACCTAGAGCGGCAACGATACAACCTTGTAAAAAGAATGTTGTGCTAAGCACGATAGCCAGTTTTTTTAACGGGGATAATGTCATAATTAACTCCTTTTGAGATTAAATTACTGCTAGTTTGAAATTGATTTATTGTGCTGTCAAGCACTTGGGAACAACGTATGGTCAACTAATTCACAAAGGGCATTGATAACAAAAAGATGGTTTTCTAAGACCCGACTTTCTTTGGTTGCTGGAATCGATATTTCTAAATCACTATCAGCTAAAATTCCTTGAATTGCATCGTTATTAGAACCAGTGAGTGCAATGACATTAATTTCTTTATTTACTGCATGAGAAATAGTGTTTAGTACAATTTTTTCTGTTCCCAAAGGTGCAAAAGCAATAAGTAAGTCGCCTGGTTTGGCAACGGCATTAAATTGATGACAATACAATTCCTCAGGCGAGTGTTCAAAAACAAGAGAAGAACCCACCGCACTTTCTAAACTTAAGAGCACAGAGGGAAAACTCGGTCTTGCTAAATCGTATCGATTAAGTAAGTTAGATACGAGAAATTGCGCATTGGCATAAGAGCGCGACACGCCACAAGCGATCACTTTATTTCCACCTAGCAAACATTGCATCACCATTTGGGTAGCGTTAGCAATATTTTCCGAAAGCATACTGGATGCAGCAATTTGAATTTGAATACTTTCGCTATAAATATCTTTTACTTTTTGTAACATCATAAAAAGCCATTAATCGAGAAAATTAGGAATCCATTGAATATCTTGGGGCGTTTTGCCAAAGGCGATTAAATCAAAACGACAATTGGCATCTTCTAAGCTCATATTTTGTTTTGCAAGCCATAAATTTGCCGCATCCAACCATTTTTGTTGTTTTTGCCAATCTACACTTTCTATCGCCGAGCCAAAGGTATGATTAGAACGCTGGCGAACTTCAACAAAAACGATGGTTCCTTTATCATTCATAATAAGATCAAGTTCACCACATTTGAAATTTTGATTAGCTGCAATAAATTTTAAGCCTTTTGATTCTAAAAAAAGGCGAGCTTGATGCTCAAAGCTCGCCCCTTGTTGACGTTTTAAAGAAAACATTAGTTTGCGACCGGTACAACTGCACCATTTTGATATTGATACCAAGTCATATCGCGTTCAACATTACAATTTGTACCCGCACTTAAAATGCCGGTTAAACCACTTAAGCGATATCCTGGTACTTGGCGCAATTCATTAAATTGATTGATGAGTAACCAAGCATCCGCCCCCATTGCATATAAACGCATTAATTGATATTCACCGCCAGTTGTTTTAGCGAGTTTTTGATATTGTGGTGAATTGGTTTCTTTAAAAAATGGAATATCGCTAAATTGAACACCATTCATTTGAGCGACAAACTCAGGATTGCTGCTTGTGGCATTGGAGCTTGAGCGTGAGCTCGCATAAATACGTAAATTTGGTGCACTATTCGTTAAATAGCCTTTCATTTCGACCAGTTCATCTGGATTGGCGACCACATAAAGTGCGGTTGTATTTTCACCATTTTGTTGTAAAAAGTAGGTGACATCAGCAGGTAGATTATAATAACGAACATTCGCATCGACACCAGCAAGTTGTTGCCAACGTACGTTAAAGGCATTACCTACTCGTTGCCCTAAATCATTTTGTGGCATTGCAACCAGTGGACTACGAATTCCATCATTCCACATTTTATTGGCTGCTGACTCTGCTTCATCTTCTGGTGAAAGTCCATAATAGCAAAGTTGAGCAATTGCACGAGAATTTGGTGTAGCGTTTAATGCAAGCACATCCATACCTTGAATTTGTGCTGGATCCGCCAAAATTACATCAAGATTTTGTTTTAGTAATGGACCCACTAACGTTTTAATCCCCGCTTGTTTCGCTTGCGCGATGATATCTTGTACAGAATTCATTGAGGTATCAAATACTTGCACGGGAATGGTTGAGTTACCTTTCGCATCGTTGAAACCCGATTGAATGGTGGTACCAAGAATTTGTCCGTCACCACTTAATGGCAATAATAAACCAATTTGTGACACATTCGTTTGTTGGAAATTCAGCAATGTAAGCAATTCTTTAGGGAACAAGGTTGCGGCTGCATGATTTGGATAAGCATTTTTCCAACTTTGTAATGCTTGGCTTAATTGAACGGGTTGACGAATATAATCATTGTAGGTTTTGATTAAGGTTAACCAACCACCTAAAGCTGCGTTGCCTTCATCTGAAGCATTATTGATTACGCCAGTATTTGATGAACGTAACAATGCCCAAGTTTTATCAACATTATCTTGACGACGTTGTACATCTGTTAAATTTTCATCAATTTTTATCCGCGCTTTGACGGCCTCAATGATATCTTTTTGGTTTTCAGCAACAACCGCTAAGGTCTCGTAATAACGAGATTTTTGTGACGGGCTTAATTTATTTAAATCCAATGCACGTAATTGATTTTGAGCCACTTCATTGGCGTTTTTTGCAGCAGAAATTCTCGCTTCAATTAATGCACGATCTAATTTTTGCGCATCATTTAATTCACCTAACTCACTTAATAAAGCTTCAGATTGTTCAACTTTATTTTCACTGATTAATACGCGAGCCGTGAGCAATTTATAGGTTTGTTGATCTTCAAGTTCTTGTGCTTGTCCTAATTTATTCATATAAAATTCAGAACTTGCATTCGCATCTTGTTGTAAAGTTTGTGTAAAACTGCTGCCAAGTAGATTTGAACAGCCAGCTAAGGCCATTGACAATAAAATTGGCATTAAACGTTTTTTAAAACGTCCGCCTTGTAATAGAATAGACATTCTCGCTCCATTATGAACAGACAATAGTTGTGGTAGATCTTACTTATCTCATAACTTAAAAGCAAACAAAAATGACTGATTTAACCGGAATTTTATACATTGTTGCCACACCGATTGGCAATTTACAGGATATTACCCAGCGTGCTTTAGATACTTTTACTCAAGTGGATTTAATTGCAGCAGAAGATACCCGTCATAGTGGCCTTTTATTAAGTCATTACGGTATCAAAAAGCCTTTTTTTGCTTTGCATGATCACAATGAACAAGAAAAAGCCCATATTTTGGTGGAAAAACTCAAGCAAGGTAGCCATATTGCTTTGATTTCTGATGCGGGGACGCCATTAATTAGTGATCCTGGTTTTCATTTAGTTCGTCAATGCCGTGAGGCAGGCATTCGCGTTGTTCCTTTGCCCGGTGCATGTGCGGCAATTACCGCACTTTGCGCATCGGGGATTGCTTCTGATAGATTTTGTTTTGAAGGTTTTTTACCAGCAAAAAGTAAAGCCCGCAAAGATAAATTAGAAAATATCGCAAAAGAAGACCGCACTTTGATTTTTTATGAATCCACTCACCGTATTTTAGATACGCTAGAAGATATGCAATCGGTGCTGGGGGAAGAACGATATATTGTGTTAGCCCGTGAAATTACTAAAACTTGGGAAATGATTACGGGGAATACAATTAAAAATTTACGAGAATGGCTTTTAGAAGATCCCAATCGTACAAAAGGCGAGATGGTTTTGATTGTGGAAGGCAAACCAAAGTCTGACAATAACGATGAAATCTCCCCACAAGCGGTGAAGGCGCTTGAATTAATTGCAGAAGAATTACCGCTAAAAAAAGCGGCTGCTATTGTTGCTAAGTTGTATGGTTATAAGAAGAATGCTTTGTATCAATTTGGATTAGAGCATTTGGAAAAGTAACCTCAAAATCAATCGCACTTTATTCATCCAATTTTAATCTGTGCTGTTGCACCAAACAGACACAAGTTCTTACAAGATATTTACTTTTAGACTGGAAAAAATATGTTAAACCAAGTTTCAAATACATTACTGACACCAAGTAATCTTTCAACTAAAGCATTGCTCAATATTTTCGATATGATGTCGCATCGTAATATTGACTATGCTGATTTGTATTTTCAACTTAGCCAAGATGAAAGTTGGGTATTGGAAGATGGGATTATAAAAGAAGGCGGTTTTCATATTGATCGTGGTGTTGGCGTGCGAGCAGTTTCTGGTGAGAAAACAGGCTTTGCTTATGCCGATCAAATTAATCTTGCTTCTTTGCAGCAATGTGCGGAGGCGGTAAAGGGAATTGCGCAAGTAAAACAGGGGAATTTGATTTCGCCATCTGCTTTTAATGTTGTAAATCCTATTACTCGTTATGCAGCGATTAATCCTTTGGAAAGTTTGACTAAAGAGAAAAAAATTGAGCTATTACATTTAGTTGATCGTACAGCACGCGCAGAAGATCATCGCGTAACCCGCGTATCAGCAAGTCTTAGTTCCGTTTATGAAGAAATATTAGTCATGGCGACGGATGGTACGCTAGCTGCAGATATTCGTCCTTTAGTTCGCTTATCTATTTCTGTATTAGTAGAAGAAAATGGAAAACGTGAACGAGGCAGCTGTGGTTCTGGTGGGCGTTTCGGTTTAGATTGGTTCTTTGAAGTGATTGATGGCGATATTAGAGCAGTACGATTTGCTAAAGAAGCGGTTCGTCAAGCTTTAGTAAACCTTAGTGCAGTTGCAGCACCAGCAGGATTAATGCCTGTTGTATTAGGTGCTGGTTGGCCAGGTGTGCTGTTACATGAGGCTGTTGGGCATGGTTTAGAAGGTGATTTTAACCGTAAAGAAAGTTCACTTTTTACAGGCAAGATTGGTGAACAAGTGACTTCACCGTTATGTACGATTGTGGATGATGGCACGATTGAAAATCGTCGAGGTTCATTAACTATTGATGATGAAGGTGTACCAAGTCAATGCAATGTACTCATCAAAGATGGGATCTTGCAAGGTTACATGCAAGATAAAATGAATGCCCGTTTGATGGGCGTCGCACCTACGGGGAATGGCCGTCGTGAGTCTTATGCCCATTTACCAATGCCTAGAATGACTAACACCTATATGCTTGCGGGCCAAAGTCAGTTTGATGATTTGATTACTTCTGTAGAACAGGGGATTTATGCACCGCACTTTGGTGGCGGTCAAGTGGATATTACGTCTGGTAAATTTGTATTTTCTACTTCAGAAGCTTATTTAATTGAAAAAGGAAAAATCACGAAACCTGTGAAGGGCGCAACTTTAATCGGTAGCGGTATTGAAGTGATGCAAAAAATTTCTATGGTTGCAGATAAATCAGAACTCGATTTAGGTATCGGGGTTTGTGGAAAAGAGGGGCAAAGTGTGCCAGTCGGTGTTGGACAGCCCGCACTAAAAATTGATGAAATTACCGTTGGTGGTACAAATTAAACCAAAATTGTGCAAAAGATCACAAAAATTCCATTAAAATTGGATTTTTACTGGCAATCTTATTCAAATTTTGATAGTCTCGGGCAGAATCTTATTTTATATCTTTTAATTATTTTAAATTATGTTAAAAAGAATTTTAGTTATTATTGGTTTAGCGACACTCGCAACCGCTTGTTCTAATGGCCCACGAACGGCAAATCATCAGGTTATTTCAGAGAGTGATGATGCTCAATTAACGGGTTTGATTAGTAATTTAGAAAAAGGTAATAATCGTTCAGGGATTTTCCATAAAGTGAGAACAAACCGTTCATCAGCTTTAATGGGTGATAAGGCTTTAGCTGGTGTGTATAATGAATGGGTGGGAACCGCTTATCGTATGGGCGGTACAACTAAACGTGGTATTGATTGTTCTGCATTTATGCAAACGACTTTTTCTGAAGCATTTGGCATTGAGTTGCCTCGTTCTACGGCTGAACAACGTTATTTGGGTAAACAAATTAGTAAATCAGAGTTGAAAAAAGGCGATTTAGTTTTCTTCCGTAAAAATAACCATGTCGGTGTTTATATTGGTAACAACCAATTTATGCACGCAAGTACAGGGCAAGGTGTGACGATAAGTTCCCTTGATGAAGAATACTGGGCTAGAACTTACACTCAATCGCGCCGTATCATGTAATGAAAAAGAAAACCGAACATTAAGTTCGGTTTTTTGATCGGTTTATTGATAAAAATCCCCTCTTTAGTCTAGGGGGGGTTATTATTCTTTAAATTCTACCATCATTTCTTGCGCTTTTTTCACCATATCTTCTGAACCAACAAATAATGGAATACGCTCATGAAGTGCGGTTGGTTCGATATCTAAAATTCGACGATAACCATCTGTTGCTACACCGCCCGCTTGCTCTGCTAAAAATGCGATTGGATTGCCTTCATATAATAAACGGAGTTTTCCATTTGGATAGTTGGTTGCACTTGGGTAAATATAAATGCCGCCTTTTAATAAGTTGCGGTGGAAATCTGCTACAAGTGAACCAATATAGCGAGAGGCGTAAGGACGATGAGTCGCTTTATCTTCTTCTTGGCAATATTTAATATATTTTTTCACACCTTGTGGGAATTTGAGGTATTGCCCTTCATTGATGGAATAAATGCGGCCAGTTTTTGGCATTTGCATATTTTCGTGTGATAGACAGAATGTACCGATTGATGGGTCATAAGTAAAACCATTAACCCCATTACCAGTGGTATATACCAACATAGTTGATGAACCGTAAACAATATAACCCGCGGCAACTTGTTTATTCCCTGGTTGTAAGAAATCTTCTAAGGTGACTGGAGTGCCAATTGGAGATACACGACGGTAAATAGAGAAAATTGTACCGACGGATACGTTTACATCAATATTTGAAGAACCATCAAGGGGATCCGTTAAAATAATGTATTTGGCATTGCGTCCACGTTCCGTATCAAATGCGATAAAACTTTCTTCTTCTTCAGATGCAAAACCAGCCACTTCTTCGCGTGCCATTAATGCCGCTTTCATCGTGTTATGGGCGAATAAATCAAGTTTCATCTGACTTTCGCCTTGTACGTTTTCAACACCTGATTGGCCGAGAATATTTGTTAAGCCCGCTTTATTAATATCTCGGTGAATAATTTTCGCTAAAAGACGAATTGACGACAAAATACCGCTCAATTCCCCTTTTGCATTTGGATATTCTGCTTGGCGTTCAACGATAAATTCACTCAATGTTTTCATAATTTTCCTTTTAGTTTTTCACAATACGTTGATTAATTATAGGGAATTTGGAGTGTAAACTCTAATGATAGATTATCAGAATGAGATCTTTATCACAAAAATTTCACATTAATTGTTGTAATTTTTAGAAGCTATCACTTATTTGTTAATTCATATTGGAGCCATTTTTTTGAATTGGCGTGCCGAATAAACTTCAGTTGCCATAATTGCAGCTAATAAAAATCCTCCAAAATTACCAGCACTTTTCTATTTTGTTCTTTTTGTTATCTAAAACTTACAAAATTTCATCGTGTTTTGCTTAAATAAACTACAATCTGCGGTCTAAAAATGGAGCAAACAAGACACAGATAGTAAAGTTACTTACGCAACTAAAGACGATGTTCAATTCAATACCGTACAGTTTGGTGGTGATAAAGGGCCTAAGATTTCATCTACTGCAGAGGGTAACATCAATGTAAGTGGTCCGGATGGTAAAGTACCAACTAAGATTACTGGGGTTGCTGCGGGTGATATTTCACCAAATAGCACTGATGCGGTAAATGGTGCGCAAATTTATGCATTAAGTCGTGGTAACGTGCCTGAAGTGAAAAATATTACAGCAACAGTAACTAACCCAGATGGTTCAAAAACGACTAAAGAGTACAAAGATATTATTGTTGATAAGGATGGTACACCAATCTTGAAGACCTATAACGTACAAGGTCAGAAAGAAATTATCACTAACTCTGTTGTTGAAGCAGTCCATAATATGAATGAGCAAGGTATTAAGTTCTTCCACTCTAATGATGGTGTAGATCGTCCTAAAGTGGAAACGGAGAATGACTTTGACTCAAGTGCAAGTGGTAAATTTGCGACAGCAATTGGTTCTCGCTCAAAAGCAGATGGAACAAATGCAGTAGCAATAGGTTTCAATTCTGTTGTAACGGGTAATGATTCAATCAGTATTGGTACAGGTAACCGCGTGACCGGTAATAATTCTGGTGCATTTGGTGATCCAAGTATTATTAATGGTAACAGTAGTTACTCAGTGGGTAACAATAATACTGTTGCAACAAATGATACGTTTGTATTAGGTAATGAAGTAAAACACATTGTGGAAAATTCAGTTATCTTAGGAACTAAATCAACTGCAACAGCTGGTGATGGTTCTGCAACAGCTACTTTAAATAACATCAAACAAGATGGCACTAGAGGTACAAGCATAACAGCAGGCTCAAAAGGTACTGTGAAACAAGCTATCGTAGGCAATATGGTTTACGGCGGTTTTGAAGGTGCAACTGCTGATGGCGTAGTTTCTGTTGGTGCAGCAGGTAATGAGCGTCGTATTCAAAACGTAGCGGCAGGTGAAATTTCTGCAACTTCAACGGATGCGATTAACGGTAGTCAGTTGTACTCAGTGGCTCAAGGC
Organism: Haemophilus seminalis; assembly: GCF_006384255.1. GTDB lineage: Bacteria > Pseudomonadota > Gammaproteobacteria > Enterobacterales > Pasteurellaceae > Haemophilus > Haemophilus seminalis. Next base: position 349,061 of record NZ_VCED01000001.1, read on the forward strand.
GTAGGTAACCGTATTAATAACTTACAAGGCCAAATTAATAAATTAGGCAAACGTATGAATGCAGGTGTAGCGGGTGCAATGGCAGCAGCTAACTTAATGCAACCTCATAAACCAGGACAATCAGCTGCGATGGCTGCTATAGGTCAACATCATGGTGAGGCAGCGGTAGCCGTAGGGTATTCACGTATTTCTGATAATGGTAAATATGGTGTGAAATTATCAGTAGGCGCAAATACTCAAGGACAATTAAGTACTGGTGCTGGTGTATCTTATTTCTGGTAATTATTGCCTATAAATAACGTTAGGCCTCCGTTAATACGGAGGCTTATTTTTATCTTGAAATAAGTAAGATTTTATCGTCAATAAAAACTTGATAAAAAAATACCGCACTTTGATTGTTCATCTAAGTGCGGTATTTTTGCCTACTTTATTTAGCCATGTCTACTTTATTCCAACGTTACATACACAAATTTTCGTTTATCCTGTACGGTTGATCTTGTGTTTAATTTTACTTTTAATAGGCGATTTTTTCAGTTTTTCGATTAAATCTGTTTCTGAAAGGTTTTATTATAGGGCTTCTTAGTGATGAGCGAATAAAATGCTATGTTATCGTTGGAATAAATAGATATTAATTAGATAAATAATTTGTTAATAATTAAAATCAAATAGTTGGCTATTTCCATCATATAGTGTGTAAATCATCGCATACTTAAATCTAAAATTTCACTTTTTATTCATCGTAGATATGGTAGAAAATTATCTGAAGGCGAGAAATTTATAGTCCATTTAAATAAAAAGAGCGATTAAAAAACACAGAATTTTTTAACCGCTCTTTTATTTGATTACTATGCTTATTTTTTTGATTTTTTCCATTTCCAGAACAGAAATAGGGCAAGTAAAGCGATAAGCACATAAATCACCATTTGACCTTTTTGGATTTGAGCATGTAACCAGTCTAAATTTTTTGCACCAAGTTCGCCTAAATAAACCCAAATTGGCACAGAAATAATAGCAGCACAGAAATCAATTAAGGCAAAACGTGTGTAACTTACACGGCGAGTAATGCCAGAGACCATATAAATTGGAGCACGCAAACCTGGTAAAAAACGTGCGACAAATAACACTCGGTTGCCATATTGGCTGAATTTTTCACGCACCATTCTTAAACGTTGTAATGTCACGATTTTACGCATTGGGCGAAAACGTAAAATTTTTGTGCCATAAATACGACCAAGCCAATACATGGTGGAGTCACCCGCAAGCACGCCAATCATACTGACGAGTAACATTAAATGTGAATTAACACTTTCAGGATAAAGTCCCGCAATAACACCACCAGAAACCAAGGTGATATCTTCTGGAATCGGCACACCAAATCCGCAAATAATTAAAACAAAAAGAACAGCCCAATAGCCGTACTCAGTAAAAAATCCAATCAGAAATTCCATAATCTTCCTACTTTATTTTTTTATAAATATCGTAAAAAACTGCTAAGCATTCTAATCTTTTCAGGGTAAAAAGCCTAGAAAAAGTTTGCTTTGAAAAGAGGGATATTCTATAATTCGCCGTCTCAAAGTATAGCTCAATGCTTGTCTTTGAGAGCAATATTTGGAAAATTGCTGGGTCGCCTGCAATTTTCTTTCTTTTAACATTAATTTAAAGAGAACATTAAAATGGCATTTAAATTTAACGCTGAAGTTCGTACAGCGCAAGGTAAGGGTGCGAGCCGCCGCCTGCGTCACAATGGTCAAATCCCTGCAATCGTTTATGGTGGCAGCGAAGAGCCAGTTTCAATCATCTTAAACCATGATGAATTAAACAACGCGCAAGCTCATGAATCTTTCTATTCTGAAGTGATTACTTTAGTGATCGGTGGTAAAGAAGTTGCAGTTAAAGTACAAGCAATGCAACGTCACCCATTCAAACCAAAATTGGTTCACATTGACTTCAAAAGAGCATAATCCAGTATTTACGCTATCTAAAGTCAATTTTAATTCCGAAACCTTTTCTTATTTTTAGGTTTTAAATTTTAATAAAATCAATGAGTTTCAAAAACGTTTCGGAACGTGATTTGTGACAAAAAAAGGCCCTTTATTTGAAGAGCCTTTTTTATTTGGTTGGATTGAGTGGTTTTTCTTTTCTGATGTAATGTTGAGTGGTACGTGCAGAAGTATGGCCAAGTTGTTTTCTTGCTCGTTCATCATCAATCATTAATGAAAGGTCTGTTGCTGCTTTCGCGCGAAGATCTCTCAATTGCACTTGGTTGATCTCTTCGGCTAGCTCTTTATATTTTCTTGATGCCGCATTACGTGTATCTTTGAAATAATCTGTAAGTGATCTCCGCTCGAGCTTTCGCCCCCATTTATTCGTAAACAGAAACTGATTTTCTTCAGTGATCCGCTTGTCGATAATCTCTTTTAGTTTACCTATAACTTTAATCGCAACACGTTTACCTGTTTTTTGCTGTGTAATATGCAGTAAATCGTTGTAGATGTGTGAACTATGGATTTTTACCACGTCTATTGGGCGTTGTCCGGTTAAATACATCACATCCATAATGTCCTTCATATCACCTGTGGCGCAGTCGTAGATTTTATCCAAGATATAATCTTCAATGTACACATCACGGTAATTCACTTTGAATTTTTTAACCCCTGTTGATGGGCTAATCTTTTCAGTGTAACCCCATTCTCTCGCCATGCTCCAAATGTGGCCAAATAACCCAACTTCGATATTTGCGGTTGGTTTAACATCTTTTCTCCAATCTAAATATTCACGAATGTGTATAGGCTGTATTTCATCAAGGGTAAATGGTGGATCTTGGAAGTATTGGCGTAATTTCTTTATTGCCTGAATGTTTGAGTTTCGAGTGTTCTTCGCTTTTTTAAGCGGCACAACTTCTTTTTCATATCGCTCAAGCACTTCAATAAAAAGGATATTATCTTTTTTCGTCAGATACTGCATATTAAGCTTTGCTGCTTCCAGAATAGCGATGTGCTTATCTTTACCTAAAGCAACTTCTTTTTTATCTGCCATCGTGTAGTAGTAATAAACTACGATTGAGCCATCCGCTCTTTTTCGATTCCGACACACTAAACCTTGTGGCAATCCTTGATTAATTCGTTTTCTTGGACGTGCCATAATATCCCCCTTACTAACTTAATACTGCAGACCGCCGTCTTTCCTTTGTTTGTGTAATCGGCTGCACTTTCTCACCTTTCAAAATTTTGTCACCATCAGATCGTAACACAAGCGGGAATTTTCTATTTCCTTTTGGGTGAAGGAAAGGAATTCCGAATTCATTTAAGCTTTTCATCTGATATTTAGGACAAACATATCCAGTTATTAACGCTAATAATTCTGGACTGCAGTATTCATCAAAAAATTCTCTTCCCATATATTCTCCAATAAAAAACCGCCCATAAGAGCGGTGGTTTGTTATTCATCTTCTGGTGGTTGTGGTAGTTGATGCCAATGTGTAACTTCGCCATAAAGAGGAATGTAACCAAAACCAATTAATTCTTGATATAATGCGCACCGAATTTCATTGTCTTGGTTACAAACCAAAACTCTTTTATTTGGTTTTGGCAACCGCTCCGAACACTTAATCCATCCGTTATTTTGCTCATACTCAACAATAACCGGAGGTTGCGCCATATACTTAAATTTCGCCACTGCATCCGCTCCATCTTGCTCAACAGAGGTCTGGCGAACAGGTAAATCAATCCCGCCAAGGATTACGCCATAACAAATACTTTTGATTAAATCCTGCGAACCTTTTGAAAGTCCGTCACACTGGTCTGAACTTAAGTTATATCCATCCTCGGCAATATCTAACGCGGTTTGTTTAGCCTCCTTTGCGGTGTCGTGGACATATAAATTCACATCGATCGCGTCATAACTAAAGTATTTACTCATCTTGTATTATCTCCTATATAACTAGCACCTTTCACAAACAACATCCAATGTGTATTATTCAGGCGCCCAGATTTGTGTCCAATTATTGGATTTACACCGATAACTTTTAAAATCTCACTTACTGTTATTTGCGTTTCCGCCCACTTAAAAATAAGCGATCCGCCGTCATCAAGCACCCTCATACACTCATCAAAACCTTTTTTAAGCTGCGTTCGCCAATCCTCGTCAAGCCGCCCGTATTTTTTGACTAACCAAGATTTGTCACCGACTTTTATTAAGTGAGGTGGATCAAAAATCACGCACTTAAATGATTTGTCCGGGTACGGCATATCTGTAAAATCATGGATTACATCAGGCTCCACTTTTAGCAGTCTGCCGTCGCATAGCGTACCTTCAAAAGTGCGATTATCGGCAAATAAAACGTGTGGATTTTGTTTGTCAAAATGAAACATCCGACTACCGCAGCACGCATCTAAAATTATTTTTTGTTGCATTTTTTATCCCCGTACGGCTTTAAATCAACTACCGGCAATACATCAACAAGCGGCCGAGGCGTGTTGTAGTCTTGTGGTGCATTAAATTGACTTTTGGCCCACTCAACAAAATTATTTACGTAGTTATTAACTACCGCAGGATAGTATGCCGATTCCGCCATTCGGATAATGTCATTTCGTAACTCAGACCCAAACATAAGCCAATTGTATTTAGCGTCATCTAACGCTCGAGTAACAGCCGATGGGTCACCGCTATTCATGCGCACATAAAAATAGCAGCAGAAAATATCTACAAATCTTGAGTAGGGGATATTAATGTTAATTTCATTCATTTACGTTTTCTTTTCTTTTTAAGTTTACTTAAAATACGTTCTTGTTTTATCGCTCTAAGCTCAGTTTCAAGCTTTGTATTTTCCAGTTTTAGTTGATCATTCTCAGCTTTCAGACTTTTAATTAATTCACCCAATTTTCGTAGCTCCAACTCATGGAGTTCGATAGATTTATCAATATGTTTATCTAATCGACTAAGATCTTCCATTAGGACTTTTTCAGCTAGCCGTTTAAGTAATCTCATAATCTATCCCTAATCCCGCCGAATTCTTTTGTTAGGCTATCCACTGTTTTGCCAAGCACGCTCGCCATTAAAACAAAGTCTGCATCAAAACGAGCTGTCACATCTTTTTTTACAATGTCATCGTTCTTCTCGATGATATTGTCGTCAAACTTCAGTCGTTTCAGCGTGCCATCTTCAACCAAGATAAATTTAAGGTTGTTTTCCCACTCAAGCGCGAGTTTAGAGATCAAGCCATTTTGAACAATCTCAATAATTTCCTCGTCTTCAACATCTTTTTGCTTGCAGTGAATAACGCCAAGATCTTCTTTTTCGCGGATTTCCACTTCCTTACGCAAGATTAGCCAATCGGGCGCAGTATCTGTAACCCATTTTGTCATCACTTCACATGGTGCACTATTAAACGCCAACGGTACTACTGGCAAGCTACCGAGCGATTTACGCAAAAGTGCAAGTGCATCTTCGGCTGTTTTACTTGATGCTGCATCAACAAAGATAAGTTGTTTCAATGTGTCGATATAAAGTGCGGTCGTTTTGATACGAGAAAACGCTTGCGGAAGTAGGGTAGCTATCACATCATCTTTTATGGATAATCGTTCTACTTTCTTTAATTTTCGCTGTTCTTTTTCTTCAAGTGCAGTGATTCGTTTATTGAGTTCACGATTCACAACTTCCACAGGTAAAATCTTTTCTTCTCGTTTAGCTACAAGTAAGATTCTTCCGTCCGCTTGATGAGCTAGGCTTTCGCTGGTGGCGAGCGGAGCAGACCAACCGAAATGGCTAACGTCTGCTGAATCACACGGAGTAAATTCACATTCTTTGAGTTGTTTCTCGATATTCTCAAAGTCTATTTGTTTTGTTAATTGGTAAATAATTGCATTTTTAAACCAGTACATTTTTATTATTCCTCATAAATAAAAAGCCGCTAATTAATAGCGGCAGATTTTAAGCATCATCTTCGTAGTAGTGTTCTTCAACCAAGAACCCATCATTATCCATAAGGTAATAGCCAATTTCCTCACCATCACCACCATAGATAGGTTTTCTATATAGTTTTTTAGTCATCTTTAACCTCAATAAACTCACCAAACGCATCTAACGTGTACCAAGTATCAGCTTTGATGTTATTTTCACCGACCTTTGATGCTTTAATATGAATTAGCTCTCCATCATCATTGCGATACACACAAACAATCGCACCATCGATACTCGCCTTAGCTTTAGATTGCCAACCAAGCGCAACAGCTATAGATTGCTCGCCAGATACTTCCGCTGCCGACCAATTGCCTGTATTGGTTGCTGCCGACAGATCGCCTGTATTAGTCGCTACCGACCAATTGCCTGTATTGGTTGCTGCCGACCGATTGCCTGTATTAGTCGCTGCCGACAGATCGCCTGTATTAGTCGCTGCCGACCAATTGCCTGTATTGGTTGCTGCCGACAGATCGCCTGTATTAGTCGCTACCGACCAATTGCCTGTATTGGTTGCTGCCGACCAATTGCCTGTATTAGTCGCTGCCGACCGATTGCCTGTATTAGTCGCTGCCGACCGATCGCCTGTATTAGTCGCTGCCGACCGATTGCCTGTATTAGTCGCTGCCGACCGATCGCCTGTATTAGTCGCTGCCGACCGATTGCCTGTATTAGTCGCTGCCGACCGATTGCCTGTATTAGTCGCTACCGACCAATTGCCTGTATTGGTTGCTGCCGAACAATCGCCTGTATTGGATATCTTAGCAGCATCCCAATCAACTTTACCTTTTATCCATTCAACGGCTTTTTTTACCATTTCTGGTAAGTTAATTTCGGTTTCGATCGTGATTTTTGCAGATGCAATTTTTGTATCATCACTATCTTTTGATGTTTCGTCGCTCATTTTAACTACAGCAAATTTACTTACCGCTGGACTGTAATAGCTAAGCACATCAAGAGGGTATTCGCAGGCGTGAAATCCACTCTCACAAGCCTTAACATCACCTTTATGCACATACGTTTTGCCTACCTCATACTGATAACCTCGACAAGTCCAGTCTTGATTAAACCCTTTATAAGCTATAATTTCTTTGTTTTCTTCGGCCATTTTTTTTATCTCTCAAATTTGTATAATAAAAAAGCCACTATTGGTTAGTGGCTTATTATGGATTTCAGAACGGAATATCATCGTTAAACCCACTGTTGCTTGATGCAGGCTGTCTTTGCGGGTAGCTTGGTGCGGTGGATTGATAATATTGGTGCTGTGCCTGATATTGCTCTTGGCGTGTATTTTTAGCACGGCTATCTTTATCTTTGGCGTGATCTATTAGCCACTGAATGCGTTTTGGCTCTTCCCCTGCAAGATGTTCAGCTAATGTTTTCCCTGATGCTGCACTAAATGGGCAGGTAATGGAAAAGCGGTAGCTGTCCGAGCCATCGTTTTTGGTCGTGAGTTCTTTTTGCAAGAACAGGCCAATGTGTTTATTAGTGAGTTCTGGTGCAATATCATCATTGCCTTGTCGTTTCACCGTCAATTCTTTGACGCCTGTAACCCCCATAATCGCCTGGATCATATTTAAGCCGCTTGATAAATCATTGCCATCTTTGCCTTTGTAATAGACGGAAAGATAATTACCTAGCATTCCATCATCGGTTTCAATGGAAAATTCAATCGCTTGTGCACCACCTTGTGATTTAGTGTATTTAGCGGAAAGAATTTTCCCCACGTATGCGCCTGTTTCTGTAATAAAAGCAGGTTGTCCGCCTTTTACTGCTTGCTCTTCGTTGTAAGTGAACATGACTGCCATTTTAGTTTTCTCCTGTGGTTGGTTGTTCGGTTGGTTCTGTTTTTTCTACGTTGGCTTCATCTTGTGAAATGTCATAGTAATCACAGATGATGCCATCAATTAATGCCAAATCATTGTCAATAAACAGCTTATCGAATAATCCCATCGGGCTTTTTACGGTGTCAGAACCGTTGTTTTGGGTGGAAAATTGGTACATGCCATCTTTCACTGCAGTGCGTAAACAAATCGTAAACATGCCCTCTAAAGTGATTTTTTCATCTAGCATTTTCCCAATGGTTTTTATTTTAGTGCGACCATAATCATCATTTTGTGTATGTGCGAGAATGTAAACGCGCTTGTGTGCTGGAAGTTTGGCGGCAAGGTCGCAAATTTTCCATGCGTTCATTCCAATATCGGTGAATTTGTCAAAGCCTTTTTCCATACCGCGACGCATAAATTCATTCGCCATGATGTATTGATAATCATCAATCACGATAATATCTTGCGGTGCACGCGCCATTGCTTTGCATATTTGTTCGGCATTATCAGTGGTGAAGATGTTACCGCCTTTGCCTTTTTCGCACTGTTGCCAACCTTTTGGGCGAAATGGTAGTGGCTTGTGAATGGATTGAATCAGTAAGGTTTTTTTCGGGTCGAAATTGCGTAAACTGGTTGATTTTCCTGTTCCGCTTTCGCCTAAAATTAATGTAGCAATGCTCATTTTTTATCTCCTATCTAATCGTCAGAACTTGGCTATCAACCAATTTCGCACCAGGAATTTCTTCCCCTGCTTTTAATCGTGCTTTAATCTCAGTTTTATTCGCTGTGATTTTCACATTAACAAGGGTTTCATCGCAGTTATTGGCAAGGAATAAATCTTCATCTAATTGCACCGCACTTTGCTTGCTTTCGCGGTAAGAAATGGTAAACAAAGGGCAGTTAATTTTTGCTGTGCCTGTTGCTTCCATATTGTGTTTGAGGTAGTTTTTAATCTGCTCAATGCCGTTTTGGCGTTGTTTTTTCATTGCCTGCAAGCGTTTAATTTCAGCGTCAATCACTTCAATGTCGCCCTCTGTATTTTTAATGACATAGACGACATTCTCCGCTTTTTTGTCAAAATCTTGCTGTACTGCATCTAATGCTTTGGCAATGTCGGCGTTATCTGCAAATTCAGGGTTTTCGAGTAATTCTTTGATGTTTTCTAGTTGTTCGGTGATTTCGTAAAGTTTCATTATTTATCCTTAGTTCAATTTAAATTTTGATATACATTTCATCGATAATCTTACGATTAATAACATAATCAGGATCGACGCCTTTTCTAATGGCAGAAAAGAGACGTTTTAATTCAATTATTCCCTTTGGAGTTGGGTGGGGGATTTTAGATAAATCAATTTTTGGTTTGATTTCATCTTCAATATGAACATCTTCTAAATCATCAAAATTAAGCATCTCGCCCCTCCATTAATCTGGGTCATAATCATTCATTCTTGCGTGCAATTCACGCTCGGCGATTTTCTTAATCGTTTCTTGTCTATAAGGCTCATAACTTGCACCACTGCCAATGGCAAGCCAGAAATTATCGTTATCACACAGCATTTCTGTGAGTTCGTGATAATGCGTTTGGTCGCCTTGTTTTAAATCATTGTCGATTTCAGTAGCGACTTCATCTAAGGCGATTTCATAGCCTGCCTGCCAATCCACTTCTCGTTGGTGAGCTGCATCAAGTTGGTAATAGTAATCATCGGAAGGTTTCATTGTTTTGCTCCTGCGTGGCTTGTACCATATTGGCAAGCATCGAGAACATTTCAGGGTTTAGCACGATAGTATGTGCGTGTGCTTTTCGGTCTAAATGCAGGCGGATATTGCCTTGTTTATCCACAAAATAGCCGTTTAATCCATAAGGGGTGAACGGTTTTCGACGGGGTTTTGTGGCTTTTGGCTTAACTTTTTCAAGTGGTTTTTCTTCTTCCGATTCTGCTTTTTCAGTTGGGGGAATAGGTTGATTTTCTTTCGCACTTTCTACTAGTTCCGCTTTAAATTGATTCGTACTGGCATCTTTTTGATAAGGCGGAATTTTGGTGTTTTCCATTGCATTAAAATTTTCGATTCGTTTATTTAGACGTAAGGTTGCAATGGCTTCATTGGCAAAATAGGCGGTTTTTTGATACAGCTTATTGTTCACCCACAATTCTCCAAAATATTTTCCGGCTTCTGTACGGATGATTTGTGTTTTGTAGCTTTCCACTTTCATTATTTACTCCAAGTGCGGTTAATTTCGGCTTGTTTTTGCTCGACATAACGATACATATCAGCATTGACCTGTGGGGTAAGATTTGCTTGATAGATGCCGTTTTCTTCACGCCATTGTGCCTTTGCTTTCGCGCGTTCTTCTTGTTGGATTTGTTCGCTTAGTGTGTTGTCGTGCCAGTCGGTAGGTTCATCGGCAAAACAGTAGGCAATACCACCAATTAAAAAAGCGAGGGCAAAGGCGATGGCTGTTTTACAAAGAAATGGGATGGTTTCAGCGAATACATCAGTAAATTTTTGCATTTTTGTTTCCTTTTTCGTCAATTTAGTGAATTTAGGGTGTAACAATCCGCCACACGATTTTTCAAAAGTGCGGTCGGATTTTTCTTTGTTTTAGAAGTCGATTTTGACTGCTTTTGGATTAAAGCCTCGCAAGTGTTTTAATACACGCCAGTTTGTCATTTGGTCGATGTTAAAATCGCTTGTGATGCGGTTTAAGATTTGATTGGTAGAGCGTAACACGCTTAAATATTCGTAAGCCTGTCCGTAGATTTGCCCACTCATGTTCGAGCCTAAAACGTTAAAGGCTCTCTCAATATGTTGGAAAGTGCCGACGCCACGTTTGAAAGCGAACCACAACCAAGCAAGCTGTTGTAATTCATATTCGGTAAATTCAAAGGTGAATTTCTCAGGTTCTGGCAAGGCGAGCTGTTGCGGTGGTTGCAAGGCTTTTAATGTTCTTTCGCAACGGATGAAGTATTGGCGAATTTGTCTGCCTCGTTCGTTTCTTTCGACCATGCCGAGTTCTTTGCCCATGTCGAGGGTTATGTGATATTCCTTGCGTGGGCGTCCGTTGGTGCGTTCGGTGATGATGAAGTAGTCTTCATCTTGAATGAAACCATATTCGTTGATGCGGTTTTTAATCCAAGTTGCGTATTCTTGTTTGCTTTCTACGAATGCGTGAAGTTCACGAGCGTTGCAAAGTTGAACAGGTTGATTTTGGATTAAGCCGTTAAAAACAGGGATTAAGTTTGAATTTGTCATTTTGTGGTCTCTTTGTCAAAGTTTTAAAACTCATCACGAACCACTGCGAATAGTTGGTGATGAACTGAATAGGATTCGCAGTACCGTGACAAAGAGAAACGGCGGATCTTTCGATCCTCCTAAACAGTTCATCATTGGACTTTTTGATAAATTTATCAAAAAGGTAGATTTGCTGTTTTGCGGCTATAAAAAAAGTCGCTTTTGAGCGACTGTCTTTTTCACCGCTCTTTGTCATTCAGGACTGCGATCCCGACTTTCTGTTGAAAGTGGGGGTATCTTAATCTGATGTGAGCGGTGTTGTCAATACGGTTTTTTAACGAGAACCGCAAAACTCGCCTTGTTGCGTCTTACTTCAAACAAGGAATATAATTGTTGCGTCTTACTTCAACAATTACAGGAATTTATTATGTGGGAAGCGTTAATTACTTCCATCTTTTCCATTCTCAAATCTCATTTTGATGAGGTGATTGTGCGTATTACAACGTGGTTTTTGTCGTTTATTCTTTGTTGGTTGCTTATTCCTGTTCATATTCAGATTGAGCTAATGGCAAGACCACTACCTGCTTTACCTGATTATGCTCTGGTTTACCTTTTCTACTTGGTTGCCGCAACTAGCTTTTGGCAAATGTTCTTCATCATTTTGGATATATTGGCTAGTTTGGTCGAAAAATTTCGGCAATACAAAGCTGTCAATCCACAATCCAAGTGGGTTGAGATTGATGGCGAGTATAAAAATTATACATTCTTTAAATGTCATCGTTTATCCTTACTTTTACGAATAAAAAAATCATCAAGTTCAGCAAAAAACTAATAAAAAATACCGCTCTTTCGAGCGGTCAGTGGAGTAGTGCAATCAGTCTGTGCTGATTTGTCTAGAATAGGACGCCTTTCTTTATGCTTGTAAGGCTCAAGCCCTCTTGTTTGCCACAACAACGAGGAATATAATATTTCCGCCATAACAACAATTTATGAGGAAATACTATGAAAAAGATAACGGCTGATAAAATAGCCTTAGTCATGGCTAGAGACATTTTGAGAACCAACTCTCATTATCAAAGAAATATTGATCTAACAACCGCAAGGGATATTGCAGAGTTTATCAATTCATTATCTGAAACATTTCAGAAAACGTTAGATGATGAAATTGATTCGTCTCACATCATCAATGCTTATAAGAATCAATCAGGTAAATAGCCCTACATAAGGATTCTGCAATCTCATCAGGTAACATTCCTGTATTTTTCGCGGCGCTTTCTAATACAGCCTGTTTGATTAGATTTTTATCTTTATCAGATAGGCTGCTTTCTTGTTTTTCTTCCATTTTTAACCTCGTTTGTTTTATTGTTGCCATTTCAAAACACACTTCATCTATCATTCGCAACGGTTTCACTTGCCGTTGTGTCTCTGTACTAGCAAATGTGTTTTGAAATATCCACATTGGGATATTCGCCTGCTTGAGCTCCACTTTCGGCAACTACACCGTTTTTCACTGGCTTTGCATGGGCAGACTTTAAACCACAGTGTTATTAAGTAGGTTAGGGCTTTTAATCTAACGACCGCTTAATACCGTTATGCACTGTGTTTCTGTAACCAAATTGTCGAAAATTCAAAACAGGTTAATGATGAGTGCCTTTCTTTATGCTTGCAAGGCTCAAGCTTAGTTTAGATTTGCATTGTGCCAACACTGACTGAAATGCTTGTTTCTTTTAAAGCAAGCGTGAGCTTATCCGCAAATTCTTGCGCAATAGATTCTTGGATTTGTTCTGCTTTAATCAAACGAGCTACTAGCATTGGCTTATCACCACCCGTAAGGATTGATAAGCGAAGCGTGAATGCTTGGCTATCTAAGCCCTTGTATGTGTGCGTGTTAAACACAAAATATTTCGGTAGTTGTAACTTGCTTTTCGCTTCTACACTTTCCATCGCTGAACGTGATGCAGCAAACTCCCCAACTTCGTGTTCTTCATTTCTAGCATAATCTAAAGTAATTTTACGCACCGCTTGAATTGCTGAAGTGAATGACATTAATTCATCATCCTCACTGTAAACAGTGATGAAATCGCGCCAATCTTCAAGCCATTCAGAAAATTCACGCTGATCACATTTTTTACCTTGGAAATCACATAGTGCTTTAAATGCCGATGTTTTTTCCATATTTAAAAGTGCGCGATGGTTGGCGTGAAGAGGTTGTTTGAGAGAGCCAATATCAAAGACAATTTCTGCACCAAGATTTTTTTCGTCAATAAAACATTGAGCATTTTCTTGCTGATACTGTGCGGCATAAGCAGTAAAACTATCAAAGTTATATGTTGAAAATACGGCACGAAATTGATTGCGGAATTGATTTTGTGATTCCAATGAATGGATTTTCATATCACTTGGCAGGATAGCGATTGGATAATCGCTTTTTCCTACGTGAACACTAGATAAAACAAGTTCTTTAAGTTGTTGTAAATTTTCGTTCATTTAAAGCTCCTATGCTGCTTTTACAATTTTTAAAGTGCCATTTGGTGTTGGCTCTGGTTTTTCAGGCGTTGCACAAAGTGCACCACCTTTATGTACGTACATTGGTGTCGCAGTAGTATCCTCTTCGGAAGATTTCCCGCGTTTTGTAGGTTTGATATAGCTTAGCTTGTGTTGAATTTGAACAGATGGATTATCGCTATCCATTCTCTTTAATGTAAATTCAACCTTCACTGTGCCTTGCTTGTCATTATTTAAAACACCCAATGCAACCTCTGAAAGAGCTGTGGCGAGCTTATTTTCAAAGATCCCTGCGTCAAGCTCTTCAAGAAACTCGTGTACGTTTGTTTTTGCCATTTTTATTTCTCCTATTTAAATAAGTGTTGTAATGGTTTTACCATTTCAAAGCACACTTGATATTGATGTCTTAACTTCAAATATGCTTTGAAATAAACCAGTCCGTGGGCTTGTTCGCCATTTCCCCGACTGAACTCGTATCCTCTAAGGGATTGCTTAAAGATATAAACAGCGCTGCCATTGACCTGCCAACCACATCTCTTCGGTTAAACACGCAGTACAGTTTTCTGCTCTGGGGTTACTCGACTTTAATCAGCCGATAATTTATATCCCGCACGAGACCAAGTTTTTAAAGAGCATTGCCTTTCGGCTTGGTTGTAAAACCTTTATTCAAGCCCTCACCAAAAGGGCTTAGTAAAGATTCTTATTGTTTTGTTAGTTGTTCCGCTCTTACTGGAGACCAGTAACAATCTTTGTTTAAGTAAACAAATCTTCCGCCTGAAATATCTTCTTTCTTTTCAAACCCGATAACCTCGAATGGCCCAAATTTGATTCCAAAGTCGTTTTTATAAATAACTCGGTCGCCAACTTTTAAATCGCACTCAATCGGTGCGACTGAGTTAAGCTGTTTTTTAAAGTTTTGAAGATTTGTCATTTTTAGGCTCCTTGTTTGTGTATCTCGTTTTGATGGGATTATTATGTACTTATGGTTCATTATAGTCAAGAACAAAAAGTACATATTTTTAATAAAATGTACTTTTTGTTCATATTTGATTGATTTACAAAGAAATAAATTTTTGAAAATTGAGTTTAATTGCTTATTTTTTAATCAGTTAAAAAGTAAAGTTTGTGTTTTGTGGTGTGTTTTTGAGATTTTTGCGATGCTGATCGCAAATTTTGGTAGCGATAGTTGGTTTAAATTGAGGTTGGTTTATTATGCCTCTGCCGATAAGGAGGGCAATTATGAAAAAAGAGTTTAAAAAATGGCTAATCTCGCTGAATTGTGAAGGGATTAATAGATTAGGGATTGATGAGATAGTGTCGCGCGTAGATGATGAATTGAGGATTGTACGCGCTAATGAGCAGGAGAGGATTGTGCTAGAGGAGTTGATTGCGGAGTTTAAATGTTAATAAAAAACCGCCAGTTAGGCGGTTTATTTGTCAAATAGAGGATTATTTTTTCTTGCTGTCGTGCTTTGTCAGTGCTTTATGTGTTTTCTTTATACTTGTCTGTATTTTGTTAATTTTTTCTTGGGAAAGAGCGAGATCTTCAGGTGCTGTTCCGGTATTTGAGATCATGACATTACGAACAGAGCGACCAACGGTTTCAGCCGCATTTTCTAAATTCTTTTGACCTTTAATATTTTGATTTCTTATTTTGGCTTCTGTTTGTGTTACGCGGAATATATTCGCTGCGAGCTCCTCATTATCCATGAAATCAAGCAGTGATGCGTTGTTATCAAGTAGCCCTTTTTTGTTTTTTAAATTTTTAATATTCATATTGTACATCCCTCTATACCCAGCATTTTGGAAGAAAGCATAGTTCTCCACGCCGTGTTTGTGGGCAATATGGCTCAGGCTTTTTTCTCTATCTGAAATGTCACCACGTAAGTAAACTCGATCCACTTCTTCGGCGCTTTGGCAAAGTGTGTGAATTTCATCTGCCAGTTTAGCGAAATATGCTTGGGCTGCAGCAACCTTCGGATTACTTATATTTCCATTCATAACCGTTAAATAACAAGCAAATCGAGTCATTTTAAAGTCAGATGGTGTGTTCGGCGATTGCGTCTGAATGAAGTTGTCTGCAATTGGAATATTTAAGTTATTACATACAGCATAAGCCTTATTCATGGCTTTTAAAATTGCCTGCATGTCGTTATACCCTAACATCATAGCAAGATCAGAAGCATACCAGTATGTAATTCCGTTTTGTTTCGCAAAATCGTCAAATGAAAGAGATGTTCCCTCCTCAAATACGAGCGCTAATTGAGTCATGTTATTTCCAAATTTTTGTGTCATATTGATTCCTTATTGTATGATTTCTTGAGCATGTAAAGTCAAGTAATTTTTTAGTTATCGCTAAATTAATTATGGTAGATTAGCCAATTTTTTCAGGTTTTCTTGATCGGCATTTTAATTACAAAACTTCAACTCTTTCTCTTGCCACACCAATAATGCGGATTTCTTGGTTAAGTGAGCTTAATGTTGGAAACATTGGATTAAGCGGGACAAGCTCAAAGTGCGGTATGCCTTCTGCTGTTCTTGTACCGAGCTCTTTGTATTGTTTAAATGTCGCCTCATTGTTGCCATTGATTGCGGCCACAAATTTTCCTGGGGTTGGTGCAATATCAGGATCGATTAAAACCAGATCGCCCTCATTAAAACGCGGGAGCATAGATTTCCCTTCAATTCGTAAATAAAAGGAGTTTTCAGAGGCTATGACTGTACTTGGGATCATCTCGTAACCGTCAAATCCCTCAAGCGATCTAATATCAGTCCATAGTCCTGCTTGGATTGGACTTAGCAAAGGGTAGGATATTTGCTTTTCGATTTTCTCAATAGAGGCATTCTTATCGCCATAAGTTAGCCATTCTTTTGTTACGCCCAAAAAATCAGCCAATACATAAATATTTGCTTGAGTTGGCAATGTCTCCGCATTGAACCATTTACTCACTGCTTTTGGCGTAATTTTCAGTATATCTGCAATAACTTTTCCCCTGCCTTTTTCTGGCAAGTTCTTTCTTTTGCACGCAATGTCTAGCCGTGCGGCAAAGTCCTGTTTAATTTTTTCTTCTGTAATCATTTTTTCACCTTTGAACCAACGGTTCAATTATAAATAAAACTTGAAGTACTTTCAGTTCTAAATTAAAATGTACTCAAAGTTCATTTAAAGAGATTATATATGGAAAACTTAAAACATATTATTGACTCTTTGGGTGCAGCTAAAGTGGCCGATTTATGCGGACTTTCTGTCCGAGCTGTTTATAAATGGCGCACATCAAATTCTTTACCACGAACTGAATATACAGGCGAGACAAGATATTCCGAGATTCTATCTCAAGCCTTGGAAGGTTCTGTCTCTGCGGAAGAAATTCGACACTTTAGCAAACCTATTAAGTCAGGCTCTGCGATTATCGCATGACTGTAATTTACCAACACCAATTGAAAAGAAAACCATAAAAATAAGGCAAAAATTATGGCAATGAAGAAAGTCATTATGGAAATGATTGAAAAGATACCTGGCGGCAAAAGTGCGGTTGCAGGGTTTCTTGGATTTTCAGAGGCAGAGCTGAACAATCGTCTTTATCAGACGAAAGGGCAACGTTTTAAAAACGAAGAATTAATCGCATTGCAGCTTGAGTATGGCTGTACTGATTTTATCGAGGAGCTTTGCCGAAGTGCTGGCGGCCATTTTGTACCGGTACCAGTCGCAGGCGAATTGGACTCAGTAGAAATCTCAACTTTACAACTGCGTGAACTGTCCGCTCGTGGATTGTTGTTTGAGGAGTTAGAAAAAGCGCTGGCAGATGGCGAAATCACAACCGATGAAGAAGACGTGATCCGCAAATTATTAAACAAGCATTTAGCAGCAACACAACACTCAATCGAGTGCGTGATCTCGCTAAATAAACGGTAATAAAAAACCACGGCGGCAACCGTGGCTAATTAATAAAGTGTTAAACGAGGTGATTATGGCAAATCTAATTCAGATTAGCAATAGCAAAATCAACAATTCCGAAGTTAAAACGGTAAATGCGAGAGAATTACATTCATTCTTGGAAGTCTCAACGAGATTTTCAGACTGGATCCAAAGACGAATCTCAGAATATGAATTCGTTGAAAATCAAGACTTTGTAGTTTTACTCAAAAATGAGAAAAACCATGTAGGGGGTCGCCCTCAGAAAGAAGTTCACATTTCCATTGATATGGCAAAAGAACTATCAATGGTTGAGCGCAACGAAAAAGGAAAACAAGCCAGACAATATTTTATTGAGATGGAAAAAGTGGCGAAATCCACTGATCCTATGATGCTATTAAACGACCCAGTTTACTTGCGTGGCGCGCTTGCAACGTATTCCGAAAGGGTGATCGAGCTTACCCCAAAGGCGGAGGCGTTTGATCGTTTAGCAACCGCAACAGAAGGCGCAATGAATCTCACTAATGCTGCAAAACACTTACAAATGCAACCAAGAGCATTCACCCAATTTTTATTTGCTCATGGTTGGATTTATAAGCGCACTGTTGGATCCGCTTGGATTGCTTATCAAGACAAATTGCAGCGCGGTTATTTAGAGCATAAAGCACACCCTGTCACACAACCTGACGGCACGGAAAAAATCTACCCTCAAGTATTAGTAACTGCAAAGGGATTGGCAAAATTATCCACGATGTTAAATAAGGCGGTGGCATGAGTAACGAATCTAAATTTATTCCTAATTTTTTACAGGTGCCAAATGCTGTTATTGATGAGCTACTGCCTGATTTAACCGGGGCGGAATTGAAGTGTTACTTGGTTGTCATCAGAAAAACCAAAGGCTGGAATAAAGAAAGCGACAATATCTCAATCAGTCAGTTTATGAAAGCAACTGGACTAAGCAATAGTGCAGTGATTAAAGCCTGTGAATCACTTGTTAAATATGGCTTGTTAATTAAACAAAATGGCGCAAGAAACACTGGCGTTTATGCGGTAAATTCTTACTCAAAAACCACCTGTGAAGAAAGTTCACAAGTCACCTGTGAAAAAAGTTCACCTGTGAAAAAAGTTCACAGCACCTGTGAAGAAAGTTCACAAGTCACCTGTGAAAAAAGTTCACACACAATAAACAATATTAAAAACACTATACAAAATACAAATAAAAAAACTACGCAAAAAAATTCGCTCGATTTGCTTGCTGAATTCGGAATCGTTGGTCAGCTTGCCGATGACTTCATCACTCACCGCAAATCCAAAAAAGCGACCATCACCGAAACTGCGCTCAATGGGTATAAGCGCGAAGCTGACAAAGCTGGGATAACGCTGGAGGAAGCAATCGCAATCGCCATTGAAAGAGATTGGCGCGGATTTAATGCGAGCTGGAATTGGCGCGGTGACAGCATAGCAACGGCTACAAACACCCGAAAAACAAGCACTTTTGCCGATGACGGTTCTTGGGCTGTTGGCAGAAAATTAAATATCGATCCTGAACTCATTCCAGAGGAGTTGAGATGAAAAACGTAATTCCAATGGATCCAGCAAAAAGTACGGTCACAAAGTCTAGTATTCCCAGCAACGCCGTTCGCTTAATTGACCGGATGTTTGTGCGATTGAAATCCATCTTTCCAGCATGGAAACAGGCGTTTGCTAGTGAAGTTGAGTATAACGAGACTAAGCAAGTATGGCTCGAAGAGCTATTCAAAGCTGGCGTAGTTGAACCGATGAAATTAAAACACGGACTTGATTTAGCAGCAAAATCGACCAGTCCATTTTTCCCAAGTGTAGGGCAATTTATTGCTTGGTGCGAGTTTGAAAGTTATCACGAATTAGGCTTACCAACACTAGAAGAACTTGAGCAACGACTTAAAAAATACTTTGGTTATGCGAAAGAGCCTCACAATTTTAATTTTCGCTCCCCAGCCGAATATTGGTTGCTTTCTGAACTTTACCGAAATTACAGCAAGAAGAAATGGGAAGATTGTCAAAAAGCAATGCCACGTATTTTGGCTCAAGCCGTTGTAAAAGTGCGGTCTGGGGATGAATTTGAGCCTATTCCAATAGCGATTGAAGAAAAAACCAAAGTTATCGATAGACAGGTAGCAATTCAAGGCGTAGCTAGATTAAAAACGATTATGGGGGGGAATTAAATGTCTGAACAACAATTTGATAAAGATACATGGCAAACACCACACTATGTTTTTGAATGGCTATCTCAACGTTTCGGATGGTTCGATCTTGATGGTTGCGCAACAGCAAACAACGCCTTGACATGTCACTATATCGGCGAACCTAACTCAGATAATGATGAGCATCAATCAATCGCAGATGACTTTCTAATGCCGATTGAGCAAATGTTAGATGTATTGTTGGACGAAGTCGCAGAACGTTGTTCGGCTCCGTTAAGAATCTATGTGAACCCGCCTTATTCTAACGTTACACCATATCTACAACGCGCAAAAGAATTATGTGATGCCGGTTATTTAGTCGTGATGTTACTCAACAATGATAAATCTACTCAATGGTATCAAAACCACATTCAAGGCGTGGCGAATGAAGTGATTGATATCACAGGTGGTCGAATTGCATTTATCAACCCTGTAACAGGAAAAGAAATCAAAGGGAATAGCAAAGGACAAATGGTCGTAGTCTTTGATCCGACAATGGAAGACTTTGTCACACGTTCAATTAGCCTTGATTTTATTAAAAAGGTTGGTGGATATATCCACGTGGAGAAATAGGTCAATGGCTTGCAGTGTTGATGATATTAAAAAAGCGCACGGGAAACGAACTGAAGGGCGGTTAAAAATTCAGATGATTAAGTTACAAGGCGGTGTTCTTGCACCACTTGATGAGCTGGAATCAGAAGAATTGAAATCATTAAAAAATGGTGAGCAGTATGAAATTGAAATCATCCGTACACGCAATCCCGCTTTCCATCGTAAGGTGTTCGCCTTTTTTAAGTTCTGTTTTAACCATTGGGCTGCAGATAAAACAGAATGGGAACACTTTGATGAACGTAAGCAATTTGACACCTTTCGCAAGCATCTAACGGTATTGGCTGGGTTTTACGAATCTACATACAACATTAAAGGGGATTTGAGGATTGAGGCGCAATCCTTGAGTTATGGAAACATGGAGCAAGCAGAGTTTGAAAGCTGTTACAAGGCGTTAATTAGTGCAGCAATCAAGCATATTTTTAACGATTCAACCGATGAAAATACGTTAAATCAGTTATATGAGTTCTTTTGGTAGGAGTTAGATATGGACTGGATTATTTACTTTGCGCTGATGTTGATAGTGATGAGCTTACCTTTATTAGCACTTCTTTTGGGGCTAATTTCACCATTCATTGCTAGATTTTTTAACTGGATATTGGTCGTAAGCACATTGGGATATTTTATCTTGATTGCAGTCGGTCTTGGTTATGGTGTGATTAGTTTGGGGGCTAAATGAAATTAAACGATGACGAGATTTTAGAGTTAAAAATCGTACTTTGGATTGTGGCAGTTTGGTTAATTTTTCAGATGGTGTTTGGATAATGAGTAATTTGAGAAAAGAAGCGAAGGGGAGAGAGTGTCAAGTGCGGTTGCCTGGTATTTGTAATCATAATCCTGAAACGACCGTATTAGCACATTATCGTATGGCAGGATTAAATGGAGTTGGTATGAAGCCCGATGATATTTTTGGTGCTTGGGCATGCTCATCTTGCCATGATGAATGTGACCGTAGAACTAGAAAAATGGATGCTGAATATGTCCGCCTAGCACATGCTGAAGGTGTGTTGCGAACACAGCAAATTTTGCGCAAGGAGGGCAAGTTATGAGTGATTGGCTTGAAATCTGTCTGCCATACCCACCGAGCGTGAATCATTATTGGAAGCACACAAGGCAAGGTAAGCATTACATATCAAAAGCAGGACGGGAATTTAAACGTGTTGCTACTGAGGTTTGCTCACAGTTCGATCCATTTGAAAGTGCGGTTGAAATTAAGATGGAAATTTACTTTCCCGATAATCGTCCGCGCGACCTTGATAATTTGCCTAAAGGAATTTTTGATAGCTTAGTTGGCGCTGGCTTAATTAAAGATGATAACCGGAAAATTATTCGTAAATATTCGATTGAAGAGAAAGGCGTAGTAAGCAAAGGTAAGTCAATCATTAAAATTAGAGGCATTCATGCGTAAATTTAGCGAGTTACCAGAACTAACGATTGAACAAGAAGAATTTGTTGACCGTAATATGTATCAATGGGGTGCCTGGGTGCGCAGCGGTAGGCTTGATAAACCGCAATTAAATATTATTGCAAAACTAATGCAATCAGTCATTCCTGCAGAGTCAAATGAACCAATTTGCGATGATTCAACAGGAATGATGATTAGTGAAGTTATTGATCGATTCTTCTTTAAAAGCGACCGAACCTTACACTATATTGTATTTTCGTATTACGTTAATAAAAGCACAATCAATCACATAGCGGTTAAACTTCGAGAAAACTGCGGAGAAATAAAAATGCAACCGTGTGCAGGTAAGCCAGATATTCGCACTCCAAGCCTCAAAACAATGAAGCGAAATGTCGAAAAAGAGCTAAAATTAGCGAAAGCAATAATTCACGAACTTCTTATAACTGGGTTCGTTATTTTGCGAACTGGACGACAAAATGCAAGAAGTATCAAAATTACTTATTGACAAACCTTGTCATCTTGTCCTATCATTTAGATGTAAGGTGGTCGTTGTGTAAGTGATGTTCACCGAATAAATTTTTACAGCCCTGATCGGAAACGGTCGGGGTTTTTTGTTATCCAACAATAAGGGCGTAGTCTAATGGTAAGACAGCGGTCTCCAAAATCGCTAATTGAGGTTCGATTCCTTGCGCCTTTGCCATATCACAAGCTCACGTTAATGCGTGGGCTTTTTTATTGCCTAAAAAATTAGGGGGGAAATATGCCAATTAAAGAGCCTGATGTATGGGCGTTAATATGGTCTTGGTTACAAATTAATTTGAGTTCTAGCTCTATTCAAAGCGCCCTTTGGGCATTATTTATTTCTATTTTAAGACTTGGATTTATGCGTAAAAAACCAAGTTTCCGATATGTGTTCATTGATGCAGCTATGTGTGCCTCAATTGCTGGCGTAGCAGTGCCTATCTGCACTCATATTTTTGGGCATAGTGAATACTCATCGTTTCTTGGCACGATGATTGGGTTTGTTGGTACTGAGAAAATTCGCGAATTCTTATTTAAATTCATTAATCGGAGAATTGAAAAAGATGACAATGATGATTTCCGAAGTGACGTTCAATAAAATTTTCCCTCATGCAGTTAATGGTGTTTATCAAGCTATTTCAGAACAAATAGAAAAAGCAGGTTGTATAACTAAGATGCAACAAGCTATGTTCTTAGCTCAATGCGGGCATGAAAGTGGAGGATTTACAAGATTTAAAGAAAACTTAAATTATTCTTGGTCTGGGCTTTCTCAAACTTTCCGTAAATATTTCCCCGATCCACTTACAGCCAAGAAATATGAGCGCAAACCTGAGCTCATAGCCAATCGTGTTTATGCTAATCGTTTAGGTAATGGAGATGAGAAAAGCGGAGATGGTTGGAAATATCGTGGTCGTGGACTAATTCAGATCACAGGTAAGGATAATTATGCCGCGTTTAGAAAATGGTTAGGTAGAGATATAGAGCCAGAAGATATAGCAAGTAATTTAGACTTATCAGTTAAAGCTGCTGTTTGGTATTGGAAACTCTGTGAATTAGCTGATCTTAATTCGGTAGAGAAAGTGACTCGAAGAATTAATGGTGGGCTAAATGGCATTGATGAGCGTTGCAAGCTATATCGAGCATTAATGGTAACTGATAATGACTAAGTACATTTACATAGTGTTAGGGGTTGTTGTAGTAGTTTTGTTTGGTGCATTGCGTTACCAATCAAGTGTTATAGATGAGTTGAACATAACCACAAAGCAACAAGCTCAGACCATTCAGCAGCAAGAAGATGCGAACAAGGCATTGACCATTGCACTACAACAAGAGCGTGATGCGGTAATAGCACAACAGCAACGTAATGATGAAATAGAAAGGGTGGCAACAGAAAATGCTGAATCAGTTAAAACAATCATTAAGACACAACCTTGTGCTCACACTCGTTTGCCTCAGTCTGCTCTTGACCGCCTGTACAAATAAAGTCACGACCAAAGCAGAATATATTTACCCGCCTCAAGCCTACACTGCACCTTGTGTTAAAACAGCATTTACTGGTGAGACATACGGTGATGTAGTCATACAGCTAGTTAAGGTAACAGCAGAGCGAGATAAGTGCGCAAGCCAAGTAGATAATCTCAATAAGTGGATTAATCAAACCAAGACCGCCAATTAAAGTGCGGTCTTTTTTTATCAATAAAAACAACAGGAGCAATTATGCTAACAATCAAAATTATACAAGACGGTGTAACGTCAATTACTGAAAGCAATAGCTTTGTATTTTACGATGAGACTTCTCGTGAGTTCGAAGAGATGACTAGATTGGCAGACAAATTAAAAGAGAGACCTATCACACTTAACGGCATCTACTACACTCAACCAATCTATGGAGACCAAGAGTGTAAAGAGGTTATCCGTGAGGAATCAATCTACTGCTCGGCAAGAAACAATCCAACATCAATCTTTGGTGTAATAATTGATTTTATACCGGACGATGAGTACGGCGATCAAGGCATTGAGAAAGAGATTGCATACAGATTAATTGGGGATGGAGACCACATCTACGTTACCAATGAGCAAGGTAAGACGGTTTTTAATATTTAAGTAAGGATTTCCTATGTCAGACGTGAAAGGAAAATCCACGTCTGATGGCGTGGGGAAGAAAAAAACTGGTCGCCCATCATCTTATGTAAAGGAAGTGTCTGATGATATTTGTCAGCTTATCGCTCAAGGTGAAAGTTTGCGTAAGATTTGTAAGCGTCCTGGAATGCCAAGTTTATCAATGGTATTTCGTTGGTTGAATGAACAAGCTGAATTTCGGGATCAGTACGCGCGTGCGCGCGAGAACCAAGCCGATTTTTTGCTTGAGGAAATGTTGGAGATTTCAGATCTTGCTACTCCCGAAGATGTTAGCGTAGCTAAGTTGAGAGTTGATGCTCGTAAATGGTACATCACCAAAGTCGCCCCTAAAAAATATGGCGATAAAGTAACGCAAGAAATCACCGGTGTTAATGGGGCGCCGATTGAGCAAAAAATATCTATGGATTTATCAAGGTTAAGTGTCGATGAACTCAAACTTCTTAGAGAGCTTAAATCTAAAGCAACTGAATGCAATGATAGCTCAAAAGAGCTTGATTGATTTCACCTTGCAAACCAAACCTGACTTTGTAACAGGATGGTTCAATATTCTCATTGCAAAAGAGCTGCAGCAGTTCTACCAAGATGTAATAGATGGCAAGCAACCTCGATTAATGATATTTGCTCCGCCTCGTAGTGGTAAAAGTGAATTATTTAGTCGTCGTTTTCCTGCTTGGGCTTTTGGTAAAAATCCTGACTTGCAGATGATTGCCTGTTCTTATTCTGCTGATTTAGCTAGCCGAATGAATCGCGATGTACAGCGAATAATGGATGACGAGAGCTACCACGATATATTCCCTGAATCATCCTTAAATGATAAACGCATTGCGGCTGTCTCAGGCCAGCCTTTGCGTAATAGTGAGATTTTTGAAATTGCGGGCCACAAAGGCGCTTATCGCTCCGCTGGTGTTGGTGGCGGTATTACAGGGATGGGGGCGGATATAGCCATTATTGACGACCCTGTAAAAGATGCTAAAGAGGCTAATTCTCAAACAGTTCGAGATGGCGTTTGGGATTGGTACACAACCACGCTTTACACGCGTTTATCACCAAAATCTGGTGTGCTATTAGGCATGACAAGATGGCACGAGGATGATTTGGCTGGTCGATTAATCGAAGAGATGAAGAATGGTGGCGACCAATGGCGCATAGTGAAATTTCCTGCGATTGCCGAAGAAGATGAGGAGTTCCGCAAAGAGGGCGAACCATTACACCCAGAACGATTTGATTTAGAGCGATTGAGTAAAATTAGAAAGGCTGTTGGCTCTCAAGCGTGGAATGCTTTATATCAACAAAGACCATCTAATAAGGGCGGTGGCATTATTAAAGGCGCTTGGTTTGGTCGATACAAAATCCCTCCACTGATTAAAGTCAAAGCAATCTACGCTGATACGGCACAAAAAATTAAACAGCACAATGACTATTCAGTCTTTATTGTCGCAGGCAAGGGAACGGATGGAAAAGTTTACATTCTCGATCTTGTTAGAGGGAAATGGGAAGCGCCAGAACTTGAGCAGACATTAAAAGATGTTTGGGCTAAACACAAGGCAAGAAAGGACACTGGGATATTAACTCGAGCAAATGTGGAAGATAAAGCCAGTGGAACAGGATTAATTCAGGCTATACGCAGAAATAATCAAATTCCAATCTCACCAATTCAAGTTGATGCAGATAAGTACACGCGTGTTTTAGGCATTCAAGGATATATTGAGAGCGGTTATGTGATGATACCTGAAAATGCTCCTTGGGTAGCGGATTTTATTAGTGAGTGCGAGGCATTTACCGCAACAGATAGTCACGCGCACGATGACCAAGTCGATGCACTTGTAATGGCAATAACGGATATTTTAGGGAAACCTAAATCACTACTGGATTTATAAGATGAATATTTTAGATGGCATCAAATCACTTGCGCTGAAGTTAGGCAGTAAACAAGAGCAAACGTATTATGCTCGCGGGATGAGTTTAACCGATGACTTAATGCAGATTGAAGCATTATGGCGTGATAACTGGATTGCAAACAAGGTATGTATTAAACGCTCGGAAGATATGGTACGTAATTGGCGCGATATTTTCTCGAATGACTTAAAATCTGAACAGCTAGACGATTTCACTAAGCTTGAGCGCAGATTAAAACTACGTGAGACATTAACTAAAGCGCTGCAATGGTCTAGCCTGTATGGCTCAGTGGGTTTATTGGTTGTAACCGATACTATTAATATCACCTCACCGTTACAGCCTACAGAGCGATTAAAACAATTAATTATCTTGCCTAAATGGAAAATCTCACCCACAGGGCAAAAAGATGATGATGTGCTTTCACCAAACTTTGGTCGATATAGTGAATATACCATCACTGGCGGCACACAATCTGTTTTAGTACACCATTCTCGCTTATTAATTATCAATGCCAATGATGCGCCGTTATCTGATAACGATATTTGGGGTGTATCAGACCTTGAAAAGATTATTGATGTGCTTAAACGCTTTGATAGCGCCTCTGCGAATGTGGGCGACCTTATTTTTGAAAGTAAAATCGATATTTTCAAAATCGCAGGGTTGTCTGACAAGATATCTGCAGGCTTAGAAAATGATGTCGCTCACGTTATTTCAGCGGTACAGTCGATTAAATCGGCGACAAATAGCTTGTTGCTTGATGCAGAAAATGAGTACGACCGAAAAGAGCTATCCTTCGGTGGGTTAAAAGATTTACTGACAGAGTTTCGCAATGCGGTGGCAGGTGCGGCAGATATGCCTGTCACCATTTTGTTTGGGCAATCTGTTTCGGGATTGGCAAGTGGTGATGAGGATATTCAAAACTATCATGAATCCATTCATCGGTTGCAAGAAACAAGATTGCGCCCTGTGCTTGAAGTGCTTGATACATTGCTATGCAATGAATTATTTGGCGGGCAGCCAGATGACTGGTGGTTTGAATTTTTACCATTGACGGTGGTGAAACAAGAGCAACAGGTCAATATGCTTAACACCTTTGCGACAGCGACAAATACGTTAATTCAAAATGGTGTAGTAAATGAATATCAAGTGGCAAACGAACTCCGAGAAAGTGGTTTATTTGCCAATATCTCTGCTGATGACATTGAGGAAATGAAAAATGCTGATGAACTTGCCAGAAATTTTGAAGAACCAGAAGGCGAAAACACGCAAGTTCAAGCCAGTGAAAATGAGCAAGAGAACGGAGCTTTGGTATAGACAACAGCTTAAGCATTTCGTCAAAACAATGACCGATGATATAGAGAGAGCCATGCAACAACCGCAAGGCTCTTTTTTTATGGATGATGCAAAAGGATTTCAGGCGATTAGTGCGAAAGCGCTGATGAAAGTATTAGAAAAGTACGAAAAATCTGACCGCACTTCACAGGCCGAAAATATCGCCAATGGCTTTGTTAGCCGTGGCGATGCACAAAACCATGCTGAAGTGTCAACCAATTTAAAAAATCAAACTGGCATCGATTTATCCGCCTATTTGCGCAATAGTCCAAATATTGTAGAAAGGGTAAATGAATTAACGGTAAGTAACATCCAATTAATCAAATCCATTCGCACGCAATATCTTGATAAGGTGCAAAATGCCGTCATGCAAGCAATGGTTCAGGGGTCATTGAATAAAGACTTAGCCGAACAACTCAAAAAACTAGGGAAAGATGTAGAAAGTCGTGCAATGCTTATTGCTCGAGACCAATCCTCAAAATTAAATGCGGCATTAACTCGAGCTAGACATGAAGAGGTTGGCATAAAAAAATACATGTGGTCAACATCGGGTGATGAGCGTGTGCGCGAAAGCCATGCGGAAAAAGATGGGCAGATATTCGAATATACCAATCCGCCTGCCGATACTGGTCACCCTGGTCATGATGTTAATTGTCGATGCGTCCAGATTCCGGTGCTTGATGTTGAGCAAGAAAAACAAATAACAGAACAGTACGAAGTAGATAAGGTAAAAGAAGTCATATCTCCTTCTCAATATAGATATCATGTAGGAGATATAGAGCAAAATCCTGTTGCTATGGAATTTGTAAAAAAATATAACCTTTCTACTAAAGAGGCTGTTTCGATCAGAGATTATACTGCTCACAGTTATGCAAAAATAAACTCTCAATTAAGAGAAGATAAAACCACGCCTTCAATACTCATGATGGCTAAAGTTATTAATAATGCACTAAATAAAATGCCGTCTTACCAAGGTAAAGTTTGGCGTGATGTTGATTTACCAGATAGTGTATTATCTTCATATGTTGTTGGAAGTGTTGTAATAGAGAAGGGATTTTCAAGTTCTAGCTATAGTGATGAACGCTTTAAGAAGTTACCTCATAGGTTGCTAATTCACAGTAAGAGCGGGAAAATAATTCAAAGCTTAAGTGTATTACCTAATGAAGATGAAGTATTATTTAAATCAGGCACCAAATTTAAAGTGTTAAAACGTACTCAAACTAAAAGCTATTTGCTGGTTGAATTACAGGAGCTCTAAATGCGAAAAGAATATACAGATGATGCTCTTTTCAAGAGAAACACGGATCGCCGTCATTCTGGTGAAAAAATTAAACTGTCTGAATATCTGATGCTATGGATGTATGAGTTACTGACAAAGCCAGTAGAGTTTGGAATGAGAGATGCAGTCTTGTATCGCATCCATAAAAAATTTACTGATGAAATGACTTTTGATGACACGGTAAAAGAAATGGATCGTCTTATTGGTGAGGCTGAAAAAGCAGAAAGCCAATCTAAATCTTATGATGAGATTGTAGATATGCTTTGGGCAAGAGATGGCAAAGAATGAAACGTAATTGGGATTTAATTCGCTCTATATTACTTAAATTGGAAAGTCAGGCAGAGGCTAGAGGGAGTTTATCACCTGATGGATTTACTGGTTTCGATTCAGAAACAGTTTCCTACCATTTTAAGTTATTGCAAAGTGCAGGGCTGATTGAAGCGATAGATTACTCCTCTCTAAATGAATTGAGCCTTGTTGCTCGGTCGCTGACTTGGCAAGGTCATGAATTCTTAGACAAAATTCGTAATGATACTGTCTGGAATAGCTTAAAAACTACAATAAAAAGCAAAAGCCTTGATTTATCACTTGATACAATAAAACAAGTAGCGCAAACACTAATTAGCCAAATGTTAGAGTAACATTGTAAAGAAACAAACAACCCGATCAGAAATGGTCGGGTTTTTTATTGGGGTAAATAAATGAAATTTACAGACAAAACCACTCAAGCAACCACACAAAGAACCATCACTAAGGAGGGTTTTTTAGTTGTGCCTGCAACCATTTCGAAAGTTGGGGTATTTGATTATCTCGCCACAGAACTAGGTTTAAAAGAAGAGGGCATTAAAAAAGTCGCTCGCACTGAGAGATCTTTGTTTAGCGATGAAACGATTAAGAGTTTTGAAAATGCAACACTAACCGTTGGGCACCCTAAAGATGGGGTGAATGCGAAGAACTGGAAACAGCTCTCTGTCGGTGTTGTGCGCAATGTTAAGAGAGTGGGCGATGAGCTCACGGCAGAGGCTTGGATTTATGATGAGTCTGCCATTAAGACCGTGCAGGAGAATGGTGTTGAGCAATTATCTTGTGGTTATGACTGCGATATTAAGCCATCCACGGTACAAGATGCAGATTTTGAGATGTCGCCGATGATCGGCAACCACGTAGCGATTGTGGCAAAGGGTCGCTGCGGTGGAAGTGTAAAACTTGCCGATGAGGATAAAACCATTATGGGGAAAACCGCAAAAATTCTCGA
The DNA here is from genome assembly GCF_006384255.1 of Haemophilus seminalis. Lineage (GTDB taxonomy): Bacteria > Pseudomonadota > Gammaproteobacteria > Enterobacterales > Pasteurellaceae > Haemophilus > Haemophilus seminalis. Next base: position 379,150 of record NZ_VCED01000001.1, read on the forward strand.
TGCGTTTTTAGGTGCGTTCGGCATCAAGTTGTCGGACGAACAGAAAAAACAAATTGAGGAAGAAGAAAAGTCTGGTGGTGAAGAAGGTAAAGAGCCAAAAGGCAAACAACCAACCGAACCAAAAGAAAAGAAATCTGAATCTGAAAATAAAAAGGAAGATGAAGTGGAAAAAGAAGAGTATGAAAAAAAATTAGCGGCAAAAGACGCTGAAATTCAGCAGTTAAAAGATGCGCAAGCAAAACGTGATGCAGAAGCAAAACAAGCCGCTGTATTGGCTGATGCTAAAACCGCATTTAAAGAAGTCAATTTTGCAGATAATGCGACTGTGCGTGAAATTCAAGAAAGTGCGGTAGTTGCGCAGGGTATTTTTACTAAAGATGAGGCCGCCAAATTATCCGATGAGGAAATTTCGGGCGCATATCAAACTGCAAAAGCGGTTGTAGCTAAATTAGCGGATGAACGCAAATCACTTGGCAGTATTTTGCTTGGTGACGCTGCGATGAATAAAGCTGCGCCGTCTATCGATTTTAATAAAACTTACAACAGTTAGGAGTAATTAGATGAGTTATGCTTACGAACAAGCGCCTGCGCGTGCAGGTGAATTAGGCAAGGGCAATCTTGCAAGTGCAAAAACTACAGCAGAAAAAGTCACAGGTAAAGTAAAAGCAGGTGAATTTGTGGCATTAAATCCTGCAGGTGGTGTGAAAGCTTTATCTGCTAAAACAGATATATTGGCTGGCGTGGTATTAGCAAGTCGCATTCGTGATGAATGGCCTGAAGGTGAATTAGTCGATGTGATGCACATTGGTACAGGCGATGCGATTTGGGTCAATATTGCACCAGAGAAAACCGTATCTCGTGGTAGTAAAGTGTTTGTATTAACGACGGGTGGCGATGGTAAAACTGGCGCAATCCAAGGCGAAACCGATGCAAATTCGATTGAAACAGGCTACACCGTGATTGACGTTAAAGGTCAATTAGCGATGATTACAAAATTATAAGGGGTGATGAATGTCATTATTAACTTATGTACAAAACGGCTTAACGGCTGTCAGCAAAGATATTTCAGAAACTAAATATCCTGAAATTGTGTTCCCGCAATTTGTCTATGTTGACCAACAAACAGCTGTAGGCATTACAGAAAAGCTACACTATGGCGCAGATGAGCATGGTTCACTTGATGATGGTTTAATTACTACTGGCACAAGCACATTAGACCAAGTAGAAGTTGGCTTTACACCTACTCGCTCTTACATTGTGCCATGGGCTAAATCTGTAACCTGGACAACACCAGAGCTTGAACAGGGTAAATTGTTAGGGTTAGCGTTAGATACCGCAAAAATTATGGCGTTAAATAAAAACGCACAACAAACCTTACAAAAAGTGGCGTTCTTAGGCCATGCAAAAGATACTCGCTTAACTGGTTTGCTAAACAACAAATCTGTTGAGGTGTACAACATCAAAGGCACTGCCGCAAATACCAAAGTACAAGCGATGGACTTTGATAAAGCGGTGGCATTTTTTAAGGAGATTTTCCTGCAAGGTATGGAAAAAACCAAACGCATTGAAGCGCCAAACACCTTTGCGATTGATTCGCTTGATTTAGCGCACTTAGCGTTAACGCAACGCAATAATACTGACACAACTGCATTAGAGTTCTTAACTAAGAGCTTGTCTGCGGCTGCAGGTCGTGAAGTTGCAATTAAAGCCTTGCCATCAAACTTTGGTACTCGTGTAACAAGTGGCAAAACTCGTGCAATGGTTTATGTAAACAGCAAAGAACACGTTATCTTTGATATCCCAATGTCGCCAACTGTGTTAGCTGCTCAACAAAAAGGCTTATTAGCTTATGAATCTGGCTTACGCATGGCATTTGGTGGCGTAACCTTTATGGAGCCAGATTCCGCACTTTACGTAGATTACTAGGGAGTCATTATGCCAACATTTGATACGGATGTATTCCTTGAGCGCTATCCTGAATTTAATGAGGTCGATTATACAAAAATCGACCTTTTTTTATCGGATGCAGAAATGGAAGTAAGTCAATCTCGTTGGGGAAAACTCTACCAACGTGGCGTGTTGGCATTGACTGCTCATCTATTACGTTTGTCGCTTTGGACAACTGAAGGTGGCGGTGGAGCAAATCGGAATCTCGCCAGTGAAAGTGCTGGTGAGTTATCTGTGAGCTATGCCGTGCCAACACTGACGGGAACTGATGCAGATTATCAATTAACGGCGTATGGCCAAGAGTATTTGCGATTACGTAAATTGGTTGGTATTGGGGTAATGGTGGCGTAAATGGCGGTGCAAATTACGGGGAATTTTGAGCAAGCAAAAGCGTTAATTGAGCGATTGAGGGCTGATAAAGACAAAGCGGTTTACGTTGGATTTCCTGCCGAGTTTGATGAACCGGTAGAGGGAGCGGGGAATTTTAATCTTGCCTCTTTGGCGGCTGTATTGGAATTTGGTAATGAGCGCATCCCATCGCGCCCTTTCTTGCGCCAAACGCTCTCAGAAAACCAAGAGAAATATACAGCACTTTTTGTTCAGTATTTTCAGGAAGGGATGGACATTGCGCAAATTTATAAAGAGTTAGCGATTAAGGCTGAAGGTGATGTCCAGCTTAATATAGCAAGAGGTAAATGGATTGAAAATGCAGATTCAACCAAAATAGCATGGAAACTTAAGGATGTTAAAGATCCTAAACGCAGGAAAAAACTTAGAGCAACATTAGATCCCAAAAGTATTGAGAAAAACCCACTCATATGGGATGGGCACTTGCGTGGTTCTGTAAAAGGTATCGTTAAATGAGTTTAATCAATCAATATCCTCGCTTTCTGAATAGAAAATTTAGCCAAGTTGTCACCGTGAAACATCTGCAAGGTGAGCATTCATTTGATGGGTTCGGGGCGAGTTATACCGATGAAAGCGTGACTGCCATTGTTATGCCGATCTCTCCTAATGATGTGTTGTTATTGCCAGAAGGTGAGCGTTTTATCCCCTCAATAAAAATCTACACCATTAAGCCGTTAAAAATAGGTGATTTGGTTATTTATGAGGGGGAAACCTACAAAATAAAAACAGTAGCAAATTGGGGAAAATATGGATACCACAACAATATCGGCGTTAGACACAGCCAAACTGCGAAAGTGGATTCAACAGGCTTTACAGTTACCTAATGGCGCTGTTATTGGTGGCTGGCTCCCTGAAAATCCTTTACCTGCTTTTATTACCGTGGATTTAATGACAAGTAATGAAATAGGGCAGGCTACGAGAGAATTTGACGGCAAACGTGAGCGTATCATTCAGTCAATGCAAAGCACAGTGAGTGTCTCTTGTTTCGGTCGAAATTCCATTGCGCAGTGTTACAAGCTAAAAGCCATTTTCCAAAGTTCAGCGTTTCTTTCCTTTCTCAAATCAAATCACTGGGGCGTGATTCGTTTTTCAGATGTCCGTAATTTAACGGCTACCGTTGGGGCAGATTATGAAGAACGAGGGCAGTTTGATGTTGTATTTAGCCATCATCACATTGTTGATACATCTCTAGATCCGATAGAAAACGTTGAACAACGCACAAACCATTTAATTCAACAAATAGGAGGATAGCCTTATGGCATTATCTATCTCGCAGATTGTCAATGTACAGTTAAATACTGTGCCAAAATCTGCCACGCGTAAATCATTCGGTATCGTAGCATTGTTCACGCCAGAGGCAGGACAAGCATTTGCTGATGCGACTACGCGTTATGTTTATGTCGAAAATCAACGTGATGTAGAACAGTTGTTCGGCACAAATTCAGAAACAGCGAAAGCGGCACAGCCATTTTTTGCTCAAAGTCCTCGTGCAAAACAATTAATTATTGCGCGTTGGCAAAAAGAACCTGCAACCATTGATGCAACCAAAAACACATTAAGCGGTGCAACCTTATCGGATGATTTAGAGCGTTTTAAAGCGGTTGTAAATGGTCGATTTACATTAACTATTGGCACTGAAACCAAGAAAGTAAATGGGCTATCTTTTGCTGATGCATCAGATTTCAATGCGATTGCAGCTAAAATCCAAGAGAAATTGACAGCACTTCCTTCATCTTTATCTATCTCTTACGATAGCGTAGGACAACGTTTTATCATCACATCTAACAACGCTGGAGAAGATACAGCGACCGAAATCCATTACGCCTTTAATAGTGGTGGTAACGGTGAGTATATTGGCTCATTGCTTAAATTAGAAAATGGCCAAGCAAGCCGAAAAGTAGGCAAGGCATCAATTTCTTTGAAAAAAGAAACCGTTGCAGAGGCATTATTTAACGTAGCCGAAGTGAATAATGCGTGGTATGGCTTTACGTTTGCTGCACAGCTTACTGATGGTGAAGTGGAATCTGCTGCAAAATACGCACAAGCTAATACCAAAATGTTTGGTGCGAATGTTATTCGCGTTGAACAGCTTGAATGGTCTGCTGATAACATCTATAAGAAATTATATGATGCAGGTTTAGATCACACATTAGCGATGTTCGATAAAAACGATATGTACCCAGCCTCTTCCGCATTGGCTCGTTTATTATCAACGAACTTTGCGGCAAACAATTCAACCTTAACGCTTAAATTCAAGCAACAACCAACTATTACGGCTGATGAAATTACGGCAACAGAGTTCTCAAAGGCTAAACGCTTAGGCATCAATGTGTACACCTATTTTGATGATGTGGCAATGATTGCTGAAGGTACGGTGATGGGCGGTAAATTTGCGGATGAAATTGTTATCTTAGACTGGTTTACTGACGCGGTGCAAAAAGAAGTATTTGCTCGATTGTATAAATCACCGACCAAAATCCCATTAACAGACAAAGGCCAAGCGGTATTAATTGCAGCGGTTGAGAAAGTCTGCTTAGAAGGTGTAAACAATGGCGCTTTCGCACCAGGTCAATGGACGGGCGATAGCTTTGGTAACTTGACGACAGGTGATTATCTTGAGAAAGGTTACTATGTATGGGCAGCACCAATGGATACGCTATCTGATAGCGACCGTGAGCAACGCCGTGCGACACCAATTCAAACCGCAGTGAAATTAGCCGGCGCAATCCATTCAAGCGATGTGATTGTTAACTATAACCGATAATTCAAAAGCCAAGGAGAAATTCTTGGCTTTATTCTACTAGAGGAAAAACAATGGCAGTTTTCGATCCAAAACAAGTTGTCGTGTTATTAGACGGCAAAGAAATAAGTGACTGGGCAGACGGCTCAGATGTGATTAATGCGACCAACCAAGTTGATGCGGGGCAAATGGTTATTGGTGCGAATGGCACGGGCGTATTTATCGCAAACCCTGACCAATCAGGTAAATTAACCCTGAAAATTAAACAACATTCTGAGGATAACGCCTATTTATCTAAGTTGTTTAATCAACAAAAAACCAGTATTAAAACCTATTTACCGATAACTCTCGCTATCCGCGACTTAATCAATGATGATGTTGTCACGGCAAGTAAAGGGTATTTCACCACGCCTGCGCCTTACGTGCGTGGAAATGGACACAATGCGACGACTTGGACGATTGTGTTTGAGAAAATAACGATGAATCTTGAAAAAGGTGTTCAATAATGGAAAGCAAACAAATCAATATTGAAAATGTCACCTATACGATGACGCCAGCTAATGCGATGACAGCATGGACTGCACTCAAAAATGCAATGAAATTATTGCAATCCATCGATTTATCATCATTAGGTAACAATAAAAAGCTCGGTGCAAGCGTATTAACTACCGTGTTGGCGAATTTAGGCGACCCAAGCATTAAAGAGCTTGAGGATATCGTGCTTAAACATACCTCATGTGAGCAAGATGGCAAACTATACCGCCTGTCTGAACGCTTTGATAGCCATTTTAACCAACACCGTGGGCATTTAATCCCAGTATTGAAAGAAGGGTTGATGTATCAATTTGCTGATTTTTTTATCGGTGGGGGCGGATTGCTGAGCAATATTCAAGCCAATCTAAAAGCGAAGAAATAAGCCAGTCAGACAGCAAAGTTGACTGGTTTATTTTTACGCCCATTGTAAAAAATTTTTGTTCACTACACGAATTAAGGTCGGTTTATTCGTTAACCGACCTTTTATCTTTCCATGAAGTCATTGTTGAATTAAATCAAATGGAGCAACGCAATGCTACTCGATGAACTACTGATTAAAATCGGCATTGATGCGGATAGCCAAGCAATGCAACAGTTTGAGCAATTCCTCAATGCAATTGGAGATGGCACTGAAGATGCTGCAGAAAGTTTAGGCGCCTTTGGTCAAGCGCTAGAAGAGGCTGCGAATAAAGCAACCGAGCAAGTCAAAGACATGCCTGAGTTCAGCGAGTTTTTTGCATCGCTTGAGAAACTACAAGACGAAACAGAAAATCTTTCTGAAGATGAAGCCTTAGATGCATGGGTGCAGAAACTCATCGAGGGGGATAAGCTCTTATCTGAGTTTGGTGAGAGCTTTCTTCAAAACACCGAACAGCTCTCGAAAGAGTTACAAGAGGCGGGGTTAAGTGCAGAGCAGGTTGAGAAAGTTATTGGCAAACTCAAATCTGCGATTGAGCAGAAAACCGATGCTACCGAAAAAGATACAAAAGCCGTAGAAGATAACGCCAAAAGCACAGAAAATTTATCTGACAATATCATTGACTTATGGGCGACCCAATATGGCGCAGTCGGATTATTGAATAAATTTGAATTGCTTGGCATTAGCATCAATAAAACCACACTTAAAGTTGCGGCATTTGGTGCAGCTTTCTACGCTGCCACAATCGGGGTGAAGAATTTTGTTGATGCTAATCTTGATGCACTCGATGAAATTAAGCAGCTCTCAGCTGTCACGGGCGAATCAGCCGACCAAATTTACAACTTAGGTAAGGTTGCAGAGGTTAATGGCTCATCCGCACAGGCTGCTCAATCCTCTATTGAGGGATTGTCTCGTGTTATAGGCGAGGCAGCAACAGGTATCGGTCGAGGGGCTAAATCATTTGAGCAATATGGACTAAGCGCCAAAAAAGCGAATGGGGATGTTAAAACCTCAAGCGAAATACTAGGTGAAATCTCGGACAAGATGAAAGCAATGGGCGAGCAAGAGCAAATTGCGATGCTTGCGAAACTCGGCATTGATGGTTCGATGATTCAAACCTTGCGTCTTGGTAATGATGAGCTGAAAGAACAAATCGCCCTTGCAAGTGCGCTCACACTTGGCGTAGGTAATGCTGAAAATGCAGAAACTGCCGCCGCTTTTAAAGATGCGTTGACGCAGGTTTCTCAAGTATTTACGGCTATTGGCGAATATGTATCACTCCGTGTCGCGCCATCCATTCAGCGATTAGCCGAGCGGTTTACAAAATGGTTCATCGAGAATAATGAGTTTATCAAGGCCACACTCAACGGCTTTGGCAAAATTCTTTCATTCTTGTTTGAGTTAGCCGCAGCCATTGATAATGTTGTTGAATATACAGTTGGTTGGAAAACGACAATCTATGCATTAGGTGCAGCATTATTATGGTTAAGTCGACGGATGTTATTAGCTTTTGCGACCAACCCTGTCACATTGATTATAGCGGGCGTTGCAGCCTTGTTTTTACTTGTTGATGACTTTATCACTTATCTTGAAGGCGGAGAAACGGCATTAGGTGAATTTTGGAAGCCATTTAAGAGCGCACTTTTATGGGTAAAATCCACGTGGAAAAACTTTGTCGATAATTTTAGCGTCGATCCAATTGGTGCAACATTATCCCTCATCACAGATATGCTTGAGTTACCATTTAAACTTGGGCTCGCGCTTGTTGGTGGTTTATGGAATTTATTTACTGGCGAACAGTTAGATTTGGATGTTATCGAGACCAAGTTTGCTCAAGTCACAGACTGGATTAAAAAGCCATTCCAAAGTGCATTTGATTGGGTTAAGGGCTATTACGACCAATATATCGCACCGATTGTTGATACAATAAAAGGGTGGTTTAGTGATAGTGGCGAAAAGGTAGGCACGGCAAGTCAAAATACGAAAGCCTATGACACAATGATGTTTGACCCATCTTACACAGCGGCTCCACAAGTTGCTGCGGCAGGAGTCAATAATAAAACTTCAAATGCCGATAACAGTGTCAAAAATAGCAACAACAAAATCACCATTACGCAAAATATTCAAGGTACGGACAATCCAAAAGCAGTGGCAGACCAATCGGCTCGCGCGATCAATAATCAACTATCACCTGTTGTGGGGTAGCCTCTATGTTAAATTTTGCTCAAGTATCCAATCGTAGTATTGGCACAATAACATTCGATGTGGTTACAACAGAGGACCATCAGTCAGATTTATCTATTACAGAAAACCCGATTGAATCAGGCGCAGCCATTGCTGACCATGCGGTTATTCAGCCTAAACAAGTTACCATTAATGGTGTAATGGTTGATCACGACCATTCGACTTTTGGTTTAGACTTTCCGTTTATCGGCAATATTCGTGGCGGGATAGACTTTCTTAATAGTTTCCCTCTGCCAGTTAAGGTTATCACTCAAACATCGCAAGCTATCGCAAGAGCAGGAAGAGCGATTAGCCAAGTTGCAGGTGCGTATAGTCAAGCGAAGAGCATTCTTAATCAAGCGCGAACCATTGCCCCTTTTTTGCCTGATTTTGGGCTAGGCGGATTGCTTGATAGCAGTGCAGGGGATAGTAGGGTGCAAAAATGCTATGCCGACCTTGTCGCTTGTCAGAAATCGGGAGAAACCATTGATATACAGACAGGGATTAACTTGTACAAAAACATGCTAATCCAATCTGTAGCGGTCAATCAGTCACAAGATGGCAGTGCGACATTTACCATAACGGCTCGTGAGATATTTATTGTTGAGACAAAAGCAGCTAAATCTAAATCATCTGCATCGGGCAAGAGTAAAAGTGGTCGAGCAGCGGCTCAATCCGCAACAAAATCACAGCAAGGTTCTACTCAACCAGAGAACGATACACCTAAAAGAACCTCCTCGCTTTTCAATCTTTTTAAATGGTGGTAAGACGTATGCGTAAAATTCCATTGACACAACATCCTTATCAGGAGCAAACCTTTGAATTTAACGGCATAAAAATCCGCTTAACCTTGCGATTTAATAGTATTGGACAGTTTTGGGCGATGGATATATTTGAGCCAGTAAATCAAAAGCAGATTTGCCGAGGTCATGCGCTCGCGTGCGGAGTGCCATTATTGGCTCGCAGTACGCAGCCTTATTTCTTCTATTTGGACGATGAAAGCGGTGCTGAATTAGACCCAATGAGCATGGAAGATTTGGGCACTCGATGCTTTTTGTATATAGGCGAAAAGGCATCGTAAATTAATAGATAAAAATAACCCCGATAGCTAGGCACTATCGGGGTTTTTTATTCCAACTTTCCCAATAAAGAAGGAACAAATTTTGAGTAAGTATAGCAAAACTAAGTTAAAAATACACTTAAAAGAGGGGTTAGAAATGGAAACAAATGCAAGTCCGATTATGCGAGGTGCAATCGCATTCTCTATTGTTATCGTTGCGCTTGGCTTGTTTGCTTTATGTATTACACCGTTGGCAAATGTCCTTATTGAACTTGCTAAATAGCGCGAGGAGAGACAATGAAACAATTTGGCAGACGTTGGAAACTGGACATTAGCAACGACCAAGAAACGTTAAGCATTGAGCAATTACGTGTTGCGTTTGAAATTGATAAAACCATCAATGAAAAGCCTAATCCCGCTAAAATCCAAGTGTGGAACTTAAATCGAGACCATATCAACCAATTATTAAGCCAAGATTATAAGAAAGTCGCCTTATCGGTTGGTTATGGCGAGTTACGCCAAATCTATGTGGGAGATATTACCAAGACAAGAATCCAACGAGAGGGATTGGATTTTGTCCTTACGCTTGAGTGTTCAGATGGGCATCAAGCCTATACTCAGTCGAGAGCTAAAACGACATTAAAAGCAGGGGCAACAGACAAACAGATTGTCGAAGAATTGCAAAAGACGATGCCTAAAGTGCAGACTGGTGCCATTGACATTCCCAACCAACGAAAACTCCCTCGTGGTAGGGTATTAAACGGCAATAGCCGAGATATCCTCACCAAAATTGCGCGCAATAATAAGGCTGATTGGTCTATCCAAGATGGCTCGCTTATTTTCCTGCCGAAAGATAAAGTGCTAAGTGATGATGCCGTACTGATTTCCCAAGATACAGGAATGATTAATGCGCCAGAGCAAACCGATGAGGGATTAGAGCTGACTTGTTTACTCAACCCTGCATTACAAATTGGCGGACTTGTGAAAGTTGAATCTATCATTGAGTACTTCAATGGGGAGTACAAGATTGTAAAACTTGCGCATTCTGGCGATGGTATCGGTGGGGATTGGCACAGCAAAATGACGGTTGTTGGGGGCAAATTCCAAAAGGTAGAAAACCCTAAAAAATCGGGAAAAAAAGACAGGAAAAAATGACCGCACTTTTGTTAAGTGCAGTCATTTATATTAAATGACACCGACACGCAATTCGGCACCGCAAGCATGCGCATAACGTTGTAGTGTTAGAAATGAAGCCCGGCTGGCATTCTTTTCTAATTTGCTGATTGCCGGTTGAGTTACACCCATTTTTTCGGCAACTTGAGAAATAGTGAGACCTGCACGAATACGCATTTCTTGGAGTAGTGATTGCAGTTCCTCAATACGTTTTTCTTGCAAATAAAGTGCTTTAGTTTCTTCGTCTTGAAGCAAGGTCTCTTTTACTTGTTTGTAACTTATCGGTTTAACTTTCATCGGTCATTTCTCCTAAACGTTTTAAAGCTAATTCAATTTCTGACGGTGGGGTTTTCTGTGTTTTCTTAACAAAAGTGCGCAGGATATAAATTTTCTTCCCTATGGCAAAAGCAAAAAAGGTGCGCGAAATATCTTTATTGCCGGCGCGCAGTTCAAATAAACCATTACTCATTGCGCGCGTATGCGGGAAACGAAGCTCACTGCCTAATGTTTCTAACTTATCCAGAGCATTTAACGCTTTAGCTCGCATTATTGGAGATAAGGCTTCAATTTCGGCGAATGCTTCAGGGTGAAATAATAACTCGAACATAAAACCCTCATAACTTTTAAGTTATGCAAATCATAACACATTTAAAATATAAATCAAAGGTTATATTTAATGAACTACGAACAATCACTTGCCACACCTGAAACGGCGGTAGATCGGCAAATCCAACAGGACCGATTAAACCTTCACACAGCACTTCCTGCAAAAGTCGTGAGTTTTGACCCAGCAAAACAAACTGTATCACTTGCGATACAAATAAAAATGCAGTTAGTTGATGGGAGTGGGGCAGATATACCGCCACTTCTTGATGTGCCTGTGAGCTTTCCTCGTGGCGGTGGCTTTGCAGTGACATTTCCGCTTAAAGCAGGCGATGAGGGGATAGCGATATTTTCTGAGCGTTGCATTGACGGATGGTGGCAAAACGGCAGCGCATCAACGCCTTTAGATTTTAGGCTACATGATTTATCCGATGCGATGTTTATTCCTGGCATATGTTCTGTGCCGAAAGCTATTGGCGGATTTTTTACCGAAGGGTTATCCATGCAGACCCTTGATGGCAACACATACATCAGAATCAAAAACGGCTCGATTTTGATTAAAGGAAATATCGAACATCAGGGCGATACCTCGCAAACAGGCTCGCATAGCTCCACAGGCGTTATCTCAAGCGATACGGATGTAACAGCGGGCGGTATATCAGGCAAAACCCATAAACATACAGGCGATAGTGGCGGTAAAACAGGAGTGCCAGAATGAGAGTAAGACGACTTAATAAAGAGCACGATTGGACATTTGGGCAAGGCTTTTCGAACTACGCAACAGAGTCCGATGCCATTGCTCAAAATGTACAAACTCGCCTTTGGTCATTTGCTAATGACTGGTTTTTAGACCTTGAGCATGGCTTACCTTGGCTTGAACAAATGGGGCGTGGGGTAAATATGGCAGACTGGGAAATCAAAATAAAACGCTATGTGTTGGAAACTGAAGGTGTAAGCAGAATAACCGATTATCAAGCTAATTTTGATGCAGATACACGCAAGCTGACCATATCGATTGATTACCAAGATATTTACGGACAACAACAAACCGCACGTTATGACGCTTAAAGTGCGGTAAGATTTTATTTCTTTTTTAGTCATTGCAAGCAATTTCTTGTAAAAAGAAAACTTTTCATCTATCATCTAGTGCGATCTTTTTTTATAGATCACGCTCTTTAACAGCACTCGAAAGGAATGCGCCTACTTAACCTTGGTTTTGTGGGCTTTTGTTTTTGTGCTGAAGGAGGGATTTTTAACTTTTTTAAGGAAACGGATATGAAAAAACCTAAACACACCCATTGCATTAGCAATTTCTTGTTGGGGTTTGGTTCCATATTAAATATTGCCCCCGTTGTTTCCGTATCTTCTACAATTGAAATAGAGCCGAATGAGTATAAATATTTTAACAATGCTTGGGAAGAAACAGGGCGGCATTTACGTGATGCATTAAATAAAAGAGTATGGGGAAAATATGGAAATTAAAGATATTAATGCAATAAAACTAGCATTAAATGCTTGTACAGGGATCATTAATTTAGCAATGACAACAAAAAATGATTCTCAATCCAAACAAAATTTATTATCAGCTCTTGAAGCCGTAAAAGAGGTGTTGGATATATTAGAAAATGGAAAACGTGATAAAAATGCAGATATGGCGTATTCAATTCTTTACGATTGTTATCATAGGGCATTTGATATTGTAAACGGCAATCTTACCCCAGAAACAAAAAACTAATATTAGTTGACAGAGCAAAATTTAAAGCTTAGTATCCTCCCCAAGCTAGATAATCTAGCTTTAAGGTGTCGAAACCTTAACAAAAAAGCTTCCCAATGGAAGCTGTTTTTTTATGGGGTAAGATATGGGTCGAAGAGATAATATCAAAGCAAATTTAGCTAAGTTAAAAGAACGGTTTCCAAATGTCTTTTTCGATACTAAACCATTAGTTCCTACAATTATCGATGATATGCTTGCCGTACTTGGTGATGATGAGTTATCAAAAGTAGTTCGAGGTGCTATGCGATATTATTTAGATTCACCTAGCTATTTAAAACGTTTTGTTCGTAGAAAATGGATCAGAGATGTTAATGGTTCAAAAGTGAGGTTAATTACTGCGGAAGAAAAGCAACTAGCGAGAGAAAGATTAAATCAAATTAACGAACATAATTCCAAAGCCAATGCTGAATATCGTTTTGCTATTGCACTCGCAAGAGAAACGAAGATTGAATATAAGAAAGTTGAATTGCTTGAGCAGAAAAATCCTGAAAAAAGTAAAGTAGTTGTAATCCATAGACGAACGCCCAAAATTAAAAGTGAATAATTACAAAAAGCCCCTTGACACCCAAGGGGCTTTTTCATTATGATTTTTATCAAGCAGATAGTTATCTGCTCAAGGTGTCGAAGCCTTATTAGCAGTAAGCGGTTAGTCCGCTCCCGATAGCATAGCGGTTTTTTTATGCGTGAAATTTAGTAACCTTGTTTGTTTATTGCCATTAAACATTCATTGCGCATAATCACATCTTATCTATGCCGAGTGGGCGACTAATACAATACCCGAAAGGGGAATACGTCCAGCTGACTTACTGCAGCCTTCGAACCACTTGGCGCCCAACTTGCGGCATCTTAAAAATATCGAAGAAACAGTAGGAGACAGTTATGTCTAATCAAATCTCAACCCAAACAATTTCATTCAACAATCAGTCATTAATTACCGTTGAACAAAATGGCAATCACTATGTTGCTATGAAGCCTATTTGTGAAAATATCGGCATTGACTGGCGCGCGCAACGCCAAAGAATAGTGAGAGATGAAGTATTATGTTCAACTGTGGTTATCATAACCACGGTTGCAGAAGATGGTAAAAAACGTGAAATGATCTGCTTACCAATCGAATATTTAAACGGCTGGCTATTTGGTATTGATATTAATCGTTGTAACCCAGAAATCCGTGACACATTAATCAAATACAAAAAAGAGTGTTACCAAGCGTTACATGATTATTGGTTTAATGGTAAAGCTGAACGAAAAACTACGGTAGATGATCGCACTGGCTTACGCAATGCCGTGAATATGCTCGTGAGCAAAAAGGGATTAATTTATTCCGATGCCTATCATTTGATCCACCAACGCTTTAATGTGGAAAGCATCGAAGATTTAACATTAGAGCAGTTACCGCAAGCGGTTGAATATGTGCATAGAATTGTGCTTGAGGGTGAGCTTATCACTGAACAGAAAAAAGATGAGCTATTCACCCGTGAATTTACAGAGCATGACCTACAACAGCTCGTTTGGGCATGGTTTGCTTTATTGCGTGGCACGGAACTTTGCCAAGTACTTCACCCAGCATTAAAACAAATTGGCTCGCACTACGCTGCACCAGTTCATGACATGGCTTACGAATATCACAGCACTCTCCGTCAGGCGCAAAAAGTATTAGAGCGAATCACTGAAAAATTTGAGTACAAACAAGGCAATAACTGGCGTGTCTTAAAATATCTTCGAGCCTATAACCCTAAAGCAACAGGCTTTCAGCTAGACATTCTATAAACAACACAAAATCCGACCGCCTACCGCTTACGGGAAACTGTAAGCGGCTTTGGGCGTGCTTAAAATCACCACCCGATCATTTCCGATCGGGTTTTTTATTGGAGAAAATATGGCAAAACTGATTGAAACAGGCATTCAAATTGAGCGATTAAACGAAATCGTGGCACGATTTGAAGATGGATTTAGACAAATCTATGGGCAGAATATCGACCTATCGCCTAACTCACCTGATGGGCAAATGGTGGGCTTGCTTGCTCAGATGAAGATGGATATTGAGGAGCTTGCAGAGAATGTGTATCGACAGTTAGATCCTGATGTTGCGACAGGTGCTTGGCTCGATCAGCGTGTTGCTTATGCCGGATTAATAAGACGAGCGGCAAGTTATAGCTATTTACGCTCAGTGATTTTGACAGGAGAGCCATTAACTCATCTTTATGCAGGGATTGTAGTGTCTGACCCACATAAAGTGCGGTGGGTATTAACGGCAGATGTACAGCTAGATAGTAATGGCTCTGCCCGTGCGGACTTCCGTAGCGAAGAATTGGGTGCGTTTAACCTCATAAAAAACACGAATTTGACCATTGAGACCGTTACGCTTGGGCTTACCTCGGCAACCACATTCGAAAATGCAGAAATTGGTGAGGAAGAAGAAACCGACTTGCAATTACGAGAACGCTTTTTCATTAGCCGAACCAAAAATGCGCAAAATTCTGCAGATGCTATCCAGTCAAAAATTGCCGCATTGCCTGATGTTAGACAAGTTAAAGTGCTAGAAAATAACACTAAGCAGCGTGATAAATATGGTGTAGAGCCTAACTCCTTGAATATTATTGTAGATGGCGGGGCAGATGAGCAAATCGCTCACGTTATTTATGAAAACAAAGGGGCAGGGGTCGGGTTGCAAGGTGCTACAGAAACAACTTTAACGGTAAATGGTGAGCGTAGAGCATTACGGTTCGACCGTGCAACGCCTGTTGATGTGCAAGTATCTATGCGTTGCGTTCGATATGAAGATTTTACTGAAGTGGATAAGGATGAAATCAAACGATTATTATCCATTCAACGCTTTGGCATCGGGCAAAATCTTTCGCTTTCCAGACTTTATTCGCCAATAAATAAAGTGGGTGGTTTCTGGGTGAAAGAACTAAAAATCGGACGTAAAGGACAGTCTCTTACCACGGAAAATATTACCGCACAACCACGCGAATTAATCCGAATTTTAGCAACGGATATAACCATTGAGGTGGAATAATGGGCTATTCTGATTTGTTGATTTGGCAATACCGAAACAAGCCTAAAGCCGTCTCAACGATTAAGCTGTTTGAAAACATTATCGGGCAAGGCTTTATCGATTTATATCGATTGCAAGATGTGCTGAACATTGAAACGGCCACAGGGCATCAGCTTGATTTGGTCGGTAAACACGTCGGGCAATTTCGGGTTATTAATGGCTATCAATTGCGTAAATTTTTTGGTTTCCGCAATTCACCTAATGCACTGGGATTTAGCAAAAAAAGGCTAGGCGGTGCGCAATGGTATCGGAAACGAGACCCGCTGTCTGATTCCGTCAGATTATCTGATGATGATTATCGATTCTTGATTAAATGCAGAATCCTCAAAAACTACCAAATAGGCACGCTACCAAACTTAATTGAGGCGTGCCTATTTATTTTTGGTGAAGGTTGTCACATCGTGGATAACTACGATATGACCGTCTCTATCTCTGTACCAAGCGCTATCACATCTGATTTTAAGAAATTCTCAATCAACCACTTAGATATACTGCCACGCCAAGCAGGTGTGCAATATCTTTTCAACCTAATATAGAGGTCATATATGGCATTAGTAAATAAGCCAGATGAAAGCATTTTTGCATCATCTGCAAAACAAGGTGAGGTCGATAATTTCCCTGACTTATTGCGTGGTTGGGGGATTACATTTGACCAAACACAGGGCATCCCTCCTATGGAGTGGTTTAACTTCTTATTTAAGCGACTTGACGAAAAACACGCTTATTTGATGCAACGAGGGCTACCCGAATGGTCTGCTACACAAGACTATACTAAAGGCTCTTGTGTCCAGTTTGAAGGGCTAAGCTACCGAGCATTAAAAAATAGCAAAAATAACAGCCCGAATGAATCAGATTCGCAACATTGGGTACGTTGGGGATTTGCGTTGAGTGAGATTGCTCGCGCGACATTACAGCAGCCAGGCATAGTGCAACTAAGCTCCTCAACAAACAGTGAAAGCGAGTCCGAAGCAGCAACATCTAAAGCCGTCAAAATCGCTCATGAACTAGCCGAAAGCAAACAATCCCCAGCCACAACCTTAGCTGGCTATGGTATTAATAATTTTAAGGTGGAAAATGGTAGCGGTAATATGAATGATTATCGCACTGACGGTATTTATTGCTTTGATACACTTTACGGAGTAAGTAATTCACCTAGAGATACAAATAGTGATATTTGGTCTGGAAATCTTCAGGTCATTACAGGTGGTATAGGTAATGAAAGATGGTGTCGGCAAATTTTCCACGTACATTATTCGAAAGATACCTATATTCGCTGGCAAGTGAGTGTCACTAATGATGATTGGTCAGCATGGGAGAAGTTGAATGATATAGAGCCGGTAATACGCGCTCTGGGCACAAAGGCAAATATAAGTCACACGCACACGGCAAATCAGATTACAGATTTTAATACGGCTGTGAGAAATTCATTTTCGGGCGTAAGCTCTGAAAATGGTTGGTGTAAATTGCCTAATGGTCTAATTTTACAATGGGGAAAAATTACATTGCCAAATCTAACAAACGAAAAGACTGGAGTATGTACTCTCCCTGTTACATTCCCCCTCGCGGTATTTTCTATCATCATCGGTGGGGTCTCTGGCTCAATTTCACAAGATGGAAATTCGCAAGAAGGATTTTCGATCACTCAGCAAACCACCTCTAATTTTACATGGGTATCTAGCTGGGAGTATCGCAATAAAGATGCATTTAATAACGCGCCCGCACAGTGGATTGCAATCGGTTACTAATAGAGGTAAATCATGACTATATATTTTAATCCTGATGACATAGCATTTTATTCCGATGAACTTTATAACAATATCCCATCGCAAGCAGTGCCGCTTAGCGATGAGCAGTACATAGCATTACTTAACGGGCAAACACAAGGTAAACAAATCATCGCAGATAAAATAGGAAACCCTGTATTAATTGACCCTCAACCCAGTGCGGCACATGTGTTAAATCTTGACACGCTCACATGGGATATTTCAGCCGAAAAACAAAGAGCACTTTTTGCACAACAAAAAGAAAGCTTACTCAATAAGTTAGCGGATAAAGCTGACCAACTAAAAAATGGATTACTGGCGGGCTATCCACAAACAGAAATTGAAAGTTTTTATCGTCAGGAAAAAGAGGCTCTCGCATGGCAAGCCGACCACAACACACCAACACCGATGCTTTCACAAATTGCTCGCGTACGTGGTGTGCCACTGGATATGTTAATTAACAAAGTGATTGAAAAATCTGCTCAATTTGCTGTGGCGATTGGCATCATTATTGGGCAACGTCAGGCATTTGAAGACCGTTTGTTGGCTTTAAAAACGCCACAAGAATTAACCTCACTTGAACAGGAGATTGAAGCATGGACATTCAACGCAAATTAAAACGCTATAGCTATCACGTGGTCATTGCCATAGACCAACTGTTTAACGCCCTCACAGGTGGCGCAGCAGATGAAACCCTTTCCAGCCGCACCTACCGTGGCGCAATACTGGCAAAACAGCCGAAAAAACGCTGGCGTGTGTTGTATCGCGTCATCAACGGCCTTTTCTTTGACCGCAATCACTGCAAAATGGCCTATGAAAGTGAAGTTTCGGGCAAACAACATGATAAACGCTTTAAGGCGGTGCAAAATGGCTGAGATTATTTTTAACTGGATTCGTGGCGATGACGAAGCAGAAACCCTAGTGTTTACCGAAGAAAACGGCGAACCTTTAGATTTTACCGGTAGTCGGTTTGATTGCGATATTGTGCCTTTAGGCAGTGCAAGCGAGAAGATTCACTTATCGACGGACAACCAAAGCATCCTAATCAACGCGAATGAAGTCAGCCTTATCATCGCCCATGAACTCACCGAAAACGTGACATGGAGAGAGGCAAGATTTGACCTGCAACAAACCACGCCAGACGGCAAAATTAAAACGTGGTGTAACGGAAAAGTGCAGTTACAACACGATATTACGAGGAGAGTATGATGCAAACTATCCAAGTAAAACCTAAACAAACTGTGCAAATCAAGGTGAAGCCTTGTGTAAAACTGGCAAGCCTTGCACTGTTTGATTCAGCACTTTTAACAATCTATCATCAAGCTAAAGAGGACTACAAAAATGGAAAAATTAGAAATTAACCAACAAGACAAAGCTTTTATCTATCAAGTTGGAAAAGACATTGCCCACTTAGAAGGGGCTGTGGCCGCCTTACAAGCCGCCGTTACCGCTCAACAGGGTAAAAAAACTCAATGGGTGCAGAAAGTGACAGCTAAACCAGGTACGGTTTTTGGAGGGATGGCACAAATTAAAGTCCATCCTAACCTGGTCAACAAAATTTGTGCTGTTAAGTTAGGGGATTATACGCCGACATTTGAACAGTTGGGCGATTACTTCGAAATGCAAAAAAATGAAGATTCTTTTCCGATTTATTTTATTGCCCTTGCAGACCAACATGAGCATGTTGATTTTGAGACTGAGGTGGAGTGATAAATGTGACGGCGGGTAATTCCGCCGTTTCTTATATCTAATTTAAACGCCCTTTAATGATAGTTTAAAGGGCGTTATGTTTCTCAAAATTTTCGGACGGCAACAAGAGTAGCGATAAAAAGTGCGATTAAATCAAAATAAAATCGCACTTTTTTTTAATTTAAAAATAGCATTATTATAGCCCTGTAACTTTTTTAATTTCGGAAAAATGTGTATAGTTTCGGAAATTACAGGCGTTATAGATTTTTAATAGTATGATTTTATTTATAAAATTTTGGTGTTTTGAAATTTGTACGTTTTGACTTCAAACGCGCGTAATTTATATTAATACAGTTTTACGTAAGTTAAAAAAGCTCGTCAAATTTGACGAGCTTTTCTGTTTTTATAAATAATTATTTTTCACAATATATTAGTTAGAGAGTGTGAAAGCTGGTAATACAGTAACGTTCAAAGCAGGTAAAAACATCAAGTTAAAACAAGATGGTAAAAACTTTACTTATTCGTTAAATCCAGTGTTAACTGACATGACAAGTATTGGTGGAAATGGAACCACTATGACTTTTAATCCTCAGGGTGTAGATTTAGGTAATAAAAAAATTACAGGGGTTAAGTCTGCATTAGATACTACGCCAGTAACAACAACTCCAGGTACCCCAGTAACAGATCAACCTAACTTAGTGAATTTAGGAACTAAGCCAGGTGAGAAAGCTCTACCTAATAATGTATTAAATTCTGCAGCAACTGTTCGTGATTTAGCGAATATGGGATGGATTGTATCTTCTAATAAAACAACTGATGCTTTAGGTGAAGCATACAAAGATACAGTAAAAAATGCGAACGAAGTGAAATTCATTGGTACTGGCGCAGCAACGGTATCTGGTAAAACTGTAGATGGTATTCGTACTATTACAGTAGATGTAAAACAACCAGAACCACAAACTGAAACTTTAACATCTACAGGCGGAAAGGTTACAAATCCTAAAGATGATAATGCTAAAAAATTAGTAACTGCAGGTAATGTTGCAGATATGATTAATAAATCTGGTTTTAACTTAAAGACTTCTGCTGATAAAAATAGTAACGGTGAAAAAGCTAAAGGTACTAAGGATGCTGGTGAATTAATCAATCCGGGTGCAACTGTTGAAATGGTTGCTGGCAAAAATATGTCTGTGAAACAAGATGCTGATGGTAAAGTAACTTATGCAACTAAAGAGGACGTTGAGTTTAATACAGTAAAAGTTGGTAATAATAAAGATGGTAAATCACCAGTTGAGTTTAAAACCGAAGCGGCTAAACCAGCGACTAACAATGCTGCTGAAAAACAACCAACAACTGCGTTAAATGTAACTTCTTCTGATGGTAAACCTACCCAAATTACAGGTGTTGCTTCATCATTGAATACTAAACCAGTAGAAACTGCACCAAATGGTAAGGACGGGGCTAAACCTGAATCTAATCTTGTTGATTTAGCAAACGCAACTACGCCAAATGCAGCTGCAACAGTAGGTGATTTGCAGAATATGGGCTGGATTGTTGGTGCGCCTGAAAATGGTTATGTAGATACAGTGAAGAATGCTAATAAAGTGGATTTTAAAGCTGGGGCTGGAATTTCTGTAATTGGTGACACTAAAGATGGTGTTCGTGAAATTACTATTGGTATTAAAGACGGTGAAGTAGTTAAACCAAATGAAGATCCATCTTCACCTAATACTGGTGCGGGCTATGTAACAGGTAATAAAGTAGCTACAGCGATTCAAAAATCTGGTTTTGTGATTGGTAAACAAACAGCTGCGTTAGCTTCTGAGGACTTCAAAAATGAAGATGAAAAAGTTAACCCAGATGATCAAGTTCGTTTTGCAGATGGTAACAACACGAAAGTGAAGTTAGCGACCAAAGAATCTGTTAACAATGACGGAACAAAAGTAACTACCACGACAGTAAAAGTGGATGTAACAGGCTTACCAGTTCAATATACTGATAAGAAAGGCAAGCCAGTGACTAAAGTGGGTGATAAATACTTTACTGTTGATGATAAAGGTAACCCAACGACAACAGAAGTGAAACCTGCGGACTTAACAACGAATATGGTTAATCCAGCGGCAGCACCGAATGAAATTGGTGCACCAACGACATTAGGTAACGTGAAATCTAACTTGCCTGAAACGAAGAATGGTAATAACCCTACATTGAATCAGGCTGCACCAACAGCTGAAGACGCTGATAAAGTTAAAAATAATGCAGCGACCGTATCTGATATGTTGAATGCAGGTTGGAATTTACAAAATAATGGTGACGCGAAGGATTTTGTAAAACCTTATGACACTGTTAACTTTGTCG
This sequence comes from Haemophilus seminalis, assembly GCF_006384255.1. GTDB lineage: Bacteria > Pseudomonadota > Gammaproteobacteria > Enterobacterales > Pasteurellaceae > Haemophilus > Haemophilus seminalis. Next base: position 400,901 of record NZ_VCED01000001.1, read on the forward strand.
ATGGTAAAGGTACTAAAGTTTCAGTAGAAACTGAAAATGGTACGACAAGTAATGTGAAATTTGACATTGATACAGGCAAAATCACCAATAAATCTGATGGTAGCGTTCAAGGCCCAGTTACGCCTGAAATGCAGAGAGTATTAAAGGATGCAAAAGATGCATATAATAGCTTACCACCTAATGCACCAGAAGCAGTACGTAAGGTTGCTAAACAAGCAGTTGAAGATGCTGAAAATAATATTGCAAATGTTGAAAATAAAGTGGCGACTGCACAAGATGTAGCAAATGCAATTAACAATTCAGGCTTTACATTAACCACTTCAGAAAATGGTGGGAAGAAAATTTCAGGTACGCCAGAAATGATCAATCCAGGTAAAAAAGTTGAAATGGTTGCAGGTAAAAATATGACCGTGAAACAAGAGTCTAACGGTAAAGTGACTTACGCAACCGCTTCTAATGTAACCTTTGACAGCGTTCAATTCGGTGATAATGGTCCTAAGATTACTAACAATGGTGGAAATATCAATGTTGGTACAGCGACAGGCGCACCGACTAAGATTACAGGCGTAGCACCAGGTGAAATTTCAGCAACTTCAAAAGATGCGGTAAATGGTAGCCAGTTATATGCGATGGGTAATAAGTTACAGGGCCAAATTAATAAATTAGGCAACCGTATGAATGCGGGCATGGCGACTTCTGCAGCTATGGCAAACTTGTTACAACCGCATAAACCGGGTCAATCTGTGGCAACAGCAGGTGTGGGTCAACACAAAAACCAATCTGCGGTAGCAGTGGGTTACTCTCGTATTTCTGATAACGGTAAATACGGTGTTCACTTCTCAATGGGTGCTAACACTCAAGGTGAAGTGACCGGTGGTGCAGCAGTAGGATACTTCTGGTAATCTAACCACACAGTATAGTAAGTAATTAAAGGGCTAAGTTCTGTAAATAGAACTTAGCCCTTTTAGTTTGATATAAAAATAAGATAAAAAATGACCGCACTTTTAAAAGTGCGGTCGAAAACTGAGATGAAATTAAGCTGCGAACGGATCACGTAAAATCATGGTTTCTACACGATCAGGGCCGGTTGAAAGAATATCAATTGGCACGCCAGTCACTTCTTCAATACGTTTAATATAGTTAATGCAGTTTTGTGGTAATTTATTTACATCTGTGATGCGGAAAGTATTTTCTTTCCAGCCTGGTAATGTTTCATAAATTGGTTCTACACCTTCCCAATCTTTCGCGGCTAATGGTGCATATTCAACGATTTCACCATTTGGCATTTTGTATGCAACACAGATTTTTACTTCATCAAAACCATCTAATACGTCTAATTTGGTCATGCAGAAGCCAGAAATAGAGTTAAGTTGGATTGCACGACGAATGGCGACGGCATCGAACCAACCACAACGACGTGGACGGCCTGTTACTGCGCCAAATTCGTTACCTTTACGCGCAATTTCAGCCCCCACATCATCAAATAATTCTGTTGTGAATGGGCCACCACCTACACGAGTACAGTAAGCTTTGATGATACCAAGTACATAATCAAGATTACGCGGGCCAAAACCAGAACCTGTTGCAACACCACCAGCCGTTGTGTTTGAGCTGGTTACATATGGATAAGTACCGTGGTCGATATCCAACATGGTACCTTGCGCACCTTCAAATAAAATGTGCTCACCATTTTTGCGTGCTGTATCAAGAATTGTAGTGATATCTGCCACCATACCAGTGATTACATCGGCAATTGCCATTACATCATCTAAGGTTTTTTGATAATCGACAGCTTCAACTTTGTAGTAGTTCACCAATTGGAAATTATAGTATTCAAGGATGTTTTTGAGTTTTTCGGCAAAAGCTTCTTTATTAAATAAATCGCCTACGCGTAAACCACGACGAGCCACTTTATCTTCATAAGCAGGGCCAATACCACGACCAGTTGTACCGATAGCTTTTTTGCCGAGAGCTGCTTCACGGGCGTGATCCATAGCCACATGATAAGGCAAGATTAAAGGACAAGCTTCAGAAATTAACAAACGTTCACGAACTTTAATACCACGGCTTTCAAGTTCACCCATTTCTTTCATTAATGCTTCAGGTGAAACCACAACGCCATTACCAATTAAGCAAGTTACGTTTGGATGTAACATACCTGATGGAATTAAACGTAATACGGTTTTCTCTCCATTGATGATAAGTGTGTGGCCTGCGTTGTGACCGCCTTGGTAACGAACTACGTATTTTACGCGATCCGTTAGAAGATCGACGATTTTCCCTTTACCTTCATCGCCCCATTGAGCGCCTAAGATAACAACACTTTTTCCCATAATTTCCGCCTTTATTCGGTTAAATTAGTCAAATGAACAGCCGTTTACTTTACTCTTTTTCGGCTTTAATCTCAATGATATAAAAGAAAAAGTGCGGTGATTTTTCACCGCACTTTGGGGTTAGATTTTATTCAAATAAGGATTTGTGTAATGAACGAACGACTTCGTCAGCATGTTCACTTTGCACGAGCATACAAATATTGTTGGTACTTGCACCATAGCTAATCATTCTTACATTATAAGGCTCAAGAGTATCAAAAATTCCTTTTGCTACACCTGTTGCAGTATGTAAATCATTGCCGATTAATGCAACTAATGATAATCCAGTATCGACTTTCACTGAACAATATTGACGAAGTTCATCTAGCAATTCGGTTGAAAGTAATTCTGCCCCTGAAGATGCGGAGCCAGTTTTATCTAATGTTAATGCTACGCTCACTTCTGATGTGGTGATTGTATCCACTGAAATTTTGTGTTTAGCTAAAATGTTAAATACATTCGCTAAGAAACCTTGTGCATGCAGCATACTTAAGCTGGAAAGCGTAAGTAAAGTTTGATCTCGGCGTAGCGCAATTGCACGGAAAGTTGGACGAGGTTGAGGATCGCGAGTGACCCAAGTTCCGCCTGCTTCTGGTGATTTACTTGACCCCACATAAACGGGGATATTGCTGCGAACTGCGGGGAGTAATGTGGCTGGATGTAGCACTTTTGCGCCAAAGGTTGCCATTTCAGCTGCTTCAGCAAAGCTCATTGTGTCGATACGTTGCGCAGCTGGAACAATGCGTGGATCGGTTGTGTAAATACCTGCAACATCAGTCCAAATTAAAACGTCTTTTGCATTTAATACTTCGGCTAACAAGGCAGCAGAGTAGTCGCTACCGCCACGGCCTAATGTGGTTGTTTTACCGCTTGGTTCACGCCCGATAAAACCTTGGGTGATGACTAATTCGCCGCGGTCTATTAATGGTTTTAAAATGCTATCGCTGTTTGATTGAGTTTGTTCATCATTCGGTGCTGCTTTACCAAAATGGTTATTGGTTGCAACAATTGTACGTACATCAACCCAAGTGCCCGATGCGTTTTGTTCACGTAAAATCTCAATAAAGATTTGAGTGGACATCATCTCACCGTGGCTGATGAGTTCATCGGTTAATGCGGGAGAGGTTGCAAGACTAGCTGCTTCAGAAAGTGCGGTAATATTTTCAAGATATTTTTCAATAATTGGACGAACACGGCTGTCGTCTTTTAATTCATTTAAAATATTCTCTTGAATTTGACGGATTTCACCGATTAATTTTTCACGTTCTGTTGTTTCTACACCATTTGCCAAAGCGACTAATAAATTCGTCACCCCAGCTGACGCAGAAAGCACGACTACGCGCGTATTGGGATCTGCAATGACAATTTTTGCGCAAGCTGTCATTGCTGCATGGTTGGCTACAGATGTTCCGCCAAATTTGGCGACTGAGAGATGGGACATAAGGTACTCCTAAGATGTTGTGATTTTTTTAGAATAGTGGTTATAGAAATAACGATTTAGGCATTTTTTGTCAAATAGATTTTATTGACAAATGAAAAAGTGCCCTTTTTTTAATCATAATATAAATAAAATTTATATATGAATGTGAAAAAGTAAAAAATTAGAGACACAGAATAGGAATGCTTACAATGCAAACTGCAAACGTGTAAAAAACAAGTAAAGTGTTTTTTTAATAATCAAATAAACATAGAAACACAAATTTTTTCAAAAAAGTATTTGACGAGTATCGGCAAAATCAGCATAATACGCCCCGCAAAGCCGATATGGTTAGGCAAATTAAGGTAATGGCTACATAGCTCAGTTGGTTAGAGCACAACACTCATAATGTTGGGGTCGCAAGTTCGAATCTCGCTGTAGCCACCAGATTTGCGGGACTGGCGAAATTGGTAGACGCACCAGATTTAGGTTCTGGCGCCGAGAGGTGTGTGGGTTCAAGTCCCTCGTCCCGCACCATTTATCGCTTTGTAAGTCAAATAGTAGTTGGGGTATCGCCAAGCGGTAAGGCACCGGGTTTTGATCTCGGCATCCCTAGGTTCGAATCCTAGTACCCCAGCCATACTATCAAATAAAATCTTCTTTATATCTAATCAAAGATTTCTCTGTTGGGGTATCGCCAAGCGGTAAGGCACCGGGTTTTGATCTCGGCATCCCTAGGTTCGAATCCTAGTACCCCAGCCATACTTTTCAGTTCTTAATAATATTTAGCCTGTATTTTACATTCTATGTCAATTGCAAGCGTTATCCTGTTGTTTATAGAATAAATATGATTATTTTTTAAGGAAGGTAGAATGGGTTGATGCTTGAATTATAAGCAAAACGACCGCTTTTTTATATTGGGATATTTTGCTTGATGTTGTAACTTACATTTAGTTTTTAATTATAAAAAACTCTTCAAAATAATCAATGTACTTAAGATACGATAAAAATTGAATAATCTGCACTTAAAAATCTGATTATCTATCAGTAATTAGAGTGCAGATTATTTATATATTAAAAAACTAACGCCATGCTTTAAATTGATTGATTAACCCATTGGTTGAGCTATCATGACTTGCTACTTTTTCAGAATCTGTTAATTCAGGAAGAATTCTGTTTGCAAGTTGTTTGCCTAATTCTACCCCCCATTGATCGAAGCTAAAGATATTAAAAATCACACCTTGTACGAAGATTTTATGTTCATACATAGCAATTAATGCCCCCAAGGTAAATGGCGTGATTTTTTGAACTAGAATCGAATTGGTTGGCTTATTACCCGTAAATACTTTAAATGGAATGATATTTTTTACATCATCCAAAGATTTACCCGCTTTTACAAATTCAGCCTCGACTTCCTCTTTTGTTTTTCCGAATGCCAATGCTTCTGTTTGTGCGAAGAAGTTAGAAAGCAATTTATTATGATGATCCGCCAATGGATTGTGGCTTTGGGCCGGTGCGATAAAATCACAAGGAATTAAAGTGGTGCCTTGGTGAATTAATTGATAGAACGCATGTTGTCCGTTTGTACCTGGTTCTCCCCAAATAATCGGGCCAGTTTGGTAATGATTAATGACATTGCCATCACGATCCACATATTTACCATTTGATTCCATATTACCTTGTTGGAAATAAGCTGCAAAGCGATGTAAATATTGATCATAAGGTAAGATCGCTTCTGTTTGTGCACCAAGGAAATTAGTATTCCATAGGCCAATTAATGCTAAGGTGGTTGGAATATTTTTTTCAATTGGAGTAGAGCGGAAATGTTTATCCATTTCATGCGCGCCATTCAACAACTCTTCAAAGTTTTCAAAGCCAATTGATAGTGCAATTGAAAGACCAATAGCTGACCATAAAGAGTAACGGCCGCCAACCCAATCCCAAAATTCAAACATGTTATTGGTATCAATACCAAATTTTTCTACATCTTTAGCATTGGTTGATAATGCTGCAAAATGTTTTGCAACGGCACTTTCATCTTTCGTAGCTTTCAGTAACCAATCACGCGCGCTTTGTGCATTTGTCATGGTTTCTTGAGTGGTAAAAGTTTTCGATGCCACTAAGAAAAGCGTGGTTTCTGGATTGACTTTTTTTAAGGTCTCTGCAATGTGTGTGCCATCGACATTTGAAACAAAGTGCATATTTAGGTGATTTTTATATGGGCGAAGCGCTTCGGTTACCATATAAGGGCCTAAATCAGAGCCACCAATACCAATATTCACAACATCAGTAATTGCTTTGCCTGTATAGCCTTTCCATTCACCAGAAATAATACGCTGACAGAAATCTTTCATTTTAGCTAGCACAGCATTGACTTCAGGCATAACATCTTTACCATCAACAAGCACTGGGGTATTAGCGCGATTGCGAAGTGCGGTATGTAGTACAGCACGATTTTCAGTACGATTGATTTTTTCACCGGTAAACATAGCTTCTTTTGCGCTATCAAGAGCGCATTCTTGAGCAAGTTGGCGAAGATGTGAAAGGGTGGTTTGATTGATGTTGTTTTTAGAAAAATCTACAAGAATTTGGTTATTGAATGTTAAAGAATAATCATCAAAACGATTTTTTTCTTGTTTAAATAAATCTTGGATGCTGGTGTTTGACAATTCAGCTTTATGAGCTTCAAGAGATTTCCACGCATGGGTGTGAGTCGGGTTAATGTTTTTCATGGTATTTCCTTTCATTAAAAATAATCAAAATTTTAACCGCACTTTCTGGGGTTTTTATTAAATAGGGAATGAATCCCTCTCTTCAGAAAATGCAGTGATTAACAGATTAATCAACATATTCAGTTATAACACGCGGCGTTAATTTTGTAATTAGCTCATAGCTTAAAATTCCTGTGAATTTAGCTACGGTTTCAATAGGTAATTCCTTACCCCATAGAATGACTTCATCACCTACTTGATCTTGGCTATCAGGTCCTAAATCAACGGTTAACATATCCATTGAAACCCTTCCTACGATTGGCACGATACGACCATTCAAATAAACAGGCGTGCCTTCAGGAACATCGCGAGGATACCCATCGCCATAGCCAATAGCCACAACGCCGATTTTTGTATCATGTGAACTTGTCCAAATGCCACCGTACCCAACTGGTTCACCTTGTTTATGGTTGCGAACAGCAATCAATGATGAAGTTAAATTCATCACTGGTGTTAAACCAAACTCAGCACCGACGGTATCAGTTGGTGAAATGCCATACATAATAATACCAGGGCGGATACATTCCAGATGAGATTCAGGCCAGAAAAGAATGCCGCCTGACGCTGCAATAGTACGTTCACCTTGTTTATCTTTTGTAGCGGATAAAAAACGATTTATTTGAAGTCGGGTGTAATCTGATTCTAATTCATCAGCGCGGCTGAAATGGCTGACAAAGCCCAAGCGCGGTTGAATATATGGAAGTTTTTTAAGTTCATTATAGAAAAAATCGACTTCATCTAATGCAACACCTAAACGATGCATGCCTGTGTCTATTTTTAACCAAACTTTAATTGGGCTTGGTAAATTCGCACGTTTTAGTGCTTCCAATTGTTCACGATTATGTATGATAGTTTCGATATTATTGACCGCTAAGACGGGCAAATCTTGTTCATTAAAAAAGCCTTCAAGCAATAAAATTGGTTTAGTAATACCATTTGAACGTAATGCCAAAGCCTCTTCTAAACGAGCCACGCCAAAGCAATCTACATTTTGTTCTAAAGTTGATGCGACAAACACAACGCCGTGACCATAGGCGTTTGCTTTAACCACAGCGATGATTTTACTATTTGGTGCTTTTTGTTTAATTATTTCTAAATTTTGTTTTAAGGCGTGCGAGCTAATTTTCGCTGTCGCCGGTTTTACATTCATTGTTATTCCTTAATAATCATCATGATATTCACGTTGTTCGGCGAGATTGTCGAAGCGTGAGAATTGTCCATTAAATTTTAACCGCACTCGACCAATCGGGCCGTTACGCTGTTTACCGATAATAATTTCTGCAATCCCTTTATCTTCGGAATTATCGTTATAGACTTCATCTCGGTAAATAAACATAATCAAGTCTGCATCTTGTTCAATGGAGCCTGATTCACGTAAATCTGAGTTTACAGGGCGTTTGTCTGCACGTTGTTCTAAAGTACGATTTAACTGAGAAAGGGCGACCACAGGCACTTGTAATTCTTTAGCGAGCGCTTTGAGGGAACGAGAAATTTCCGCTATTTCTAGTGTTCGGTTATCTGAAAATGCTGGTGCGCGCATTAATTGCAAATAATCCACCATAATCATACTTAATCCACCATTTTCACGATAAACTCGGCGTGCACGGGAACGAACATCAGTAGGCGTTAGGCCTGAAGAGTCATCGATATAAAGATTATTTTTTTGCTTGAACATCCCAACTACGCTGGCAATTTTGTTCCACTCGATTTCATCTAAATTTTGGCCTGTTCGAATTTTAGTTTGATCAACACGAGCAAGCGATGCGATCATACGCATCATAATTTGTTCTGCTGGCATTTCTAAACTAAATACTAAAACGGGTTTTTCACTTGCCATTGCGGCATTTTCGCAAAGGTTCATGGCGAAAGTGGTTTTACCCATTGACGGACGTGCCGCAACGATAATTAAGTCAGAAGGCTGTAAACCTGCCGTTTTTTTATCAAGATCAGTGAAACCGGTCGTAATGCCCGTTACGCCAGAATGATTTTCAAGTTTGCTCAAAATATCGATTTTTTCAATAGTACTTTCCAGCACATTGATCACATTTTGTGGGCCTTCGCTAGAAGTTGTTCGTTTTTCTGCAATCGCAAACACTTCACGCTCTGCCTCATCAAGAATTAACTTGATGTCTTGCCCTTTGGGAGAATAGCTATTTTCAGCAATACGATTTCCTACCGAAATAAGTTCTCGTAATATGGCTTTTTCTCTCACAATATCCGCATAAGCCAAGATATTAATCGCGTTTGGCGTATTATTGGAAAGCTCTGCTAGATAGGCAAATCCACCCACTTCATCGCTTACACCACGGCTTCTTAAGGCTTGATCTAGCGTAATTAAATCAATAGGCGATTGATTACGCATTAGATGTTCCATTTCTGTAAAAATCAGACGATGCTGAAAAGTATAAAAATCGTCGGCAATCACACGTTCAGCAATGCCATCCCAATGTTGATTGCTCAGCATGATGCCACCCAATACGGCTTGTTCAGCCTCAAGTGAGTGTGGTGGAATACTTATTTGTGCCGTTTTTTTGTCAGAAGATTTGATTTGAGGTTGTGATGCCATAGGACTTATTTCGATACTAGAATGTCGTCTATGATACCGCAAATATCTATTGGGTTTAAGTGAAAAGTGCGGTGAAAAAAGGAAATAAAAAACGGTGGAAAAATCCACCGCTCTTTCAGTTGAACGTATTTAGATTGTTGATTATTCAACAATTAATGTACGACATACGTTGGTTTGTGTCGCACCTTGACCACCGTGAGTAACAAGCACTAAATCACCAGTAGATAAGTAACCTTTTTCTTTTAATGATTGGAGTGCTGCTTTTGCACTGGTTTCTGTGCGGCTATCTTCATTATGATAAACTGGAGTTACGCCACGGTATAGTGCACAAAGGTTTAAGGTTTCTTGATTGCGAGATAAAGCAAAGATAGGTAAGCCAGAGCTAATGCGTGACATTAATAATGGAGTACGGCCTGTGCTAGTTAAAGTGACAATCGCTGCAACACCTTTCATGTGGTTTGCTGCATACATTGCAGACATAGCAACAGATTCTTCAATGGTTTCAAATTCTTTATCCATACGGTGACGAGAAACGTTAATGCTTGGCATTTTTTCTGCACCTAAACATACGCCGGCCATTGCTGCTACTGTTTCAGAAGGATATTGACCAGCAGCTGTTTCTGCAGAAAGCATAACTGCATCAGTACCATCTAATACTGCGTTTGCAACGTCCATTACTTCAGCACGAGTTGGCATTGGATTGCTAATCATTGATTCCATCATTTGAGTCGCTGTAATTACAGCACGATTTAATTGACGTGAACGACGGATTAATTTTTTCTGTACACCGACTAATTCAGGATCGCCGATTTCTACACCTAAGTCACCACGTGCAACCATGATGACATCAGATGCTAAAATGATATCGTCCATTGCTTCATCAGTAGCCACTGTTTCTGCACGTTCAACTTTAGCAACGATTTTTGCATTTAAACCAGCTTGTTGGGCAAGTTCACGCGCATAATTTAGGTCAGCGCTTGAACGAGGGAAAGAAACAGCTAAGAAATCAACGCCAATACGTGCAGCGGTAATAATGTCTGCTTTATCTTTTTCTGTTAATGCATCAGCAGATAAACCTCCGCCTAGTTTGTTGATACCTTTATTATTTGATAATGGACCACCAACAGTAACTTCAGTGAAAACTTTTGCACCATCAGTTGATAATACTTTTAATTGAACACGGCCGTCATCTAATAAAAGAATGTCGCCAGGAACAACATCTTGTGGAAGGGTTTTATAGTCTAGACCAACAGATTCTTGTGTGCCTTCACCTTTTGGTAACTCTGCATCAAGAATGAATTTGTCACCAATGTTTAAGAAAATTTTACCATCTTTAAAGGTAGAAACACGAATTTTAGGACCTTGTAAATCACCTAAGATTGCCACAGTTTTACCTAATTTTTTCGCAATAGAACGTACACGTTCAGCACGTTCAATATGGTCATCAGGTGTACCGTGAGAGAAGTTCATACGAACTACGTTAGCGCCCGCTGCGATAATTTTTTCAAGATTGTTATCACGGTCAGTTGATGGGCCCATAGTACATACAATCTTCGTTCTTCTTAGTCTTCTAGACATTATTTACTCCGTCAATAATTACAAAATTTTAAAGATACTATTTTTACTTGGCTATATATTAGCCAGACGAAAAATCGGTGCGCATTATACGCTTAAAAATTTGGGAAATCAAAAACGGCCCGGTTATTTAAGGCAATACTGTTTACTTTTTTGTCAGTTATATCGGGTTTTAAGAAAAATACTTGTTTTCAGATTAAAAATATCTATAATTCCTAGCACTTTATGCAGTGCGACTATAGCTCAGTTGGTTAGAGCACCACCTTGACATGGTGGGGGTCACTGGTTCGAGTCCAGCTAGTCGCACCATCTAACCCTTTCATAACCCCGCGAAACTAATCGCGGGGTTTTGTTTTATCTAGGTTTTATAAGTGTTATAAGAGAACAATAAATTGTTCCTATATAAAAACGGCTAAAAACATTTCTATTTTTAGCCGCACTTTTTTTTAATTTTCTTCTTTATTTTCTTTAAATAAGCCTGATGCGCCCTCAGAATAATCTCTAGGTTGTTCATCTTGAGATTTATCTGTTGCAGTAATTAACTGTTGGGTGAATAAACCTTTGTGATCTTTTTCGCCCAGTAAATTATTGGAGGAGGTTGCGTAGTGGCGATAAAGTTTTTGATAATCGTTAATTAAGGTTTTGAATAACTCAGCACTTTCTGCGAAATGTTTTTCGATTTGCGCTTTTTGTGTATCAAGTTGGGTTTTAACTGTTTTTAATTCAGCTTCTGTTTTAGCTTGATGTTTTACGGAGCCTTTGGTTAAACGCACGGCAATGTAACCAATAAATAATCCAACAATAAAAGCGATACCAATCGCTACCCAAATTTCATTTGTCCAATTTTCCATAATATTCTCCTGTTTATTCGGCTTAAAAAACTAACAGGTTGCAATAATAACAATTTCAACTTTCCAACGAGGATCCGCTAATTTAGCTTCGACTGTCGCTCGACTTGGTGGGCTAACACGATCGACCCATTCATCCCAAGCTTGATTGAATTGTGCATAATCTTGCATATCTGCCAAGAAAATTTGCGCAGTTAAAATATTGCTTTTATTGGAGCCAATTTCTGCTAACAATTTATCAATTAAACCTAATACTTCTTTGGTTTGTTCGTAGGTATTTTGCTCGATGGTTAATTCTGGAACTTGCCCTGCAAAATAGGCGAGGTTGTTATGAATTGAAACTTCACTTAAACGTGTGCTGGGTAAAATGCGTTGAATTGTCATAGGGTTCTCCTTTGGGGTATTTTTTTCTATTCTAAATAGCGTTTACCACTTTGTAAAATCCTCTTTACTAGGCTAGAATACCCGATAATTATTCTCAATTATTTAATCATTATGAAACTGCTTATCTCTAATCAGCATGGCGCTATTGTTATGGCATTGGTGCCTTTTATTTACGGCATGTTACTTGCTAATCCTGTATGGGCGCATGTATTTTTACTATTAGGATGGTTTTCGCTTTATTTGATGACGTATCCTTTTTTGAATTTGTTTAAAGGTAAAAATCTTGAGTTATACAAAAAATGGTCTGTGATTTATTTTGCTGCCGCTGTGATTTTTGCGATTCCCGCGTTAATTTATAATTGGCAAGTACTGTATTTTATGTTTGCCATGTTGCCGTTTGTCGCGGTAAACATTTATTTCACCAAGAAAAAAGATGAGCGTAACTTATGGAATGACTTGGCGGGGATCTTAATTTTTGCTCTAGCTGGAATGGGATCTTATTATTTTTCTGACCGCACTTTTGATGAAAAAATACTTTGGGTGGCGATTTACCCAACATTATTTTTTATTGGAACAACACTTTATGTGAAATCTATGATGCGTGAGCGAAAAAATCCACGTTATTTTTGGGCGTCAGTGATTTTTCACTTATTATGTGTGCTGATTTTTGTGGTTTCGCAACAATTTATTTTAGCATTAGCTTTTGTTCCCGGATTGGTGAGAGCGGTTTATCTGCCCACTAAAAAGCTCTCTGTTATGCAAGTTGGACTAACCGAATTTGCGATCACTGCTGTGTTTTTTATTTTACTTTTAATAGCAACTTTATAAATGAAACTGAAGTTATTTTTTCATACAGTATTATTTTCTTTTAGTTTGCCTATTTGGGCAATGAAAACGGTTGATGTTACAGCAAGTTCGAAAATGAATGATCAAGCAAGAATGAATTTGGCACAAGACTTTGCCAATAAACAGCAATGGATCTCTGTTTTCGATATCATGTATCCGATGGCGTTAGAAGGAAACATAACCGCTCAAAGCAATCTAGGAATGTTATATAATCTTGGGCGTGGCACGGTGAGAGACTACGAAAAGGCTTATTGGTGGTTTAGCGAAGCGGCAGAGAAGGGCAGCGTGAAAGGGCTAAATAACCTTGGCGTTATGTATCTACGTGGCGATTACGTCAAACAAAATACAGAACAAGCCATTAAGCTTTTTGAACGTACAGCTCGCGCTAAAGACACGGATGCGATGATGATGTTAAGTAATATTTATCGCTCACAAAACCAACCTGAAAAATCATTGGAATGGCTGAAGAAAGCCGCTGAATTAGGCAATAAGGAAGCGAAACAGCGTTTATCTAGTCAGCCATAATCTAAAAGTGCGGTTATTTTAATCGCACAAATTTCACGCCACTGTGTTGCAATAGCAATTTCATTGGATCTTCATCATTCGAGACTGTTTTTTCACGTAATTCAATTAATTTCATCCGCAAATGGGCGAGTTCATGAATTCTTGTTGCCACCTCTTTAATATGTTTGTCTAACACACGATTTATTTCTTCTGCTTGTTGTTTTGAAGCATTTTCTAAATTCAGTAGGGTTTTTATTTCACTTAATGAAATATCTAGATTTCGGCAGTTACAAATAAATGATAAACGTTGTAAGTGTTCTTCATTATATTGCCGAAAATTGCCTGAAGTGCGTTTTGGGGGCGGGATTAAACCTTGTTGTTCATAATAACGAATGGTTTCTACGGTACAGCCTAGGGCTTTAGCAAGTGCTCCAATTTTCATTAATCACCTAAAAAAATAACTTGACTCTAAAGTTACTTCATATTTTATCATGCGTTCAGATTTTCTTAAATAAACAAGGAGCATCCAAAATGGAATTAAAAAAAATCGCAGTGGGATTAACCGCACTTTTAGGTATGTCTGTTGCTAACGCTCACAATGTTTGGCTTGAACCTGCTTCAGCTAAAGGTGAATACGTGGTGAAATTTGGACATGAACAAACTGAAACCTATCCAGAATCTAAACTTAAATCTATCCAAGCCTTAAATTCTCAAGGAAAATTAACCTCAGTTGACTATCAATTCAGAAATGGCGAAGCCTATCTTATGCCTAAATCAGATTTAGTATTCGTTCATTTCGATAATGGTGTATGGTCAAAATTACCAAGCGGTAAATACGTTGAAAAAACAAAACGTGAAGAACCAACAGCAGAATTTAGTACCAATCCTGTTAAATTTGGTAAAGCGATTTTGAAATGGGATGCTGAATCTTTCAAATCTCATCAACAAGCTTACGAATTGATTCCTCAAGAAAAAGCACAAGCGAACAAACCACTTTCTATCCTTGTGTTACATAATGGTAAACCAGTTCAAGGCATTAAAGTGGGTGTGAGTGAAGATGCGCCGTTCAATTTAACTAATGAAAAAGGTATTGCTCAATTTACGCCAACTAAAGGCTTCAATAAAGTATGGGCAGAGTTTGAGGAAAACGTAACAAATAATGCGGATTACGATCGTCGCTCTGTAGAATATATGTTAACTTTTGATGCGCAATAATATGGATTTGGGATGAAGAAAATTGTTTTTTTAACCGCACTTTTTGCGGCTTGCTATCTCCCGAATGCTTATGCCCATGCGCTTTATGTGTTTGCCCAATATGATGGGCAAACACTCTCTGGCAAATCCTATTATTCTGATATGACCCCAGCAGCTGAAACTTATTTAGAAGTTTTCCGCTCAGGCGTTTCTGATCCCGTTTTAACTGGAAAAACTGACCGTCAAGGCGCATTTAAGCTTTCCATTGCTGATGTGCCACATACAACTTTAAAAGTTGTAGTAGAAGGCGATGAAGGACACCGTGCGTCAGTTGTTGCCGCTCACACATCTGCCGAAAATCAAAGCGGTGCAGATTTAATGCTGCTTCGTGAAGATATTGCGCATTTAAAAGATAAAATTTATTTGCATGATATTTTAGGCGGAATTGGTTATATCGTTGGTATTGCTGGACTTATTGCTTTACGTAATGCGCGTAAAATTAAACAAGGACGTATTTAATGCATTTATCTGAAGGCGTGTTACATACGCCTATTTTATTAGCTGGTGCGGTGCTTGCTGTTGCTGGCATTGCCGTGGGGTTGCGTCGTTTAGAATCAGAACGTTTACCGCTCACCGCACTTTTTGCGGCAGCATTTTTTGTGGCTGGAACCATTCATGTGCCCGTAGGGATTGGTAGCGTTCATTTAATTTTAAATGGCATGGCTGGTTTATTTCTAGGGTGGGCTGTATTTCCTGCGTTTCTCATCGCACTTTTATTGCAAGTCATCTTCTTTTCTTTCGGCGGATTTGCAGTGTTAGGCGTCAATCTTTGTGTGATGGCAACGCCAGCGGTGATCGCTCATTATCTTTTCCGTTCTCGTTTACAACCGCACATGGCTTTAAAAGATCGCTTATTAGTCGGTATTGGAGCTGGCGTAATTGGCGTTGGCGGAGCAGGCGCGCTTGCTTCTTTTGTGCTGATGTTAGATGGTGGTAAAAGTTATCTGAATCTTGTTTGGCTCTTGCTAGTCTCTCATATTCCGGTATTTATTTTGGATAGTATTATCAGCGTAGGGGTGATTACCTTACTTGGTAAAATGTATCCTGAAGTCATGAATCGTACCGAGAATGTCACTTAATGAAAATTCATCGCTTATTTCAACCGCACTTTAGGTTGATTTATCTGTTTATCTGGGGGCTAATCATTAGTGGATTGAGTGATCTCACTTGGCTTATCCCCCTTAATGCTCTTGCAGTTTCTCTATTTTTTATTTCACTGCAGTTCAGTCAAAAATCTTTTTTGCCCTATCTTAAACGTTGGTTTGCTTTAATCATTTTTATTGTTTTAATGTGGGCGACATTAAGTTGGAAAATTGGCGAAAATGGCATTGAACTCAATTTTCAAGGTATAGAATTAGCAGAAAAATTGAGTTTACGTACTCATTTATTGTTGATTTCGCTTTGGCTTTTTTTGTGGAATATTAATGATGCGGTGCTTGTTCAAGCCATTGGTAAATTGCCTTTGCCAGAAAAATTAATTCAACTTTTTGTGCTGACCGTACGTTACATTGCACTGCTTGGCGAATTGCGTCAAAAAATGGATATTGCTATGCGAGCTCGTGGATTTCGTCCTGGGCTTAATCGCCGAACCCTTTATGTAACGGCTCAAAGTGTCGCTTTATTATTGATTCATGCCCTGTTGAAAGCTGAAACGGCGCAAATGGCTTTAAAATGTCGTGGTTTTCAGTTCGGCAAAAAGAGAGAAAAATAACATGTTAGCTGTAAATAATCTTTGTATAGAACGCAATGGTAGAGCGATTATTCAAGATTTGAGTTTTACCTTGGAAGGTCAAAAACGCCTTTTCGTACAAGGGGAAATTGGATCAGGAAAAACCACTTTACTGCTTGCTTTGTTGGGATTTGTTCCTGTAACCAAAGGGGAAATTAAACTATTTGGCCAAGTTTGTCGTGAAGAAAAGGATTTTGCGCCGTTTCGTGGCACGATTGGAATTTGCTTTCAAAATGCCGATGATCAACTTTTTGGCCCAACAGTGTTGGATGATATTGCCTTTGGACCATTAAACCAAAACATGTCTAGAGAGCAGGCGTATCATATTGCAGAGCAGCAATTAGAACGTCTTGGTATCACACGTTTAAAAGATCGTATGGTGCATACCTTATCTGGTGGTGAGAAAAATTTCACCGCACTTGCAGGTGTCTTAGCGATGCAGCCAAAAATCTTATTATTAGATGAACCCACCAATGGATTAGATCGAAAAAACACTGAAAAATTGACCGCACTTTTACGTGAACTTTCCTTACCCATTTTGATTTCATCCCATCATCATGGATTTATTAACGAATTAGCCACAGAAATTATCAGTTTATGATCTTCATCAAAAAGCCGAATTTTGATTGTGCTATGCTTGTTGCAAATTTGTTGACAAAGCTCAGGGCTTTGAGTTTTTTAGACCTTATTTCTATGGAAAGTCAGTTTGAAAACTCAGCCCAAATAAGCACATTAAAACGGAGGATTTATGTGTACAACCTGTGGCTGCGGACATCCAGAGCAAGTCCGTATTGGTGAATTGCCTCATACACATGATGATCAAGGAAGTCATCAATCAGGTACGCCAAATTTTTCACATTCAGCATTTCATTTCAATAAACCAGTCGATGCAGACGATACTCAAAAACGTTTGTTAAAAATTGAACAAGATGTTCTCGGAAAAAATAATCAACTCGCGGACCAAAACCGAGCATTCTTTACTAAACAACATATTTTAGCTTTAAATCTTGTATCGAGTCCGGGTTCAGGCAAAACCACCCTTTTAACGACGACGCTAAATGCCCTCAAAAATGACCGCACTTGTTATGTCATTGAAGGCGATCAACAAACTGAAAATGATGCAGATCGTATTCGTGCTACTGGTGTGCCAGCTATTCAAGTAAATACAGGCAAAGGTTGTCATTTAGATGCACAAATGATTAGTGAAGCTATGGTGAAATTAAGACCACAAGCTGACAGCATTATGTTTATCGAAAATGTAGGAAATCTCGTTTGTCCATCTGAATTTGATCTTGGTGAAAAAGCGAAAGTAGTGATTTTATCAGTGACAGAAGGCGAAGATAAACCGCTTAAATACCCGCATATGTTTGCCGCATCAAGTTTAATGATTTTAAATAAAGTGGATTTATTACCTTATTTGAAATTTGATGTAGAACAATGTATTGCCAATGCAAAACGTGTGAATCCAAATATTGAAGTGATTCAACTTTCTGCTACCACTGAACAAGGTCTTAGCGAGTGGTTAAATTGGCTAGAACAACAACGTAAACAAGGATAATCGATGCGATTTGTTGATGAATTTCGCGATCCTGAACTTGCCCGTAGTTTAGTGGCGCAACTTGAAAAATTGATGGAAAAAATGCCGCACTTTACGGCGCAGAATCCGTTGTATTTAATGGAAGTATGTGGCGGGCATACCCATACGATTTTTAAATTTGGATTGGATCGGCTATTGCCAAAAAGTATTGAATTTATTCATGGTCCGGGGTGCCCAGTCTGTGTGCTTCCGATGGGGCGTATTGATGTTTGTATTGAAATTGCGCTCAAACCAGATGTCATTTTCTGTACTTTTGGAGATGCAATGCGGGTGAAAGGTCGCAAAGGTTCGCTCTTAGAAGCAAAAGCGAAAGGCGCAGATGTTCGCATTGTGTATTCACCTTTGGATGCATTGAATATTGCACAAAATAATCCGAATAAAAAAGTCGTCTTTTTTTCCTTAGGATTTGAAACGACAATGCCGAGTACAGCAGTGACGCTTCAGCAAGCCAAAAAACTAGGAACAAAAAATTTCTGGATTGTTTGCCAAAACATCACCATTATTCCAACCTTACATAGCTTGCTGGCACAAGATCAAGTCAAAATTGATGGTTTTCTTGCGCCAGGGCATGTGAGTATGGTGATTGGTTCATCGCCTTATCAAGGGATTGTCGATAAATATCACAAACCTTTTGTGATTACAGGTTTTGAACCTTTAGATATTTTGCAGGCGATTGTGATGTTAGTGCAGCAATTTGTTGATGGCCGTTGTGAAATCGAAAATCAATATAAACGTATTGTTGATGATCACGGAAATGCTATAGCCCAACGTTCAATGCAAGAAGTATTCCAGCTTAAAGCAAGCAGTGAATGGCGTGGCTTGGGGGAAATTGAACAATCAGGCGTGGAATTGACGGAGGCTTATCGTGAATTTGATGCCGAAATTTATTTCCAAAGCCAAGCGCAAAAGGTGGCGGATGATCCCAATTCTCGTTGTGGTGATGTCTTGACTGGGCGTTGTAAACCATCTGATTGCCCATTATTTAGCACAGGTTGTAATCCTGATAATGCTTATGGCGCATTAATGGTTTCTTCCGAAGGTGCATGTGCAGCCTATTATCAATATCGGAGAGAATAAAATGAGTGAATTTATTACTATGGCGCACGGCAATGGCGGTGCAGCCATGCAAAAATTGATTCAAGATTATTTTGTTGAAGCCTTTGCTAATCCTATTTTGGCGCAAGGGGAAGATCAGGCAAGAATTCCATTAACCGAATTAGCAAAGCAAGGCGAAACACTGTCATTTAGCACGGATAGTTTTGTCATTGATCCCATTTTTTTCCCTGGTGGTAACATCGGGAAATTAGCAGTGTGCGGCACGGCAAATGATGTGGCGGTGTGCGGGGCGATACCAAAATATTTATCCTGTGGCTTTATTTTGGAAGAAGGATTGCCACTTGCGGATCTTAAAGCAATTATTCAATCAATGGCAGAAACCGCAAAAGCGGCAGGCATTCAGGTTGTTACTGGCGATACAAAAGTGGTACAGAAAGGGGCTGTGGATAAGATTTTTATCAATACCAGTGGAATTGGTGTTATTCCTCAAAATTTGGATTGGGGCGTTCATAAAATTCAAGCAGGAGATAAAATCATTGTGAGTGGCACCATTGGGGATCATGGCGCAACAATCTTAAATTTACGTGAAAAATTGGGAATCCAAACGGATCTTCACAGTGATTGTGCGGTGCTTTATCCACTAATTGAAAATTTACGCGGAGTAGATGGTGTGAAAGCAGTTCGAGATGCGACCCGTGGTGGTGTCAATGCTGTTTTGCATGAATTTGCACAGGCGCAACAGCTAGGCATGAATATTGATGAACAAGCCTTGCCAATTCGCCAAGAAGTGCGGGGAATTTGTGAATTACTTGGTCTTGAAGCATTAAACTTCGCGAATGAAGGGAAATTGGTTATTGTTGCCTCCGCTGAAAAAACACCAGAAATTTTGACCGCACTTCGTCGTCATCCATTAGGTGAAAATGCGGCTGTGATTGGTGAAGTGACAACCGATAAAAAAGTGCGTTTAGTGGGCATTTTTGGACAAAGTCGATTATTAGATTTACCAACAAATGAACCTCTACCGAGAATTTGTTAGTAATGAGATAAAATGCCCCGCAACTAACTCGCAACTAAAATGTTGAATAGTTAAATCAAGGGCGGAGTTCTGTAATCTATAGAGCTTTGTCCTGACTTCTTTTCCTCATAAAACTCCCCTAAAACTCCCCTAAAACTCCCCTAAAACTCCCCTAAAACTCCCCTAAAACTCACCGCACTTTTGCTTGTTTCTTGCGTAAAAAAAGCAAACGTTTGCCCTCATTTCTCATTACACTTGATAAATGTAAATTATCGTAAAGATTGTATTTTTAAATTGAATTTCATGACTAAATCTGTATAATTTTTCCACTTTATTTACGCCCAAGTTTTTTTATTAATTGAATAAGAGATTAAGGGTATTTTTGAACATCGTTAGAGAGACATTTATGAATAAAATCTTCCGTATCGTTTGGAGCCAAGCAACTCAATCTTGGGTGGTTGTTTCAGAATTAACCAAAGCACATAAAAAACAAAGTTCATCAAATGCACAAAAAAGTGCGGTCAAATTTTCAGGCAATTTTATTAAATCTTCAGCTATCGCCTTGACGCTATTAAGTGGCCATTCGGCTTATGCAGCTGTTGCAGCGAATCCAGCCGGTGAAGGTTCTGATAACAATGTTGCTGTGGGTCAAGAATCTAAGGCTACTCAGATCAATGCAGTAGCGGTAGGTAGAAAAGCACAAGCCACAGGAGATAGTGCAATTGCCCTAGGTTTTCAATCTAAATCTACTGGTAACTGGTCAGTTGCTATTGGGTTAGATACTAATGCAAGTAATAAGCAAGCAGTGGCAGTAGGTTCTAAAAGTCAAGCAACTGGTGAGAATTCCATTGCTATCGGTAATGCTGCAAAGGCATCGAATGAATCTAGTGTTGCCTTAGGTAGTAGTGTAGAATCAACGAATAAATACACCACAGCGGTCGGCGGAAAAGCTTTTGCGACTCAAGAAGGAGCTACAGCTTTAGGATATGGGGCTAGAGCTACTGCTACAAATACAATTGCTATAGGTAATTTAGCGAAAGCAGAAAAAGTAGGAGTCATAGCATTAGGCTCGACAGCAGCTGCAACTGGAGACGATACAGTAGCAATCGGTAACTCAGCAACTGCCAAAAAAATGGGGATATCATTCTTGGTAAGGACGCAAAAAGCCGCGACCAAGGTAATGGACGTAGTATTGCTATCGGTCAAAGGGCAACTGCGGGTAGCAGTAGAAGTAACTTCGAGACAAATGATCAAAGTACAGGACTACGAGCTGATGACGGTAGTGTGGCTATTGGTACGAATGCCTATACAGGACTTAATAAAAATAGTACTGCCGTTAACAATTCAGTCGCACTCGGTGCCGGCGCGGGTGTAGGCTATCGCTCTGTGGATACTGATGGAAAACCTCTTGGCGTTGGTACGGATGCGGATGATAACGATACGGTGTTGGTGAAAGCTTTTGGAGGTACTACCAGCACATTAGATTATTTTAAAAATGCAGGAGCTGCCAGCCAGGATAAATTCTTCTCATTCCAAGGCGTAGATATTAATGAAGGTACAGCTTTAGGTCGTAATACCCGTGCTATGGGTGACCAATCGGTAGCCATTGGTGCGCAATCTGTAGCAGGTCAAGGCTCTATCGTTATCGGTGGTAATGATATTCAAGCCTATGACGGAAAGAAATATTTTAAAGCTGCGGACCCGAATAGTGCAGATGCCAGAAGTGTTAATGATTTTAATGCGGCAGTCACTCCAGGTACAGGAAAAAGGAACCCAACAGATAAAACAGAGTCGGAGCTTACTATTTCTGAAAAATATAAGGAACTAGTAGGCGCAGGATTAGATCGTTCCTATCGTGCTAGCTACGGTCAAGATGGGTCTACGGTTATCGGTATGCAGGCCCACTCTACTACTCCATTAGGCGTGGCGATTGGTACAAACTCTATCGTTAGAAAAGGTGCCTTTGGTGCGACAGCCATTGGTTCCGGCGCGTCTATCTTGGCAAATGCGGAGGCAGCGGTCGCTATCGGTATGGGCGCGGAAGCTCAGGGTAATTATGCCGTAGCTACCGGTACGGCTGCTCGTGCTAAAGAATCTGCGGTAGCTGCTGGTTATCAAGCAAATGCTGACAAATCTGCGGTAGCTGTCGGTGATCATTCTAATGCGACAACTTCTTCTGTTGCAGTCGGTCAGTTAGCACAAGCAACGAAAGAGGCAGATATTGCAGTTGGTCAAGGCGCGAAAGCATCAGGTGAACAAGGTGCGATTGCCATGGGCTTGGGCACACAGGCGCAAGGTGACTCCTCTATTATGATTGGTGGCTCGGAAATCAATAAAGTCGCTGCACAAACTGTGAAGTATCAAAAAGAGAAAAAAGATGCGCAAGGTCGTGCGGTCATCAAATCCACTAAAAAAACAGAGACCATAGGTGGAGAACAAATAGAACGTACTATTCGATCCGTAGAAATGGAAGATGCATCAGGTTCGATTCAAAATGCCTATATGGAATTAACGAACGGACGAACACTTGATACAGCGAGATTGGATTATTCATTAGCAGCTAATAAAAATGGCCATGGTTCTATTTCCATGGGGATTCATTCCTTATCTACTGGTGATTTAGGTACGGCTATTGGTACTGGGGCACGTGTTACCAAATTAGGTGGCGTAGCATTAGGTACTGGTGCAATTTCTGAATTACAAAACGGTGTCGCTATTGGTACTGGTTCAAGAGCAGATGAAAACTCTAAAGGTACTCGTCAAACAGATATTTCCTATGATGAAGAAGGTCATATCGTTCCATTTGACAGTAAAAAGGTAGCTTATACATTCTATTGGGCAGGTGGCACGAATACTTCCGAAGGTGACGTAGTATCCTTTGGTACACCAGGGGCAGAACGTCAGTTGAAAAACGTTGCAGCGGGTCGTATTGCGGATGATTCCACAGATGCTATCAACGGTTCTCAGTTGAACTCCGTTACCAAACGTATGTCTAGTGGTTGGGCTGTAGAAGCTGAAAAAGATCACGGTAGTTCTGGGGTGTTGAAACTAAAAGGTACTGAAGCAACAGGACAAAGTGTCAACTACGCAACTGATGGTAAAAGTTCTACAAAAGGAGAGATTGGGACAGCCACAGGTCATGTAGATAAAGTTCGTCTTAACGATGAAGTAAAAATCCGTGTAGGCGATAACTTGGTATTAAATCAAGAAAATGCGACTAGAGATGCCTATGAAGATCCTGATAACCCTAATCGTAAAACAGGGACTCATGTTACTTCTAAATTCACATATTCTTTGAATCCAGTATTAAGTAACTTGACTAGTGCAGAGTTTAAAGGCACAGATGCAAATGCGCCGACCACCAAGCTGACTAATGAAGGTGTAACCATTACTCCAGAAACTTCTACAGGTAAGAATCCGATTTCATTAACTCAAAACGGTTTAAACAATGGTGGCAATGCGATTTCTAATGTGGCAGGTAATTTACCGAGCACTAAAAATAATGATGCTGCTGCAACAGACCCAAGTAATGCGACTAAATCTCAAGATGCCCCAACTTTAGGAAATACTGCAAATCAGGTAAATCCGACGAATGCAGCGACTGTATCTGATGTGTTGAATGCTGGTTGGAATATACAAGGTGATGGTACAGCTGTAGACTTCGTAAAACCATATGATACGGTTAACTTCATCAAAGGCGATGGCACATCTGTTACTGTGGAAAGCAAAGATGGTAAAACATCCACTGTAAAATACAGCGTAAACCTTGGCGATGGACTAGAAAAAGATAGTAACAATAATATTACTGTAAAAGCAACAGACAAATCTTTAACAGTAGATACTAACGGCGTTAAGGTTAACCCAGCTGATAAATCCTTAGAAGTAACTGATGCTGGTTTAAAGGTTAAAGCTGGAGACAAAACCTTAACTACCGATGAAAAGGGTTTAAAAGTAAATACTGGTGACATCGAATCTGTTACTACTGGTGCTAACCCTGGTACTGTGAAAGTAAAAGATGCTGACGCGGGCAAAATTGCTACGGTAGATTCTGTGGTAAGTGCTGTGAATAGTGCGGCTTTCACATTGAAAGCAAGTGCTAACGGTGGTACAAGAAACACAGGAAGTAGTGTTACTGAGACTGGTGAATCCATTAAAGCGGGCAGCACTGTAGAAATGATTGCTGGTAAAAACCTAGATGTAAAACATGATACAAGCGGTAAAATTACATTCGCTACAGTAGATAATCCATCTTTCAGCACTGTACAAGTAGGTGGCGACCAAGGTCCTAAACTAAATAAATCTGATGCGGGAGACCTTAAAGTATCTGGTTCTAATGGAACAGACCCAGTAAAAATTACGAATGTAGAAGCTGGAGACGTTAGTGCTACGTCTACGGATGCTATTAATGGTAGCCAATTCCATGGACTTGCTAAAAACAAAATTAAATTAGCAGGTAAAAATGGAGATGCAGCAGCAACTGAAACGACAGATCAAACGCTAGACCAAAAAGATGGTATTAAGTTTACGATTAAATCTAGCGATGGAACCTTGTTAGACGTAACTGCATCTGGAGATACCATCACATTAACTCCAAAAACTGGCAAGATTACGACAGGTACAGATGGAGTGCCAACAGCTAATATAACTGGTGGTAAATTAGTGACTGCTGATGAAGTAGTAAAAGCCTTAACAGAAATGGGGTGGAAAGCAACAGCAGATCAAGAAGGTACTGGTACAGTAGAAGGTAAGGCTGAAGAGTTAATCAAAGCGGGCAATAAGGTGACGTTCAAAGCAGGTAATAACCTTGCAGTAAAACAAGCAGGCCAAGACTTTATCTATTCCTTAAACCCAGTATTAAGTGGCTTAACAAGTGCTGAATTTAAAAACCAAGCTGGTGACAAGACTGTAATCAACAGTGATGGTGTGACAATTACACCTGTCACTACTGGTAAACAACCAGTATCCTTAACTAATAATGGCTTAAACAACGGTGGCAATGCGATTACCGACGTAGCTGGCAACCTTGACGGTGCGAAAACAGGTACAAATGCGCCGACAACTTCAGCAACAAAACCGACATTGGGAACTGCAGCTAATGAAGTTAACTCTAATAATGCTGCAACTGTAGGCGATGTATTGAACGCGGGCTGGAACTTGCAAGGAAATAACGCGGCAAAAGATTTTGTTACCGCTTATGACACCGTTAACTTTATTGACGGCGAAGGTACGAGTGTATCTGTTGAAAATACAGACAATAAAACCAGCAAAATCAAATACAGTGTAAACCTTGGCGATGGTTTAGAAAAAACCAACGACA
>NZ_VCED01000010.1 GCF_006384255.1 Haemophilus seminalis
AAAGAATTATCCTGGCGGCGATAGTGCGGTGGAACCACCTGACACCATACCGAACTCAGAAGTGAAACGCTGTAATGCCGATGGTAGTGTGGGGCATCCCCATGTGAGAGTAGGACACCGCCAGGTTACCAAATACATATCTAAATTAAATAAAAACAGAAGAACCCCGTGTCGAAAGATATGGGGTTTTTGTTTATGGATTTTAACTAACAACTATTATAAAAAATAGAATTAAAGATAATAGCTCGTGCCGAAAGAGATATGGGGGCTTATATTTCGATCATTTACAAAAATCAGTATTATTGGATTTTTGATATACAAAACTTATGTATTCTTAATAATCTTTTGGATATCTCTTGAGAGATAAATATTACTACTTTTCAGTTTAGATAATACTTCTAATTAGAGATTATTTTTAGTTCTAATTCTGATCTCTTGGAGACGTAGACTAGGTATTTGTTATTATTTTGATTTCTTTCACCAATATATCACCTATTGGTTTACGCCAACCTATGAGTAATTCCGGTAATTTATTGGATGAACATTCTTTTTTCCACACCCATTTTATTAATTCTTCTAATGTTCGTTTACTCGCTATGATTTCTGGTGATAGCCCTACGGGAGTGAGTGCAGTAACTTGCTCTTGTAGTGAACGAATTGTTTGTTTATAACGAGGATCTTCAGAAATTCTAACTATTTTCTGTGGATAATTATTAGGAGATATCTGGCTAGCTTGGGCAAGGAGCTGTAGAATTTTTTTTCCATAGATTCGGATCTCATTATGAGTTAGACCCAGTTCAAGCATCTCAGCTATATTACGAGGATTGTACTTTGCTACTTTCCAAAGATGTTCTGATTTTACAATATAAGACAAGGCTAAATTTCGCTTTACAGCAATATTTTGTCGCCATGTTGCTAAAACTTTTAAGCGAGCTAATTCTAAAGGCTTCAGTTTCCATGCATTTGGAATATCCAAATAGGCTTTATTCGCATCTCGTTCTTTTAATTTATATGTTTTGATAAGTGCGAGTTCACAATCTTCCTTTACAGCTTTTAACCAAGGCGTTTGGGAGAGTTCTTGTTGCAGAATGTGATACAGCGGAAGTAAATACCATACATCGCCCGCCGCATACTGTAATTGTATTTTTGAAAGAGGACGTTTAATCCAATCAGTACGAGTTGCACCTTTATCTATTTTTATATTCAGATATTGTTGGACTAATTTTGCTAAACCTGCAGACATACCTAGTCCAAGGAAACGAGCCATAATTTGTGTATCTATCATGGGTGTAGGCAACTGATTAAATGCCTGCAAAAATACTAATAAGTCTTCACTACAAGAATGTAATACTTTGAGAACGTTAGAATCAGCAAGTAGTTTAACAAAAGGTGAAAAATCAGCGATCATAAGTGGATCAATTAAAGACACTCGTTTGCCGTCATAAAGTTGGATTAATCCCAGTTTTGGGAAATAAGTTGATATGCGTATAAACTCGGTGTCTAACGCAACTATATCCTGTTGTTGGGCTAAAAGGCAAATTTCTGAAAGCTCAGTATTAGTTGTAATAAGAGAAAAGTGCGGTAAATTTTGGCATTCTTTTATCATTGTCGTGTTTCAACAGGAGGATTTAACAAGGAAATGGGATATTGCTATCCCATTTATTTAATGAACGGAACGTTTTGCGATTTCTTCATCTCGAAGTACGCGACGTAGAATTTTTCCTACATTTGTTTTTGGTAATTCATCACGGAATTCAATTTCTTTTGGAACTTTATAGCCTGTAAGATATTGTCGACAATGCTGGCGAATTTCATCACGTGTTAGACTATCATCTTTTTTTACTACAAAAATTTTGATAGTTTCACCTGATACTTCATGTGGTACCCCGATAGCAACAGCTTCTGAGACTTTATTATTAAGCATTACTACGTCTTCAATTTCATTTGGATATACATTAAAGCCTGAGACTAGTATCATATCTTTTTTACGATCAACAATACGAAGGCTATAAGTTTCATCCATAATTACAATATCGCCAGTTGCCATCCAACCATCTTTTAAAACTTCACTTGTTGCCTCTGGGCGTTGCCAATAACCTTTCATGACTTGTTCGCCTTTTACCCATAATTCTCCAGGTTCATCAATTTTGGCTTCGGTTCCATCATCTTGGATAATTTTAATGTCAGTATTTGGAACTGGTACGCCTATAGTGCCATTGTGTTTTACTACATTAATTGGGCAAGCAGCAATAAGCGGTGAACACTCTGTCATGCCGTAGCCTTCAATAATATTACAACCCGTTAGAGCATGCCAACGTGTTGCAACAGATTGTTGAATTGCCATTCCTCCACCTACAGAGAGTTTTAATGCTGAAAAATCCACCTCTTTGAAGTTTTCGTTATTCAATAAAGCATTAAATAACGTATTTACTCCTGTAATAGCTTCAAATTGATATTTTTTTAGCTCTTTTACAAAACCATCAATATCACGTGGATTAGTGATTAAAATTGCGGTAACGCCTAATTCTAAAAATAATAAGCAATTTACGGTTAATGCAAAAACGTGATAGAGCGGTAAGGCTAAAATTGCAGAATGAGTACGCGTATGATCACCAATAAAGGGTTCTGCGATCCATTTAGCTTGGAAAACATTAGTAATAATATTTCCGTGTGTTAACATTGCCCCTTTAGCGACGCCAGTTGTACCTCCAGTATATTGTAGGAATGCTAGATCGTCTCGAACAACATCAGGGCGTACATATTGACGATATTTTCCGATGCTTAATACTTCTCGAAATGTTACTGCATGTGGCAATTTGTATTTAGGAACGAGCTTTTTGATGTATTTTACAACGAAATTGACGATTGTACGTTTACCGAAAGAGAGCTGATCCCCCATTCTTGTTAAAATGACATGTTTTACATTCGTGTTGAAGACAACTTTTTCTAAGGTTGAGGCAAAATTAGATACAACAATGATTGCCACCGCACCACTGTCTTGTAGTTGATGTTCTAATTCTCTTGGTGTGTAAAGTGGGTTAACATTTACTGCAATCAGACCAGCCCGTAAAATACCAAAAAGTGCAATAGGGTACTGCAATAAGTTTGGCATCATCAATGCTACACGATCGCCACGTTGAAGTTTAAATTCGTTTTGTAAATAGGCAGCAAAAGCACGACTACGCTCTTCTAATTTTCGGAATGTAAGTATTTGCCCCATATTGATATAAGCTGGACGGTCGGGGTGCTCACGTACGGCTTTATCAAACATATCCAGAATTGACTTATATTTTGATGTATCCAGAAATTTTTCAGAACCTTCTGGATAGTTTTGAAACCAAATTTTTTCCATTTTTTATCCTAGTTTATTGGAAAATTTCCAAGATTTTATCATTTAATTCAAATAATAGCGAATTTCGGGTTGGATATACCGAGGCTGGTATCGCCATCTCCAGAATCCCCAATCATCGTCCCAATCATCTTCAGGATAATAATAGTTTGTACTTAGCGTCCAAAGACGGTATTTATTTGGTTTAATAACAGGATAAGTATAATTAGCCTGTTCTATTTTACCTGGTTCTGAACCAATTAATTGTCCGCCAATTGTGATATAACGGTCTTTTAAATTTTTGGGATCTATAAAACCATCGAAATAAACGATAAAACGTCCATCAGATTGTGATTCTACGAAAGGTTTTCCAGATAAAGATGATACCGGTAAACTAAGTACTTCTATTTTAGTATGATGAGGTAAAATGGTAGTTTGTATAATTTTGCCGCCTAATCGGATATTTTTACAGTGGCAACTCAGATCTTGAGATGTAATTTCTTTATAGCTAGTAATAGAAAACTGTTCATTTTCTAATCCTCTTGGTGGAGTAATACAGCCTGTTAGACCTAAACAAAGTGCGGTCAAAAATATGCTTATTTTTCCTTTCATTTTCACTTATCCTCCACGATGATATTATTCGCGTCCAGGTAACTTTTTCCACGTGACTTCATTTCGTAAATAAATAGGCTCAATTTCTAACGCTGAAATAGTTTGTTGCTGTTTCCATGCTGTTTGAGCAAGGGGTAACATATATAAGGCATTTGGCAATTCAATTTCTGAACCGTTCAGATTTTTTTCTGTAAATTGTGGGTAAGCCGCCCAACCTGTACCTACATAAAAAATATCGTTATTTTGAAGTTGAGAAATTGCTTGTTCAGGTGGGCAAACTTGCTCTGGTGTTATTTCTCTCCATTGAGAAACCGCTCCAAAATTAGTGTGTACATCTTCACATATAAGTTGTGAAAAATATACTTCCCCCATGCGCGCATCGATTGCGGCTGCAACTTTTTTAGCTTGATATAATTCAAATGCAGCCTGTGCCATTGCTGTTAAATTTGATATAGGAATAACTGGTAAATCAGCACCTAATGCTAAACCTTGTGCGATACCAGCCCCCACTCTTACACCTGTAAAACTACCAGGACCACGCCCAAAAGCCAGAGCATTAACTTGATTTAAATGCAAGCCTGAGTTTGCTAAGATTTTATCAATCATAGGAAGAATTCGTTTGGTGTGTGTGCGTTGCGCTAATTCATTTAAATGTGTTTTTTCACCGTTATATAGTAGTGCAACTGAGCAGGCTTCAGTAGAGGTATCTAATGCTAATAAAGTTAGCTTTGTCATTATTTTTTCTCATTTATTGATTTTGTAAGAATTGTATCACTTTATTGAGATCTCGGGTACGACTTGAGTTTGGTAAACTCTTTAAAAACGTTTCGCCATAATTTCTCATAACCAAACGATTATCACAAATAATCACTACGCCACGATCGCTTACACCTCGAATTAGACGCCCAACGCCTTGCTTTAGTGTAATCACGGCTTCTGGAATTTGAATATCATTGAATGGATCGCCACCTTGTAGCTTGCAATCTTCAATACGTGCTTTTAATAAGGGGTCATCAGGTGCAGTAAACGGAAGTTTATCGATAATCACCAGGGAAAGTGCATCACCGCGAACATCGATTCCTTCCCAAAAACTAGATGTTGCAACAAGTACACTATGAGAGGTATAAGTGAATTGTTCCAATAATTTGCCTTTAGAGGTTTCTCCCTGTACTAAAATTAAAAGCATACTTTTTTCACGAAAATATTCTGCTAATCCTCGCATCATTGTGTAAGAAGTGCAAAGTACAAAGCAGCGCCCTTTATTGGCTTCAATTACTGGCAGTAACATTTCACCTAATGATGTTAAAGTGTGCGTTTTATTGGTAGTTGGCAAATAACGAGGAACACAAAGTAACGATTGTTCAGGATAATTAAATGGACTATGTAAAATCTTTTGTGTTGCATGTTCAATCCCTAATCGTTGACAAAAATGATTAAAGGTTCCACCTACTTCTAATGTTGCGGAAGTAAAAATCCATGCAACCTCTTTAATCTTCATCTGTTCTCTAAATTTGTCAGCGACGGTTAGCGGTGTAATATGTAAACCGAATTGACGACCATTTCCCTCATACCAATAACAAAACCCCACAATATTAGTTTCGGTTAGGCGTTTTAATTGACTTTTTATTGATTCGACACGTTCAAAAATACTATCGAGTGTTTGTGAACGCCCTAATGTAAGCTTAATCACCTCGGAGAGGAAATTAATTTTTTCTTGTAATAAATCAAAGGCTTTTTTTACCGCACTTTGTTTATAAAATTCACGCCAATTTCCACGAGTATTATTTTCTTCACCTAATAAAAGACGAAAATCCTGTACAACTTTAAGTAATGTATCTGATGTGCTGCCAAGTTGCTGCATATCTTTTAGTTCGGTACGATAAACAATATTAATATCTTTGCATAAATCAAATAGCTGTCGAGAGGTAAGCGATTGCCCAAAATATTGACTGGCAATATCGGGCAATTGATGTGCTTCATCAAAAATAATCACTTCTGCATGAGGAATTAATTCCCCAAATCCAGTTTCTTTTACAGCCATATCAGCAAAAAACAAATGATGATTAATGACCACTAGATCCGCATTTAGTGCTTTTCTCCGAGCTGCTGCAACATAGCATTCGCTATAATTAGGGCAATCAGTTCCTAAACAACTTTCCGCGGTACTAGTTAGCTGTGAAATGATAGGGCTGTCTTCGGCAAGTTCTACACATTCAGTGAAATCACCTGTTTTTGTGCTGTTATTCCACTTTCTAACTTTACTTAAATCCGTTAAAACAGATTTATCACCAAGCACTCCTTGTGCAATAACTTGATCTAATCGTTCTAAACATAGATAGTTTGTTCTCCCTTTGAGTAAGGCTATTTTTCCTGTGAAATTAAGCGCTTTTTTGATAGCAGGAAGATCTCGATTGAAAAGCTGATCTTGTAAATTTTTAGAACCGGTTGAAATAATGGTTTTTTTGTTAAATAGTAATACTGGTGCTAGATATGCCAAAGTTTTGCCCGTGCCTGTACCTGCTTCAATAACAAGAGAAGACTTATTATAAATGGTATCACCAACGGCTTGAGCCATGCTAAGTTGTTCTGCCCTTGGACTGAAGTCCTTTATATTTTGACTTAATTGTCCATTGAGAGAGAATATGTGAGAGAGTTGATCTTGATAATTCATTTATAGGAAAATTTTTTGGGGTAAGTCTAGCAAAATTTGATGTGATCGTATAGGAAAGACAGTCGAAATCATCAAAGATGAAATAATTAATTTATATTTATAAAACCGATATTTATTAAACCATATATACCTTGCTAATTCCCTATTTTCCATGGATAATAAGACGTCTTTCTATGCTTAAAATTTATGCGGAAAATGACATGTTTGTTGGTGAAAATTCAATGCAGCAATTGGTGTAAGACATTGATAATCAAACATTTTTCTTAAAATAAATTAGCCGCTTGCAACGCGTGCGGAATATCGCGTTGTTTTATAAAGCAAACGTTTATGCTTAATAACGTTATCAATGCACCCAGCAACATACAGTCGTGAGATTGACTGGCGCGAGAAACACGAGGTCGATGACGAAGCAAAGTGCGGTTTATTTTGAGGTCTTTTAAAATATTTAATAAGAGAATTGACAATGAAAAGAATGTTAATCAATGCGACTCAAAAAGAAGAGTTGCGTGTAGCGCTTGTTGACGGACAGCGCTTATTTGACCTGGATATTGAAAGCCCAGGACATGAGCAAAAAAAAGCGAATATCTACAAAGGAAAAATTACTCGCGTTGAGCCAAGCTTAGAAGCAGCTTTTGTAGATTATGGTGCAGAACGTCATGGTTTTTTACCATTAAAAGAAATAGCTCGTGAATATTTTCCCGATGATTATGTTTTCCAAGGTCGTCCGAATATTCGCGATATCTTGAGCGAAGGCCAAGAAGTTATCGTTCAAGTTAATAAAGAAGAACGCGGAAACAAAGGCGCAGCCTTAACCACTTTTGTTTCTCTTGCGGGGAGTTATTTGGTTATTATGCCAAATAATCCGCGTGCGGGTGGGATCTCTCGTCGTATCGAAGGGGATGAGCGTACTGAATTAAAAGAGGCATTAAGTTCACTAGATGTGCCTGAAGGCGTAGGCTTGATTGTTCGTACTGCTGGTGTGGGCAAATCTCCAGAAGAGTTGCAGTGGGACTTAAAAGTTTTACTTCACCATTGGGAAGCAATTAAACAAGCATCTCAAAATCGTCCAGCGCCTTTCTTGATTCACCAAGAAAGTGATGTGATTGTACGTGCTATTCGTGATTATTTGCGCCGTGATATTGGTGAGATCCTTATTGATAGCCCGAAAGTGTTTGAAAAAGCAAAAGAGCATATCAAACTTGTTCGCCCAGATTTCATCAATCGCGTGAAACTTTATCAAGGCGAAGTGCCTCTTTTCAGTCACTATCAGATCGAATCTCAAATCGAGTCAGCATTCCAACGTGAAGTGCGTTTACCTTCTGGCGGTTCAATCGTTATTGATGTAACTGAAGCCTTAACTGCTATTGATATTAACTCCGCGCGTTCTACTCGTGGTGGCGATATTGAAGAAACGGCATTAAATACTAACCTTGAAGCGGCAGATGAAATTGCGCGTCAATTACGTTTGCGTGACTTAGGTGGTTTAGTTGTTATCGATTTCATTGATATGACGCCAGTTCGTCACCAACGTGAAGTGGAAAATCGTATTCGTGATGCCGTTCGCCAAGATCGTGCTCGCATTCAAATTAGCCGCATTTCTCGTTTCGGTTTGTTAGAAATGTCGCGTCAGCGTTTAAGTCCTTCATTAGGTGAGTCTTCACATCACATTTGTCCTCGTTGTCAAGGAACAGGTAAAGTGCGTGATAACGAATCTCTTTCCTTGTCTATCTTGCGTTTAATCGAGGAAGAAGCGTTAAAAGAAAACACCAAGCAAGTGCATACGATTGTGCCTGTACAAATTGCTTCTTATCTTCTGAACGAAAAACGTAAAGCGATAAGCAATATTGAAAAACGTCACAATGTAGATGTCATTGTTGCGCCAAATGAAGCAATGGAAACACCGCATTTTAGCGTTTTCCGCTTACGCGATGGCGAAGAAGTGAATGAATTGAGCTATAACTTAGCGAAAATTCACTGTGAGAAAGATGAAAGTACCGAGGAATCTCTTGTTTCTCGCAATGTGGAAACAACCGTTGTTGCTGAACAACCTGCAGTTGAAAGTGCGGCAGTGGCGCTTTCTATTTCTGAAGCTGCTCCGACTCCAGTTGAGCGTAAATCGAATGAACCGTCTTTGTTAGCGAAAATTATCGCGAAGATTAAAGGCTTGTTTGCTTCTGAATCAGAAGAAAATAAACCAAAAAATAACCGCACTTCGCGCAATTCTAATCGTAACCCACGCCGTTCACAGGATCGCCGTACTTCTCGTCGTCCACGTTATGAAAATAACGAAACGGAAAGAACCGAAGAACAAGTTCGTAATGTTCGTGAGCGTAATCAACGCCGTCCGCGCCGTAACTTAGTGGAAGAAAGTATCGCTGAAAGTGCGGTAAATTCTACACCGGTTTTTGAGACTCAGGATGAAAAAACTGAGCAAGTGACCCAACGCCGTCAACGTCGTGATTTACGTAAACGCGTGCGTGTTGAAGATAATGAGATTTCTGTTGAAAATAACGAAAGCATTGTTGAACAAATGCCAGAAGTGGAGGTTGTCGAAGTTCAAACAGTTCAAGATGATGAAAAACCAGTTCGTCAAAACCAAGAACGTTCTGAACGTCAAGATCGCCAACGTCGTACTCCACGTCATTTACGTGCAGCGAATAATCAACGTCGTCGCCGTAATCAAGAGCCTAAATCGCCAATGCCATTATTTGCTGCCGTGGCTTCACCTGAATTGGCAAGCGGAAAAGCTTGGGTGGACTATTCAGCAGTGAACACTCCGAAAGAAAATAATTTTTTATCGGTGGATGAATTGCTCGAGCAAGAGAAAACTAAAAAAGGTTTTATCACGCCAGCAATGGGGATTGTGGTTGAAGAAAAATCTCTTGAAGTAAAACCAGCATTAGATTTTATTACTCAGCCAGCCAACGAATCTATACAGAAAAAAGTACAAGAATCTCTAGAGCGTTTAAATTCTCATAAACCTCAAGAAACAGTTGAGGCTATTGAGTCAACGATTACCGTAAATGAGCCTGAAACTGTAAATGAACCAGCCTTTGCTCGTACCTATGAGTTTAATGGGCGTTTAGGTACTATTTCTTCAGTTAGTCATACAAAAGCAGAGATGACTCTGGCGAAAGCAAGTGATGAAATGTCAGAAGCTTTCCCAATTACTGAATGGCAAGATTCTCGCTATTATTTTTACGGCAAAGGGGCTGCAGGGCATCATTGTGCGATTAGCCATGTATATTCTGAGCCTACCCGAGCAAAATCAGAGTAATCTAAAATAAAAAATTAGAATTGGCGTGATGTTTATTACGTCAATTCTTTTTATTTTGGGAGTGCAGTAAAAATAATCACTTGATAAAAACGAGATAATTTCTGCTTGACGGTCTTTCTAAAAAAACGTATTATGCATGCGCATTAAATCACGGAGGAATGGTCGAGTGGTTGAAGGCACCGGTCTTGAAAACCGGCGAGGGTTTACGCCCTCCTAGGGTTCGAATCCCTATTCCTCCGCCATCTAATTTTGATAAAAAACCTAAGTCAGTGACTTAGGTTTTTTTATATTTATTCAAATTCATCCAACCATTTCAATAAAATAGCCTCAAAAATTGCTTCATTTGACTTATTAGGATCGTCATCAAAATCCTCAAGTTCACAAATCCATTTATGTAAATCAGTAAAACGAACCGTTTTTGGATCTAAATCTGGATTACGATCGTAAAGTTCTTCTGCAATTAATTGTGTATCAGTCCATTTCATTAGTGGGCCGCCTCATTGGCATGGTTAATGTTATATTTCGGAATTTCTACCACAAGATCTTCGTCTCCCACTACACATTGGCAAGATAAACGACTATCCATTTCTAATCCCCAAGCTTTATCCAGCATATCTTCTTCTTGATCACTCGTTTCATTTAGAGAGTCAAAACCTTCACGGATAATCACATGGCAGGTTGTACAAGCACAGGAACCATCACAAGCATGATGGATTTCTACTCCTGCATTGTGTGCAACTTCTAATAAATTATCACCTGCAGCGGCATCAACAACCATACCTTCGGGACAAAATTCTTCATTAGGTAAAAAAATCACTTTTGGCATAACACTTTCCTCAAAATTATTAATAATCTGACCGCACTTTTACGGTTTTTCAATATCTGACAAATTTTTGCCAGTCAAAGCTTTATTAATCGATGCATTCATTCGACGTGCTGCAAATTCTTGGGTAGCAGTATCCAAGGCTTTAATTCCTTGCGCGATTGCATCACGATCGAAACCTTGTTTTACATCCATTAATTGTTTTAATACACTTTCAATATGATGAAACTCTTCTGTGCTCAGCAATTCAGCTCCATCAGCTTGTAACGCAACAATCACACTTTCAATCACACGATCCGCTTCTACCCGTTGCTCAGCTAATTCGCGAGCTTGTAAATCCTCTTGCGCATTATCAAAAGAAGATTTAATCATTGCGGTCACTTCTTCATCGGTTAAACCATAAGAAGGTTTAATTTGGATTGATGCCTGTACTTTCGTCGATTTTTCCATTGCAGTCACACTTAATAAACCATCTGCATCGACTTGATAAGTCACTCGAATATGAGCGGCCCCCGCAGCCATTGCCGGAATACCTCGTAGAGTAAAACGCCCTAAAGAACGACAATCATCTACCAGCTCACGTTCACCTTGTACAACATGAACGGTCATTGCTGTTTGGCCATCTTTGAAAGTAGTAAACTCTTGTGCACGAGCCACAGGAATTGTCGTATTACGTGGAATAATTTTTTCCACTAATCCCCCCATGGTCTCTATGCCTAAAGAAAGCGGCACGACATCGAGCAACAACATATCAGAGTCAGTTTTATTACCGACTAAAATATCCGCTTGAATTGCGGCACCAAGTGCTACAACTTTATCTGGATCAATGGAAGTGAGTGGTGTTTTACCAAAAAACTCTCCAACTTGCTCTCGTACGTATGGCACTCGAGTTGAACCACCAACCATCACCACAGCTTGCACTTCTTCAGATTCAACGTTGGCATCTTTCAAAGCTCGGCGACAAGTTAACAATGAACGTTTTACCAGCGAATGAATCAACTTATTAAATTGTTCTCGTGAAATTTCTACTGAAAAATTTTGCCAAGAAATCACCGCACTTTTCTCAGTACTTAAAGCAATTTTGGCTTGGCTAGCAAGGGTTATCAGCTCGCGCTGTTGATTTGGGGTTTGTGGTTTTACTTGGGTTTGTTCAACGACCCAATCTGCAATTAAATGGTCAAAATCATCACCACCTAGCGCAGTATCTCCACCCGTGGCTAGAACTTCAAAGACACCTTTTGATAAGCGTAAAATTGAAATATCAAATGTACCGCCCCCTAAATCATAAACTGCAATAATGCCTTCTTGCCCGCTATCCAATCCATAAGCGACTGCAGCTGCAGTAGGTTCATTCAATAAACGTAATACATTTAGCCCAGCTAAACGCGCAGCATCCTTAGTACTTTGACGTTGAGCATCATCAAAATAAGCTGGAACCGTAATCACAACCCCAGAAAGCTCACCACCAAGGCGTTGTTCTGCAATATGATTTAAACGCGATAAAATATCTGAGGATACTTCAATTGGACTTTTTGGTCCCTGTACCGTAACAATTAAAGGTAATCCATTTTCACTCGCCACAAATTCATAAGGCAAACTAGAATAACGAGACTGAACATCTGCAAGACTGCGACCAATTAGGCGTTTTACAGAAATTACCGTATTTTTTGGATCAAGTGAGGCTTGTTCAAAAGCTTCCAAACCAACTTTCTTTTCTGCGACGCCATAATGAACGACAGATGGCAAAAGACTACGCTCTTGTTCATCATTAAGAATCACGGATTGCCCACTACGCACGGATGCAACCAAAGAATTGGTTGTTCCCAAATCAATCCCAACGGCTAAACGATGTTGATGCGGTGCAGCAGCTTGTCCTGGTTCTGCAATTTGTAATAATGCCATATGCTATTTTTCTACTGGTTATGCGACGGAATACGCCAAATCAAATTTATTTTTTTCTACAAAGCTTGATTGGTAATGTGTTTCAATATTGACTTCGTGTTTTTGACGTTCATCAATCGCTATTTTTCTCTCTTCGCTTAAGTCAGGCGAGAATATAAAAATTTGATTACCATCCAATTGTTTCACATCATCTTGCCAATTTTGCCAAAATAGACCTTGATAAAAAGCCTCTAAATCACCATTCAATGCCCAAGCTAAAAATTCTGTATAAGTAAAATTTAAATTATGCCAAGTGAGATCTTTTGGTGAAAAGTAATAAATTTTGCCAAGGTTATCGCCTAACGAACCACCATTTAATGCAAAGTAACCGCCTATCACATCATCTGCAACCAATAAATACTTTGGTTTTTCACCAGACTCACTAAAAGACTTACTAAAATTCCAATCCATCAATCCACGCGGTAATTTAAAACTTCCTGAACCTAAAATACGCAACCAACCATGATGAATTAAAATTCCACCTGTTTCATAAATCACTGCGCCCATTGGTGATGACGTAGGCATTTGCATGGTAAAAAGTTCACGTTCTGCACTTGATTTATCTTTTTTAATGACATAACGATGATTACGTGCACTTTCAATCCATTGGGAAAGTATAGGCCAAGCAGAATTTTCTGGAGATATTAGTTGTTCGAGAGTTTGCATAATATCAAGGGATATTGAGATATAGATCTATTACAGTTCAAAAAGGTGTTCTTCTACACGTTCAATTTCTTCAGAAAGCTTACGAGTAAAACGTAATTTATCACACTGTTGAGATGCTTTCGTCCATTGTTGGGATTTCAGACTCTCCGAAAGTGCGGTTAATAATGACTGAGTTTCTTGTTTAATTTCTTTTGCAAAAGCGTTTAATGCTTCTTCATCTTTCTGATGTTCAAGTTCTTCTAGTTGTTCTCGCCACTGTAACTGTTGCATTAAAAACGCCACATCTTGCGTACTTTTTTGTTCAAGATCTATCTGTTCACCCGTATTAAGCGCAATGATAGCTTCCGCTCGCAAAATTGGGTCTTTTAACGTTTTTAAGGCATCATTCACTTCGGTGGATTTTTGCATCGCAACGCGTTGTTCTAACGCACTGCTTGAGACAAAATTATCTGGATGTAAAGCCTTTTGTAATTCTAAATAACGTGTATTTAGCGCCTTCTCATCTAACTGAAAATCAACGGGTAAATCAAAAATTTGAAAAGGATTAAACATCAGATTATTACCTTAAACATGGAAACTTTCGCCACAGCCACAAGATTCTTTTACATTTGGATTATTGTATTTAAAGCCTTCATTCAAGCCTTCTTTCACATAATCCAACTCAATACCATTGAGATAAACTAAGCTTTTTGGATCGACAATAATATTCACACCATGTTGTTTAAAAACTTGATCTTCTTCATTTAAGACATCGACAAACTCAAGCACATAAGCTAATCCAGAACAGCCTGATGTTTTCACACCTAAACGTAAACCAATACCCTTGCCACGATTATCCAAAAAAGCTTTCACTCGTTGAGCGGCTTTTTCTGTTAATGTAATACTCATATATCCCCCAAAACCACTAAAAGTGCGGTCAAAACCGACCGCACTTTTTCATATTATTCGCCTTTTTTGGATTTGTAATCAGCAATTGCCGCTTTAATTGCATCTTCCGCTAAAATGGAACAGTGCACTTTCACTGGTGGCAATTCTAACTCTTCTGCAATTTGGCTATTTTTGATAGCGCCTGCTTCTTCTAAAGATTTACCTTTCACCCACTCGGTAATTAATGAGCTAGATGCAATAGCAGAACCACAACCATAAGTCTTGAATTTTGCATCTTCAATAATGCCGTTATCATTTACTTTAATTTGTAACTGCATTACATCTCCACAAGCTGGCGCACCCACCATGCCAGTACCAACATTGCTATCTTTTTTATCCATAGAACCCACATTGCGCGGATTTTCATAATGATCGATTACTTTTTCGCTATAAGCCATTTTAACTTTCCTTTTTTAAATCCTTGAGAAACGCTATTTCATAATAGCAGTTAAATCCTAGTGAGCAGACCACTCAATCGTACTAAGGTCGATACCTTCTTTAAACATATCCCATAATGGCGATAATGCACGAAGTTTTTCCACCGCACCTTTTACTAAATTAATAGTGTAATCAATTTCTTCTTCAGTGGTGTAACGGCCAAGTGTAAAACGAATTGAACTGTGTGCCAATTCATCATTTAAACCAAGTGCGCGCAATACATAAGATGGCTCTAGGCTAGCTGATGTACAAGCAGAACCAGAAGATACAGCGATATCACGCAACGCCATCATTAAAGATTCACCTTCAACATAGTTAAAGCTAATATTTAAATTACTATCTAAACGGTGCTCCATTGAGCCATTTACGTAGGTTTCTTCAATATCTTTTAAGCCATTATATAAACGATCACGAAGAGCTTTTAAACGTGGCATTTCAGATGCCATTTCTTCTTTTGCAATGCGATAAGCTTCGCCCATTCCCACGATTTGGTGAACAGGTAATGTACCTGAACGCATACCACGCTCATGGCCACCGCCATGAATAATCGCTTCTAAACGGATACGTGGTTTACGACGAACATATAACGCACCAATACCTTTAGGCCCATAAAGTTTATGGCTAGACATAGATAATAAATCAACTGGCAACTCTTCCAAGTTAATCTCAACTTTGCCCACACTTTGAGTTGCATCCACATGGAAAATCGTTTTATTTGCACGACAAAGCTCACCAATAGCTTTAATATCTTGCAACACACCAATTTCATTATTAGCATGCATAATTGAAACTAAAATAGTATCAGGGCGAAGTGCCGCTTTAAATTTTTCTAAATCAATTAAACCATCAGATTCGGGTGATAAATAAGTCACTTCAAAACCTTCTCGCTCTAACTGACGACAAGTATCTAATACGGCTTTATGCTCAGTTTTGCAAGTGATGATATGCTTACCTTTAGTTTGGTAAAAATGCGCAGCACCTTTAATTGCAAGGTTATCTGATTCTGTCGCACCAGAAGTAAACACAATTTCACGAGAATCGGCACCAATAAGATCCGCAATTTGATTACGAGCTACATCAACCGCTTCTTCTGCTTGCCAACCAAATTTATGCGAGCGAGAAGCTGGGTTACCGAATGTACCGTCAATGGTTAAAAATTCCATCATTTTCTTCGCAACACGCTCGTCCACAGGACAAGTTGCTGCATAGTCTAAATAAATAGGTAATTTCATTTTTCACTCCTAAATCATTCTAAATTTGACCGCACTTTTAATGCATTTTGCACTGTACGGACTACTTTCCTTTATTGATTAACAATTAATAAATTCTCAAAATCGCTATGAGTTTGGCGTTTTGACTCGCGTTTACTCACCAATTCAGCCAAAGTAATTTCATTGAGAAAGCTTTCAATGCGATTACTCAGATCTTCCCACAATGTATGAGTTAAACATTCTACGCCATTTTGACAATTTCCACGACCAAGACATTTGGTCACATGAATATTTTCATTTACCGCTGAAATAATCATTCCCACTGAAATTTGGTCACTTGGTAAACCTAGCTGATATCCACCACCAGGTCCACGAACACTTTTTACTAATCCATCACGACGTAATTTAGCAAAAAGTTGTTCTAAATAAGATAACGAAATATGTTGACGTTCAGAAATATCTGCAAGGCTCACAGGACCTTTTTCTGCATTTAAAGCGATATCTAAAACCGCAGTGACTGCATAACGACCTTTCGATGTAAGTTTCATAAAGTGTTCCTAAAAAGTGATGTTGCAATATTTACATATCCTACTAAATCAGTCAATTAATCTACATCAAGATCAATCCGTTTTTCGACCGCACTTAGCATTCCATTTAAAATATTTAATTCATTTTTTTCAAGTTGAGCGCGATAATATAAACGCTTTAATTTTTGCATAACACCTTGATTTTGAATGAATCCGAGTGACTGATATACACGCTCAGTATGCTCAAAAAAATAAGCGAGTTGTTCTGCGTTTGGATAGTTTTGTTCTATTAAAGAAAGTGTATTTTCCTTCTTATCTTGAGCTAAAAATGCCATACGCAATTCATAGCT
This sequence comes from Haemophilus seminalis, assembly GCF_006384255.1. GTDB lineage: Bacteria > Pseudomonadota > Gammaproteobacteria > Enterobacterales > Pasteurellaceae > Haemophilus > Haemophilus seminalis. The sequence continues at coordinate 16,772 of NZ_VCED01000010.1, forward strand.
TACCAACTGTACCGCCATTGCCAAATTTAAAGAAGAATAATCAGGATTAGCTGGGATATTCAAATGATAATGACATTTCAACAACTCTTCGTTCGTTAATCCAATACGCTCACGACCAAACACAATAGCTATCTTGCCTTCATGCGCTACAACTTTCTCCGCGCATTCTCGAGGCTCGATCAAGGTACTTTGTAAATGACGTAAACGAGCACTTGTTCCAACCACCAAAGAGCAATCATCGACGGCTTCATCAAAACTATCGACAACTCTAGCATTTTTTACAATATCTTCTGCGCCAGCTGAGAGAGCATAAGATTGTTCATCAACAGATTTTGGTGAAACAAGATAAAGCTGGGTCAATCCCATTGTTTTCATTGCTCTAGCAGCAGAACCAATATTACCGCTATGCGAAGTCTCAATTAAAACAATACGAATATTTTCCAACATAATGATGCCCGACTAAAATTTAAGGGTATTCTACCACAATAACCGCTAAAAATAGTCAAGAATTTAAGCAAATTAAAAAAATTTAAAATATTAGAGATGAATAATAAAAATAAGAATGGTGGGTTGTGAGAGGATCGAACTCTCGACCGACGGATTAAGAGTCCGCTGCTCTACCAACTGAGCTAACAACCCAACTGGACAACTAAATCAGAGAGTGGTGGGTCGTGAAGGATTCGAACCTTCGACCAACGGATTAAAAGTCCGCTGCTCTACCGACTGAGCTAACGACCCATAAATTGATTTTAAATATCTTCAGATTTGGTTTTAAATGGTGCCCGAAGCCAGACTTGAACTGGCACGCCTCGAAAGGCGAGGGATTTTAAATCCCTTGTGTCTACCGATTCCACCACTCGGGCAAATTGGAGCGGGAAACGAGGCTCGAACTCGCGACCCCGACCTTGGCAAGGTCGTGCTCTACCAACTGAGCTATTCCCGCATTTACCGCTAATCAGCATTGCTGATTGACAACGGGGCGTATTTTACGGTTTTATAGTCTTGTGTCAAATGAAAAAATAAAAAAAAGCTTTGTTTGATTAAAAATAAGACAAAATAATAAAAATACGGTAGAAAATATCGAACTTTATCCTAAATTAGAGTTTTAGGTCATCTAGTAGGCTACCTTTTGCTGCCTGTAAATATTGGATCATTGACCATACTGTTAAAATGGCTGCGATGTAAAGTAAGATTATAGCAGCAATTTCCATATAGTTATTGTAACGCCATAATAATCCGCCTAGGGCTAACATTTGTGCAGTTGTTTTCCATTTTCCCCACCAAGAGACTGCGACTTTACTACGCTCTCCGAGTTCAGCCATCCATTCACGTAATGCAGAAATTATAATTTCGCGAGAAATCATAATAATTGCAGGAATCGTAATCCAAAGAGAATGTTGGTATTCAACGATGAGAACCAAGGCGGCGACAACCATTACTTTATCCGCAACAGGATCCAAAAAAGCGCCAAATCTTGTAGTTTGTTTCCATTTACGAGCCAAATAACCATCAAGCCAATCAGTAACACCGGCAATAAAGAATATGAATGTAGTAATAAAAGGGGAGGATTCGATAGGTAAATAAAATGCAATCACGAAAAACGGAATCAGAATTACGCGAAACATCGTTAGGAAAATAGGAATATTAAATTTCATAGAAATGAACTGCTCTTGGTGTTAGAGATACGCCTATTCTAAAGTATCTAAGAATATAAAAAAAGCCACATTATGTGGCTTTCTTGTAAATAATTACGGATTAAAGTTTATCAGCGTTTTGTTTTAAGTATTTTGCAACGCCTTCAGGGTTATCTTTCATCCCTTCTTTACCTTTTTCCCATTGAGCAGGGCAAACTTCACCGTGATCTTCATGGAATTGCAATGCATCAACCATACGTAACATTTCATCGATGTTACGACCTAATGGAAGATCGTTTACTACTTGGTGACGAACGACGCCATTTTTATCGATTAAGAATGAAGCGCGTAATGCAACGCCTGCTTCTGGATGCTCAATACCGTATGCTTGAGCGATTTCGTGTTTTACGTCTGCCGCTAATGCATATTTAACTTGGCCGATACCACCATTTTCAGTTGGTGTGTTACGCCATGCATTGTGAGTGAATTGAGAGTCGATAGAAACACCAACGACTTCTACGCCGCGTTTTTTGAATTCTTCATAACGGTGGTCAAATGCGATTAACTCAGAAGGGCAAACAAAGGTAAAATCTAATGGATAGAAAAAGATTACTGCAGCTTTTCCAGCAATGTGTTTTTTAAAGTTGAAGTTATCAACGATTTCGCCATTGCCTAATACAGCAGATGAAGTAAAATCTGGTGCTTGACGGGTTACTAATACCATAGTCATAATTCCTATATAAAGTTAAGTTGAAGTTTTGCCACACAAAATAGCGTCGCGGTTTTATTTGAAACGCCGACATTTTTATACTCGATTTTATCTATTAAAGCAATTAATCTTATCTAAAATAAGGTGGAAATATGCAACAACACAATCTCTCAACAACATTTGTCCATGCAGGGCGTAAAAAACGCTTTTCACAAGGAGCTGTAAACCCCGTTTTACAGCGAGCTTCTTCATTAGTATTTGACAGTATTGAAGATAAAAAACATGCCACTCAACATAGAGCAAAAGGCGAATTATTTTATGGCAGAAGAGGGACGCTAACACATTTTGCTTTACAAGATTTAATGTGCGAAATGGAGGGAGGCGCAGGTTGTTATCTTTATCCTTGTGGTGCAGCAGCAGTAACTAATTCGATTCTTTCTTTTGTAAAAACTGGCGATCATGTGTTAATGAGTGGCGCAGCTTACGAGCCAACCCAAGATTTCTGTAATATTGTGCTGAAAAAAATGCAGATCGATACAACTTATTACGATCCTCTTATTGGTGCTGATATTGCCACGCTTATTCAACCGAATACAAAAGTACTTTTCTTGGAAGCTCCAAGTTCTATCACAATGGAAATTCCCGATATTCCGACTATTGTGAAGGCGGCAAGAACGGTAAACCCTAATATTGTGATTATGATTGATAATACTTGGTCGGCAGGTGTTCTATTTAAAGCGTTAGAGCATGATATTGATATTTCTATTCAAGCGGGTACGAAATATTTAGTAGGTCATTCAGATATTATGATTGGTACTGCCGTTGCAAATGCGAGAACTTGGGATCAACTTAGAGAACATTCCTATTTAATGGGGCAGATGGTGGATGCGGATTCTGCTTATACGACTGCTCGTGGTATTCGTACATTGGGTGTACGGTTAAAACAACATCAGGAAAGCAGTATTAAAGTAGCAAAATGGTTGAGTGAGCAACCAGAAGTAAAAACTGTGTACCATCCAGCTTTACCAAGTTGCCCTGGTCATGAATTCTTTTTACGAGACTTTAGTGGTAGTAGCGGTTTATTTTCTTTTGAATTAACTAAGCGATTGACATCAGAACAAGTTTCAAATTTCATGGATCATTTTCAACTTTTCACTATGGCTTATTCATGGGGAGGATTTGAGTCTCTAATTCTTTGTAATCAACCAGAAGAAATTGCACATATTCGTCCAAATATTAAACGTAACCTTACAGGTTCGTTAATTCGTGTGCATATTGGTTTTGAAGATGTAGATGAATTGATTGCAGATTTAAAAGCTGGATTTAAGCGAATTGCCTGAAAGTGCGGATAAAAAAATGCCTGTTTTACACAGGCATTTTTTATAGGATTATTTTTGCTCTGACACTAAGCCAACTTTCGAACCGTCAGCAAAATGTACTGAAGTCCCGATAATATCTACTTGGATATTTTTTCCTTGCTGTAAGTGTGGACGAATTTGCGAAAGCACAGCTTCTTCAGTTGTTGATAATGTTACTGTTTCGCTAGCTTTTGGTGCAATTGTTTTTCCAAATTGTAATGCTGGAAGATTTGCTACATAGAATGGTTGATTATTTTCTTTATAAACAGTTAACCATTGCGCTTCTAAAATAGCTTTATCACTTAAGTTTGTGATTTCATAAGTGATAGAAAACGATTTTAAATCATCTGTTACAGAAACATTTGTTACTTTTACATTCGCAACTTTTAGAAACTCTGCATTTGCTTGAGTGACTAAATCATCCGTTTTTACTTGAGGTTGTTGTACTGCTTGTTGAGCTGGTTGAGTAGTTTCTGTTGCTGCAGGTTTCTCTGCTACTTTTTCTTCTTTATCGTTACAAGCTGTTAATGCAATTGAACCTGCGATGATACTTGCAAAAAGAAATGATTTATTAAATTTCATTGTAAATTCCTTCATTATATTTTGTTTGTTGAGCTGTACTCGTTTTTCAAGGGCTCAATTATAGCCCATATGAGCTTTTATGACAGTCTTTTATTTTGAAAGTTCATAGAAGTTGTTTTATTATACTTTTCATTTTCCTTGATAAGTAGAGAAGTACAATGAAACATATTCATATCTTAGGTATTTGTGGCACATTTATGGGCGGCGTGGCGATGATTGCTAAACAAATGGGCTATCACGTGACGGGTTCCGATACTAATGTTTACCCTCCAATGAGCACTTTTTTAGAAGAGCAAGGTATTCAGATTATTCCAAATTATGATGTTGCACAATTACAACCAGCGCCTGATATGGTAATCATTGGTAATGCGATGAAACGCGGTAATCCTTGCGTAGAATATGTGTTGGAAAATAATTTGAAATACACATCTGGTCCTCAATGGTTACATGATCATTTATTGCGCGATCGTTGGGTATTGGCAGTTTCTGGTACGCATGGAAAGACAACTACAACAGGAATGTTAACGTGGATTTTAGAACAAAGTGGCTTAAAACCAGGCTTTTTAATCGGCGGAATTGCCGGTAATTTTGGTATTTCAGCTCGCTTAGGAGATAGCCCTTATTTTGTTATTGAAGCTGATGAATATGATACAGCTTTCTTTGATAAACGTTCGAAATTTGTTCATTACAATCCGCGCACACTTATCGTAAATAACATTAGTTTTGATCATGCAGATATTTTTGATGATCTCAAAGCGATTCAACGCCAATTTCATCATATGATTCGAACTATTCCGGCAAGTGGCTTGGTATTAAGTTCGGCGAGTGAACAAAGTGCAAAAGAAACGCTGGCATTGGGATGTTGGTCGCTACAACAATTTTTAGGTAAAGATAATGAGTGGTTTGCTGAGCGTATTACAAATGATGCCTCACATTTTGCGGTTTTCCATCATGGTGAAAAAGTGGCAGAAGTAAAATGGAATGTAGTCGGACAACATAATATGCATAATGCTTTAATGGCAATAGCGGCTGCTCATCATGCGGGTGTGTCTATTGAAGATGCATGTAAAGCATTAGGATCTTTTGTAAATGCTAAACGTCGTTTAGAAGTGAAAGGTGAAGTTAATGGTATCACTGTTTATGATGATTTTGCTCATCATCCAGAAGCTATTCTTGCTACGCTAACCGCTTTACGAGATAAAGTGGGTGGTGGTGTGCGAATTCTTGCAGTGCTTGAACCTCGTTCTAACACAATGAAAATGGGTGTTCATAAAGATGAAATTGCGCCTGCACTTGGTCGAGCTGATGAAGTGTTTATGCTTCAACCAGAACAACTTCCTTGGGAAGTGGCAGATATTGCAAACCAATGTGTACAACCTGCCTATTGGAATGCAAATTTAGATCGATTAGTCGATATGATTGTCGCTGAGGCCCAACCTACAGATCACATTTTGGTGATGTCTAACGGCAGTTTTGGTGGCATTCATCTAAAAATTCTTGATAAGCTTAAACAGAAATAATAAAAGTGCGGTTAATTTAGAAAATATTTTTAAGTTGACCGCACTTTTTATTGGGTTGACGTAACATTTATTTTTAATTTGTAATTTATAAAAGGAATCTTTGTAGAATGGCTGATCCACATATTAAATCACCAATGGATTTTTTAGATAATCTGACTGTCATTATTTATCGCACTGGTTTTGTGATAGCGGCGTTGTCTATTCTTGCCATGAGTTGGTATCCAGATTTATCGCTTACATTTATATTAATTGCGGCAACTTGCTGTGCCTCTTCATTACATATTTATCTCAAATCCTTCCGATTGCTTTTTCAATTTGCTACTTGGATAGGATTACTTTTTTATATTAATCATTATCCCGCTTTAGCCCTTGGCGGTGCGTTACTTACTTTAGGTGGTTTGTGTTTTAAAGAATATTTTTGTTTCCGCGTGCCTCTGCTAAATTTACAGCCGATATTTGTGGCTTGCTTGTGGTTTTCGTGGGTATTAAATAATTTTATCGCACTACGAATTTTTTCCATTATTTCTGGCGTATTACTTTTAGTTTTAGCGATGCAAAAATGGCGAATGCCTTTGCATTTTGATATTGGAGATAAAACTAAATATCAAATTTAGAAAAGAAAATGACCGCACTTTTATGTGCGGTCATTGTTTTTAGAAAGGTTTATTTAGCTAAGCATTCCATGTAACTATCTGCGGTAGATTGCAAGAATGTTGCATAAGAATTTTTGCCTAAATTGACTTTATCGCCAATTGGGTCGAGTTGTCCTACATTGACTTTAGTATTTTGAGCTAACGATTCAATCACTTTCGGCGTAAATTGTGGTTCTGCGAATAAGCAATTTACTTTATGTTCTGCGATTTCTTCTTTAATGTGCGCTAAAGTTTTTGCACCCGGTGCTACTAATGGGTTGATGGTGAAGTAACCTGTTTGTTTTAAACCATAAGCATCGTTGAAATAACCGTAAGCATCGTGGAAAACGTAGAAACCTTTATCTTTAACGTTCGCAAGTTGTGCTGTGATTTTTTCACCTTGTTCTGCCAAAGTGCGGTTAAAATCTGAAAGATTTTGAGCAATCAAATCTTTTTTATCTGGGAATTGTGCTGTTAATTTATCCGCTACTTTTTGTGCAACAATTTTGCTGATGGCTGGAGAATACCAAACGTGCCAGTTTGTTGTTAAACCTTCGTCATGATCATGGTGATCATGGTCATGGTCGTGATGTTCATGAGCGTGGTCATGATGTTCATGCTCGTGCTTATGATCATGGCCGTGTTCATGTTCGTGATCGTGTTTATGCTCATGCTCATGTTTATGATCGTGATCGCCATCTTCATGGAAATGCTCGTGGTGAGCTTTACTTAATAAAGATTCAACATCCGCAAGATCAGCAATGGTAATCACTTTTTTACGTTCAATTTGGCTAATTGGTTTGTCTAAGAATGAATCAACGTCTTCACCAATCCACACAACTAAATTTGCAGATTTTACTTTTTGAATATCAGATAATTTCAAATTGTAATCATGCGGAGATGCTCCTGCAGGAACAAGGACTTGTGTACCTGTTACGCCATCTGCAATAGATGAAACAATAAAGCCTAGAGGTTTTACTGATGCCAATACATCGGCATTCGCCATCATTGGCGCACTTAAAAGTGCGGCAGAAACGGCGCTAATTTTTAAAAGTTTTTTCATATTTCTGTTTCCTTACTTGTTGGTAATAATTCTCAAAGGGAAAAAGAGTACGCCTTTTTATATAAATTGCAACGATTTTATAGGGAACGCGAGGGAAAATTTTTCATTTTCAGAGTTAATAGGTTTCATTCGATAAAAAATGCACATTTATGATCAATGTGCATTTTCAAGAGGTGATTAAGATTTTTTCTTTAGTAATTTATCTATTACACGAGAAACCGCAAAAAAACCAAAGGTTGCCGTAATCATCGTAGCTGCACCAAAGCCGTTTGCGCAATTCATTGTGGCAGAAATAGAACAGCCTTCAGTCATTTGTGGGAATATTAGAGGTTGTGTTGAAAATACCGCGTCGATACTAAATTTACGCTTTGGATTTTGGCTGAAATTGTAATCCTTGCGTAAAACTGACCGCACTTTGGCAAGTAACGGATCTTGAATGGTTTTACTGAGATCGGCAATTTGAATTTGGGTTGGATCAGTTTGACCGCCAGCACCACCAATAGTAATCACATTAATTTTGTGACGTTTACAATAAGCAATCAGCGACGCTTTAGTTTTCACATTGTCAATAGCATCAATGACATAGTCATAGCCTCGATTGAGGTAATCCAATTGATTCTCTGGTGAGATAAAATCATCAATAATATTGACGGTACATTCTGGGTTAATTAATTTTACTCGCTCTGACATGACTTCAGTTTTTAATTTGCCGATTGTGCCGCTCATCGCAGGAAGTTGGCGATTGATATTTGTGACACAAATATCATCCATATCAATTAATGTTAGTTCACCAACGCCTGAACGTGCTAAAGCCTCTACGACCCAAGAACCCACGCCTCCAATGCCTATTATGCAAATATGGGCTTGGCGTAAGCGCGCGAGTCCATCAGGTGTATAAAGTCGACCAATACCGCCAAATCGCTGTTCATAATTGTCCACTGGAGCCATTATTGTAACACCCATACTCGGCCATAGTGTTTTGATAATCCCGCAATATGGCCTGCTTGATCACCGATGCCACGATATAAGTCAAAGTGGTGGCCTTTTACCGCACCGCCCACATCAAGTACAACCATTAAATGTAATTTGTGTGTGCCAAGCCAGTTTCCGTTATTATCAATGTCAGGCACTTCGACTAAAAGAACAGTACCAGATGGTACAATGTTACGATCTGATGCTACTGAAGCCATTGGTACAAGTGGTACACCAGCAGAACCTTTTACCTTTCCACTCGGATCATTTTTAAAGAATACATAAGAAGAATTACGTTCTAACAAACTTTGTACGCGAGAAGGATTACGATTGCCCCATTCACGAATTGCTTGAATAGACATTTTCTCTTTTGGTACTTCACCATCTTCAACTAATAAACGGCCAACAGCTGTGTAAGGAAAGCCATTTTGTCCTGCATAAGCGAAGTAATTAAGGTTGCCATCACCAAAATCTACATAACCGCTGCCTTGTACCCCAAGCAAAAAGTTCTCTAACATGGAATCACTATATGCTAATTCTAATCCTTGACCCGCTAATGCACCGGCATAGATTTGCGCACGGCTAAAACGTTTATTTGCTGGCATACGATAAATTGGATTTTGGAATTGACCTTGGGGGGAACGGCGTGCATGAAGGACAGGAGAATAGTAGCCTGTCATCAAAACATTTTGATATCCATCGAACCCACGCATAATTTGCGGGTTAATGCCAAATTTAGAAAGCTCACTTACATTGGCGCCAGAAAGTACCCAATTCGTAATTTTTTCATAGTTGCCATAGAAACGATCAGATAGTTTGCTTGAATAACTTTGTACGTTTGAAAGTTGAGTTAAAAAATCGCCTTGATTAATGACCGCACTTTGGTTTTCAACTTGAGAAACTGGCATAAATACAGCTTGTTGATAATTACGACCCGAATATTTCGCACCAAATTGTTGAGGATCGCTGCCATTTGAGGTGGTGGGGATTTGAGTTTTTGTTGTATTAGAAGAACCACAGGCAACTAAAAGTGCGGTTGTCACTGCAATAGAAAATGTTTTTAATGAGAAAAATTTTCGAACTGACATTTTTAATCCTAAATAAGCTTAAATAAGGCTGCATACGCTATCAAAAATCCTTTAAAACGACCAGTGTTATTTAGTCAAGCTGATTAATAAAAACTCACATTGAACATTTTATTAACAAATGAAACATAAACTTTTGTTTAATTCTTGCAAAAAAATATTAATAGCGTATAGTGCACCACATCAGACGCGGGGTGGAGCAGCTTGGTAGCTCGTCGGGCTCATAACCCGAAGGCCGTCGGTTCAAATCCGGCCCCCGCAACCAACAAATTCTAAAGCCCTGATTTAAGAAAATCAGGGCTTTTCTTTTTACAGTTTAACTCGCTATGATGATCTCAATTAGATCATCTTTTTCTATGCTATAATCCCTCAAAATTTTCAAAATCGGTACCTAAATGAAACAATTATTTGCAACGACTTCTCGTGGCTTTGAAGAATTATTAAAAGTTGAACTCACTGAACTTGGCGCGCAAGAGGCAAAAGTGGTTCAAGGGGGCGTTCATTATCAAGCAGATGACGAAACTTTATACCGCACTTTGCTTTGGTCACGCCTTGCTTCACGTATTTTATTTCCTTTGATTGAAACCAAAATTTACAGTGATTTGGATCTTTATGCGGCTGTTTCAGGCTTTAATTGGTTAGCACAATTTGATGAACGAGTTACATTCTTTGTAGATTTTAATGGAACCAACCAAGAAATTCGTCATACTCAATTTGGTGCGATGCGCGTTAAAGATGGAATTGTCGATTACTTTGAACGTCAAGGTAACACTCGTCCTGATGTAGATAAAATTCATCCGGACATGCGTATCCATGCTTATTTGAACCGTGAAAATTTAGTGATTTCTTTAGATTTAAGTGGAGAAGCATTACATTTACGAGGCTATCGTGAGGATGCCGGTCAAGCACCCTTACGCGAAACTTTAGCGGCGGCAATTGTTATGCGTTCAGGTTGGCAAGCAGGTTCTCCATTAGTAGATCCAATGTGTGGTTCTGGCACGCTTTTAATTGAAGCAGCACAAATGGAAGCCAAAATTGCACCGCAACTTTATCGTTTACATTGGGGATTTGATTTTTGGAAAGCGCATAATCAATCTGCTTGGGAAAAAGTAAAAAATGAAGCGATTGAATTAGCAGAAGAAAAACAAAGTGAAATTGAACCGCACTTTTATGGATTTGACCTTGATCACCGTGTATTAAAAAAGGCTCAGAAGAATGCACAAAATGCAGGTGTTTCACATTTAATTAAATGGCAACAAGGTGATGTTGCAGCGTTGAAAAATCCTAGCGTAAATGAAGTTGGTGCGGTTATCTGTAATCCACCTTATGGGGAACGTTTAGGAACAACACCAGCTTTAATCGCACTCTATTCTGTATTTGGGCAAAGACTTAAAAAAGAATTTTGTGGTTGGAATGTTTCTGTTTTTAGTAGCGAATCCACATTGCTTGATTGTTTGAGAATGCGTGCCAGCCGACAGTTTAAAGCAAAAAATGGCCCACTAGATTGTGTGCAGAAGAATTATCAAGTTTCAGAACGAAAATCTGACGAAAGTACAGCTGAAAATGAACTAGAATTTAACCGCACTTCAGAGGTGGCAACCGATTTTGCTAATCGATTACAAAAAAATATTAAGAAAATTAGTAAATGGGCAAAGCAACAAGGATTAGATGCTTATCGTTTATATGATGCTGATTTGCCTGAATATAATTTAGCCGTCGATCGTTATGCTGATTACATTGTTGTGCAAGAATATGCAGCGCCGAAAAATATTGATAAAAATAAAGCGCGTCAACGTTTATTAGATGCGGTTACTGCAACTTTGCACGTTACGGGTGTCGAAACGAATAAGTTGATCCTCAAAGTTCGTCAGAAACAAAAAGGTACTAACCAATATGAGAAATTAGCCAATAAAGGTGAATACTTTTATGTGAATGAATATGGCGTGCAACTTTGGGTAAATTTGACAGATTATTTAGACACTGGATTATTCTTAGATCACCGTTTAACAAGAAAAATGATTGGTGAGTTGGCAAAGGGTAAAGATTTCTTGAACTTATTTGGTTATACTGGTTCTGCAACTGTTCATGCGGCACTTGGTGGCGCTAAAGCGACAACGACCGTTGATATGTCTAATACTTATCTTAATTGGGCGGAGCAAAATCTTATTTTGAATGATATTGAAGGTAAACAACATAAATTAATTCAAGCAGATTGCCTTCAATGGTTAGAAAAATGTGATCGTCAATTTGATTTGATATTTGTGGATCCACCGACGTTTTCGAATTCTAAACGTATGGAAGAGAGTTGGGATGTTCAACGAGATCATGTGAAATTGATGAGCAATCTAAAACGAGTTTTGTCGAATAATGGCGCGATTGTTTTCTCGAATAATAAACGTGGATTCAAAATGAATTTAGTTGCGTTGGAAGAATTAGGTTTAAGTGCGGTAGAAATTTCGCATAAAACGTTACCACTAGATTTTGAACGTAATAAACAAATTCATAATTGTTGGAAGATTCAACATATATAATGATTTCCCAAGTTGTAAAAATAGTCGAAAAAATAGTGAATTTTAAACAAACTGAATAAAAAACTATCGCTCAAACATTTTTTTTCAAAAAGTGCTAGACAAGGTTTTGTTAAATCATTAATATACGCCTCCGCAACGACGCAATAACGCGTTCGTAGCTCAGTTGGATAGAGCGTTGGCCTCCGGAGCCAAAGGTCGCAAGTTCGAATCTTGTCGAGCGCGCCAGGTCAGTGCAATAACAACTTTTAATGGTGGCTATAGCTCAGTTGGTAGAGCCCTGGATTGTGATTCCAGTTGTCGTGGGTTCGAATCCCATTAGCCACCCCATCTTATCTTTATAAGATCTGACGGCGAGTAGCGCAGCTTGGTAGCGCAACTGGTTTGGGACCAGTGGGTCGTAGGTTCAAATCCTATCTCGCCGACCACTTTATTTTGCTCTTTAACAATATATCAGACAATCTGTGTGGGCACTTGTTGATTGACTTGTTTTAAAATATTTTTAATTTTGAAGTCTTAATAGGTGCTTAACTGAAAATTCATAATTACTTTTTAAGTAG
>NZ_VCED01000011.1 GCF_006384255.1 Haemophilus seminalis
AAATTAAGATTGATGATCGCTCTATGAATGATGCGTTAAGAAATACGATTAATCGCTTAAAGGATAAGACGGTAATGGTGCTTGTTTATCCTCGTGAATGGGCTATGGAAAATGGCCGTAAAGGTATCACTTATAACTTTGATGAAAGTTCAATCATAGAAGAATTGAAATAATGCGTGAATTTATTCAAATGACTGGAGCGAGTTTTGTCGGTTGTAGCTTTGCTCTTACTCTATTTTATTTACTGGTATTTCATTTATGAATAATGAAATAGAGATTACAACTAAATTTTGCCATCCATATATGAATTTCGGTGGTGATGGTTGTAATGATGTGGTTTTGAAAGTCCCACAATCCGAGGTGGCCAAACTTCAAATTGTGGAGCATTCAAAGGGCGAAACAGTTGGAATTGAGTATTACCCTGAATTCTTTGCTGTTTCATTTTCAATCACTTTGCTTTTTTGGCTTGTGGCTAAATTCGGTTGGATGATTATAGAAACAATCAAAAGAGCATAGTTTAAGAAGGAAAACATTATGTTGAAATTTTTGAAAAAGACAAGTGGAAAAGTCGCTGTTGCAACAGCTGGTTTATTAGCTTCTACAATGGTATTGGCCGAAACACAAGCAGTTGATTACACGGCTTTAACATCAAAAATTGACTTCAGCGGAGCAATTACAGCGGTATTAGGTGTAATTGCCTTAGTTGTTGGTGCATTGGTCGCTTGGAAAGGTGGGCAGTGGATTGTGAAAGCGGTGCGTTCTGCTTAATCAATAGAGGGGGCTTGAGTCCCCTTTTTTCTTAGGGGGTGTTATGACGTGGCAAATTGTCTTTTTTGTATGGGGGTTATTATGCGCTTGGGCAGTCATTCGTGGTATAGATGGTTAATAGTTTGTTTTATTATTTCGCAATTTTTATATGTACAAGTTGCACATTCATTTGCACCTATCGTAGGAAGAGCGGTTTTAACGAGGGTTTTAGGAAATGTAGTTGCTCGAAGAGCTGCTGTTAGTGTTGCTGCTAATGATGCTTCAATCGTTGCACTACGCACAATGCAAACGTATCGTGCATTAGGAGCAGTTGCAGCAAATGATGCCCGATTTGCTTTAACGGCCAAATCAACCTTACGGCATGTAAAAGATATTTCATGGGTTTCACTCGCATTAAACAGTGGGATGATTACGTTATCTGATCTAAATGTTGAGGGAAATGATAAAGTTTCTGTTACTTTTGAACCTAGTGCAATTAAGTTAGCTGATGGGCGTTATGCAATTCAAGTTAATGGAGAAACAAAAATTGTTAATGCCAACCCAAGTAAAAATGATCCTGTGATTTATCAATATTCTAAAGAGAAAAAACAAATTTCAGATGAATTAAGTGAAGTCTATAAATCAGATACGTTAGATAATCGCTATAAATATTTTGATGAATTAAGAACAGGAGAATATGCTCAATCAAATTCACTTGAAAAATTATCTGAATATATGTCTCAAGAAGAATGGGGAGGAAAAGGGAGGGAGCGTTATCTTAGCGTTAATATTAATGGGAAAGAACACCAATATTTATATTCTCAAACAACCGTAGAAAATCGTTATTTAAGACATCAACAAATCGGTGATAGAATTCATCCCACAGTACGGCAAACTTTTACCGAGAAGCAATTAAGATATGATTTTAATCCTATGCTTTCCGGATATACCGGAGAGGATACGGTTTATTCTTTTAACCCACCTAAAGAAAGTGATTATCAAATTTCTACACGTACAACAACCGTGAGCTATATCAATTTTGAAATCAATCAAAATTGGATTGGAGATAACATTCAAACAACACCACAAGAACAACAATTAGGCTCAATCGCTGATTTGGATTTGGGATTATATACTCAACTATTGACAGCAACACAACTAGCTCAATTATTTAATGCTTTGATGATGTCAGCTGCTTCTCAAGCTGATTATGAAGGCATTCCATTTACCTCAACAAATCCTATTACAGCAAGTGAAGTCAATGCGGTTTTAACAGAGTTAGGCGTTAGTCCAACTTATGCTGATTTATTTACTAAGGCTGGAACAGGAGATAAATTAGAATTTGATTATAATGTATCGCCATCACCTAATCCAATCCCAAATCCTCGACCTAATGATAAGAAATTTGATGAAGACGTTGATATGTCAGAATTAGAATACCCTGAATTAGAATCACCAACAGCACGGCAAATTCTTGAACCATTAAAACAATTTTTCCCCGAATTTCAAAAATTACATATTCAAGAGAAAGGGGCTAGTTGTCCGACATGGTCATTTGACGCACTAAATCGAACTTATACGATAGATGGGCATTGTACCTTGTTAGAAAAAAATCGTAATTTGTTTTCATCAGTATTTGTATTGATTTGGTCAATTATTGCGATTAGACAGTTATTAAGTGCATAGGTGAAGAAAATGGGAAGTTTTATTTTACGTTTGTTAAGTGGGTTATTAGGCTTTGTATTTAAAGGTGTTGTTGGTAAGTTCTTTGTATTTTTTGCATTATTTTATGTAACGACAGAATTTGTACCTGAAATTGTTAATTTATTTATCCCACAGGAATTAAGCGTTAATTTTCAAACGCTATTTAATTATTTGCCTAATGACGTTTGGTATTTCTTAGAATTATTCAAAGTGCCTTTTGGTATATCTTTATATCTATCCGCTATGGTTGCTCGTTTCATTATTAGACGTATTCCAATAATAGGTTAGGATGATTATGGCAATTTTAGCATATGTCGGTATTCCTGGAAGTGGCAAATCTTATGAAGTAGTGAGCTCTGTTATTTTGGAGCATTTTAGAAAAGGTCGTCGTATTGTTAGAAATATTGAAGGGGTAACACAGGAAAAATTAATTCATTACTGTATCAAAAAAGGGGATAAAGAGAGTAATTTAGGTGAATTTATCAGTGTTACGGATGAAATTTGTCAACAGGCTGACTTTTTCCCTTATAAAGGTGTAACTGAAACAGTTTGTAGGGCTGGCGATTTAATTTGCCTTGACGAAGTCTGGCGTATTTTTCCAAGTGATAAAATCCATGAAAATCATCGTTCTTTTTTGGCTGAACATCGACATTTTACCCATGAAATAACAGGTGAATGCTGTGATTTGGTTGTTATCAATCAATCTATTTCCCAATTGCCCCGATTTATTAAAGATCGCATTGAAATGACCTATCAAATGTCAAAATTGACTGCATTAGGTATGTCAAATCGCTATCGGGTTGATATTTTTACAGGGGCAAAAACCACAAAGACGAATAAAACACTTCAACTACAACGTAAATATGATAAAGAAATTTTTCAGTTGTACAAAAGCTATGACGGAGAAAATGGGAAAGAAAATGTCGTTGATGGCAGGGGGAATATTCTGAAATCCTTTCAGTTCAAAGCAATGATTGCCTTTGTTTTCATATTATTCATTGTCGGTATTTATGCATTTAAATCTTTTTTCCCAAGTGAACAAGAAATTTCATCGCCACCGATACAGGAAGGGAAATCGGTAACCTCATCACAAGATAAAGTGCTAATCCCGTCCTTTTCTCCACCTATTCAGCTCAAATTATCTGATAAATGGCGAATAACAGGAGAGTTAACCAAGAATGGCAATGCTTTTGTTATTCTTGCAGATAATCAAGGGAATTTACGATTAGAGCCTCGAAGTCAATTTCAGTTTAGCGGTCGAATGTTGCAAGGAGAAATTGATAACCAAACAGTCAATTATTATTCGGGAGTAGAAAAATGAAAAAATATTTATGGGCAATGTTGTTATTGCCCTTTGTTGTTTGTGCGAAACATGTAGATTTTAAACTGGAAGCCGTCCCATTACCTAAAGCAATATCAATGATTTATGATGAGGTTTTGGAAAAGCCTTATATGCTTGATCCTAAATTGGCTGGAGATACAAGATTAATTAGTTTTCATACGACTGAAAAACAAGACTTTAACCAGTTCATTGACCGCTATTTTGATAATATGAATATCAAAGTTTATGAGAAAAAAGGCGTGGTTTATATTGCCCACGTTGAGCCAAAACCTGCAAAAATAGTTAAGAAGAGTTTTGTTTATAATCCTATTCATCGTGATACTGAATATTTAGCTCAATTTGTTCAAGGAGAGGGGGCAGTTTCAGCCAGTGGCGATAAACTCGTTTTTTACGGTACAAATGAAGAGATAGCGAGAGTAAAAAGTGTATTAAAATCGGTTGATACAAAGTCTAAAGAGGTTGTTGTAACAGGTTATGTTTTTGAAGTACAAGATATTGAAAAAGAGGGAAGCGGCATTAATTTATTGGCGAAATTGTTATCGGGTAAACTTGGTATTAACATTGGCTATAAACAAAACTATGAAAATTTTATCACTGTCAATGCCGGTAATTTAGATGCAATGATAGAATTATTTCACACAGATAGCCGTTTTCAAGTAGTGAGTAGCCCGACCTTAAGGGTTAAATCAGGCTCAAAAGGGAATTTCTCCGTAGGGTCTGATGTTCCCGTTTTATCTAATATCACTTATCAAGATGGGAGACCTATTCAAGCCATAGAATACCGTTCTTCTGGTGTTATCTTTGATATTCAACCAACTATCAAAAATCAAGCCATTGATTTAAAAATTCAGCAGCAACTATCAAATTTTGTCAAAACCGATACTGGGGTCAATCAATCGCCAACCTTAATAAAACGAGATATTGTTACAGATGTTACAGTAAAAAATGGTGATGTGATTGTTCTCGGTGGACTTGCTGAAAATAAATTAACGGAGGGCGAAACAGGATTTTCATTCTTGCCAAGAGGTTGGTTAACAGGAAAGTCAAAATCAAACACAAAGACAGATATTATTGTTCTTTTACAGGTTAAAGAATTATAATTTTAGCCGCTAAAATTTATAGAGAGGAGAAATCTAATGAAAAAAATATTGCCTATTTTTGCTTTAATTTGTGGTATTGCTTCTTGTTCAGAGCCGGTAAAAACAAAAGCCTATTATTCAAAAAACTTAGATGAAGCTCATAAAGTTGTAGAAGTTTGTGAAAATAAGAATACGATGACTGCAACTGAAAAGGAAAACTGTCAAAATGCAGCTAGCGCAATTTTGTGGGCTCCTAGTAATTCAGGGCTAAGATCATAGAAAGATACAACGTAACTTTCATGGAAAGTTAAAAAATAATCTAAACTTGCTTTAGATTATTTTTTGACTTCAGCAACTGGAGCGAAGCGAAAGGCGGTAGTAAAAATGAAAGCATATAATAGCGAGTATTTCTATGATCCAATGAGGGCTTTTTATGACGGCGGAGCTGATTATCTTACGGTAGCGAAGCATAGGTTAGTCGTTATTGCTAAACATGCCTATGCAACATTAGGCAAAATATCTTGTGGTGATTATGGAAATTATCCAATAGCAACGGAGCAAATAGAGCAAGATATGACGGATTTAACTGCATTTTGTAGATTGTTTGAAAGCGCAAAAGAATTTCCATTAGATAAAAACTATGTCAAATATAGCTATGAATTAGACTATGATAAGCAGATTAAAAAATTGGATAAAATTTTACTAAAATATGTAGAATTTTTAAGTTCTAAGTAGAATTTTAAAAAGCCATAAAAAAGCTACGCCCGCAGCTATGCGAGGACGTGGCTTTTTTATGGCTTGTTACTTACTGTTTTTTCTTAAAAGGCTTTACAAAGTCCTGACATTTCATTTCAACCGTTCAATAAAACACCTCAAAATCCTGTTACAACGCTTAAAAACCGCTTTATTTGTCTTGTTTTACTAGTATCCGTGATTGTGTATAACTCTGTGATTTATTTAATCCGTAGCTTTCGCTTACCTGATAACTAATTTCGCATAATGTCATTGCAGATTATGTTAATATTCGAAGCACGGTATAATCAGGCTTGCCACCGTGCGAGAATTTACACATAATCTGCGATTATGCGAATTTAGTTATAAGGAATTTTAGTGGAAAAATCACATAATGATGCTGAAAATTTAGTGCTAAAGCTATCGCCTAGAGACATGGAATTACTAGTGAATAGCTTAAAATATCCTAAAGAACCTAATCAACTACTACTGGACGCACTAACATTGTATGGCAAGTATAACGCTAAAAGACATAACTCCACGCCATTTTTACGAAACTGTTAAACTTTTAAAAACAACAGATTACTGTATCTACATCACTCTCAATACTATAGAAATTCGTTTGCCATATAGTAATTTTGAGACTATGGAAGAGACAGTGGAACGCTTTGATCAAATGGAACATGTTCAAGCATTTTTAAATGAATTAGTTCACTCTACTGTGCCTATTGATTGGGATGAATTTATAGAGAAATTTCGTTATAAGCCTAGAAATAAATTTTATAAATAAAGCCAACAATCATGTTGGCTTTTGAGAATTAGAATTTAGGTAAATTTCCTAAATTATCTGTTTTTTTACCGTTGCCGTCAGTCGTGATGAATTTGTCTCCATATAGAGAGACATCATCACCATCAATCCACTTGCCATTCTTATAGATACGAGTTTTTATTGATAATTTACCTGTATTTAACATAGATACAATAAGATCTCTCGATAAATCGAACTCTTTAGATAAAGATGGTTTGGTAAATTTGACCTTAAGTCTAGCTATGGCATTATTATCATCGTATTTAACTTTATAAATATAAATATCGGGTTTATTCATTTCTTCCTCCATCATTGCTTCTCGTATTAATTGTTTGACGGTTCTCACTTCTCTCTCCTTTTGATTGTTTTTTGCTCAAAAAAGTTCGGGAGTTCTGTAACACCCGAACTTTGGTATCAAACTTGATACTTTTTTATATTTATTCTTTTTCTCTATATATGGCCTTTGAAATAAAAGCTTCTTTAGAATTTGGGGCAAGTTTT
>NZ_VCED01000012.1 GCF_006384255.1 Haemophilus seminalis
TTTTCCAAAAACACTTGAGCGTTGTATAGTTAAGCCTCTCGGGCAATTAGTACAGGTTAGCTCAATGACTCACATCACTTACACACCCTGCCTATCTACGTCTTAGTCTTAAACAACCCTTACACACTTGATGTGTGGGAGAACTCATCTCTTGGCAAGTTTCGTGCTTAGATGCTTTCAGCACTTATCTCTTCCGCACTTAGCTACCCGGCAATGCGTCTGGCGACACAACCGGAACACCAGTGGTGCGTCCACTCCGGTCCTCTCGTACTAGGAGCAGCCCCAACCAATTCTCCAACGCCCACGGCAGATAGGGACCGAACTGTCTCACGACGTTCTAAACCCAGCTCGCGTACCACTTTAAATGGCGAACAGCCATACCCTTGGGACCTACTTCAGCCCCAGGATGTGATGAGCCGACATCGAGGTGCCAAACACCGCCGTCGATATGAACTCTTGGGCGGTATCAGCCTGTTATCCCCGGAGTACCTTTTATCCGTTGAGCGATGGCCCTTCCATTCAGAACCACCGGATCACTATGACCTACTTTCGTACCTGCTCGACTTGTCTGTCTCGCAGTTAAGCTTGCTTATACCATTGCACTAACCTCACGATGTCCGACCGTGATTAGCAAACCTTCGTGCTCCTCCGTTACTCTTTGGGAGGAGACCGCCCCAGTCAAACTACCCACCAGACACTGTCCGAGACCGCGTTCCGCAATCTTCGTTAGAACATCAAACGTTAAAGGGTGGTATTTCAAGGACGACTCCATAATCACTGGCGTGACTACTTCAAAGTCTCCCACCTATCCTACACATCAAAATTCAATGTTCAGTGTCAAGCTATAGTAAAGGTTCACGGGGTCTTTCCGTCTAGCCGCGGGTACACCGCATCTTCACGGCGATTTCAATTTCACTGAGTCTCGGGTGGAGACAGCCTGGCCATCATTATGCCATTCGTGCAGGTCGGAACTTACCCGACAAGGAATTTCGCTACCTTAGGACCGTTATAGTTACGGCCGCCGTTTACTGGGGCTTCGATCAGGAGCTTCTCTTTCGATTACACCATCAATTAACCTTCCAGCACCGGGCAGGCATCACACCCTATACGTCCACTTTCGTGTTTGCAGAGTGCTGTGTTTTTAATAAACAGTTGCAGCCAGCTGGTATCTTCGACCGGTTCAACCTTCAGGGGCTAGCCCTTACAATCTACGCCGGCGCACCTTCTCCCGAAGTTACGGTGCTATTTTGCCTAGTTCCTTCACCCGAGTTCTCTCAAGCGCCTGAGTATTCTCTACCTGACCACCTGTGTCGGTTTTCAGTACGGTTTAGTAAAGCCTTTCGCTTAGTGGCTTTTCCTGGAAGTGTGGTATCAGTTACTTCAGCTCCTTAGAGCCTCGTCATCATCTCTCAGTGTTAAGGAAGTCCGGATTTGCCTAAACTTCCCACCTACCAACTTAAACGCACATATCCAACAGTGCGATAACCTAACCTACTCCGTCCCCACATCGCAGCTTTACCAAGTACAGGAATATTAACCTGTTTCCCATCGACTACGCTCTTCAGCCTCGCCTTAGGGGCCGACTCACCCTGCCCCGATTAACGTTGGACAGGAACCCTTGGTCTTCCGGCGAACGGGTTTTTCACCCGTTTTATCGTTACTTATGTCAGCATTCGCACTTGTGATACGTCCAGCATGCTTCTCAACACACCTTCTTCCGCTTACACAACGCTCCCCTACCCAACAGACTTACGTCTGATGCCGCAGCTTCGGTGCTATATTTCAGCCCCGTTACATCTTCCGCGCAGGCCGACTCGACTAGTGAGCTATTACGCTTTCTTTAAATGATGGCTGCTTCTAAGCCAACATCCTAGCTGTCTAAGCCTTCCCACTTCGTTTCCCACTTAATATAGACTTTGGGACCTTAGCTGGCGGTCTGGGTTGTTTCCCTCTCCACGACGGACGTTAGCACCCGCCGTGTGTCTCCTGAGTATCACTCTTTGGTATTCGTAGTTTGCATCGGGTTGGTAATCCGGGATGGACCCCTAGCCGAAACAGTGCTCTACCCCCAAAGGTGTCCGCTCAAGGCTCTACCTAAATAGATTTCGGGGAGAACCAGCTATCTCCCGGTTTGATTGGCCTTTCACCCCCAGCCACAAGTCATCCGCTAATTTTTCAACATTAGTCGGTTCGGTCCTCCAGTTAGTGTTACCCAACCTTCAACCTGCCCATGGCTAGATCACCGGGTTTCGGGTCTATACCTTGCAACTAGACGCCCAGTTAAGACTCGGTTTCCCTTCGGCTCCCCTATTCGGTTAACCTCGCTACAAAATATAAGTCGCTGACCCATTATACAAAAGGTACGCAGTCACCCTTTCGGGCTCCCACTGCTTGTACGTACAAGGTTTCAGGTTCTATTTCACTCCCCTCACCGGGGTTCTTTTCGCCTTTCCTTCACAGTACTGGTTCACTATCGGTCAATCAGGAGTATTTAGCCTTGGAGGATGGTCCCCCCATCTTCAAACAGGATATCACGTGTCCCGCCCTACTTCTCGTTAACTTAGTACCACAGCCTGGATGTCGAGTACGGGGCTATCACCCTGTGTCGCTAAGCTTCCCAGCTTATTCCTCTATCTCTGCTGCTATCATTAACAGGCTCTTTCGCTTTCGCTCGCCGCTACTGACGAAATCTCGGTTGATTTCTTTTCCTCGGGGTACTTAGATGTTTCAGTTCTCCCGGTTTGCCTCACTTACCTATGGATTCAGTAAGTGATAGTAGATTCTTCATCTACTGGGTTTCCCCATTCGGATATCTTGGATTAAACGCCTCTTATCGACTCATCCAAGCTTTTCGCAGATTAGCACGTCCTTCTTCGCCTCTGATTGCCAAGGCATCCACCTTGTACGCTTAGTCACTTAACTATACAACCTCAAATGTTTTCAATCACTTTAAGTTTTCACTTCAAAGTGCG
>NZ_VCED01000013.1 GCF_006384255.1 Haemophilus seminalis
GTACCAGAAGTAGATAGCTTAACCGCAAGGGGGGCGTTTACCACGGTATGATTCATGACTGGGGTGAAGTCGTAACAAGGTAACCGTAGGGGAACCTGCGGTTGGATCACCTCCTTACCGAAGACGAGAGACAGCGAGTGCTCACACAGATTGGCTGATAGTTGTAGACAAGATTGAATACGAAGCGAAAGCGACGTTGAAAGATAAGAATAAGATAGAGTATCTTTAATTGATGTCCCCATCGTCTAGAGGCCTAGGACATCGCCCTTTCACGGCGGTAACCGGGGTTCGAATCCCCGTGGGGACGCCAATTAAAGATAACTTTGTTAGATTATCTTACTGTTCTTTAAAAAATTGGAAACAAGCTGAAAACAAGAGATTTTCGAGAGAAAGTCTGAGTAGGCAAAATAGGAAAGTGAAAAGAGGGAACTGAAAAGGAAACTCTAAAAACAAAACCTGTTTTGCATAAAATCTTGATTGAACAAAAGCAATCAAGTGTTTAGTTGAATTAATGACGCTGAAAGTGCTCAGAACGCAATATCTATTTTATATTGAGTTTTGAAAACATTTGAGGTTGTATAGTTAAGTGACTAAGCGTACAAGGTGGATGCCTTGGCAATCAGAGGCGAAGAAGGACGTGCTAATCTGCGAAAAGCTTGGATGAGTCGATAAGAGGCGTTTAATCCAAGATATCCGAATGGGGAAACCCAGTAGATGAAGAATCTACTATCACTTACTGAATTCATAGGTAAGTGAGGCAAACCGGGAGAACTGAAACATCTAAGTACCCCGAGGAAAAGAAATCAACCGAGATTTCGTCAGTAGCGGCGAGCGAAAGCGAAGGAGCCTGTTAATGATAACAGCAGAGATAGAGGAATAAGCTGGGAAGCTTAGCGACACAGGGTGATAGCCCCGTACTCGACATCCAGGCTATGGTACTAAGTTAACGAGAAGTAGGGCGGGACACGTGATATCCTGTTTGAAGATGGGGGGACCATCCTCCAAGGCTAAATACTCCTGATTGACCGATAGTGAACCAGTACTGTGAAGGAAAGGCGAAAAGAACCCCGGTGAGGGGAGTGAAATAGAACCTGAAACCTTGTACGTACAAGCAGTGGGAGCCCGAAAGGGTGACTGCGTACCTTTTGTATAATGGGTCAGCGACTTATATTTTGTAGCGAGGTTAACCGAATAGGGGAGCCGAAGGGAAACCGAGTCTTAACTGGGCGTCTAGTTGCAAGGTATAGACCCGAAACCCGGTGATCTAGCCATGGGCAGGTTGAAGGTTGGGTAACACTAACTGGAGGACCGAACCGACTAATGTTGAAAAATTAGCGGATGACTTGTGGCTGGGGGTGAAAGGCCAATCAAACCGGGAGATAGCTGGTTCTCCCCGAAATCTATTTAGGTAGAGCCTTGAGCGGACACCTTTGGGGGTAGAGCACTGTTTCGGCTAGGGGTCCATCCCGGATTACCAACCCGATGCAAACTACGAATACCAAAGAGTGATACTCAGGAGACACACGGCGGGTGCTAACGTCCGTCGTGGAGAGGGAAACAACCCAGACCGCCAGCTAAGGTCCCAAAGTCTATATTAAGTGGGAAACGAAGTGGGAAGGCTTAGACAGCTAGGATGTTGGCTTAGAAGCAGCCATCATTTAAAGAAAGCGTAATAGCTCACTAGTCGAGTCGGCCTGCGCGGAAGATGTAACGGGGCTGAAATATAGCACCGAAGCTGCGGCATCAGACGTAAGTCTGTTGGGTAGGGGAGCGTT
>NZ_VCED01000015.1 GCF_006384255.1 Haemophilus seminalis
CGTACGATTACCGTGAAAGTAGATGACCAAGTTTCTACCAATAATGCAGTGAAACCGGTGGAATACACGAAAGCCGATGGCACGAAAGTGTATCCGACAGATAAGAAAGATGCACAAGGTAATCCGCTCTTTAATACTAAAGCGGATGGTACTGGTACAGAAGTTCCTTCAGACCAAGTGATCACGTCGATCAATGGACCGAAAGGCACAACTTCACCGACAACCTTGGCGAATGTGAAAAACAACATTCCGAATGTAAATGACGGTACGGAAGAAATTACCACAGCAGATGGTACGGTTAAACCGAAAGCGGCAGATAAAGCCAACATCAACAAAGCACCGTTGACAGCGGAAGATGCGGCTAAATTGGTTAACCCGAAAAATGCAGATGGTACAGTCAACCCGAACTACATCGGTAACAACGCTGCAACTGTATCTGACGTATTGAATGCGGGCTGGAACCTGCAAAACAACGGTACTGCGAAAGACTTTGTAAAACCATATGACACAGTAAACTTCATCAACGGCCTTGGTACAACAGCGGTGGTGACAACGCGTGAAGGTAGCGCAGTAAGTGATGTGACTTTCAACGTGAAACCAGCGAATGGTTCAGTTACTGTTGGCGAAGATGGTGTAAAAGTAACGACTGGTGAAATTATATCTAACACGAATGGTTCCGTAGCAGGTCCAACAACGCCAGAAAACGCTAAGACACTGAAAGATGCTTTAGATGCTGCGGTGAAAGAATTAGCGACAGCGAAAGATGCGTTAAAAACAGCGGAAACTGCTTTGGCAGTGAACCCTAACGATGCGACGTTGAAACAAGATGTGGAAGCTAAAAAAGCAGACGTAGCAGCTAAACAAACATCAGTGAATGATGCTCAAAAAGCTCATGATGATGCAGGGTTGAACAAAGTTGCAACTGTACAAAACGTAGCGGAAGCGATTAATAATTCAGGGTTTAACTTGAAAACATCGGCAGCGACTGGAGGGGAGAAACTCAAAGGTACGAAAGATGATGGTGAGTTAATTAAACCAAGCAATACGGTAGAAATGGTAGCAGGTAAGAACTTAACCGTGAAACAAGATGAGGACGGTAAGGTGACTTATGCAACCAAAGACGATGTTGAGTTCAATACAGTGAAAGTGGGCGCAGATGACAAGACTGCGAACGGTAAAAAACCGGTTAACTTAACAACCGAAGCGGCGAAAGGGGCATCTAATAACGATGATGCAAATAAACCGACGACAGCGTTGAATATCAGCAGCGGTACAGGTACAGATGTGAAACCGACTCAACTTGTTGGTGTGGGTTCAGTGTTAAATA
>NZ_VCED01000016.1 GCF_006384255.1 Haemophilus seminalis
CTAAGGCTTGATTCGCTTTCGCTAAATCTTGAGCCGCTTTATTGGCAGCCGCTTGTGCTTTCGCTTGTTCTGCTGCGGTTTCCGCTTTTGAGGCTTCTAAGGCTGCATTTGCTTTCGCTAAATCTTGAGCCGCTTTATTGGCAGCCGCTTGTGCTTTAGCTTGCTCTGCTGCGGTTTCCGCTTTTGAGGCTTCTAAGGCTTGATTCGCTTTCGCTAAATCTTGGGCTGCTTTATTGGCAGCCGCTTGTGCTTTAGCTTGCTCTGCTGCGGTTTCCGCTTTTGAGGCTTCTAAGGCTTGATTCGCTTTTGCTAAATCTTGAGCCGCTTTATTGGCAGCCGCTTGTGCTTTCGCTTGCTCTGCTGCGGTTTCCGCTTTTGAGGCTTCTAATGCTTGATTTGCTTTTGCTAACTCTTGAGCAGCTTTTTCAGCGGCGGCTTGTGCTTTAGCTTGTTCTGCTGCGGTTGCTACATTGGCATTTTCTAATGCTTGATTCGCTTTTGCTAAATCTTGGGCTGCTTTATTGGCAGCCGCTTGTGCTTTAGCTTGCTCTGCTGCGGTTTCCGCTTTTGAGGCTTCTAAGGCTTGATTCGCTTTCGCTAAATCTTGAGCCGCTTTATTGGCAGCCGCTTGTGCTTTAGCTTGCTCTGCTGCGGTTTCCGCTTTTGAGGCTTCTAAGGCTGCATTTGCTTTCGCTAAATCTTGGGCTGCTTTATTGGCAGCCGCTTGTGCTTTAGCTTGCTCTGCTGCGGTTTCCGCTTTTGAGGCTTCTAAGGCTTGATTCGCTTTCGCTAAATCTTGGGC
Organism: Haemophilus seminalis; assembly: GCF_006384255.1. Lineage (GTDB taxonomy): Bacteria > Pseudomonadota > Gammaproteobacteria > Enterobacterales > Pasteurellaceae > Haemophilus > Haemophilus seminalis. Next base: position 803 of record NZ_VCED01000016.1, read on the forward strand.
TGCTTTTTCAGCGGCGGCTTGTGCTTTCGCTTGCTCTGCTGCGGTTGCTGCATTGGCATTTTCTAATGCTTGATTTGCTTTCGCTAACTCTTGAGCAGCTTTCTCTGCTTCCGCTTGTGCTTTAGCTTGCTCTGCTGCGGTTTCCGCTTTTGAGGCTTCTAAGGCTTGATTCGCTTTCGCTAAATCTTGGGCTGCTTTATTGGCAGCCGCTTGAGCTTTAGCTTGCTCTGCTGCGGTTGCTGCATTGGCATTTTCTAATGCTTGATTTGCTTTCGCTAACTCTTGAGCAGCTTTCTCTGCTTCCGCTTGTGCTTTAGCTTGCTCTGCTGCGGTTTCCGCTTTTGAGGCTTCTAAGGCTTGATTCGCTTTCGCTAAATCTTGAGCCGCTTTATTGGCAGCCGCTTGTGCTTTCGCTTGTTCTGCTGCGGTTTCCGCTT
>NZ_VCED01000017.1 GCF_006384255.1 Haemophilus seminalis
TGTCGTTGGTTTTTTCTAAACCATCGCCAAGGTTTACACTGTATTTGATTTTGCTGGTTTTATTGTCTGTATTTTCAACAGATACACTCGTACCTTCGCCGTCAATAAAGTTAACGGTGTCATAAGCAGTGACAAAATCTTTTGCCGTACCTTTTTCTTGCAAGTTCCAGCCTGCATTCAATACATCACCGACGGTTGCAGCGTTGTTTGGATTAACGTATTTATCACCATCTTTATTCGTTGTATTTGGTGCTGCCGCATTGGTCGTTGGTGCTTGAGTATTTGCTTTTGCACCGTCAAGGTTGCCAGCTACGTCGGTAATCGCATTGCCGCCATTGTTTAAACCGTTTTGAGTTAATGAAACCGGATTCTTACCTGTAGAAGTTTCTGGAGTAATGGTTACACCTTCATTAGTCAGCTTGGTGGTCGGCGTATTTGTACCTGTGCCTTTAAACTCTGCACTAGTCAAGTTACTTAATACTGGATTCAAGCTATAAGTTACTTTACCGTTCGCTTCCTGTTTTACGGTTAAGTTTTTACCCGCCACCATTTCAACGGCTTTTCCTGGGTTGATAACTTCATCATCACCGGATTCTTTATTACCTTCGGCAGTTGCAGAAGTCTTCAGCGTAAAGCCAGATTTATTAATCATATCCGCAACATTTTTAGCCGTAGCAACGCCTTTATCATCTAAAGCCTTATTTAATGCCGTTTCGGCATCTTTGACTTTTTCCTCAACCTCTTTTTTCTTTTCAGGCGTCGCATCTTTAGGTAATGCAGCCAACTCGTCTTTTGCAGCTTTTAATGCTTCTTGGAGTTTAGAATCAGTTGATGGTGCAATAACAGAACCGTCTTTACTTGAAACCAGCTCGGCAGTTTTAACGTCTGGCACATCAATAGTAATTGTGCGTACGCCGTTCTCGGTTTTACCCGATACTTTGGCTGCGTTTTTGCCGACGAATTTCACTTCATTTGCGTTTTTCACTACATCTAAATATGCACCTTCCGCACCCGTCGTTTTATTTGACGATACTTTCCAGCCCATATTTTGTAAGTCACCTACCGTCGCCGCCGCGTTTTTGTTGACAGGTGCACCTACCGTGCCGTTCAAGTCCACTAAATCCGCTGTTGTCGGCACTGCTGGCGTGCTA
>NZ_VCED01000018.1 GCF_006384255.1 Haemophilus seminalis
CAAAAAAGTTCGGGAGTTCTGTAACACCCGAACTTTGGTATCAAACTTGATACTTTTTTATATTTATTCTTTTTCTCTATATATGGCCTTTGAAATAAAAGCTTCTTTAGAATTTGGGGCAAGTTTTCCTATCATATCTAGCTTTGCTTCATTAAGATAGTTTTCTATCATAAAGTTAACAACGTCAGTCCATTTAGTCACTTTACCCGTTTTAGCTGTGATCTCAACTGCCACTCTTTCAATTCTCATATGTGTTTCGGCAGGAACACCTAGATTTTTTCGTTTATTCATACTTTTATTCACTCAAATAATGCATCTGTGATTCTATATCATAGCTCACAAAAATATTTTTTTCATTGTGATACATTTCACTTGCTCACAAATGATTTTTGATTTATTTTATTATCACTTGTGATACTGTGAGCGTGTGTAATGAATTTCTTTATTGACTGGTTAGAAATAGAACAAGACTTTGGAATTGATATTCCTAATGAAGTCTTACTTTCTATTTTTGATTTTGGTTTAGTGGGAATTCATTTAGATACTGGGGAAATGCAAAGTGGTATTAAGACTGGGACCTATCATCATAAGGGCAGTTATTGCGACGAAGTAAGTTTAAAAATTTCAGGTTCAGTTATTCGTATGGCTGGCAATCCAAGTAGATGGGGGCGAGTAGAAAATGTTTTTGGTTTTGATACTGTAGATAGCTGCGTTTCCTGTTTTAATTCAATTCTTTCCTCTCTTAAATTACCAATCTTTACTCGCTGCACTGAAATTTTTTATCGCCAAGGAGAAGATGGTTCTAAGGTCTCAAAATTTTCTAATGGCGCAATCATTAAACGTTTAGATATTACTACTAATAAAGCTGTGGGTAAGGGTAATGAGCGTACATTTCTAAAAGCCTTATCACAGATGCGTTATAGAAATTCTATTGGCAGACTTCATACAAATGGTTGCACCACGGATTGGCTTAGTGAAAAAGGAAATGCCAATTTAATTTATCCAAGTTGTTATATAAAACACGAAGAAATGCGAGTTCATTCTTATGACAAGATTAAGCGTAAATTTGGTGAAGAATCA
>NZ_VCED01000019.1 GCF_006384255.1 Haemophilus seminalis
AGCTTTTCGCAGATTAGCACGTCCTTCTTCGCCTCTGATTGCCAAGGCATCCACCTTGTACGCTTAGTCACTTAACTATACAACCTCAAATGTTTTCAATCACTTTAAGTTTTCACTTCAAAGTGCGGTCAATTTGATGCGTATTTTCATTTAACTAAACACTTGATTGCTTTTGTTCAATCAAGATTTATCACAAAATAGGTTTGCTTTCAAAGTTTCCTTCTCAGTTCCCTCTTTTCACTTTCCTATTTTGCCTACTCAGACTTTCTCTCGAAAATCTCTTGTTTTCAGCTTGTTTCCAATTTTTTAAAGAACAGTTGATAAAACTTTTCAGTTATCATCGTTAAATAAACTAAATGAGTATAAATAAAACCTTAAACACTATATTAGTTTAAACTAGTGCTCATGACTTTCTTCTCTATTCTCTCTTAATTTACTTAACGATGATAAGTGGTGGAGATAAGCGGGATCGAACCGCTGACCTCCTGCGTGCAAGGCAGGCGCTCTCCCAGCTGAGCTATATCCCCATTTCATCATAATTTAATAACTAATCATTTATGTCTTAGTTACTTACACTACACCTTTCGCTTCACTCACTCTCAGAGTGGTGGGTCTGAGTGGACTTGAACCACCGACCTCACCCTTATCAGGGGTGCGCTCTAACCACCTGAGCTACAGACCCAAGGGTAATGTTTTCTTCTGCTCACTTGTCTACAACTATCAGCCAATCTGTGTGAGCACTCGCTGTCTCTCGTCTTTGGTAAGGAGGTGATCCAACCGCAGGTTCCCCTACGGTTACCTTGTTACGACTTCACCCCAGTCATGAATCATACCGTGGTAAACGCCCCCCTT
>NZ_VCED01000002.1 GCF_006384255.1 Haemophilus seminalis
GGCTGGCCATCCTCTCAGACCAGCTAGAGATCGCAGGCTTGGTAGGCCTTTACCCCACCAACTACCTAATCCCACTTGGGCTCATCTCATGGCATGCGGCCTTGCGGTCCCGCACTTTCATCTCCCGATTCTACGCGGTATTAGCTACAGTTTCCCGTAGTTATCCCCCTCCATAAGCCAGATTCCCAAGCATTACTCACCCGTCCGCCACTCGTCAGCAAGAAAGCAAGCTTTCTCCTGCTACCGTTCGACTTGCATGTGTTAAGCCTGCCGCCAGCGTTCAATCTGAGCCATGATCAAACTCTTCAATTCAAGTTCAATCGCTCAATATACTGCTTAGCTATAAATAAAAACACTACTTAAAAAAGTAATTATGAATTTTCAGTTAAGCACCTATTAAGACTTCAAAATTAAAAATATTTTAAAACAAGTCAATCAACAAGTGCCCACACAGATTGTCTGATACATTCTTAAAGAGCAAAAAACAACGACGCACGTGGAAACTTAAAGACTTCACAACAGTGCGTCGTTGTGTGCGGTGCATTATAGGGATTTTCAAATCCCTTGCAAGTACTTTTTACAAAAAAATTATTTGAATGAACAAATTTTATTCGTCATCTAATTTTCTATAGCCTTTCAAGCCATTCTTTCTCAAAATTTCGTTTAATTTCTTTAATAAACGCTCTTTTTCAGATTGACTTAAAAATTGGCTATTTTTATTTTGCAAAGCACATACTAACTTCCAATAAAAATCTAAAGTTGCTCCGCTGCCGCTTTTCTTTAATTCTACCAATGCATTTTCTGCACCAATTTCTCTTAGCATAGCAACATCAGTAATGCCAACTTTTATTAGCGCCCTTTCATGCTTGATAGTTAAATTGGGTAAATCCTTTAATCTATTTAGCTTTCTCAAAGTACGATCTAACTTCTGATTGCGGATTTGCTGAATAGAAAGAATAATCAACTTTCTACACAACATATTATTGCGCATCACCTGATCTGAAAGCGCATAATATTGAGAAAGTACAAATCTCTTATTCAACTCATTTGTTGTAAATGGTTCACAACCTAATTTACTTAATTGAATTGCAAGTTCATCCTCACCACGTAGATAAAGTTTTTTATTCTGCCAAATGGCAAACATTGTCTCTTCCTTGTGAAACACACCGTAACCTGTAAAAAGATTTTTAAAGGTAACATTTCCTACCAACAGATCTAATAGAAGGCAAACATTATTTATATGCTCGTCTTTTATGTTCATATTAACCTCATATGGATAAGTAGTTTAAAGGAGTTAGTAGAAGTACTTCTGATTTGGTTTATATCATGAAGTTTTTAATCTTACTAAGAATAAATTTCAGATTTGTGAAGCTGATCGTAAATTTGAAATTTATTTTTATGTAAACAATTGGTTTATATATAAATATACTATATTTAAAAATTTTCTTACTATTATGTTTTGTATATAATTTAACCTAAAAATTCAATTAACAAGCTTTATCATAACTCCCTCATTTTGAGGTTTAGCTCTGGTTTTTTTGGAATACAGATCCCATATTTTTCCAAATATGAATATTTCTCTTGACCTGTACATCAATACAGATATAATCACAAAAAACTTGAACATTCAAACAGGAATTCACTTATGGCAACTAAAGAAGAAAAACAAAAAGCACTAGCTGCAGCATTAGGACAAATCGAAAAACAATTTGGTAAAGGCTCAATTATGAAATTAGGTGATACCAAAACGTTGGATGTAGAATCTATTTCTACCGGATCACTTGGCTTAGATGTTGCACTAGGAATTGGTGGTTTACCTATGGGACGAATTGTAGAAATTTTCGGACCAGAATCATCTGGTAAAACCACATTAACTCTTTCCGTCATTGCTCAAGCGCAAAAAGCGGGAAAAACCTGTGCATTTATTGATGCAGAACACGCCCTTGATCCTATTTATGCAGCAAAACTTGGGGTGGATGTAAAAGAACTTTTTGTTTCTCAACCAGATAATGGTGAACAAGCACTTGAAATCTGTGATGCATTAGTTCGCTCTGGCGCAATTGATGTAATCATTGTGGACTCCGTTGCCGCACTGACACCAAAAGCTGAAATTGAAGGGGATATGGGTGATTCCCATATGGGGCTACAAGCTCGTTTAATGTCACAAGCTTTACGTAAACTTACTGGCCAAATTAAAAATGCAAACTGTTTAGTTGTATTTATTAACCAAATCCGAATGAAAATAGGTGTGATGTTTGGTAATCCTGAAACCACCACAGGCGGTAATGCATTAAAATTCTATTCTTCTGTTCGCTTAGATATTCGTCGCACAGGTTCTGTAAAAGATGGCGAAAATATTATTGGAAATGAAACACGCGTAAAAGTAGTAAAAAACAAACTAGCGGCACCATTCCGTCAAGTAGATTTCCAAATTCTTTATGGCGAAGGTATTTCAAAAGCGGGTGAGTTATTAGAACTTGGTGTAAAACACAAGCTTGTAGAGAAATCAGGTGCATGGTATGCCTATAATGGAGAAAAAATTGGCCAAGGTAAAACTAACTCAATGAAATGGCTCAATGAAAATCCAGAAAAAGCTGATGAATTAGAAGCACGTTTACGCGCAGAATTAGTGGCTAATCCAGAACAAGCTTTAATGGCTGACATTGAACAATCTGAAAATAGTTCAGAATCAGAAAGTGATTTTGAATAAATCAAATCATCAACGCCAAAAGTGCGGTCATTTTAACCGCACTTTATATCAACTCAATAAAAATAAAGGAATCATTCCTTGTCATCCCTTGCTTTTAATTACATAGTTAATCTTCTTTCTCGCAGAGAATATAGTGAATTCGAGCTCCGCAATAAAATGCAGGAAAAGAACTTTTCGGAAGAAGAAATTGATGATGCATTATCTTTATGCCAGGCAAAAAATTGGCAAAGTGATCGTCGTTTTTCAGAAAATTATATAAATTCACGCGCACAAAAAGGTTATGGTGTAGGAAGAATTCGACAAGAATTACTACAATTAAAAGGTGTGTCTTCTGATATTATTGATGAAGTTTTAATAGAATCCGAAATAAACTGGTATGAAATGGCAGAGAACTTGTTACGTAAAAAATTCCCAAATTACAACGAACAGCAAACGCCTAAAATGAAACAAAAAATTTGGCAATATATGCTATCACATGGATTTCGTAGCGATGAATTTACTGATTTAATTGGGCAAAACCAAAATGAATGGGATTAATGTAAAAGTTGAGAACAAATTTTATATATCCAAATGCCCAATACAGTCATAGCTAAACATCCGGATAAATGCATAGCTAGTACACTAAATCCATTTAACCATTTATCATTAAAAAATAATTCCACAACTTCGGAAGAAAAAGAAGAAAATGTGGTTAGCGATCCTAAAAAACCGGTAATTAAAAATAACCGCCATTCAGCACTAATTTGTGGGAATTGCCAAAAAAGCCCAAGTAATACACCAATAATTAAGCAACCAAGCAAATTAGCGATTAAAGTCCCAAAAGCAAACGAAGAAAATAAAGGATTAAATAACAATCCTATAGCCCAACGTAATGACGCACCTAATATTGCACCACAACTTATGAATAATAATGCCTGCATTAATAATCTAATCCAAATTGGGTTCGCAAATAACGAGCGACAGATTCTTCTTTATTTGAGCCAATAACTTCTAACTCTGGACAAGCTTTTTTTAAACGAATATCAGCATCCTGCATGATACACCCTTTACCAGCCCAAGAAAGCATTTCTACATCATTCATTCCATCACCAAAAGCAATACAGTCTTTTAACTCATATTCTCGTGATTCGAGTAAATGTTTTAATGCATCGCCTTTTGAAACATTCTTATTCATCACTTCCAAACAGGCTAATGCTGAATAAACAATCGTCGTTACGTCACCAAACTTATCTCGTAAATAACTTTCTACTTCAACTAAATCCTCTGGAGTTTTACCAATAAAAAAGACTTTTTCTGTCCCACGTCCATGATGTTTAGAGAAATCGACAACGTTATAATCAAATCCTGATTCTTTGTGGAACTGACGCATTGCAGGAATATCTTTATTAGTAAACCAACCTTCATCTTGATAGCTATTCATGCATACTTTTGTTGTATCAAATGGAGTTTTGTAAAGCTCTAGAACTAACTCTTCAGGCAAGCTGTTGCTATAAAGAAAATTACCCTGTAAATCCCGTACACGAGCACCATTTGATGTAATCATAACCGCACGTTCCGCACCAATTTTTCCAAGAATGGATGACACATCGGTATGGTTACGCCCCGTTGCTAAAATGATATCCACACCGTTTTGCTCTAATGCTCTCAGCGTATCAATGGTAAGATCACCGACTAAATGTTCAGGAGTTAAAAGCGTGCCATCTAAATCAGACACCATTGCTCGAAAAGGTAAATTCATAAAAACCTCAAAAAATAATTTGCGGTTATCATATCACTAAATATACAAATTGCCCTTGTCTAAGATCAATGTATAAAAAACGGTAATAAAAATAACCGCACTTTATTAAGAATTAAGGCATTAAATCAACTGATATATTTCCTTTCATTTGACAGCAGCACGCTAAAACATAACCTTGTTTAATTTCATCTTCTGTCAGCGGTCCGTTTGAACTCACTTCATAATCCCCACTCACCACTAAAGTTTTACAAGAACCACAAATACCTTCTCTACAGGCAGCAATAATAGGTGCTTTATGTTCTTCCAAAGCAGCTAACAATGTTTTTCCAACAGGTACAGAAAAAGTTTGAGGTACTGGATTAGTAATAGAAAGCGTCACTTGTTTACTATTATCTAACATACAATTTTCTGCTGAAGAATGAAATTGCTCTAAAAAGAAACGTTCAGATGGGATACCAAGGGATTCTGTCATCGCACGTAAATCACGCATATAACTTTCTGGGCCACAAGTCAGCACCGTATAATCAGCTATATTAGGCACAAGCTCAGATAACATTTGACTATTTAAACGTCCAGCGATAAAGCCATCATCTGCATCAACAGAAGCATTAATAAATAATTTTAACTGTGGAAATTGTTCTTTCAGTAATGCCCATTCTCGTTTAAAAATAACATCTTTAGGAGAATGGACACTATAGAATACAACCACATCTACACCTGGTTTATTTTTTAATAACCAGCGAGTCATAGACATGATTGGCGTAACGCCACATCCACCAGCCACAAGCAAATATCGATCACTTACAATGCGGGTACAGGTAAATTTACCCATTGGATCAGATAGCCAAATTTGATCACCTTCTTTAATTTCGGATGTAATCCAATTAGAACCTACCCCGTTTTTAATACGACGAACGGTTAAAGTAACAAAACGGCTCATTCCTGGCGTAGACGATAGCGTATAAGCTCGTACAATATTTGGTGTATTACGAATACTTACTAAAGCATACTGGCCTGGCTCATAAGGGTAAAAATCTTGTGCGATTAATTCAATTGTATAGACATCATCAGTTTCCTGATGAATAGAATGCACCTGCATTTCGTTATAACACAACGGATTCTGATTATTTGACATAGAATTTTCTCTTTGAAGATAGAAAAAAGTGCGGTGGATTTTTAAAATGTTTATAAAGCTAATACTACAAATTAAAAAATCGACCGCACTTTTCTATGAAATTTTATTTAGCTAAAGCTTCTGCCATATCTTGTTCAGGTGTTGTCAAACCGCGCAAACCGAATTTTTCATTTAATAATGCCATCACATTATCATTTAAAAATGCTGGCGCAGTCGGCCCTGTATAGATATTTTTAACACCTAACGCCAATAAGGTAAGCAAAATAACAATAGCTTTTTGCTCAAACCAAGAAAGCACAAGTGTTAATGGTAATTCGTTAACGCCAATACCCAGTTTTTGTGAAAGATTTACAGCAAGCATTATCGCAGAATACGCATCATTACATTGCCCAACATCTAACAAGCGAGGTAACCCATCAATAGCGCCAAAATCTAATTTATTAAAACGATATTTACCACAACCTAAAGTTAAAATCGCACAATCTTCCGGTACTTGACGAGCAAAATCAGTGTAATAGCTACGCTCACCTTTGCTGCCATCACAACCGCCCACTAAGAAAACATGACGTAATTTTCCACCAGCAACAAGATTAATCACTGCATCTGAAGCATCTAATAAAGTTTGACGACCAAACCCAACGGTAATTTTGTGTTCTAATTCATCATAAGGGAATCCCGTCATTTCTTGTGCTTTCGCGATAACTTGACTGAAATCACGATCTTCAATGTGCGTTACACCAGGCCAGCCCACAATGCTACGGGTATAAATACGATCTGCGTAATTACCAACATTAGGATCAATAATACAGTTAGAGGTCATAATTACAGGACCAGGGAATTTCGCAAATTCTTTCTGCTGATTTTGCCAACCACTTCCATAATTACCAACTAAATGATTGTATTTTTTCAATTCTGGGTAACCATGCGCAGGTAACATTTCACCATGAGTATAAATATTTATCCCTGTTCCTTCCGTTTGTTCTAAAAGTGCTTTTAAATCTTTTAAATCATGACCAGAAATTAAAATACATTTTCCTGCTACAGGCTTCACATTTACCGTTGCTGGAACAGGATGACCAAATGCTTCTGTTTCACCTGCATCTAATAAACTCATTACTTGAAAATTCATATTACCGATGCCAAGTGCCTTTTCTAACAATTCATTTAGATCGCTTGGATTTGTTCCTAGCCACGCCATAAACTCATGGAATTGACGATATACCTCATTATCAAATTTACCTAAAACATGGGCATGTTCCATATAAGCAGCCGCACCTTTTAAACCGTATAAACAAAGCATACGCACACCATGTACGTCTTCCCCAATCAAAGTGCGGTCAGAATTTAGGGCAAAATTCGCAGCTTGTTTTGTTAAATCAGAAATCGTTGCGCCTTCAAGCTGTAAATGAGCTAACGGATGGTTTACATCAATACTTGGATTTAGTGTACGGCAACGTTTCATTAAATTATCGCGATAAGCGATGGCTTGTTGTGCATATTCAACTATACGTTGAGAATCAAAGTTTACATTAGTCAAGGTAGAGAAAAATGCTTGTGCCGTAAAAGCATCAATTTCATTATCGATAATAGCTAAATCTCTCGCTTGAATAGCCCAAGCAGATAAGCTTTGCAGAGTTGCAACAAGAAGGTCTTGTAAATCAGAAGTTTCCGCAGTTTTACCGCACATTCCTTGAGAGTAACTACAACCGTTACCCACAGGTGTGCGCATTGTTTGTTCGCATTGTACGCAGTACATAATTAAGTCCTTTTGATTAGAATAGAAAGTTTCGTTATAAACCCGATAAAATCACTCGGATTTATAAAAAAATGATAAAACCTTTTTTCTACTAGATACAAAAGGAAATTTTGATTAATTAGAATTTGTTTGATCTAGATTAAATTAATACCAATAACGAGTTAATCTATTTTTATTTAGAAGAACATAAATTCTAACAATACTAAAAACCACGCAATAAAATTGCATATATTGGCATTACCAGTTGAAAAACGATAACAAATTTCATTTTATTTCTCTTATAATGCAACTGTTCGAACAACAAGCAGTATCTCGAATGATGTATGTTTATTCCCCAATGGATAGTCAAAACACAAGGAGATTATTATGGCTTTCAATATGAAAAACAGACATTTACTTAGTCTTGTTCATCACACAGAACGTGAAATTAAATATCTCTTAGATCTCTCCCGAGATTTGAAACGAGCCAAATATGCAGGCACAGAACAACAAACATTAAAAGGCAAAAATATTGCGCTCATCTTTGAAAAAACCTCCACCCGCACACGTTGTGCATTCGAAGTCGCCGCTCATGACCAAGGCGCTCAAGTCACCTACATCGACCCTAACTCCTCCCAAATTGGCCACAAAGAAAGTATGAAAGATACCGCCCGCGTATTAGGCAGAATGTATGATGGCATTGAATATCGTGGCTTTAAACAAAGTATCGTTCAAGAACTTGCTGATTATGCTGGTGTGCCAGTATTCAATGGTTTAACCGATGAATTCCACCCAACACAAATGCTTGCCGACGTACTTACCATGATTGAACATTGCGACAAACCATTAAACGAAATTAGCTATGTATATATTGGGGATGCTCGCAATAACATGGGTAATTCACTTTTATTAATTGGTGCAAAATTAGGTATGGATGTGCGGATTTGTGGACCTAAAGCATTATTATCAGAAGCAAGTCTTGTGGAAATGTGCGAAAAATTTGCTAAAGAAAGTGGCGCTCGTATTACTGTAACTGAAGATATCGACAAAGCTGTGAAAGGTGTAGATTTTGTTCATACTGATGTGTGGGTTTCAATGGGTGAACCATTAGAAACTTGGGGCGAACGCATTAAATTATTACTTCCTTATCAAGTCACACCTGAATTAATGAAACGCACTGGTAATCCAAAAGTGAAATTTATGCACTGCTTACCCGCCTTCCATAACAGTGAAACCAAAGTTGGTCGTCAAATTGCTGAAAAATATCCTGAATTAGCTAATGGTATTGAAGTGACTGAAGACGTATTTGAATCGCCAATGAACATTGCATTTGAACAAGCAGAAAACCGTATGCACACAATTAAAGCGGTCATGGTAGCAAGTTTGGCATAAGGAGAAATCATGAGAATAGTGATTGCATTAGGCGGTAATGCGTTATTACGACGCGGAGAGCCGCTGACAGCCGAAAATCAACGACAAAATGTTCGCATTGCTTGTGAGCAAATTGCTAAGATTTGGCCAAATAATGAACTAGTGATAGCACACGGTAATGGCCCACAAGTGGGTTTGCTCGCCTTACAAGGCGCTGCCTATACTGATGTGCCAACCTATCCTTTAGATGTATTAGGTGCAGAATCAGTAGGAATGATTGGTTATATGATTCAACAAGAACTCGGTAATTTAGTTCCATTTGAAGTGCCATTTGCAACTTTATTATCTCAAGTCGAAGTTGATATCAACGACCCAGCTTTTAAAAATCCAACTAAACCAATTGGCCCTCTTTATACGAAAGAAGAAGCTGAACGTTTGGCAAAAGAAAAAAATTGGTCTATTGCACAAGATGGTGATAAATATCGTCGCGTTGTGCCAAGTCCATTGCCAAAACGTATTTTTGAAATCCGTCCAGTCAAATGGTTGCTTGAAAAAGGCAGTATCGTAATTTGTGCGGGTGGCGGCGGTATCCCGACCTATTATGATGAAAACCATAATTTACAAGGTGTTGAAGCCGTTATCGACAAAGATTTATGTTCAGCTTTACTTGCAGAAAATCTTGATGCTGATTTATTCATCATTGCAACTGATGTTTCAGCAACCTTCGTAGATTGGGGAAAACCAACTCAAAAAGCAATTTCTGTCGCATCACCTGAAGCCATTTCAGAACTTGGTTTCGCTGCAGGTTCCATGGGACCGAAAGTACAAGCCGCGATCAACTTTGCGAAACAAACAGGAAAAGATGCAGTAATAGGCTCTTTATCTGATATTGTGGACATTGTGAAAGGAAAAGCTGGTACTCGTATTACGAAAAAAGCTGAAGGCATATCCTATTATGCTTAAATAATAAAAGAACTTTGAGAAATCATTCTCAAAGTAAAAAGTGCGGTCGGTTTAACCGATGTTTTTACCAACCGCACTTTAAACGTTACATATAAGGAGCTCGCTATGGATGCGTCCAAAAAGAAGAAAACGTTTAATTTCCCATCAGCGTTTACCATTTTATTTGCAATATTAATTCTCGCTGTTGGATTGACCTGGGTAATTCCATCCGGTTCATATTCAAAATTAACATATAACTCCACAGATAATGTTTTTGTAGTTAAAGCTTACGGCGTTGACGATAAAACTTATCCCGCCACAACAGACACTCTTGATAATCTCAATATCAAAATAAAACTCTCCAACTTCACCGAAGGCGTGATCAAAAAACCAATCGCTATTCCTGGTACCTATCAACGTGTAGAACAACACCACAAAGGCATTGAAGACATAACCAAAAGTATGGTGGAAGGCACCATCGAAGCCGTTGATGTCATGGTCTTTATCTTCGTATTGGGGGGTATGATTGGTGTCATTAACCGTACTGGTTCTTTTAATGCTGGGTTGATGGCTCTGGCGAAGAAAACCAAAGGTAATGAGTTTTTTATTGTATTCAGCGTATCCGTCTTAATGGTTTTAGGCGGCACAACATGCGGTATTGAAGAAGAAGCGGTAGCATTCTATCCGATTCTGGTGCCAGTATTCTTGGCTCTGGGATACGATGCGATAGTCTGCGTAGGGGCTATATTCCTTGCTTCATCTATGGGAACTGCATTCTCTACAATTAACCCATTCTCCGTTGTTATCGCATCAAATGCGGCTGGTATTCAATTTACTGAAGGTATTGGTTTCCGTGCTCTAGGTTTAGTTTTAGGGGCAACTTGCGTAATCGCATATCTTTATTGGTACTGTAAAAAAATCAAAGCTGACCCAAGTTTTTCTTATACTTACGACGATCGCGAAGAATTCCGTCAACGTTATATGAAAAACTTTGATCCAAACACAACTATCGAATTCTCAGCTCGTCGCAAATTAATCTTAACGCTTTTCTGTATTGCATTCCCTATTATGATTTGGGGTGTAATGGTTGGCGGATGGTGGTTCCCTCAAATGGCTGCATCTTTCCTTGCCATTACTATCATCATTATGTTTATCAGTGGCTTGTCTGAAAAAGATATTGTGGAATCCTTCACAGAAGGTGCATCAGAATTAGTAGGCGTATCCTTAATCATCGGTCTTGCTCGTGGCGTAAACTTAGTACTCGAACAAGGTATGATTTCTGACACTATCCTTGATTATATGTCTAATGTGGTTAGCGGTATGCCGGGTAGTGTATTCATCTTAGGTCAATTAGTCGTATTTATTTTCCTAGGTTTAATCGTGCCGTCTTCTTCTGGTTTAGCCGTACTTTCAATGCCAATTATGGCACCACTTGCTGACTCTGTGGGTATTCCACGCGATATCGTGGTTTCCGCTTATAACTGGGGACAATATGCAATGCTATTCTTGGCACCGACAGGATTAGTGTTAGTGACACTTCAAATGTTGCATATTCCATTTGATAGATGGGTTAAATTCGTCATGCCAATGATTGGATGTTTATTACTAATTGGCTCCATTTTATTGGTAGTACAAGTATCTTTATATAGTGTTTAACTAATTAGTCAAATTGCCGCCTAGATCACAGTTTTTCTAGGCGGTTTCTTTTATAATAAGCTATCTTTTTTGTTAGTATAAAAAGGATTTACTATGCTTAAAAAATGTTTCGATAATATCGATACTCGAATTCTTAAAGCATTACAACGAAATGGTCGATTACAAAATAATGAATTGGCCAACGAAATAGGCCTCTCCAATTCAGCTTGTTTACGTCGAGTGAATCAATTAGAAGAAAGTGGCGTAATTGATAACTATGTAGCCTTATTAAATCCTAAAAAAGTAAACTGTAATCTCATCGTTTATGCATTAGGTTCTTTCTTTGAAGAAGACCCAGAATTAAAAGAGCGGTTTATTTTTGAAGTGAAATTAATCCCTCAAATTACCGAATGCCATTTTATGGCTGGTAGCTTTGATTTCTTATTGAAACTCAATGTATCTGATCTTGACCAATTTAATTACATCAAAAACACCTATCTCAATTCTAGGCTTGGCATTAAAACCTTAAAATCAGAAGTTACACTAAAAACGGTTAAGTCAACAACTGAGTTGCCTTTATAAAAATCCAGCTTTTATGCTGGATTTTGTTTTTAGCTTCGGCATAATAGCAATAACTTTTCATACCTAAAAAGGATTATAAATATGAAAAACATGTTACTGCTCAGTAGCTCAAAATACAAGAACACAGGTTATCTTGAACACACCATACCTTGGTTACAAAATTTCCTGACTGATTATCGTGGTAAAACAATTGCTTTTGTGCCTTATGCTGGGGTACGCCGTACTTTTGATGAATATGAAAAAACTGTGCAAAATGCACTTTCTGATTTAGGGATGAATATTGTTTCCGTTCATCATGGTAAACAGCATCGAGATATCATTGAACAAGCAGATGTCATTGCTATTGGCGGCGGGAATACATTTTGTTTGTTAAAACAGCTTTATGAACACAATTTGATTGATATCATTCGTGAAAAAGTAAATAACGGTACACCTTATTTTGGTTGGAGTGCTGGAGCCAATGTAGCTGGCGCATCTATTATGACAACTAATGATATGCCAATTACTTATCCCCTTCATTTAAAGCATTACAACTTTTTCCTCATCAAATTAATCCGCACTTTATTTCAGGTAAAATGCAAGGCCACAATGGTGAAAGCCGAGAAGAACGTTTGACAGAATTTTTACTCGTTAATCCAACTGCATTTATATATGCATTACCTGAAGGTTCTGCGCTTCATATACAAAATGAAATGGCAACTGTTTTGGGTGAAAATCCTATTTTGTGCTTCAGTGAAAATATGGAATGTGGCACATTTGACATCAATACAACTTTTTCTTATTAACTTAAAAGGAACATATAATGGAATTATTTAAATCCATCGTTGCAGTGGTTGGCATTATTGCCACAATTTATTTTTTGATTAAAAAAGCCGAAACCCGAACCGTTTTGATTGGAGTCGGTTTAATAATGTCCATTCTGACTCTTAATCCAATGGGAGCATTAGATGCTTTTGCCAAAAGCATGACATCTGGCGGATTAATTATGGCTATCTGTTCTAGTATGGGTTTTGCTTATGTAATGAAATACACTCAATGTGATACTCATCTAGTACATTTACTTACCAAACCATTAAGCGGATTAAAATTCTTCTTAATTCCGATTGCAACCGTCATCACCTTTTTCATCAATATTGCTATTCCTTCTGCTGCTGGTTGTGCAGCTGCGGTTGGAGCAACATTAATTCCTGTTTTAAAAAGTGCGGGTGTTTGACCAGCTACTGCTGGCGCAGCTATTTTAGCAGGGACTTTTGGATCAATGATGAGCCCAGGTTCTTCTCACTCAGCAATGATTAGTGAAATGTCAGGATTAACTATCGCTCAAGTAAACCTTTCACATGCACCATATAACATGATTGCAGGAGCAATAGGTGCGGTTGTTTTAACAATTCTTGCTCTTGTTTTTAAAGATTATGGTGAACAACATCGCCAAGCTTATCTTGCAGAACAAAAAGAAAGTGAAATTAAAGTTGTTGAAGGCGTCAATGTACTTTATGCCCTTGCACCATTAATACCATTAGTTATTTTAGTAATTGGTGGAACGTCATTACAACAAGTACCAGGTCTTGAATGGACTAAAATGGGCGTTCCTCAAGCGATGTTGATTGGTGCAATTTATGGCATTATCGTCACTCGTATTTCTCCAGTAAAAATCACTGAAGAATTTTTCAATGGTATGGGAAATTCTTATGCAAACGTGCTTGGTATCATCATTGCAGCCAGTGTATTTGTAGCAGGATTAAAATCTACGGACGCAGTGGATGCTGCAATTTCTTTCTTAAAAGAATCCAACGAATTTGTACGTTGGGGTGCAACAATTGGACCATTCTTAATGGGGTTAATTACAGGTTCTGGGGATGCGGCAGCAATTGCCTTTAACAGTGCTGTCACACCACATGCAGTAGAACTAGGCTACACTCACGTAAATCTTGGTATGGCAGCAGCGATTGCTGGTGCAATCGGTCGTACAGCTTCACCAATTGCAGGTGTAACTATTGTTTGTGCAGGCCTTGCGATGGTAAGCCCAGTAGAAATGGTAAAACGTACCGCACCAGGCATGATACTTGCTGTTTTATTCTTAGCATTATTTATGTTGTAAAAATAGTAAAAAATTGACCGCACTTTATTTAAGTGCGGTCTGTTTTTATAGACGTTTAAAGGAGAAAAAAATGAACTTAGATTTAAATCAACTTGTTAAATGGCGTCGTGAATTTCATCGTTTTCCAGAAATTGGTTGGAGTGAATTTTGGACAACTTCTCGCATTGCGGATTACTTGGAAGACTTAGGGTGTTTTGAAATTTTTCTTGGCAAGCAAATTATAAATCCGGACTTTGTTCGTGGACGAAAACAAGCTGTAGTAGATAAAGGTTTAGCTAATGCAAAAGCCTATGGAGCCAATGAAAAATGGCTCAAAAAAATGGAAGGGTACACTGGTTGTGTAGCATTATTTGATTCAGGCAAACCAGGAAAAACTATTGCATTACGTTTTGACATAGACTGTGTGAATGTAACGGAAACTCGTTCACCTGAGCATATTCCAAATAAAGAAGGTTTTGCCTCAATTAACGATGGATTCATGCATGCTTGTGGACATGATTCACATATTACAATAGGTTTAGGCGTTGCATTATGGATCGCTCAGAACAAAGATAAACTCACTGGAAAAGTAAAAATTGTATTCCAACCAGCAGAAGAAGGTGTTCGAGGTGCAGCAGCCATTGCACAAAGTGGCATAATTGATGATGCAGATTATTTTGCTTCTTCACACATTAGTTTTTGCGCAAATACAGGCACAGTTATTGCTAATCCAAGAAATTTTCTTTCCACTACAAAAATTGATATTCGCTATAAAGGTAAACCTGCACATGCAGGTGCTGCCCCCCATTTAGGTCGTAATGCCTTATTAGCTGCAGCGCATACAGTCACTCAACTTCATGGTATTGCACGCCATGGTGAAGGCATGACAAGAATTAATGTGGGAGTGCTAAAAGCGGGTGAAGGACGAAATGTCATTCCATCCTCTGCTGAATTACAATTAGAAGTGCGGGGAGAAAATAAAGCAATTAATGAATACATGACTGAACAAGTCATGCAAATAGCCAAAGGTATTTCCATAAGTTTTGATGTCGCATATGAAACTGAAATTGTAGGTGAAGCAGTGGATATGAATAATGATATTGAACTTATAAAACTTATTGAAGAAATATCTCTTGAACAACCTCAAATAAATAACGTAAATTCAGATTATGCTTTCAATGCAAGTGAAGATGCGACTATCTTAGGTAGACGTGTACAAGAACATGGAGGCAAAGCTATTTATTTCATTCTTGGAGCAGACCGCACAGCAGGTCATCATGAAGCTGAATTTGATTTTGATGAAAATCAATTACTTACTGGGGTTAATATTTATACTTCTTTAGTACAAAAATTATTAGCTTAATTAAATAAAAATATTTTTACTCCTTTCTTTTAAGAATCCTCTATTTTTCTTAGAATAAAGGCAATATCTACTCACCTTATAAGGAAAACTCAATGATTAATAGACGTCATTTTATTCAAATCGGTGCAAGCAGTATTCTTGCATTAAGTGCAAGCCGTTTTGCGACAGCAAAAGGTAAACATGATGTAGATTTACGTATTGTTGCCACTACTGACGTTCACAGTTTCTTAACAGACTTTGATTATTACAAAGACGCCCCAACCGAGAAATTCGGTTTTACTCGTGCTGCAAGCCTTATTCGTCAAGCACGTGCTGAAGTAAAAAATAGCGTATTGGTTGATAACGGGGATTTAATTCAAGGTAACCCTATTGCTGATTATCAAGCTGCACAAGGCTATAAAGAAGGCAAATCTAACCCTGCGGTGGATTGCTTAAATGCAATACACTATGAAGTAGGAACTTTAGGTAACCATGAGTTTAACTATGGTTTAGATTATTTAGCTGACTGTATCAAACAAGCTAAATTCCCAATTGTAAATGCCAATGTAGTAAAAGTCGGAACTGAAGAACCTTATTTCACACCTTATGTCATTCAAGAAAAATCAGTTATTGATAATCAAGGTAAAACACATAAATTAAAAATTGGTTACATCGGTTTTGTGCCACCGCAAATTATGGTTTGGGATAAAGCGAACCTTCAAGGCAAAGTTGAAACTCGTGATATTGTAAAAACAGCACAAAAATATGTACCTGAAATGAAGAAAAAAGGGGCTGATATTGTAGTCGCATTAGCTCACACAGGTCCATCTGATGAACCTTATCAAGAAGGTGCTGAAAACTCCGCATTCTATCTAGCTGATGTTCCACATATTGATGCCGTCATTTTTGGTCACTCACACCGTTTATTCCCAAATAAAGAATTTGCGAAATCACCAAATGCAGACATTGTAAATGGTACAGTAAAAGGTGTACCAGAAAGTATGGCTGGTTATTGGGCAAATAATATCAGCGTGGTTGATTTAGGATTAACAGAACACAAAGGCAAATGGATTGTTACCTCTGGAAAAGCGGTTCTTCGTCCAATCTATGATGCAGAAAATAAAAAAGCACTTGCAGAAAATGACCCAGAAATTACCGCACTTTTAAAACCAGTTCACGAAGCGACACGTAAATTTGTTTCTCAACCTATTGGTAAAGCAACAGATAATATGTACAGCTATCTTGCATTAGTACAAGATGATCCAACCATCCAAATTGTGAACCAAGCACAAAAAGCCTATGTAGAAAAAGTTGCACCAAGTGTTGCTGCAATGGCTGGCTTACCTATTTTAAGTGCAGGCGCACCATTTAAAGCGGGTGGTCGTAAAAATGACCCAACAGGTTATACCGAAGTAAATAAAGGTGAATTAACTTTCCGTAATGCGGCAGACTTATATCTCTATCCAAATACATTAGTGGTGGTTAAAGCAACAGGCGAACAATTAAAAGAATGGTTAGAATGTAGTGCTGGTATGTTTAAACAAATTGACCCTACAAGTGATAAACCACAATCATTAATCGACTGGGAAGGTTTCCGCACTTACAACTTTGATGTGATTGATGGTGTCAATTATGAATACGATCTAACCAAACCTGCTCGTTACGATGGTGAATGTAAATTAATTAACCCAGAATCGCACCGTGTAGTGAACCTAACTTATCAAGGCAAACCAGTTGATCCAAAAGCAGAATTTTTAATTGCAACGAATAACTATCGTGCTTATGGTAATAAATTCCCAGGCACTGGCGATCAACATATTGTTTACGCATCACCAGATGAAAACCGTCAAATTTTAGCTGATTACATTAAAGTAACCAGTGAAAAAGAAGGTTCTGTAAACCCTAGCGCGGATAAAAACTGGCGCTTTACGCCAATTAAAGGCAACGATAAATTAGATGTTCGTTTTGAAACCTCACCAAGCGAACAAGCAGCTCAATTCATCAAAGAAAAAGCACAGTATCCAATGAAACAAGTGGGTACAGATGAAGTTGGATTTGCTGTATATCAAATTGATTTATCTAAATAATAATTTAGAAAAGTAAAATGCCGCCTGAATATAAAAATTTAGGCGGTATTTTTTCTTCCCAAAGAGCGGTCAAATTTTTAAGTTTTTTTGCTTAATTTTTAATTCATTATCTTTATGTTTACGGGTAATATGGCAACTGACCACATTCCCAAATTCATAATTCAAACCTGTTACTTTTATACAAGGAGATTAAATAATGAAAAAATTATTAACCACTATCCTTTCTGCTACAGCCATTCTTTTCCCTTTAACAACATCTGCAAATACTACGCATAAAGTAGAACAAAGTGCTGTACAACCAGAAAAAGCAAAAGGGATTTGGATTGATGTACGTTCTGCGGAAGAATTTAATAGTGGTCATTTGCAAAATGCGGTTAACATTCCACACGATCAAATTATTGAAGGAATTAAAGCTGTTAGCTCAGATAAAAATGCCCCTATCAATCTTTATTGCCGTAGTGGTCGACGTGCAGAAGTTGCATTAAATGAGTTGAAAAAAGCTGGTTACACTAACCTTACTAACCATGGTGGTTATGACGATTTAGTTAAAAAAGGTTTGAAATAATAGCCTTCAGTTCCTTATAAAATCCCCTAAATTTCTTACTAAAGCATTTAGGGGATTTTTTATTCAAGATAGAATCAAATAAAAATACCCTGTGGATAACTCATAAATAATCTGTCATAAAACTGTTTTTATTCACTTGGTAACTTTGAGAAAAAATAAAGTTGTTAATAACTTTCCATTTTACACACAAGATTTTTAAAGAAAATGATCGCATTTTCACAAGATCTTTAGATCCTATAACACCTGTTTCTATAAGGATCAAATAAGGTTACTCACAATCACAAAGGATCTTAATAATAACAATAATAAGATCTTTATATATAAAAAGAGATCTTATTTACTAATACAAACCTGATCTTTCAAAGGACCAATAGATCCATTCTTTTTTTGTCAGGTGTTTTAAATTTCTGTAGAATAACGTCAATTTTTTGATCCGAATAAATAGAGATAGATATGTTTTACACTGAAACTTATGATGTGATTGTGATCGGTGGTGGCCATGCGGGTACAGAAGCCGCGCTTGCACCAGCTCGAATGGGATTAAAAACCCTTTTATTAACGCATAATGTAGATACTTTAGGGCAAATGTCTTGTAACCCTGCAATTGGTGGGATCGGTAAAGGTCATTTAGTAAAAGAAGTAGATGCAATGGGCGGTTTAATGGCTCATGCTGCAGATAAAGCAGGGATCCAATTTCGTACTTTAAATAGCAGTAAAGGCCCAGCAGTGCGTGCTACTAGAGCTCAAGCTGACAGAGTTCTATATCGTCAAGCTGTTCGTACAGCATTAGAAAATCAACCCAATTTAGATATTTTCCAACAAGAAGCCACCGATATTCTAATTGAGCAAGATCGAGTTACAGGCGTTAGCACAAAAATGGGATTAACTTTTCGTGCTAAATCAGTGGTATTAACTGCAGGTACTTTCTTAGCTGGTAAAATTCATATTGGTTTGGAAAATTATGAAGGTGGTCGTGCAGGAGATCCTGCTTCCATAAATCTTTCACATCGATTAAGGGATCTAGGATTACGTGTAGATCGTCTTAAAACAGGTACACCACCACGTATTGATGCACGTACGATCAATTTTGATATTTTAGCTAAACAACATGGTGATGCCGTATTACCGGTATTTTCTTTTATGGGATCTGTTTCTGATCACCCTCAACAAATTCCTTGTTATATCACCCATACCAATGAACAAACTCATGAAGTGATCCGTAATAATTTGGATCGCAGTCCAATGTATACCGGTGTGATTGAAGGGATAGGGCCACGTTATTGTCCATCCATTGAAGATAAAGTTATGCGTTTTGCGGATCGCAATTCACATCAAATTTATTTGGAACCAGAAGGCTTAACTAGTAACGAAGTATATCCAAACGGGATTTCTACCAGTTTACCGTTTGACGTGCAAATGGGCATTGTAAATTCCATGAAAGGTTTAGAAAATGCACGTATTGTGAAACCTGGTTATGCCATTGAATACGATTATTTTGATCCACGTGATTTAAAACCAACGTTAGAAACTAAATCGATTTCGGGTTTATTCTTTGCGGGTCAAATTAATGGTACTACGGGTTATGAAGAGGCGGCAGCGCAAGGCTTACTAGCTGGTATCAACGCAGGTCTTTACGTACAAGAGAAAGAGGCATGGTATCCACGCCGCGATCAATCCTATACTGGTGTATTGGTTGATGATCTTTGTACACTTGGCACCAAAGAACCGTATCGCGTATTTACTTCTCGTGCGGAATACCGTTTGTTATTACGTGAAGATAATGCAGATATTCGTTTAACGCCAATTGCCCATGAATTAGGTTTGATTGATGAGGCTCGTTGGGCGCGCTTTAATCAAAAAATGGAAAATATTGAACAGGAACGCCAACGCTTATGCAGCATTTGGTTGCATCCGCGTTCTGAATATTTAGAAGAAGCGAATAAAGTACTTGGTAGCCCACTTGTGCGTGAAGCCAACGGTGAAGATTTATTACGCCGTCCAGAAATGACCTACGATATTTTGACTTCCTTAACGCCATATCAACCAGCAATGGAAGATAGAGAAGCCGTAGAACAAGTGGAAATTGCCATTAAGTATCAAGGCTATATTGAGCATCAACAAGAAGAAATTGAAAAACAAAAACGCCACGAAAATACGGCAATTCCGACTAACTTTGATTACAGCAAAGTTTCCGGTTTATCTAATGAAGTACGTGCGAAGTTGGAACAGCATCGTCCGGTTTCCATTGGTCAAGCAAGCCGAATTTCAGGCATCACCCCTGCAGCAATTTCAATTATTCTGGTGAATTTGAAAAAGCAAGGGATGTTAAAACGTGGGGAATAATCTTTAGAAATGAAAAGTGATCTGCCCCCAAAAAGTTAGACAGTTAGTTAACTTAAATATTGAGCTCTGTATTGTACTGGGCTCAATTAATTCGTTTTTGGTTGTAATACACTAAATATTCTTCAATTTCAGCCTGTAATTCAGCGATTGAATGATAAGTCTGTGAGTAAAAACACTCTGATTTTAATATCGCAAAAAACTTTCAATCACCGCATTATCGTAACAATTTCCTCGACGACTCATGCTTTGTATCGCTTTATCTTCCAACATTTTCACCCATTCCACCGTGCCATACAATACACCTTGGTCGCTATGAATAATCGTGCATTCTGTCGGTTTAAGCCGACTAAGCTCTTGTTCTAACATCTTTTTTACCAATGAAAACTTCGGGAGTGTTGCAAAGTTATAGGCAATAATTTCTCGGTTAGCCAAGTACATCAATGGTGAAAAATAAAGCTTTTCTTGCCCAACCTGAAACTCGGTAACATCGGTTACCCATTTTTGATTGAGTGCCGTTGCGGTAAAATCAAGATTCAGTAAATTTAGGGCAATATGCGATGTTTTTCCGCGCTTTCCATGTCTTTTCTTGCGTAATATGGAATGAATACCTAACTCATTCATTAGTCTTAACACCGTCTTATGATTCAAATTAAAACCCATTTGGCGTAATTTAAACGTCATGGGGCGATAATCTTCTCGTTTTCTGTTCTTTTTATACAGAGATAAGATAGCCTCTTTACTTCGTGATAATTTCGCTTAATCTCTTTATAGTGAAAGCTCTCGCTGCAGCTTTTTAAACGCTTTAGGTGAAAAGTCTGTGGTTTCTGGAATTTTAATATCTTTCTTTTTCATTTTTGGCTTCACTATTTTCGGTGTTTGAAGGTTTGTATTAGGCGATTTTACGCTATCAAGCCCTCTTTCCCGAAATGCTTTTAGCCAATAAATGACGAGAGCGTGGGAAATTTTATGAAGTTTGGCCACCTCACGGATACCATAATCCTGTTCAGTGACGAGTTTGATAATTTTCAAACGAAATTGATAAGAGTAGGACATAATCAGCACCTCAAATTAGGTGTCCAGGTTTTGGGGTGCAGATCAAAGTGCGGTTAGTTTTAACTGCATTTTTTTATGTTTTATAAATTAAAAGAGACTATAATATCCAAAATCCTGTAAAATTAGATTTTTTGGATATAATTATGTCTATTTTTCTTATTGATGAAGTTGATGTTCAACAGGCATTAGCGATTTATCTTCATCACATTCGGAAACAAAAGAAACTTTCGCGTGCTGCGCTTTTTGAAAAAAGTGGTGTACCGGCAGCCACGATCAAAAAATTTGAGCTAACTGGGCAAATTTCACTGCGGCAGTTTTTGTTGTTATGGCAAAGTTTAGATGATTTGCAACGTTTATATTCACTGGTTCAAATGAAAAAAACATTACCAAAAACAATTGAAGAGGTGATAAAGGGTGAATTTTGAACCGACTAGACAACTTCAAGTCAGTCGAATATTAAGCAATGGGCAAAAAGTGTCAGTGGGAACATTGGCGCAAAATAGTGAGCAGGTTTATTTTTCTTATCATGCGGATTATGTTGAGAAATTTGGCAATCTTTCGCCTTTTGCCATGAAATTAGATACATCATTACAACTTGCTCCAAAACAACCGCACTTTGGTTTACATGGCGTGTTTGCAGATAGTTTGCCTGATGGGTGGGGGTTGTTATTGCAGGATCGTTTTTTTCGTCAAAAAGGTATTCTACCACAACATGTGACAGCAATGGATCGCTTAGCTTTTGTAGGCGATCGAGGTATTGGTGCGTTGATATTTGAGCCGAGCAAAGTAATAGAGCGGGATCAACTTGATTATGCTCAACTTGGCTTAGCTGCACAAGCTGTGTTTGATGGGCAAACGGAAGATATTTTAGAGGCTTTGTTAACCGCAGGGAGTTCTGGTGGTGCGCGCCCAAAAGCACAGATATTTATGCCAAAATCAGGTGAAGCAATAGCAAGATCTCAACCAAATTTCAACGATGAAGCTTGGATTATTAAGTTTACATCAAAAAACTTACCGCTCGGTCATGAGGAAGGATTATGCGAAGCTATTTATTTAACGATGGCGGAGCAAGCGCAGCTCAAGCCTTGTCAGTGGCGTTTACTTGATGCTCCGGCAACAAGCGGGGCAGCACAGTGGTTGGCATTAAAACGCTTTGATTGGGTAAATAATGAAAATGGCGTTGGTCGATATCATCAGCATAGTCTGAGTGGGTTATTAAATGCCGATTTTCGTTTACCGAGTTTGGATTACGAAGATTTAATTAAAGCCAGTAAATCATTATGTCAGTCTCAAAATGTGGCTGAAATTCAATTTCGTCGAGCGATTTTTAACTTATTTTCTAGTAATCAAGATGATCACGGTAAAAACTGGGCGTTTTTACAAAATGATCAGGGGGAATGGAAAGTCTCACCTTTTTATGATGTCACCTTTAGCCCACATCCATTTGGCGAGCATAGTACTGCTTTCGGTGGGTTCGGTAAAAAGCCAAGTGTGAAAGCAATGCAAAAATTAGCTCAGCGTGCTGGATTAAGTTGGAGCGAGACACAAAAAATTATTCAACAAATATTAGATGCTTTGAGTCAATTTCCTGTTTTAGCCCGTGATTTTGGAGTGAAAAATTCAACAGTGAAGTTGATTCAGAATGAGCTAAATCGGATTTGGGGTGAGAACAAGACTTTATTAGATTGATGGGAAAAGTGCGGTAGATTTTCACCGCACTTTTTGATTGATGACAGATCTATAAATTAATCTATGTAAATGGAAAAGCGTCTTAGTGAGCAAGCACCTGTTTCACTGCTACATCCAATCCTGCTGTTGGACGGCCAAGCAATTTCTCAAGGGTTTTGTCTTCTGAGAATAATGCACCGTTTGACGCATCTACATCCCATTGTGCAATTAAGCCTGCAAAGCCTTCATCTAAGCCTGCTTGTACAAGTGCTGCGGCATAATCTGCTGCAGGAATATCCACGTAAGGAATTTCTTTACCTGTTTGTTTACTGATTTCTGCGGCAAGATCAGCTAATGTCCAGCTGGTTGATCCAGCAAGCTCGTAAGTTTGGTTTTCATGACCTTCACTTAATGCAACGTTTACCGCTGCTTCAGCAAGTTCTGCACGGAGTACAGACGAAACCTTACCATTTTTTGCTGAACCATAGAAAGCATTGTTTGCTAATGCTGCCGGAATTGAATCTGTGTAGTTTTCGGTGTACCAACCATTGCGTAAAATGGTGTAAGTGATACCGGAGGCTTTTAATGCGGCTTCGGTTTCAACGTGTTCACCGGCAAGGGATTTGACGGTATTGTCGTTGGAGGCACCAAGTAAACTGGTGTAAATAATGTGTTTAACACCTGCTTTTTTTGCTGCTTCAATCACATTTTTATGTTGTTGAATACGCTGTCCCACTTCACTGCTTGATACTAAAATTAATGTATCCACGCCTTGTAATGCTTCTACTTGTCCTTCTGTTTTTGAATAATCAAATTTTCGGGCTTCTACACCTGAAATTTTTTCTGGAGAGCGTACAAGCGCAATGAAGTTTTCTTGTTTTGCTTTTAATAAGTCTAATGCGATTGCGCCAAATTGACCTGTTGCACCAGTAATTGCGATAGTTTTAGTTGTCATGATATTTTCCTTCTTGTTAAGTTGAAATGATATTTGAACATTTGATTGTTCGCTTGATGTGGCGTATTATATTTTAAAACTTACTTTTAGGAAGTACTTACAAAAATGTAAGTTTTAGAAAATTTAAAAATATTTTTTAATTAATTGATTTATAAGGAATTAAAAATGGAAAAAATTTTTGATCGGGGCAATGTATTAGCTTCAGCTTGTCCATCTCGCCAAATTTTGCAGCATTTAACAAGCCGCTGGGGAGTATTAGTATTAGTAAGTTTACATTCGGGCACCAAGCGTTTTAGTGAACTTCGCCGTGCGATTGATGGTGTAAGCGAACGTATGTTGACTAAAACCTTACAAGAATTGGAGGCTGATGGCATGTTAATCCGTAAATCCTATAATACCGTGCCACCGCAAGTGGATTACACATTAACAGAATTTGGAACAGAGGCTTCTAATAAGATGTTTGAGTTGGTGGATTGGTTGGAAACAAATTTACCTGAAATTTTAGATACAGTGAAAAAACATTAATAATTATTACTAAACTTGCTTATGGAAATTCTAAGGTAAAAAAATCGCACCTTTAACAGTGCGATTTTTTCTTATATTAATTTATGACATTCTGCCGTTTTCTATGCCAATCACCTGATCACAAATTGCCATTGTGGATTGGCGGTGGCTAACGAGAATAATCAATTTTTCAGCTTTCACATCGAGTAATGATTTCAAAATCATTGCTTCATTTAAGCTATCCAAATTACTGGTTGGCTCATCAAGCAAGATAATCGGTGCATTGTGTAAAAATGCTCGAGCAATACCGATACGCTGTTTTTCACCGTCAGAGAGATTGCCACCCAATTCCGTCATTTTTGTTTGATAACCTTGTGGCAAGCTTAAAATGAAATCATGAATTGAGGCTTTCTTCGCGGCTTCCATAATTTCTTCTAATGTTGTATCACGGCGCGCAAGACGAATATTTTCCTCAATGGTTTCGTTGAAAATATAGGTTTGCTGAGTAATGTACGCCATATTGTCACGCAAACTACGGGTGTTGATGTTAGGTAAAGTTTCGCCGTTAATTTTGATGCTACCTGATTTAGGATCGTAAAAACGCATCAACAGTTTTAATAAGGTACTTTTACCGCTGCCACTTCTTCCGTGAATACCTAAGATTTCACCTTTTTTCACTGACAAGCTGACATCCGATAAAATTTGCTCTTCGCCGTAAGCGAAGTTTACGTTCTCCACATCAATGCGAGAAACGTCCTTCAAATCTACCGCACTTTCTACGTCTTTTAATTCAGGCTCTTCTGCTAGCAAGCTCAATACACGCTCACCTGAAGCCAAGGTTTGTAATAAGTTGCTTGAAAGGTTACTTAAGGCAATAACTGGCCCGTAGCTCGACATCAATAAAATCACACCAATTAAAAAGGCTGAGAAATCAATCTGATCTAGACTAAACAAAATTAAGCCGGTGAATAACATAATGATGTTAAACGCCGATACCGCCACTTCAGTATAAACACGCACTTTTGCTTCTTGGTCTTTAATGCGCTCAAAAGCCGTATCAATTTTTTGGCTGCGTTGTTGGATTTCTGCTAAACGTTGTTTTGCATAACCAAAAAGCTGAATTTCTTTCATACCACGCACGCTGTCGAGGAAGAAGTCATTCATTTCGCCCACTAATTCACGATAACGTCTGCCATCTTCACGCGCTAATTTAGTGGTGATAATCGGTAAAATAACACCCACTGTCAAATACGCAGCCAACGCCACAAGCACAAACCAACCTGAAAGATGCGCAAAGACCAACAATAAAATCACAGAGGTAAAGAACGCAATCATAATTGGCGCGATGGTATGCGCATAGAATACTTCGAGTAATTCTATATCGTTGGTCACCAATGACACTAATTGCCCCGCTTGTTTATCTTGCAACTTCACAAAAGCCAAACGGCGCAAGGAAGAAAACACTTTATCACGCAATAAAGCCAATAATTTAAAAGCAATATAGTGCCCAGACATTTGCTCTAAATAACGCAGTGCGCCACGAGCCACCGCCAATACAATAAGTGCGGTCAAAATTCCAGAGAAACTTAAATGGGTATCAAAGTTTAAAAGATTCACTAACCCCATCGCACCCAGCACCATAATAAAGATGGCAGCCAGGAAACCGAGCGTTCCCATGGTGATAGTAAACGCCATAATGTGCGCAAGTGGTGTCACTAATTTCAACAAATGCCCCATTACAACAAAACCATTTTTACGCATTTGCCACCTCTCTAATTTGTTCTAAATCTTTTTGTTGTTGGAACATTTCAGCATACGCACCTTGTTTTTCCATTAAGGTTTCGTGAGTGCCTTGCTCGATCAATTTGCCTTGGTCAAGTACGTTAATACAGTCCGCATTTACCGCATTTGCCAAGCGGTGAGAAATCATCACAATGGTTTTTTGTTGTTTAAATTGTTGAATGAACTGCAAAATAATTTCTTCGCTTTCTACATCAATATTACTGGTCGCTTCATCAAAAATATAAAGCTCGGCATTGTGTAATAAAGCACGCGCTAAGGCTAAACGTTGAATCTGACCGCCCGATAAATTCGTACCACGGCTTAATAGCTGCATATCTAATCCGCCATTTTCGCGTACAAATTGGGCAAGATTCACTTGTTCTAAACACGCATAAATTTGTTCATCTGTGGCATCAATTTTCGCCATCGTCATATTTTCACGCAGTGTGCCTTTAAACACGTAGCTACTATGGCTCACCAACGATACTTTTTGATAGAAAGAAGTGAGGTCTATTTCTGAGGCGTTTTGTCCATTAAACAAAATTTCACCTTGTTGCGCTTTATTAAAGCCCATCAATAACGAAACTAAGGTTGATTTACCGCAACCACTTTTACCCACAAACACAGAAAGTTGGTTTGGTTGAATCGTTAACGTTAACCCCTGAATTGCCGGTTTTTCAGCAGAATACGCAAAATGTAGATCTTTAATTTCCACTTGAACGTTATTTTTGGCTTCAAAATCCATCGCACTTTGTTGGGTTTCCACTGGCGTATCAAGCAATGTGAAAATTTTATCTGAAGCCGCTTTACCATTCATCGCCACATGGAAGAATGAACCAAGCAAACGAAGCGGAATAAAGAACTCGGAGGAAAGTAGAATAAATAAAATCACGCCTAAGACGCTGA
This sequence comes from Haemophilus seminalis, assembly GCF_006384255.1. Classification (GTDB taxonomy): domain Bacteria; phylum Pseudomonadota; class Gammaproteobacteria; order Enterobacterales; family Pasteurellaceae; genus Haemophilus; species Haemophilus seminalis. The sequence continues at coordinate 27,131 of NZ_VCED01000002.1, forward strand.
GTTGTGCATCTTGGAATTGCAATAATGCGGTTAAAATCCCAATTGCTGCGCCACCATAAGCGAGTAAATCCATAAGAGAAACCGAGTTAAGCTGCATGGTAAGTACTTTCATGGTGATTTTGCGGAAATGCTCTGCTTCTTCATCCATCGCTTTCGCTTTATAAGCATCATCTTGATAGATTTTTAGCGTAATTAAACCCTGTAGGTTATCTAAAAAGCTGCTGCCTAATCCCACATAGATGGACCAATATTTTGCTAAGAGTTTTTTCGCAATTTTATTTACCGCAATGATCGACATAGGGATAAGCGGCACGCAAATTAATAAAATAATGGCTGTTTTAAAGCTGAAAAAAATCAAGAAAACAAAGAGGGTAAGCGGTGCAAGCAAGCTATAAAAAAGCTGCGGCAAATAACGCCCAAAGTAGATTTCAAGCTGTTCTACACCTTCTGATGCCACTTGGATAATGCTTGAGGTGGATTGTTGGTTCACTTGGTTAAGCGGCATAGAAGCCAATTTACGGTAGATAAGGCTACGCAATTCATGCTTCACTTTTGTGCTGGCAAAATAAGATGCCTGCACTGATTTTTTACCCGCAAAAGCACGCAGTGCCAATGCCGCAATTAAAATCACACCTAAACCCACCGCACTTGACATCGTCAACTCTTTAAAATAAGCGGCCTGTAAAATATAAGAAAACACGACGGCACTAATAATCCCGCCAACTAATGCCACCCAATTCCACAACACTGTGACGCCAATCCATTTTTTACTATCGGCCACCGTGTTAATTAGGCGTTTATCTATCATCATAATGATTGCTCCTAAAATAAAAAGAAGTACGCATAGAATTATGCGTACTTTATATGTAGGGAATGGAAGTTAGTACAATCCATGCACTCAAATTATTTATGTGCGTGAATGGAAAACTATTCACACACCCTACAAATTAATTAGAATCGAATTTCTACAGAGGCAGAGAAGTTGCGACCTGGTGCATAGAAACGTTCAAGACCGACCCCGTTTCTATCAATATTATTTGTTGTGCTGTGTGCATTAATACCGCGCAACGCATCCCAAGTATGGTATTTTTTATCAAATAGGTTATATACCCCAGCTCTTAATATAATAGCTTCTTTGATTTTATAAAAACCGAATAAATCGACTAAATAGGTAGATTTATTAAGGTATTTATAGTTTTCAACAGATTGGTACAACTCTTTTTTTGAACACTGATCTTCACCAGTCCAATCATCATATTCCCACGCTACACAACGATCTTTAATTTCAAGTGTTTTGGCATCTTTTGCTTTTTTGCTCCCTAAATAGGTTAATCGGCTAAAAATGCCCCATTTACCATTTGGATCTTCATAATCTAACCCCAAAACAGCTTTTATTGGCTGAATAGAAAGTAGACTGGTAGAGTTCGATAACTTCCCTTTACTATAACCTAATGCAGCATGTAATTTAAAGCCTTGAGGAATAGGAAAAATAGTATCTAAATTCAAACTACCTTTTACTTCTACACCATGTACCCTTGCATTATCAACATTTACCATTTGTTGCACTGGAGTTTGATAAGTTCGTCCATATTGAGTCTGTTCAATAATACTTTCTTGCTCAAATAAGAAATCACGATACCGAGTTTGATATAAACTAACATCAAATATACCTTTTTCATTCTGTGCTTTAGCAAAAACTGTATGGTTGATACTGCGCTCAGACTTCAATCCGGGATTAGATTTCCATGTTCCATAAGCATTAGTAAAACTGAAATATAATTCAGTGGCAGTAGGAATACGATAACCTGTACTCAATTGATAGCCAAATTTCCAAGTATCTGTTGTTTGAGCATCTAAACCTAGAAAACCGCTCCAATTTGAAAAACTACTTTGTGCCGGTTCCCCTTCTGCTAAACAAGCCTTACTACAGGCCGCATTTAAAGCTTTAGGAGAAAGTTTAGCATAATCATAGCGAGTACCAACATTTGCAGAGAATGTTGGTCTCCAACCACTTTCAAAACGAGGATTCCATGTAATTTGATCTTTTAGTGAAGCACCGTATATTCTCGTTTTTACAGGTCTTTGAATGGTATACCAGTCGTCTAATCCAAATTCATTGGTATCATGGTTAATGTTTTTAAATTCTCGTTCACTTGCGTAGGTTCTAAAAGAGAAGACATGCTCGCCCCCCAAATTAAATGGCATGCTTTCTAATTCAGCAGAAATTCGTTTAAACACAGTTTTCATCCGACGATCATAAACTTCACTCAATTGTTTTTCATTTGTTAGCCAATCGCGTTGACCTTTATAGTTAACCGCTGCCAAATCTGTTTTTTGATAATCAAAATCTAATTTACTGAATGCTAAGTAATTAGATTCCGGCGTATAGAGATAATATGCATTGACATTAATACGTTTATTTTGATCATCCGCTTCACGCCAAGCACTTCCGTATGAAGTGTAGCTACGTTCATCGACATATCGGCTACCTTTTTGCCCATTAAGACCAACACCAACCTTATGATGTGGAGTAATTTGATAGCCCACCTTAGCTAAATAACTATGAAAACGGTGGGTAGCAGGATCTGGATGTTGACTTCTTGTGTAATTAAATTCAGGTCCCTCCCCCCTACTCTTAATTTCATGACCTGTACGTTGTGAGTACATCAAAACAGCATCCACCTTATCGCCAACATACCCAAGACCTAGAGTTCTGACCCACTCACTATTTTTGCTGGCATATCCACCACGTAATAAGGCACCAAATTTATTATTGGATTTAACAATATCTTGTGCATCTAAAGTATGGTAATTAACACTGCCACCTAAAGCACCACTACCAGAATTAAGAGCATCTGAGCCCCGAACAATATCAATATCTCTAACTAACTCTGAATCAATACTCAAACGAGAAGGATTAAAATTGCCATAACGCGAATAAAGTGAGTTTTCCTCACTATCAGGCAAATTCACACCATCTACACTAATACCAACTCGATTACCTTCTACTCCACGAATAGAAAAACCCTTTAGGAACCGCCCGTTGTCACTGATCCCTACATCAGTCGTATATCTCACTAAATCTCGAGTATCTCGAATCATTTCTTGTTGGATAGTTTTTGCATTCGTGCGGATAACATTTGACTGTGTTTTATGTTCAGACGATATTTCATCCGTAATCTTAATTTCAGACAATTGCTCCTCAGCCAAAGCATAACTCGTAACAGACATGCCTGCAGTAATCAGCAACAGAGCATAAGGGGTTAATTTATGTTGTTTCATTTATGATTTCCTTAAGTTATATAAATGATAATTATTATAAATAATGAATTTTTTATTTTGTATATGTTTTTGATAATTATTTTTATTTTGTGATTGAGATCAAAAAATTAAGTTGAACTTTTATTTTGCTAATCATTATCACAGTACAATCAAAATGACTTTTTTTCCTAACAGTGATAGGATAATTGGTAATTTTATTATGTAAATTGAATCAATTATGACCCAATCTCGAATTGTAAAAATCGCAACGCGTCAAAGTCCTTTAGCTTTATGGCAAGCAAATTTTGTGAAAGAGCGCTTAGAGCAATTTCATTCCCATTTAACAGTTGAACTTGTGCCTATGGTGACAAAAGGTGATGTGATTTTAGATTCACCTTTAGCAAAAATTGGGGGAAAAGGTTTATTTGTGAAAGAACTAGAGCATGCATTATTGGAGAAGCGAGCAGATATTGCTGTACATTCAATGAAAGATGTACCAATGACTTTTCCTGAAGGTTTGGGCTTAAGTGTGATTTGTAAACGCGAAGATCCTCGAGATGCTTTTGTTTCAAATTCTTACTGTTCTTTATCTGAATTACCACAGGGCTCGATTGTAGGAACATCTAGCTTACGTCGTCAATGCCAGTTAAAACAGCTTCGACCAGATTTAGATATTCGTTCTTTACGTGGAAATGTGGGTACGCGTTTGAGTAAACTTGATGCTGGTGAATACGATGCCATTATTTTGGCTTCTGCAGGTTTAATTCGTTTAGGTTTAGCATCTAGAATTGCTTCTTTTATTGAAGTAGAACAGTCATTGCCGGCTGCAGGACAAGGTGCCGTAGGAATAGAATGCCGAACGGATGATATAGTCGTGAAAGATTTATTAGCACCGCTAGCTGATGAAGAAACAACAGCATGTGTTTTGGCTGAACGTGCGATGAATACTGCATTACAAGGTGGATGTCAGGTACCAATTGGAGGGTATGCTGTGTTACAGGGAGATGAAATTTATTTACGTGCATTAGTGGGTGATGTGGATGGTTCGTTGATTATTCGAGCAGAAGGCAAAAGTACGGTAGAAAATGCAGAAGAATTAGGCCGTACTTTGGCTAAACAGTTATTAACGCAAGGTGCTGATAAAATTTTAGCAAGAATTTATGCATAATAGGGGGAAGTAATGGCTGTCTTAGTGACTCGCCCTGACGAACGTGGTAGACAATTGGTTGATATGTTAAGTCAATCAGGTATGACGGCACTGCATTTGCCTTTATTTACTCTAGAAGAAGGCTATGAGCTTGTTAATTTACCCACTAGGTTAAATCAACTTAATGCTGGTGATTATGTGTTTTTGGTTTCTAAAAGTGCGGTAGATTTTGCGGATAAAATATTAAAAAAAACAAATAATATTTGGAGAAAAGATTTACATTTCTTTACAGTTGGAGAACGAACCGCACAGTATTTTTCTTGTCAAAGCGAGCGCAATGTGCGTTACCCTATTCGTTCTGAAAGTAGTGAAGGCTTGTTAGAGTTACCCGAAATGCAATTTTTGCAAGGTAAACAGATTTTAATATTACGAGCTAATAGTGGTCGAGATTTTTTTCGCAAACAAGCAGAATTACGTGGAGCACTGGTAAGCTATGTTGAATGTTATCGTCGGGAGCCTCTTCTTTATGATGCAGAAGAAAAAATAAATATTTGTAAGCGTTTAGGTGTAAATACTATTGTGGCGACAAGTTTAGACATCATTCAATCCCTATTAACATTTGTGCCTGAAAATGATCAGGCATGGTTAAAACAATGCACACTGATTACTGTAAGCCAACGTATTGCTAATTTTACGAAAGAAGCTGGTTGGGCTAATGTCGTCATTTCTCCTAAAGCAGATAACACAAGTTTATTAAATACCTTACTTAAGACTCATTAAGGAATTGATATGGCAAAGAATCAATCAAATGATATCACTGAACAAGTCAGCGATACCCCTGAAATAGTAGTAGAAAAAACGGAAGCGGAACAATCTGCTGAACAGCCTGTTCTTCAACAAACGATAGTTAAAAAAAATGGTACAGCATTAAGTTTGTTAGCTATTTTAATTGCGCTTGGTGTTGGCGGTGCTGGTTATTATATTGGCCAACAACAAGTTACAGACTTTCAGAAAAAGTTAATTGTTCTTGAAAACCAAGTCGGAGAGTCAGCCTCTCGTGTTACTTCAAATGAGAAAAATGAGCAAGTAAGCCAATTGGAAAGTGGTTTAAAAGCCATGCAGGAAAAGGTAATTCAATTAGAAGAATTTAATAAAAGTAAAACGGAAGAAATTACTACTTTACAGGCACAAATAAAACAAGTGGGTCAACTTGCAAGTGCACAACAACCAAATGATTGGTTATTCTCTGAAGTCGATTTTTTATTGAATAACGCACTACGTAAACTTATTTTAGATAATGACGTTGATACAGCAATTTCTTTATTGAAATTAGCTGATGAAACGCTAGTTAAAATTAATAATACTCAAGCTAATTCTGTTCGTAATGCGATTAACCAAGATTTGAAGAAATTACTTTCTCTTTCTAGTGTGGATCAAAATTCAGTAATGCAAAAACTTTCACAGCTTGCCAACACAGTTGATGAGTTGCAAGTGCTTAATGTAAATTTTGATGACACCCCTGAAAATAATAATAAATTATCCGATAGTATCGAGGATTGGCAACAAAATGTTGAAAAAAGCGCTACTTCTTTCTTAAATCATTTTATTCGTATTTCGCCAAAACAAAGTGTAAATAAGAAAGAATTATTAGCACCGAATCAAGATATTTATCTTCGTGAAAATATTCGTTTACGTTTACAACTTGCTATTATGGCTGTACCTCGTCAACAGGATGAGCTTTATAAACAATCTTTAGATGCGGTGTCTTCTTGGGTTCGTAGCTATTTTGATACAAATTCTGAAACTACGCAGAACTTCTTAAAATCTGTGGATGAATTGTCTGAGTTGTCTATTTATGTGGATGTTCCAGAACAATTGGCGAGTTTAACATTGCTTGATAAATATCTTAATCGCTTACCATTAGATGTACAAAAAGTAGAAATTGAGACAGATAAAGCGGTTGAAAGTATGCCGAAAGTAGAGGATACAATGCAAAAATCTGAAGATAAACCGGCAAAAGCCGAGCATCAACAATAAGGAGAGCCTATGTTTAGAGTGCTTTTTCTAATGATAGCGCTGCTTGCAGGACTTGTGGGTGGACCTTATCTTTCTGGTCAGCAAGGTTATGTCCGTATTGAAACGGCTAACAATATTATTGAAATGTCTATTACAACGCTAGTCATCTTTTTTGTTATCGCGTTAGCAATCATTTATGGATTGGAGTGGATTATTACCCGATTTTTACGTTTAAGTAGAGGATCTTACAACTGGTTTTCACGCCGTAAACGTGTTAGAGCACAAAAACAAACCCTTGAAGGTTTGGTTAAAATGAATGAGGGAGATTATGCAAAAGCAGAAAAATTGATTGGTAAAAATGCCAAACACTCTGCTGAGCCAGTATTAAATCTAATCAAAGCTGCTGAAGCTGCACAACAACGTGGTGATGAATTTAGTGCAAATCGTTATTTAATTGAGGCAACAGAGTTAGCGGGTTCTGATAATTTATTGGTTGAAATCGCTCGGACACGGATTTTATTACAACAAAATAAATTACCAGCAGCGCGTAGTTCGGTTGATAGCCTGCTTGAAATGTCTAACCGTAATAAAGAAGTATTAAAACTTGCTGTGGATATTTATTTGCGCTCTAAAGCTTATCAAGCGCTTGATGAGATTTTAGACAGTGTAGAAAATAATGGTTTATTTAGCACAGAAGAGTTTCAAGAGCTCCGTACGCAAACAGAAAATGGCCTACTTGATGAAAAGATGAATGAGGAAGGCGTTGATGGATTACTTGCATGGTGGGATGAGCTACCTCGTCGTCGCCGTAATAATGTTGATTTAAAAGTAGGCTTAATTCAACGTTTAATTGATTGTAATGATCATGAGTCTGCAGCAGAATTTACCCTTGAAATCTTGAAAAAAATTGGTGACAACACACCAATTGGTAAAGCGCTTTGCACTCAAATTACACGTTTACAGCCGGAAGATAACAGTAAGTTAATTAAACTTGTAGCAAAACGAGCTAAACATGTTGGTGATGTAGAAAAATGTTGTATTAATCGAGCGTTGGGCTATTTATATGTTCGTAATAACGAATTTTCCCAAGCTGCTGAAGTTTTTAAAAAGGTGATTGCTTGTCCTAATCAATTAGAATCAAATGATTTGATGATGGCTTCTTACGTTTTTGAACAGTCTGGTGATAAAGTCCTAGCAGAACAAGTGCGACAAGATAGTTTAAAATCTGTAATGGCTATAGACAATATTCCTCTTGAAAAAAATGAGGAAAATATGCTAAAAAATGGAGATTAGCTTTCAAAAGCAAATTAGAATAAATACTGATTATAATAGATAAAACGCACTTCAATGAAGTGCGTTTTATTATGCTTTGGGATTTTTATATCTTTATAGATTTTTAAGTCTGTTAGAATATAAAACAAGGCAAAGCGCAATAACCATAACAAGAATTGAACCAGCAAATAACAAGGTATCAACTGAGCTTTCATGATTTACAATAATGAGTCGTAACATTGCTGTAATCCCTGCGTATATAAAATAGCGTAATGGGAAATGATAGCCACTTTTAAAATATTGAACTATTAATCCTATAAACCCGAAATATAAGAAAAACATTACAGCTTGTTCAGCAACATCATAGGGTACAAAGCTTGATGTATTTAAAACCATCATTGCTAAGGTATAAGTTATTTTACCCAAAGCAATAATTAGTACAATTGCTAATGCAATTAATGCAGAACTTAACACTATTTTTAGGACTCCAGTTATCATTTTCGGGAGCTTTTCTAATTCCGAAGATTCTTCCATTTTTCTTCCTTAAGGATAAAATTTAAAAAGGCGTATATTTTAATCTAATATAGAAAAGTTGGTCAAAGCTATTTGGGAAAATAATATAGTATAGAGTGGCTATAATAAGTGAATAGAGTAGTCAACAGTTGATATAGAAAGGTATGTTTAAAGGATTGTTTTCGATATTGTATCGGACTCAGTTCTTTTAATTTTAGTTGAATCCGTCGGTGATTATAGTAATCCAAATAATCTCTGACAGCATCAACTATCTCCTCTCTACTGTTAAATTCCCGACCATAAAAACATTCCGTTTTTAATTGCCCAAAGAAGCTTTCCATCGCGGCATTGTCCAAGCCATTCCCTTTTCTCGACATACTTTGGATGATGCCATGTTCAGCTAAAATTCGACGATAAGCCACCATTTGATATTGCCATCCCTGGTCTGAATGTAAAATGACATCACAAGCTTTGTTTAACCCTTTGACAGCTTGCATTAACATGTCCTCTAGTTGTGCCAAGTTTGGGGAATCGTTGAGGTTATAGGAGACTATCTCTTGATTAAATAAGTCTAAAATTGGGGATAAATAGACTTTACTCCCTGCAAGCACTGGACTTTTTTATGATTCACACCTGGCAAACAGGCATGAATGCGTCGATAGCCATAATCAGGATGTTTCGCTTTAATGTCTTTAATGACGGCTTTAAGGGCTTTGTCTTTATTTGCCTTAACTTGAAGTTGGGAAAAGAACGTACTGCGCTCTAATTGTGCGAAACTTAATAGCCATGTTAAGGGATAATGCGTTCTTAACTGTTGGATAATTTCTATTGCTCGGCTTCGTCCTGAAGTCTGAGCCTTCTTAACTCTTTTAGGTAAGCTACCTCCGCTTCAAGCTGTAAAATTCTCAGGCGTAAGCGGTCTTCTTCAGTTTTGGGGGGTAATAGCATTTTTTCATATTTGGGTTTCATTGGCGGTCATCCTGATAGTTTACGAGGAATCAGCCCATTTATGTCACTTTCTTCAAACCATTTCAACCATGTTCCGACTAAGGCATTGGAGGGAATATTGTAAAAGAGCGCGGCTTCTCTGATACTCATTTTTCGATTCAGAATAGGTTGAAGAACCTGTAATTTAAATTCGATTGTGTACTGTTTACCTATAAAAAATCTGCACCTCAATTGTTGGTTTGTTTAGTCCAACTTTTTGTGTACAGATCAAAATTCAGTGCACTTTTTACTTTCTTAGCTTCACTAATTCTACTTCGTGATTTTCCCCTTTTTTTAGAATTAAATTGGCACGTTCTCGTGTTGGCAATATGTTCTGATTAAGATTTAATCCATTAATTTCATCCCAAATTTTGCTTGCTGTGGCAATGGCTTCTTCTTTTGATAACTTCGCATAGTGCTTGAAATAAGAATTAGGATCAGTAAAGGCACTTTCACGGAATTTTAAAAATCGTTTGATATACCATTCTTTTAATAAACGTTCTTCTGCATCAACATAGATGGAGAAATCAACAAAATCAGACACGAAGGTTTGATTTGCTTTATTGTTGCCCGTTTGTAGCACATTTAATCCTTCTAAAATGAGAATATCCGGTTGATCGACTACATCAAATTTATTGGGAATAATGTCGTATGTCAGGTGAGAATAAATTGGTGCATGAACATTTCTTTTACCCGATTTTACATCAGCAAGAAAGCGAATGAGTTTGGGCGTGTCATAGGAAATGGGAAACCCTTTCTTTTGTAACAGATTATTTTGCTTGAGTTTCTCAAGTGGATAGAGAAAGCCATCAGTGGTGATAAGTTCAACTTTTCGCTCTGTTGGCCAATGGGAAAGAAGTGACTGTAATATCCGTGCAGATGTGCTTTTCCCTACAGCCACACTGCCAGCAATACTGATAATATAGGGAATTTTGGCATTGTTTCTGCCGAGAAATCGATGTAATACCGTTTGGCGACGTAAATTTTCATCGATGTAATAATTAATTAAGCGTGTCAGGGGTAAATAAATTGTGCTGACTTCATCCAGTGAAAGTTCTTCGTTAAAACCTAGGAGGGGCTTAAGATCTTGCTCTGTGAGTTTTAACGGAACGGATTTACGTAATTCAGCCCATTGTGCGCGATTGAAGCTTAAAAACGGGGTTAATTGATTTGAAAATTCCATGATGTACTGATTTTATCGTGAAATAAATGCGAGAAAATATACTCTATAAGATGAAATTTCGCATTGATTTTTCAGCATACTTCATGATTTCTGATTAAAAAATCACATTTTTGATTGTGATTTAAACGAATAGACAAAAAAAATAAATTTTTTAGAAAAAACACTTGTCAGGAAAAGTTTTTTCCATATAATACGCCTCACTTGCTTACGACACGCCGACTTAGCTCAGTAGGTAGAGCAACTGACTTGTAATCAGTAGGTCATCAGTTCGATTCCGATAGTCGGCACCATTCTTTCGTATCAAGTATTCATTTAGCGTGGAGGGGTTCCCGAGCGGCCAAAGGGGGCAGACTGTAAATCTGTTGGCTCAGCCTTCGAAGGTTCGAATCCTTCTCCCTCCACCATCTTTTAGATGAATCCTGATGGGACAGACGAATTTAGGACTTGCGGGCATCGTATAATGGCTATTACCTTAGCCTTCCAAGCTAATGATGCGGGTTCGATTCCCGCTGCCCGCTCCAAACGCTGATATAGCTCAGTTGGTAGAGCGCACCCTTGGTAAGGGTGAGGTCGGCGGTTCAAATCCGCCTATCAGCACCATCCTTCATTTCTCTCTTCCTTCAATTATAGCAAACAATTTTATTGGTTAATGTGGTTTAATTTACCCATCGATAACCGTGTCTATTTAGAGGGACTCTTTAAATGTCTAAAGAAAAATTTGAACGTACAAAACCGCACGTAAACGTGGGTACAATCGGCCACGTTGACCACGGTAAAACAACTTTAACAGCAGCAATCACTACCGTATTATCTAAACACTTCGGTGGTGCAGCTCGTGCATTCGACCAAATCGATAACGCGCCAGAAGAAAAAGCGCGTGGTATCACCATCAACACTTCACACGTTGAGTACGATACGGCAACTCGTCACTACGCACACGTTGACTGTCCAGGACACGCCGACTATGTTAAAAACATGATTACTGGTGCGGCACAAATGGATGGTGCTATCTTAGTAGTAGCAGCAACTGATGGTCCAATGCCACAAACTCGTGAGCACATCTTATTAGGTCGCCAAGTAGGTGTTCCATACATCATCGTATTCTTAAACAAATGCGACATGGTAGATGACGAAGAGTTATTAGAATTAGTAGAAATGGAAGTTCGTGAACTTCTATCTCAATATGACTTCCCAGGTGACGATACTCCAATCGTACGTGGTTCTGCATTACAAGCATTAAACGGCGTAGCAGAATGGGAAGAAAAAATCCTTGAATTAGCAAACCACTTAGATACTTACATCCCAGAGCCAGAGCGTGCGATTGACCAACCGTTCCTTCTTCCAATCGAAGACGTGTTCTCAATCTCAGGTCGTGGTACAGTAGTAACTGGTCGTGTAGAACGTGGTATCATCCGTACTGGTGATGAAGTAGAAATCGTAGGTATCAAAGATACAGCAAAAACTACTGTAACGGGTGTTGAAATGTTCCGTAAATTACTTGACGAAGGTCGTGCAGGTGAAAACATCGGTGCATTATTACGTGGTACTAAACGTGAAGAAATCGAACGTGGTCAAGTATTAGCGAAACCAGGTTCAATCACACCACACACTGACTTCGAATCAGAAGTGTACGTATTATCAAAAGAAGAAGGTGGTCGTCATACTCCATTCTTCAAAGGTTACCGTCCACAATTCTATTTCCGTACAACAGACGTAACTGGTACTATCGAATTACCAGAAGGCGTGGAAATGGTAATGCCAGGCGATAACATCAAAATGACAGTAAGCTTAATCCACCCAATCGCGATGGACCAGGGTTTACGTTTCGCAATCCGTGAAGGTGGTCGTACAGTTGGTGCGGGCGTTGTAGCGAAAATCATCAAATAATAGATGTAGCGAAATAGTCTAAGAGACAAGTAAGAGAAAAGTGCGGTGAGTTTTCATCGCACTTTTTTGCATTTATATCTAGCCACTGGGAATAGTGAAGATATAAAATAAGCTTTTGTGATTTTATCTCAAAAGCTTATTTTATATAGTTAGTAAGACAGGATTAATTAAAGATTAGTCCCATTTCCAAATCTTTTAGAAGATTGCTTTCAATTCTTAATTCATTCCATATTAATGGGTTTCGTTCCAAGTAACCTTCTTCAAGCGTTAAGAGCCAATTATTGTCAGATCGTTGAGTTTGAAAGGTGAACGTTTTTAGATTTTCCGTGGCTTGACGTGATTTATTGAAAATTACCGCAAGACGGAGAATGCGTATAAGCGTGATGATATCTTGTTCATGATAACGAGAAGATCGAAGAAATTCGTTTGGCTTGAGGTGCCCAGTATGCCAGTTAACGAGGGTGGTGAGTAAACGTTGCTGTTCACGGTCAAAACCAGGTAGTTCGATATTTTGTAAAATATAAGCAGAATGTTTTTGCAAACTTTTGTGATTGATGACAATACCTACTTCATGCAGGCGAGCAGCCCAAAGCAGGATTTCTCGCATTTCTTCAATACATGCTTGAGATTGCCAATGTTGATATTGAGCACTTAATAAATTTGCACTGTCAGCAACACGGTGAGCCTGTGCTTGATCTATATTAAATTGTTCACTTAATCCCCAAGCTGTGCGTGCACGAATGTCAGCAACTTGAAAGTTTTTTTCTAAGCTATAGATAACACCTTCACGTAGTGCTCCATCAGAATAACGCATCTGTTGAATATTTAATACCTCAAATATAGCACTTAAAATAGCCAGTCCGGGTACAAACACATCTACACGATCAGAATTTAAGCCATTGATATTCAGTGAAGTGAAATGATTAGCTCGTAGCGTTTGAGCGATAAGGGTATTTAATCGTTCTGTGGTAATAATACCATTAGGATCGATAGTTGAGGAAATAACCTGAGAAACAGTTTTGATGGTTCCTGAGGAGCCCAGTACAGATTGCCAGCCAAGTTTACGATATTCAAAACCTAAATCTTCGATTTTATTTACCGCACTTTGACGGGCTCGTTGGAAATTTTCTACTGAAATAATTCCATCTTTGAAAAATTGAGTGGCAAAGCTGACACAACCCATATGGCGACTTTCTGCAATAAGCGGGGTAAAGTCATCCCCTATGATTATTTCTGTTGAGCCACCACCGATATCAATTACCAGTTTACGGCCTTTTTCTGGCTGGGTATGACATACGCCGGCATAGATTGTTTTGGCTTCTGTTTGCCCACTGATAATATTTATTGGATATGGGAAAACGCGGGCCGCCTGACGTAAGAATTCATCATTATTGACCGCGCGTCTTAATGTATAGGTACCGACGACGTTAACATTTTCCATCGGAAAACCTTGTAAACGTTCTGCAAATAATGCCAAACAGTTTATTCCTCGAGTAATTGCTTCTTGATTGAGTACGGCATTTTCATCTAATCCTTCTGCTAGTCTCACTTTTTGTTTTAAGCGAGAAAGGACTTGAATAGAACCATTCACAATACGTGCAATAATCATATGAAAGCTGTTTGAGCCAAGATCAATTGCTGCAATTTCACGGACATTACCACGATGTTGTGAGGGTAATATTGCGTTATTCATAAAATTCCTAAAATTCAAATTGATAAAGTAAGTCAAACACCTGGTTTGTACTAGAAACGGATTGAAAATAAAGTTGTGGCATTAAGCGGTAACGTAAGGTTACTTCTGCCAAGCCATCAAATAAGCCTACACCATATTTTATTTGTAAACGATTGGTGAGATTTCCGCTGACAGTCACTTTGGATTTATCACCCACACCCGATGTGCCAAGGTTTAAATCTTGGATACCAAAAGTCTCGCCAATACTTCCCACTAATTTACCGCTTTTTGAAAGCCCTAAGCCAAGTAATGCCGCCCCCACAGAGCCACTAGATCCAGCCTCACCACTATTTTCTAATGAACGACCCGTTAACAAATAAGAAAGTGCTTGATCTTGTGGTTTGCTTGGTTCGCTAAAGATGGTGACATCAGGTCTATCAGCCGTACCTATTACTCTCACACCAGCAGTAATTTTGCTGTCTTCCATTGCTTCTGGATTACGAATTGCTTCAATGTTTAACATCGGTTGTGACGGTTGGCCTGAAAAGTTAATTTGTCCTTTTCGAATTAATAAATCTTGTCCAAAAGATGCATAGCGTCCTTTGGTTAAATTAATTTGCCCGAATAAACCTAAATTGCCCCTGTCTTGTTTCACAGAAAGTAAACCATCAAGATTGGTTTTTAAGCCATAGGCATCAAGGCTGACATCTTTACCAATATTGATGCGTAAATCAGAACGAATATCCATGCCTGATTTTGTTTTTGCCGCAAATTCACGTTTAATCAGTTCTTCTTTGCTCTTATGAGGGCCATTTAAAATAACTTCATCTTCGCTCACTGGCTCAGCAGTATCTGGTAAGCTATCAATTCTAATTCGCGCCCAAGGAATATCCACTGTCCCGCTTAAATTCAATTCTTTCGGATTCGCTTTTACCGTGATATTTGGACTGAAACGTAGTTTCGCCATAGAAGGAATATCCACGTTGAAATTATTTGCCTGAGCATTTAATTCTGTTGTCCAATGTTCGATATTCGCCCAGTTTGCTCGGCCAGTTAAATTTAAACGACTATCGCTAGTTTCAATTTTGCCCTGTAAAGTGGAATTATTACCGTGGAAATGTACGGCAATATCGCCATCTGTAATATTGACTGGCATAGATTTTAATTTGGTACGAATATTGCGAATATTGAAGTCGCCATTTAATAATGGTTTCTCTAAATTCCCACCGAAACTCAACTTCGAAACTACCTCACCATTCACTGATTCACCACTAGTAAGTAGCTGATTTGCGATAGACAAGTTTAGTCGTTCTATCGCAAGGGTTCCGCCAAGTTGACGATTTTTAGCCAGGTCATTTAAATGAATATCGCCTACAATCCTGCCTTGGTTATGCACATTGATGTCTGTTTTTAAAACCAAATTGTTATTTTGAATGTCGGCGTTAAGTGTTAATTTTGGAATATCCAATTTAAACGTACGGTAATCCAATTTTTGAGAGAAAGTTAAGTGATTGCCATCTACTTTTGCGCTAAATTGGAATGGTTTATCCGTAAACCAAGCAACATTACCTTGCGCTTGTAAGTTGCCTTTGAGGCTATCTTGTTCGATAAGTTTATTAACTAAATCCAAATTAACATGTTTAAATTGGAAAGGAATATTCCCTTGCTTGCCCACATTGAAAGATTGTGGAAAACATAACTCTACATCTGTGTTTTTCCAGCAATGTGAAGCAATATTGGCTTGTGTTTGTTTGTGATCGTAAGACACCGTAATAGCTTGGTTAGATTTTACATCACCAATAGGTGTATCGAGTTTTGCTTGGGAAAGTGTGCCTTTCCACTGTTCTAAAGTGCGGTCAAAATGACCGTTAATTTGTAAATTTGCAGCAACAGGCTCACCTTGGGATTTAAGCGTTAACAAATGATTTTGTTCATCGCCAGATAAGGCGAGATCAAGTAAATGGAGTTTAACACTTTCACCGTAATGAAGTTGCTCTGCCTTAACATTGAATTGCCCTTTAGCTAAAGGATCGCTTTTGATATTCCCTTTTGCGCTCGCTTTAGATAACTGGAAACCTTGTAAGTGTAAATTAGACGAGGTTAAATCAAGATCAAGATTTGGACTGGTGAACTGACCAGAAATAGCCGCATGCCCTTTCACATTGCCGCTTAAATCAGACCATAAACCACGCAAATTCGGTGCATCAACATCTAATACAAAATCAGAATGGTCATCTAATACACCTCTTGCGTTAAGATGATTTTCACCATATCTAACCTGCAAATCAGGTACTGTTAGAAGTACATTTTGATTAAGTGTTGCAGAGCCTTTTAAACTGATGGGTTTTGAAGACAGCGTCCCATTTAAATCGGCTACTGGCACTTCCACTTGCCAGCCTTGAGAGCCTGCAAAACCACGCGAATGCAATTTACCAGATAGTGTTGCAGGCATGATAGGTACATAAAAACCGATATTCATTTTTTCTAAATCGGCTTGTACATCCCAGTTTGCGCCCTCTTTCCAGTTTGCAGTCCCCACAAATTCACTTTTACCGTCTAACGAAGCTATCCCTAATTTATTGACGGTTACTTCATAAAGTTTGCCGTCAGCATTAAGGTCCACTTGAGATGCGGGAATATAATCCATTCCATCTACGCCACCCTTAAGTTCAGCGTGATAATTCAGTAAATCCCCCGTGAGCTTAAGTGTCACATCATTAATTTTAAGTGGCGCCATTGTGTTTACAAAAGCGTATTGTCCTTTTGCCACATTTAATGTGAGATTTAAGGGCATTTTGTCTTGCGCTAATTGCACTTCACCATTCAGCTCAGCATCTAATACGCCTTTTGTTTTCAAAGAAAGTGAGGTTGATTTTTTCAGTGATCCCGAAAGCGTAAGATCGACATCACTCGCTGGCAGAATTTCTTTTCCAGCGGATTTCAACGGCTCCAAATGGGATTTTAAAGTTAAATCTAGTGGCATATCGCCATCAAGTTGTAATTTACCCTGTGAATAAAGATTACCCAACGAGCTTTCTACCGCTAATTTTTGTAATTGCAGTTGGTTATCGTCAGTATCCGCCTGTGCAATCAGGCTTGAGATTTCAATAGATTGAAGTGTTTCACCTTTTTCATTCACCGCTTGATAATGCCAGTTTTTGCCTTTAATCGCAGGGGTGTGTAAATCAAAAGGAAGAATTATTTCTGATACATTGCCTAAAAAAGCAGGCGTTAAAGATTGCTCAATCGCATCCCAATCTACAGGCTTATTCGACTGTTCGGCTTTCGGCTCTAATTTAACTTCAGGCAATTTTTTTGAAATAACTGAAATATCGTTAATTTCAGTCGGCGCAAGAGTTAAGCCTTTTTCATTATTTAAACTTACCGCACTTTTAAAATGACAGAGAGTAAGATGAGTTTGATCAACATTTACAGATAAATCTTGCACTGCCAAATTTTCTGCATTGATACTAATCGGCAAGGAAATGCGTTTCATCGAGCCAGAGTTTGAATCATCAGGTGTTGATGGAGGCAGTAATGCGGTATTAATCGCAATCGTTGGTTTATTTAAAGTGAAATCACGTAAACAAACCTCACGTGAAAGCAAACAACCGAAATCAAGCTGTAAACGTGCTTGTGCAATATGAGTATCAATCCCTGCGGTTTGATAACGAACATTATTTAGCACCAAGCCATTTTGTAGTCCGCCTTCAATTTGCTCAACAGAAAAACTATCAAGCATTTTATCGGCAAATTGAATTAAACCTCTTTGCCCTGCATCGAAAGAAAGTGCCCCAGCAACACCTAAAACGGGCACTAAAATGACCGCACTTCCGATACAAACAGCCTTGCGTACCCAATGTTTTTTATTAGGTTGAACAGGTGATTTTGGTGAAGTTTCTGATGGTTGTAGTTGTTCTGTCATAAATTCACCTTAAATTTCTGTACCAAGTCCGATGTAAAATTGAATATTTTTGCTGTTATCTTTATCACGAATCGGGGTGGCAATATCAAATTTAATCGCGCCCACTGGTGATGCCCAACGAACACCAACGCCTGCGCCATAACGCAATTCTTTAGTGGTGTAATCATTGGCTGCTAATCCACTATCTGCGAAGGTTGCCGCCCACCAATTCGGATAAACTTGATATTGATATTCTAAAGAACCCGCAAGTAATCGCGAGCCACCAACCAATTTTCCGTTTTTATTTTTAGGCGCAATTTTTTTATAGCCGTAACCGCGTACACTACGATCGCCACCAGCAAAGAAACGAAGTGCGGGCGGAATTTTTTCAATATCCTTTGTATGTAAATACCCAACTTCAGCACGAGCAACGATACGGTGATTTTCCGCATAAGTACGAATCCATGCACTAGAGGCTTGCACTTTTACGAAAGACGCTTCCGATAACCAAACTTTGTTACCCACATCAAACGTGATTTTTTGTACGTCGCCCCAAGTTGCAAAAGAACCGCCACGTAATCGGGTGCGAGTAAATCCGACCGTTGGATAAAGCAGGAAAGTTTTATCAGTTATATCGGCTTGTGTAAAACTGTCGTATCGTGCACGAAGTCCGCCAAAATATTGCCAGCCATGGGCGTTGTTCCAATAACGTAACGCGGACAACGTAAGCGCTCTTGTATTGGTATCATTCTCTTTTTCACCTTCCCAACCGACAGAGTAATCATAGTAATAATTTAATGGATTTTTAAGTAGAGGCATTCGATAAGTTGCCTCTAAAGTTTGTTTTGGGGCAGAGAGATAAAGATTAGTGCGGAAACTATGTCCACGGCTATTAATCCACGGTTTTGTCCAACCAATTTGAGTATGCACGCCACCATCAGTTGCAAAGCCCACCCCTAGTTCCATCGCATTTTTTTTACGTGGATAAAGAATAATCTCCACATCCACAGTTTTGCTTTTATGATTAACATTAGGTTGAACTAATACTGAGCTAAACCAATTTGAAGATGAAAAATCGCTGGTTAAATCCGATAAGTTATTCATTAAATACGGATCACCAGATTTGATGTTAAGAATATTATTTAAGTAATCATCCCGAATTTGTGAATGGCTAAAAGTAATATTGCCATAATGATAACGAACGCCGCTATCAAATAACATTCGCCACCATGCTTGGTGGGTTTCAGGGCTGATTTCTAAACGTGAAATTTTAAATTCTCCATCAAAATATCCACGATTTAATGCTAAACGTGAGATCGCTGTTTTGTAATCATCGTAAGTTTGGTGTTCAACCAAAACGCCTTCTTTCGGCAAGTTTTTACGTAATGCATCAAAATTCTCATCTTGTGCGGCTTCCCCTTCAATTTGCACATCAGTGCCCGCAATTTTTGTTGGCTCGCCAGGTGTAACATGAGCAATCAATAAATCACGTTTGCCTTGACGCTGTTTTCGTTCAAAACGCACGGAAGATTCATAATAGCCGAATACCCGCAAGCCGCGATCTACGGCTTTACTTACTAGGTGTTGATAACGTTCTGAGCCATCCATTTCTTCTTTATTGATGAGTTGAACATTAAGATCGGTATTACGAATAGCACGAAATCCACGGATACCTTGAATTTCAATATCCACCGTTTGTTCAGCTAAAGCAGCTAGGCTAGGAAAAAAAAGAAAAAGTGCGGTGAGTTTTAGCGGTTTTTTATTCATGCTTAAATGCTACTAGGTATTATCGTTGCACATTAGTGGCTATAGTCTACGGATATGTAAAAGATGATCAATGCTATTTATCATTTCTTGTCATAATTTTTATGCTTGAATGTGGGTAAACATTAATAAGCTGTTTCAATAGGTAATTCTGCTCGACACCAGCCATCAAATCCACCAATAATACTAAACACATTTTCATAGCCTTGTTCCACTAGAAAGGTCGCCACATTTTTACTGCTTACGCCATGATAACAACTCACAATAATGGGGGAGTCAAAATCGACTAACTCTTCAAATTGCAAAAAACTTTGGTTCGTTAAATGAAAAGCACCTTTAGGATGCGAGTGGGTAAAGCGAGTATCATCGCGAATATCGGCTAACACTGCCCCTTGCTGAACCATTTCCCAAGCTTGTTGTGGCGTAATTTCTTTAAATGACATTTATAAACTTCCTTTTGCGTGCTGTTTGTACACACCATCAATCACAATAAGAATCATAGCGAGCACTAAACAAATAAAAAGCGGATAACTTTCGGCATCAATTTGTTCACCGATAAAAAACGACACAAAAACCATCATTATGGTTTCCACATAACCAAGTAAGCCAAGCAAATTCATCGGTAGCATATTGCTAGCGATCACATAAGCAATCAATGCCGTGCCGCTAATTAATCCAAGCAACACAAGCAGCCCCCAAATATTAGGATTACTTTGTTCAACCACTGCAAAATCTGTTTGCAACGCAAAATAAATGCTAATTGGGATTAGGCTTAACATCTCTAAACAAAAAGAAGCTAGATCACTATTTTTTAATGCTTTTCTAACGGAAAAATAAGTAGTATAGCCAACACAAATCACAATGGCTTCCCAAGAAAGCCCACCTTTTAACACGATATTAGAAATTACACCCAATGCGGCAATCACGACTGCAATAAATTTGAATGTTGAAATACGTTCTTTAAAAATTAATCGACCTGCTGCCACCATCACAATTGGCAAAAGTAAATAACCAAAAGACACGCTCAATGAACTGCCATTATTCGGCGCCCAAAGAAAAAGCCACATTTGAAAACCCATCAATAAGCCGCAAAAAAGATAGGGCAATGCCAAGTGCGGTTGTTTTTTGATGAGTTTTAAGCGATGAATCAACGCATTTTTCTGCTTAAAAATAAACACGGAAAGGACAACAAAAGGAAACGTAAAAATCATCCGATAACCAAAAATATCCGTGCCGCTCAAAGGTTTTAACAGCGTAGAAAAATAATACATATAGCCAAATAGAAATGAGGCAAGTAATGAAACGAGAACACCTTTAAACATAAGAAATCCTTATTCTAAACAGCTAATCATTCTATTCTAACATCGCCCAAAATGCACGGATTAAGGGCTGTTCGAGATTCCTTTTTTGGGTACAAATAACCAATTCAAAAGGCTCAACAGGCTTATCAAGATTAAGTCTGGAAATTTGATTATTCATTGGACTATTGTCAATGACCACATCAGGCAACATCGCTAATCCGAATCCCAATCCCACCATCGGAACAATCCCTTCATGCCCCGCAACGGTAGCATAAATTTTCGGATGTTTAATGTGTTTCTCCCGTAGCCATTGTTCAATCCGTTGCCGAGCATGCCCTTCAACAGGGAAAATAAAAGGCATTTGCTGCCAATTAATGGGTTTTTCTTGCAGTAATTGTGTCGCCAAACAAGCCACGCGCGGTGCAATTAAAGACAAACTAATATCATCAATTTTATGAAATACCACACTGGATGGTAGATTATTCGGCTTACCCGCAATAGCGAGGTCGACTTGTTGGGTTTGAATCAACTCTAATGCAAGCGCTGGATCGCCCGTCGTCAGCTGAATTTCCACTTTAGGATAACGTTGTCGAAATTCTTTAAGTACGTGCGGAAGATGGCTATAAGATGCGGTTACAGAGCAAAAAAGTTTAATTTCACCGCAAAGTTCATTTGATTCATCCTTGAGCTGTTGTTTAAATTGTTGCCAGCTTTGCCATTCTGTTTTAGCAAATTGCAAAAATTTCTCACCATATTCAGTAAGTTTGACTTGACGATTATCACGGATAAAAAGTGTCTTCCCTAACTCGTCTTCTAACCGTTGAATTTGACGGGAAAGCGTAGAGGGAGACATGTGGTTTTGGATGGCGGTTTTAGCGAAATTTTTTGTATCACTAAGGTGGATGAATATTTGTAGGTCGTTAAATTCCATAATTTCTTTTTTTATTTAATATCGGGTTTCGCCGATGGCGACTTACTTTCTTTTGCTTGTACAAAAGAAAGTAAGCAAAGAAAAATACACCCCAGTTAAATCGCTGATCTTTGCTTTGTTTCAATTTTCTTTACGGCAATTTTCTAAACTCGCTACGCTCAAACAGACGAAAATTGCCTAAAAATTGAAAGTCACAAAGGCGATTTATATGGGGCTTAGGATGTATTAGAGCATTATTTGAAAGTGCAGTTGATTATAAGATTATTTTTTATGATGAAAAATATTCAATTTTTCAGGAAATAAGGCAAAGCAGGGTGTGCTTTCTTTTTGCCTACTTTTACTTTGCACAAGCAAAGAAAAAGTAGGTCGCTCATCGAGCGAAATACGATGCCAATTCACAAAAAACAAAATAATTGCATAAATTGCAACATTACATTCCTATAATATCACTTTACGCAATCACAAAAAACTTTATAATCCCATCCACAACAAAAAAATATGCAAACACAACATCATACAATTATTCACCTTACACAATTAAGGACAACAAAATGGCTAACTATTTCAACACATTAAATTTACGTCAAAAATTAGACCAATTAGGTCGTTGTCGTTTTATGGATCGCGAAGAATTTGCAGATGAAGCAAACTTCTTAAAAGGCAAAAAAATCGTTATCGTGGGCTGTGGTGCGCAAGGTTTAAACCAAGGTTTGAATATGCGTGATTCTGGCTTAGATATTAGCTATGCCTTACGCCCTGAAGCAATTGCTGAAAAACGCGCGTCATTCCAACGTGCAACTGAAAATGGTTTTAAAGTGGGTACTTATGAAGAATTAATTCCAACTGCAGATTTAGTCGTAAACTTAACGCCAGACAAACAACACTCTAAAGTGGTTGCTGATGTCATGCCTTTAATGAAAAAAGACTCTGCATTTGGTTATTCACACGGATTCAACATTGTTGAAGTTGGCGAAGAAATCCGTAAAGACATTACAGTTGTGATGGTTGCACCAAAATGTCCAGGTACAGAAGTACGTGAAGAATACAAACGTGGTTTCGGTGTGCCAACATTAATCGCGGTTCACCCTGAAAATGACCCGAAAGGCGAAGGCATGGCGATCGCAAAAGCATGGGCTGCGGCAACTGGCGGTCATAAAGCGGGTGTTTTAGAATCTTCATTCGTGGCAGAGGTAAAATCTGACTTAATGGGTGAGCAAACTATCCTTTGCGGTATGTTACAAGCAGGTTCTATCGTATGTTATGACAAATTAGTGGCAGATGGTAAAGATCCTGCATACGCAGGTAAATTAATCCAATACGGTTGGGAAACGATTACCGAAGCGTTAAAACAGGGCGGTATCACATTAATGATGGATCGCTTATCAAACAGCGCAAAATTACGTGCATTTGAACTAGCTGAACAAATCAAAGAAAGCCTTGGTTTCTTATATTACAAACACATGGATGACATCATTAGCGGCCACTTCTCTGCAACAATGATGGCTGACTGGGCAAATGGCGATAAAGACTTATTCGCATGGCGTGAAGCAACAGGTAAAACAGCCTTTGAAAATGCGCCAAAATATGATGGCAAAATTAGCGAACAAGAATACTTTGATAACGGCGTGTTAATGATTGCAATGGTGAAAGCTGGCGTGGAATTAGCTTTTGAAGCAATGGTAGCTAGCGGTATTTATGAAGAATCAGCTTACTACGAATCACTTCACGAATTACCATTAATTGCGAACACCATAGCACGTAAACGCTTATACGAAATGAACGTGGTAATTTCAGATACTGCAGAATATGGTAACTACTTATTCTCTAACGTAGCGACTCCAATTCTTGCAAAAGAAATTATCCCTAACCTTCAAAAAGGCGACTTGGGCGAGCCAACTCCAGCAGTGGAAATCGATAACATCACCTTACGCGATGTAAACGATGCAATTCGTAACCACCCTGTTGAATTAATCGGTCAAGAATTACGTGGTTATATGACAGATATGAAACGTATCGCAGTTGCGGGTTAATACTGAATTAAACCAAATTAAAACCGATTTTGTTAATGCAAAATCGGTTTTTTCATTCTTTAATCAATTTTTAAATCCAAAGTGCGGTAAGATTTCACCGCACTTTTATTTGCCCTAACTAAATATTCAAAATCTTATAAATTCTAGAATCTTTTAGCTATTAAGAGAGAAATGAATTCGATTACTCTATTGTGTATCAAGGATATCACGTACTGTCAAATCGATGATTTATTGATTATATTTCGATCAAAATAAAATAAAAAATATGATCAAGATCACAAAATGAATTCTTTCATAAGAATGTGAACTTCAAAAGTGTATAATTTTATATCGATTATTGATTTTAAATAACTCAAGGATTGAGGAGAATATTTTGAAAAAACGTACTGCTTTAACTACTGCAAAAAGTTCAGTAGCCTTATTACTCTTTACATTGCCTTTATCTTCTAACCTTGCCTATTCTGCCCCATCCACAACGGGTGAAGGGAATATTGTCACAGGCGATCATGGCGTTGCAACTGGCTATAACAATGCTGTAACAGCTAAATATGGTTTAGCACAAGGTAATGATTCTGTTGCAACAGGTGGGAACATTTCTCGTGAAGAATTTAAGGCTATTCTTGAAAAAGAAAAGCAAACGTTTGCCGATAAGAGTATGGCGAACGATGATCTTTCCAAAATAAATATAAAAATTGAAGCTAACAATAAAACTGAAACAGAACTAAGCAAAAAAATCAAAAAATTAGAAGAGTTAATCTCAAAGTATAATAATGATAAAACAAACAAAATAGATTCACTAAATAAAGATTTAAATAACAAAAATAAGGAATTAGATAATTTAAAAAAAGAGTTTGATGAAGCCCAAAATAAACTAGGTTCCATCTTGACATCAATCAATTCAGGCGACAAGTTGGTTTGGATAACTTTTAGAGAACAAATTAAAAAACTTGATTTCACTAAACTTACAGATTCTTCAGAGGGAACAACCGGACGTCAAAAACTAGCAGAAGATTTAAAAAAAGAAGTTGAAAAGGCTTACCCTAATTACTCTGAAACTCTTAAAAAATGGGGTATAGATAAGTATGAAGGCGTTATTAATGGATATATAAATGCAGGGACATTATTTGGTGCTAACAAAGTAAAGATACAAAAAATTATTGAATCTAGAAATCAAAAATATTTACTTAACTTTGGTACAGCAAGGGATCTAGGTATATACGCTAATCCTGATGTGGGAATTGTTCCAGATTTACTAGAAAAAGTAAATTCGGTAGATCCTATCAGTCTCACAAAAGAAGAAACAATACCAAATAAAATGACAAACAGTTTCTTTTCATCTGACAAACAAAAACGTTATGTACAATATTCTACTTTACTAAAAATAATAGATGAGGAGAATATAATAAGTGACTTAAATAAAAGTTATAACCTAAATAATAATAAATTAGATAATAATTTTGATAAACCTAATAATGTGGCAAACCTAGTATTTTATCTTCCACCATTAAAAAATAATCAAGATAATAAAGATCCAGTAAATCACAGTAATTTTTTATTAACCGACCATGTATATTATGACTATAATTATAATATCGGTGCTAGTGGATACGAGGTTGAGGATAAAGATAAAGAGCAAGATAAAGATTCTATCTTCGAGCATACGGGTGAAGGAAATATACGTATAACCCATAAGGTTGAAGATACAACAAAACCTTTATTCTATTATTATAAAACGTCAAAATTTTTCGATGATATCTTCAATAGCGGAGAAGGCGCTGCCCTTACAGATAAGCAAGCAGAGAGATTAAAGGAATGGGTAAATAGATTTTACAATGACTTCTATAACCTAATCGATTTCAATGCACCTGAGGATAAGTGGCTTTTTGATAAAAAAGATTTTATTAATAAACTTGATATTGTTGAAGGTTTTGCAAAAAAAATATCAGATTTTCTTGATGCTCGCAATAAAGAAATCGAATCCCCAACTACAGAAAATTCTGAAAAAAGAGAACTTCTTGCTAGGGAAATAGCTAAAGAGATACACAATCCTAAAAATTATTACGAAAATATTGAATTTAAATTTAAAGAATCCACTAAAGATTTATGGAATAAATATGCTGAAAAAACAGCAAAAGAATTAACTGATTGGGCTAAAAAATTGAAACTTTATGACCCATACAATGAAGTTGTTAAGGGAATAACAGAGGAATCTGAAAAAGTCCAAAATGCCTTAAATGAAGCTAAAATAAAATTTGAGGATAAGGAACGGGAAATTAATGATCTCAAATCTCAAATTGACAAACTACAATCAGATTCAAATAATTCAGATGAGTTAAAACGAAGACAAGAAGAACTTGCAGAGAAACAAGCAGAAAAAGAAGAGCTTGAAAAAGAGCGAGCCAAAAAGGAAAAAGCATTAAAAGAGTTAGAGGAAAAACTAACACGTCATTTTTCTAACATTGGTGAAAACTCAATTGCCGCTGGGAAAGAATCCTTTGCAAGTGGTACAAATTCAATTGCTATCGGTACCAAAAATGAGGTAACAGGTAATAATTCTGTAGCGATTGGTGCAGGGAATAAAGTTGCATCACATAATGTGATGGTGTTAGGCAATAATGTCACTGTTGATGCTGGGTTTGATGGTGCTGTAGTATTAGGTAACGAATCTGCGCCAAGTAAACCAATGCCTGTAGAAAGCATCACTATTCAAGGCACCACTTATCGATTTGCTGGTACAAATCCAACATCAACTGTCAGCGTAGGTGCAGAAGGTAAAGAGCGTCAAATTACGCACGTTGCAGCAGGTCGTATTACCAGTACATCAACGGATGCGATTAACGGCTCTCAACTTTATTCTGTTGTCGAGGCTATTAATCAAAAAGTTACCCAACATAATAAAATGCTGAAAGCGGGGATTGCCGGTTCTGCTGCAATAGCCGGATTACCACAAGTACGAGGTAATGGTAAGTCTATGATTTCTGCGGGTGCAGGAAACTTCAAAGGACAAAATGCTATCGCAGTGGGATATAGTCGCTCAAGTGACAACGGTAAAGTGTTATTCCGCCTAAGTGGAAGCACAAATACTCAAGGCGATGTGGTAAGCTCCGTTGGCGTAGGCTACGAATGGTAAGCTAAGACACAAAAAGTAGGTGAATTGATCAGCCCTCAAAAGTTGGACTAACTAAACCAATAATTGGGTGCAGATTAATTCACCGCACTTTTTTTGTTATTCTAATTAACTAAAAATTAATTTTTCGCTGCTGCCGCTGCTTTTACAATTACTGCAAATGCTGGGGCTTTTAATGATGCGCCACCTACTAATGCGCCGTCGATATCTGGCTGAGTAAATAATTCAGCTGCATTTGCATCATTTACAGAACCGCCGTATTGAATAATCACTTGGTCTGCCACGGCTTGTGATTTTGCTGCAATGTGGTGACGGATAAATGCATGAACGGCTTGTGCTTGTGTTGGGGTCGCAGATTTACCAGTACCGATCGCCCAGATTGGTTCGTATGCGATCACTGCACCATTGAATGCTTCTACACCTAAGGCGTTGATTACTGCATCAATTTGACGTGCGCACACTTCTTCTGTTTTGCCTGCTTCGTTCTCAGCTTCAGTTTCACCAATACATAATACTGGTACTAAACCAGCTTCTTTTAATGCACCAAATTTTTTCGCTACGAATTCATCGCTTTCTTTGTGGTAAGTACGACGTTCAGAGTGACCAATAATGATGTATTTTGCACCAAAATCTTTTAACATTTCGCTAGAAATATCACCAGTAAATGCACCTTTTACATTGATATCTACGTTTTGTGCACCTAATTGAATTACACTTTTACCGCCACAGCTGCAACCACAACCAGAAAGTACTGCTTCAGCCGTACCTAAATACATAACGGGGGGGGCAATTGCCACATCACAACCTGTTACATCATGTAATTCTGCTTTTAATCCTTCGATTAATTCTTTGGTGAACGCTTTGGAACCGTTTAATTTCCAGTTACCCATAACTAAAGGACGACGTGCCATTTTTGTTTCTCCATAGTTGATAAAATTAACTCGCTTACTATACCAAAATTTCGCCACGATTCTTTGCAGAAGATCATAAAATTAAAAAAATTCTCATAGAAAGATGATTATCTTGTGCTAAAAAGCTACAATTACCTGTATGGAACCAATAAAAAATAACCAATTATGAAACTTTTCAAAGCTGAACAATGGAATATTGACGTGCTTCTTCCTCTTTTTGAAGCCTATCGCCAAGCCTATGGACAAGCAGAGAATCCAGAACGCACTTTGGCTTTTTTAACTAATCGTATGCGTTTTAATGAAAGCCTGTTTTTTATTGCGGTGGATGAAAATGAAAAGGCTATTGGCTTTGTGCAGCTTTTCCCTCGCCTTTCTTCTTTACAATTACAACGCTATTGGCAAATCACCGATATTTTTGTGTTAGAACATGCTCAACAAACAGAGATTTATGCGGCGTTGATTTCTAAAGCAAAAGACTTTGTGCATTTCACGCAATCCAATCGTTTAGTGGCAGAATTAGCGCAAAATCAATATTCAATGTTGGAATCGGAAGGGTTTAAATTAAACCCGAAAGAACGTTTATTTGAATTGAGTCTGTAATGCTAACAGCGTTAAATCGTTATTGGGATTATTTGCGGATTGAACGCCAAATGAGCCCTCACACGCTCACCAATTATCAACATCAACTCGATGCCATCATCAAAATCTTAGTGCAACAAGATATTCATGCTTGGGCACAAGTGACACCCAGCGTGGTGCGGTTTATTTTGGCGGAAAGCAAAAAACAAGGCTTAAAAGAAAAAAGCTTGGCTTTGCGTTTATCGGCACTGCGTCGATTTCTCAGTTTTTTGGTGCAACAAGGCGAATTGAAAGTGAATCCCGCCACCGGCATTTCCGCACCGAAACAAGGCAAGCATTTACCGAAAAATATGGATGGCGAGCAAGTTCAACAATTGCTTGCCAACGATAGCAAAGAGCCGATTGATATTCGTGATCGTGCTATTTTGGAATTAATGTATAGTTCAGGTTTGCGCTTATCTGAATTACAAGGTTTAGATTTAAACAGCATTAATACTCGTGTGCGGGAAGTGCGCGTTATCGGGAAAGGCAACAAAGAGCGTGTCGTGCCGTTTGGGCGTTATGCTTCGCATGCCATTCAAGAATGGTTAAAAGTGCGGGCATTATTTAACCCAAAAGATGAGGCGTTATTTGTTAGCCAGCTTGGAAATCGTATTTCTCATCGAGCCATTCAAAAACGCTTGGAAACTTGGGGAATTCGTCAAGGCTTAAACAGCCATCTTAATCCGCACAAACTACGTCATTCTTTTGCGACGCATATGTTGGAAGCCAGTTCTGATTTACGCGCGGTGCAAGAATTGCTTGGGCATAGCAACCTTTCCACCACACAAATTTATACTCACTTAAATTTTCAACATCTGGCGGAAGTGTACGATCAGGCTCATCCAAGAGCGAAACGTAAAAAATAAACGCCCTCTAAACCGATTATAATAAAAAGAGGTAAGCCATGATTCTGGCTAGAAGGGCACAGGGTCAACAAAGGAAAAAATTTTACCTGTTCAATAAACTGTGACAAATTTAGTTTAATTCAGAGTGCTAATTGCGGGTAAAACTTCTGCGTTATCGCCACAAAATCTAGCATAGTAATAGACCGCACTTTACTTTCTCTAGGTAAAAGTGCGGTGAGATTTCTTGCCAGAATATCTTGCTCTAACAACAGACATTCAGCTGGGCATTGTTCAAAACAATGCGGATATTTAATTGCTAGCAAGACTCCATCTTGCCATAACACCACCGCATCATTCTCAGTAATATTCGCAAAATACCCCTCAAGTTCTCTTTGCGCATAATCTGCTTGTGAAAAAGTATAAAGCATGATTTTCCTTAAAAAGTCAGCAATTTTTCAGCTTGATTCAGTTTGGACATAAAAGAAGCACGATTCATTTTTTCAGCTGAAATAATACATTGCTCTGACGAAATGCCGAATTTTTCCAAACTTTCTGAACAAATGAAACGTTGTGTTATTTCATATAAATCTAACAATTTAAAGGTGCGAATAAAATCTTTTTGGAGAATATGTTCTGGTTGTTGATAAGAAACAAGATTCAGCACACCGTCATCTATAAAGAATACGCCAATATCCTCTTCATCACAAAAAGCCGTTGCGGCAAGTAATGCATCTAATCCCTCACGGGAAAGTGCGGTGCCATGGGGAACGGTTTTAAACAAAAAAGCAATTTTCATAATGTGATGACTCGCTCAGCCTTTAATGTTGCTGATATAAATTCACCTAGCCCCGCAATCGTGAAGCCCTCAGCAAGATTGATTTTTTCTGGGTTTTCTGCCGTTAAAGTATCCACGATGCCACGACGTTGTGAAGCGGCAACACAAAGGTGCAATGGAATTTGATGCATTATAGCAAGATCTTGCCAACACTTTTGCAAATTGACTTCATCACTAGCAGGATAAACTAATGCGTTGCCATTCGTCACACCATCTTGGAAAAAGAAAATTTGGACGATCTCATGTTTTTTTTCAATCAATGCTTTGGCAAATTGGTAAGCTAAAAAAGCCCCTTGCTGACCATAAATAGGGCTTTTCACTGCAAGTACATAGCGCATTATTCTTGCTCGTGTTTTATTTGACGAATATAGAGATAGACCGTATGGCGGGAAATATCCAAACGCTCAGCCACTAAATTGATCGCATCTTTAATGTCAAAAATACCTTTTTCATACAGAGATAAGACAATTTGGCGGTTTTTAGTGTTATTGGCCACCATACGATCAGTATTTACTTCCTCGATGGTTTTCTCAATAGTTTGATTGACTAAATCCTCAACAGAGCTTGCAAAATTGACAGCCGATGTTTCTTCTGTTTTTTCTGTTGGCATAAAAGCCTGTACAAATTGTGAAATGGGCACATCTAAATTAATATTAATACAAAGTAAACCAATAATACGTTGGACTTTATTACGAATCGCAATCGTGACAGATTTCATCAACACACTGCCTTTAGTGCGAGTAAAATAAGGCTTAGAAACACTTTCACTTTGCATATTACGGAGTGAACGTAATGCCAAATCAGTAATTGGTGAGCCCACTTGACGATTCGTATTATGGCCATTTGCAATACAAATAGCAGAATGCTCAATATCTTCTAAAGAATGTAAAACGATTTCACAGTGTTCGCCAATCAGCGCGCTAACGCCATCAACAACCGCTTTATAAGAATTAATGATAGTGCGATCTTCATCCGTGAAAGGTTGTTTATCGTTTAATGTCATGGTTCGAGGTTAAAAGTGCGGTCAAAATTCACTGAGTTTTATAACAAATGACACGCATTAAAAAAACATGTGCCATGATAAGAAGTATTATTTTTCTGATTTAGGATTTACATCTAAAACTTCTACATCAAAAATGAGGGTTGAATTAGGTGGAATAGACGCGCCGGCACCTTGTTTACCATAACCTAACGCTGGTGGAATCACTAACTGAATTTTTCCACCTTTTTTCACCAATTGAAGGCCTTCTGTCCATCCAGGAATAACTTGATTTAATTGGAATTCAACCGGTTGACCACGCTCCACAGAACTATCAAATACTTTTCCATTTGGTAATTTACCAGTGTAATGCACTTTTACAGTATCGGTAGCTTTAATTGCCTCACCTTTACCCGCATTTTCAATTTTGTAAAGTAAACCTGATTTAGTCGTTTTAACATCTTTGCCTTTAGCAAAATCAGCGCGATATTTATCCCCCTCATCCTGAGCACTTTTCGCAATGGCTTCCGCTTTTGCTTTTGATGCAGATACTAATTTCGCTTCAATAGCTTCTAAAGTTTTTTGTACATTTTCATCTTTACGCACATCAACTTTACCCTCTAAAGCATCTTTTAAACCATCTAAGATACGAGCATTATCATAAGTAATCACTTCTTTGTGCGCATCGACCAAATCTTTCATTTGCCCACCCATTAATGCGCCCACGGCATAAGAGGCAGCTTTTTCATCAAGCGCTTTTTCTTCCGCAAAAACTTGGCCAGAAATCACCGCACTTACCATTAATGCTGCGATAGATAATTTTTGAATTTTTAACATATGTGTTAATCCTTTATAATAAATGAAATAATTCTGAGGCTAGATTAAATCGCTTTTAACCTATTCTCAACTTTTTTTTAAAATTTAGAGAAATTTTATGCACATTGAACAAATATTAGAAAATCGTATTACTGAACTTGAAACCAAAATCGCGTTTCAAGAGCAACTATTAGACGAACTGAATCATGCATTAGTTCAACAACAATTTGCGCTTGATAAAATGCAAGTTCAGCTACGCTATGTGGCAAGTAAATTAAAAGATTTTCATCCCACAAATATTGCAAGCCAAGCGGAAGAAACGCCACCACCGCATTATTAATTTCTGCAATAAATTCGTACAAATGAAAAGGGCGCATTATGCGCCCTTTAAATTACATTCCCAAATAATAATCAGCTAAATACTTGCCTGCTTATGAAAAGTATTTTTCCAAATCGTCGCTACCGCCAATATGCTTACCACCAATAAACACTTGTGGAACAGTAGTACGACCAGAAACCGCGCGTACACTCACGATAGTAGCATCATGGCCTAATACGATTTCTTCAAAACTTAATCCTTTATCATGTAAAAGTTGTTTTGCTTTTGTGCAATACGGACAACCTGGTTTAGTGAAGATTGAAATAGATTCTTGAATTTGATGCTGTGGCGCAAGATATTTTAACATTGTATCTGCATCAGAAACTTTGAACGGATCACCCGGTTCATTTGGTTCAACAAACATTTTTTCTACTACGCCATTTTTCACTAACATAGAATAGCGCCAAGAACGTTTACCAAAACCTAAATCTTCTTTACCAACAAGCATTCCCATGCCTTCTGTAAACTCACCATTACCATCTGGAATGAAAGTGATGTTTTCAGATTTTTCGTCTTCCTTCCATGCATTCATCACGAAAGTATCATTGACTGAAACCACAACAATATCATCCACACCATATTTTTTGAATACAGGGGCTAATTCGTTATAACGAGGTAAGTGAGAAGATGAACAAGTCGGCGTGAATGCGCCTGGTAATGAGAACACGATCACTGTTTTGTTATCAAATAATTCAGAGGTAGTTACATCAACCCATTTATCACCCTGACGAGTGCGGAATGTTACTTGAGGGACTTTTTTACCTTCCATATTAGACATCATCATTATTCTCCTATTGGTTGTTGATTTAATTTGAATGTGCTGGATTATAGGGAAATTTATGGTATAGTTACAATCAATTAATTCTATTTTTTTAATTGAAATTTTCTATAGGAAGAATCAAATGAATATCCGAGATTTAGAATACCTTGTAGCCTTATCAGAATATAAACATTTCCGCCGTGCTGCCGATTCTTGCAATGTCAGCCAACCCACTTTAAGTGGTCAAATTCGCAAGCTCGAAGATGAACTTGGCATTATTTTATTAGAACGAACCAGCCGTAAAGTATTATTCACACAATCAGGTATGTTACTTGTAGAACAAGCGCGTACCGTGTTGCGTGAAGTAAAATTATTGAAAGAAATGGCAAGTAATCAAGGTAAGGAAATGACAGGCCCATTACATATAGGCTTAATCCCAACTGTTGGCCCTTACTTATTACCTTATATTGTTCCAACGCTAAAAGCTGCCTTTCCGGATCTAGAAGTCTTTCTCTACGAAGCACAAACACATCAATTGCTAGAACAACTCGAAACTGGTCGTTTCGATTGTGCAATTGTAGCTACCGTGCCTGAAACAGAAGCCTTTATTGAAGTGCCTATTTTTAACGAAAAAATGTTACTGGCCGTATCAGATGAACATCCTTGGGCAAAAGAAAAGAAAATGTCTATGAATCAACTGAAAGGGCAAGAAATGTTAATGCTAGACGATGGTCATTGCTTACGTAATCAGGCTTTAGATTATTGCTTCACGGCAGGCGCAAAAGAAAATGCCCACTTCCAAGCCACAAGCCTAGAAACTTTGCGCAATATGGTCTCTGCAAATGCTGGTATCACGTTTATGCCTGAACTTGCTGTATTAAATGAAGGTGCTCGTAAAGGTGTAAAATATATTCCTTGTCACTCACCTGAACCATCACGCACTATTGCTTTAGTTTATCGACCTGGTTCACCTTTACGTAACCGTTACGAACGCGTAGCCGGTGCAATCAGCAGTGAGGTAAAATTAATTTTAGCCGGAGAAAAATAATGGCCGGGGTTCGTGCAATTCAAAAAGAGAAAACACGTCGAGCCTTGGTAAATGCCGCGTTTAATCAGCTCAGTGCGGAAAAAAGCTTTTCCAACTTAAGTTTACGCGAAGTCGCTCGTGAAGCGGGTATTGCGCCAACTTCGTTTTATCGTCATTTTAGCGACATGGATGAATTAGGCTTAGAAATGGTAGATGAAGCTGGTTTAATTTTGCGTCAATTAATGCGACAAGCACGTAAACGTATCGATGCTGGTGGTAGTGTAATTTCTGTTTCTGTTGATACGTTTTTTGAATTTATTACCAATAGCACAAATGTTTTCCGCTTATTATTACGTGAAAGCTCGGGTACCTCCCAAGCATTTCGAACTGCAGCCGCACGAGAAATCAAACATTTTGTCGATGAACTCGCAGAGTATATTTCATCTAAGCATCAGTATTCTCAATATATTGCATATGTTCAAGCTGAAGGCATTGTGACTATTGTCTTCACCGCTGGAGCAAATGCTTTAGATATGAATAAAGCTGAAAGAGAACAACTCAAAACACGCGTAATTTTACAATTAAGAATGTTAGCAAAAGGTGCAGATTTCGCGGCTCAAAAAGAAAAAGGAAAACACACATAAACTTAACCGCACTTTTTGGCTTACAACTAAATCCGCAAAACTGGATTAGTTATCCTATTATTCATTTATAACATAACAAATGGCCACATTTTGCTTTATGAAATGTGACCATTCTTCTCTATATCTTAACTTACCATTTTCTTTAACTGATACAAATACGCCAATGCTTGTTTAGGGCTTAAATCATCGGGATCCAGTTTTTCAATAGCCTCTCTTAGTGCATCTGTTTCTTGTTCAAACAATAATTCACCTTGCGTGTGATTGGCTTCACGCAATGCCTGAATTTGTTGATCGGCTGAATGACCTGAGGTTTTTTCTAATTGTGTCAATTTCTGTTTTGCCAGTTTAATAACAGATTGTGGCACTCCCGCCAAAGCCGCTACTGCCAAACCATAACTTTTACTTGCTGCGCCATCTTGTACAGCATGCATAAAGGCGATGGTGTTGTTATGCTCAAGGGCATCTAAATGAATATTGGCGATGCCTTCTAGCTGTTCTGGCAACGCGGTTAATTCAAAATAATGGGTGGCAAATAATGTAAGCGAGCGGATTTTTTTCGCTAACCATTCTGCACAAGCCCAAGCTAAGGATAAGCCATCATAAGTGGATGTGCCGCGACCGATTTCATCAATAAGCACGAGACTTTGCGCAGTGGCTTGATGAAGAATATTTGCCATTTCAGTCATTTCCACCATAAAGGTTGAACGTCCTGAGGCTAAATCATCAGACGCACCAATTCGAGTGAAAATACGGTCAATCGGCCCAATTCGCGCGCTGTCTGCTGGCACAAAGCTACCGATATAGGCAAGCAACGTAATTAATGCAGTTTGGCGCATATAAGTACTTTTACCACCCATATTTGGCCCAGTGATAACTAATAAATGACGATTGTGATTGAGTTCCACTGGGTTGGCGATGAAAGGATCTTTCAATACTTGTTCCACGACAGGATGGCGGCCATTTTCAATTTTCACACTCACTTCATCACAGAATGTTGGCATCACGTAATTGAGGGTGTCTGCGCGCTCGGCAAGATTGACCAATACATCCAATTCAGAGAGTACGAGGCTCGCCAGTTGTAATGAACCTAAGTGCGGTAATAATAAATCAAATAATTCATCGTAAAGTTGCTTTTCTAACGCTAACGCTGCGCCTTTTGATTTCAGCACTTTGTCTTCATATTCTTTGAGTTCAGGAATAATGTAACGCTCAGCATTTTTCAGGGTTTGACGGCGAACATAATGAATCGGGGCTCTATGCGCTTGACCTTGGCTAATTTGAATGTAATAACCATGCACTGCATTAAAACCGATTTTTAGCGTATCAATACCTGTGCTTTCACGCTCCCGTTTTTCTAGGTTTTCCAAATATTGGGTTGCACCATCAGACAGCATACGCCATTCGTCCAACTCGGCATGGTAACCTTCAGCAATCACGCCACCATCCCGAATTAAAAGTGGAGGCGTCTCAATCAATGCACGTTGCAATAAATCGCACTGCTCGGTGAAATCGGCAATTTGACCGAAAAGAGCGGTTAAAAATGGAGGTGTTTTTTGTTGCACAATCGCGCGTAATTCTGGAATTTGTTCTAACGCCG
This sequence comes from Haemophilus seminalis, assembly GCF_006384255.1. Lineage (GTDB taxonomy): Bacteria > Pseudomonadota > Gammaproteobacteria > Enterobacterales > Pasteurellaceae > Haemophilus > Haemophilus seminalis. Next base: position 63,540 of record NZ_VCED01000002.1, read on the forward strand.
TGCGCAAGCGGGTGAGATCGCGTGGACGCGCTGAACGCAGCGCCACACGTGCTAAAATACGTTCCATATCGCCGACTAATTGCAAATAAGGCTGAAGTTCATCGACTAAATCAAAATTCAGAATTTCCGCAATCGCTTGTTGGCGTTGTTTTAATTTTTCCACATGACGAACAGGCTGGTGAATCCAACGTTTCAGCAAACGGCTCCCCATTGGCGTAACGCATTTATCCAATACAGACGCTAGGGTATTTTCTGTGCCACCCGCAAGATTTTGTGTCAATTCAAGATTTCTGCGCGTGGCGACATCTAACTGAATACAGTCTTGATTTTGAATTAAGCTAATGCTTTGAATATGGGGTAATGCGGTACGTTGCGTTTCTTTTGCATATTGCAATAAACAACCTGCCGCACTTAAGCCTAAAGGGGATTTTTCCACACCAAAGGCGCGTAAATCTTTTGTGCCAAATTGGCGATTCAGTAACGTAATGGCAGTGCTAAGTTCAAATTCCCAAATCGGGCGACGGCGTAATCCCTTGCAATGTTCAATCGCAGCCATTTCGTTAAATTCTTCACAATACAGCAATTCTACGGGGGCAATACGTTGCAATTCAGCGCGTAATGTTTCTTTATCTACAGGTTCACAAAGCTGAAAACGGCCAGAGGTCATATCTAAAGTGGCTAATCCAAATTTTTCTTTCTCTTGATATACTGCTGCAATCAGATTGTCTTGGCGCTCAGGCAAAAGTGCCTCATCACTCACCGTACCGGGTGTAACAATTCGCACAATTTGGCGCTCCACAGGCCCTTTGCTTGTGGCAGGATCGCCAATCTGTTCGCAAATCGCCACAGATTCCCCTAACTGAACTAATTTTGCTAAATAACCTTCCACCGCATGATAAGGTACCCCAGCCATTGGAATTGGTTGCCCAGCTGATTGACCTCGTTTCGTTAAAGAAATATCCAACAATGCCGCTGCTTTTTTCGCATCGTCATAAAACAACTCGTAAAAATCCCCCATGCGATAAAACAACAAAATATCTGGATTCTCTGCTTTGAGTTTTAGATATTGTTGCATCATTGGCGTATGTTGTTGGAAATTTTCTTCGGAAATCATCTATTTAATCCTTTTAATATATTGATTTTAAACAATATATATAAAATTTATTGTATCTAGTAGTTTCATTAGGTTTTATGAAGACTCACTAAATCCTATACTAAAATGTAGGTTTTTTTGTAGGTTTTTATAGCTTATAGTATAATATACATATAGCAAAAAACGGAATTTATCAGAATATTTTATGAGTAATGCTATGAAAAAGCCATTAACTACGAAAACTATTGAAATGATGAAGCCTAAAGATTTTGATAAAGCTGATATTGGTGAGTATTCAGGTCTAAGGGTAACTTGTGGTAAAACTGGTATAAAAACATTTTTTTATAGATATTCTAGCCCTATAACTAAAAAACTCACTTAAGTCAAAATAGGTTCATATCCTCAAATTAGCTTATCTGAAGCTAGAAAACAATTAAAAGAATTGAAGAATATTCGATTATCTGGTCGTTGTCCTGCCGCTGAATTAAAAGAATTTAAGAAAGAACAAGCAGAGAAAGAAACTCAAAAACTCTTTTATGTTAAAGATCTTGTTGAACTTTACTTGTCGCAATATATTGAAGATCACTATAGTGAAAATGGTCGTTTAATAGTTGGAGCAAGAAAACCTAAAGGACAAGATGAAGTTAGGCGTACATTATACAATGATGTTGTTATTCCATTTGGAGCTAGACTAGCTTCATCAATTACAAGAAAAGATATAGCAGAACACATTACAAGTATTGTTAATGAGCGAGGTGCAAGTGTTCAAGCAGGTAATGTTCTTAGAGAATGGATAGCAGCGTATCGTTTTGCTATTGGATTAGATAAATTTGATGAAAATTTTGTAAATCCTGCATTATTAGCGAAAGAAACACTAAAAATGACAACTGTTAGGCTTACTAATAATAAAGGAACTAGAGCGTTTGATCAGCGTGAATTAAGTATATTTTTAAAATGGCTTAAAACTTCAAGTTTAACTAAAAAAATTCAAAATGTTTTTCTATTAACATTACTTACAGGTTGTCGAACAGGAGAAATTTGTGCCATTTCTTGGGCCGATATTGATCTAGAGATGAAAACTATTTTTCTTAGGGAAACTAAAACCGGTACATCTCGTTATGTTCAATTATCTAATCAAGCTACAGAACTAATCAAGACATTTGATAAATCAACTAAATATCTCTTTCAAATGCGGCTACAAGAAAAGCCTATTCAGCAAAAATATCTTACAGAAAGAACTTGGACCCTTAGAAAAAAGGGAATAATGCTAGATATTGAGCACTGGTCACCACATGATCTACGCAGAACAGTTCGCACTGGATTAGCTAGATTAGGCTGTCCAAATGAAGTTGGCGAAGCGATTTTAGGACACTCTAAGAAAGGTATTGAAGGGACTTATAATTTGCATACCTATGACAAAGAATGTCGACTTTGGCTACAAAAATGGGCTGATTATTTAGACGATTTACTTATAACATAAAAAATAGGCAGTTTTCTGCCTATTTCTTTATTTTTTTGTTACAAGCAACTCTCTCCTATATGTTTCAGATAGCTTGGATACCACGCCATTTATTTCAAGTATATCCATTATTTCTACAGCTCGTATAAAGTCAATATTAAATTTACGCATTATCCCTGCAATCGATACTGTTCCAGTTTCAATTACAAATTTTCGTATATCTTCAAATAAAGGATCTAGGACACTCTCTATTCTGCGAGGTATATAAGGAATTTCCGTAGCAAAAATATCTTTGACGTATTGCGGTTTACCTTGATTTCGCCAAAAATCAGTTACATTAACGATTTCATCATTACTCACAAATGCACCATGAACATGAGTGATAGAAGATAATCCTATTTCTGAATAAAGCATATCCCTCGCCTCTAATAAGGGCACAGCCCTTTTTTCCTTAAGAATAAACTCAGAATTGACATCGCTAGCAACAGTCAATGTGATATGGCTAGGAATATTAGCTTTAATAAGGGAAGTTATGACATCACTAGAGAATTTTTGTGTTGCGAGAACCAAATGAATACCTACTAGATGAGCTTTATTTAAGATATGTATAATGCTTTCTTCTACCTGTCTACCACCAACTATCATTAAATCAGCAAACTCATCAATAATAGTTACTATACAACTCAACTTTTTCAATATCGGAGGAATTAAATCCAATGTATCACCAATTCTCCAAGTTGGATCTGGAATCGGCATTCCAAGATTCTCATATTCATCAATTTTTTCATTAAAGCTACTAATGTCACTCACCTTCAAAATAGAAAATAAGTGATAACGACGTTTAACTTCATTAATACACCACGATAATGCTTGTTCTGCTTTTTTCATATCAGTGATGATAGGAGTAATTAGATGAGGAATATCATTGTAAATCGATAGTTCAACAACTTTTGGATCAATTAACATAAAATTAATCTGATCTGCCCTAAATCTAAATAATAAGCTAATAAGAATGGTATTAATACAGACAGATTTGTCTGCTCCACTCATACTGTCTATCAACAAATGAGAGGATTTGGCTAAATCAATCACTACAGGATTACCTTTTGTATCAGTACCTAAAGCAACAGGTAGTTTTATATTAGTATTCACAAATTCTTCAGAATTAATTATTCCTTTTAGTGAAATTATTTGATGATTACTATATGGTACTTCTAGGCATAATATATCCAAATCATCTTTTGTGATTCTAATAGATTGAATATTCAATAACTTAGCCCATTTTTTAGAATCTAGAAGTTTTTCTACATTTAAAAATTTTGCTTCAATACGATAGTTAATACCAATAGAACCAGCCTTACTCTTAATTTTTGCATTCTTAATACCAAATTTAGCTAGAGCTTTCTCTATATCAGACAAATTCACATTATAGTGGTTAGACAATAAATCTTTGGGTAATAGTAATGAATGAGATTTTTGCATATATTTCCAAATTAGATATCTACTAAAACTCTACGTACCTTCATTAAAGCTAAACTTGATTGATAAAAATAGTTCTCTTCTCAACTTTATTTATCAATATGCCTTCAATATTTTCTGTATAAGGATCAGTAATTAAACCTTCAAAATACCAATCTTCATCATCATTCATTATTTCTAGCCATATGGTTTCTTTTGTTACATCAGGTTTATTTGATACTAACTCAACTGTATAGGGATTAGTAAAAGTATTAACTGCACCGCTAAACCACACATAAGTTGTAGGTTCATTTTCTTCTTGTTCGTATTCAAACTTGATACTCAATATATTTGTTTTACTATTATATTTAACCCAACAAGGTAGGGATTCTCCCCAATATGATTGATTACTATCATCTAAATACTCTAGATATTCACAAGTAATATCCATATCATCTAATTGCATAGCTAATTATTCCTCTTCATCTAGATAAATTTTTAGATCGCCTAAATGCCATTGTTCACCATCCCAGGATACTACGCTTGGCATATTTTGTTGAGCAACATGGTTTCGTTTTTGTCTAAGAGTTCCATTTTTATCAAACCAATAATTAATCACAGTCATAGGTCTTGGTTGTAAAGTACGATTTTTGCTATTTAATGGAGCTTGTAGATAATATGTCAGTAAACGTTCAGGCTCTTTCAGGTAAGCTAAATAAGCTCCATTCATATTTGGATAAGGTGTAGATTCAATTAATCCTAACCAAACTTTCTTCTCATTCTCAATTTTCCAGTATTTATGGTGTGCTTTAAATCGAGAAGCATAGGATTGTACTGCAATACCACAATACTGAATTTGGCTTTCTGTATCTTCTTTTCGTTTGCCTGTGAATAAATAGAGCCCTCTCTCTTTTCCCCAATCTGATTCAATCACTTCAGAAAGCTCAAAAGGTCCATACCAATGAATTAATGTAAATGAATGTTGCATAAATAAATCCTTAAATAGGTAAAATTATTTAAAGATACTATAACCGATATTTTTAAAGGAGTAAAACAGTTACAAAATAGCTATAAAAGATGATTTTAAGGCTAGGTAATGTCGAAACTTTCAGTAACAGAAACCGATAGATTTATAGGGAAACGAATTCAACAAAAGCGAAAAGAACTTGGATTTAGTGCTGCGGAACTTTCCGAGCAAATAGGCATTGCTCAACAACAACTTTCTCGTTATGAACGAGGTGAAAATAAGATTAATGTGGCTCATTTAGTAGGAATAGCGACAGCATTGAATACAGAGATTGGTTGGTTTTTTATTGATTGTATATCAGATCAAAAAACTAATAATAAACGAAAATTTATTCCTGTTGCGGAAGATAGTATTAGAGATAGGCTTTATACTCACTTAGATAGGCTAAGTGCGGACAAAAAACGAGGTCTATTAGTCTTCCTAGAGACCATTTTGTAGATACTATAAAATATGTTAATATATTGATATATAATATATTTTTTGATTTAAATGAAAGCATTACAACAGGGAGAATTAGACTGCTTATGTGGTATTTATAGCATAATAAATGCAGTCTATTTTGTATCAAATAAGAAAATTAAACGAAAACCATTGTTTAACCAGCTACTTTTAGCTTATATGAATAACTGGAGTATTTATGATCTACTCACTAATGGATTAGATCTTAACCAAATGAAATATCTATTAAATCATACCGTTAAAATACATAAGCAGATAAAAATAGAACATCCCAATATAAGACTACATTCAAAAATCCCTTCACTTATATCTTCTCACTTAAAAAAACAATCTAATGCAATAGTATTATTTTCGACCAATTATCACTGGAGTTTAATAAAAGGTTACGATAATGAAAAATTATCTCTTTTTGACAGTTGCGGTATAAATACCGTAAAAATTTCAGAAATTTTACCGAATTCTCTATTTTATATATCCTTTCTCCCTAAAGAATAAATAATCAAGTAAAATTTCTCTATCCCATTTCTTTTCTTTAAAGGGGTAGTTTTTATCTAATAGCTTTAGTAATTTATCTAATGTCATAGTTTTCTTAGTTACATTTCGATAGATTTTTCTTAATATTCTTGATTTTTCTTTATTTCCAGAAATATAAACATAATAGGTAATAGCCAGAGATTTTATCTCAACTTCTCTTATTTGTTCCTCTGCTAATTCAAAGGCTTTTTTAATCTTGAATTGTTGTTTAGCTATTTTTTCCTCAATATCCTCATAAGTATGGAATGTAACAGTCTTAGGAAAACGCTCCTTGATAGAAGCTCTTCTACGTTGTTGTTCTTCACTATTTTTCTTTTGCTGGATTGTTTGTCCACTCAAATTTCTATGCATTTTTAACACCTCAAAATAACTAATTATCAACAATATTTTTTATAAACTGACAGTCAGTAAGTTTATAAAAAATAAAACTGACTGTCAGTAGATTAATGGCTAGATTTTAACTTTTGTAAAGAGAGCCTCGCAAAGAGTAATTCTGCTCTTTGGTAACTAAGTGAGGTTCCTAATGAAACTGATTAAACTTAGCCAAGTAATGGCAAAAACAACGTTATCAAAATCCACGATATATAGATTAATAAAAACTTCTGGATTTCCACAACCGAAGAAACTTTCATTAAGAGCGGTTGCATGGCTAGAGGATGAGATTGATGAATGGATTGTAAGTAGAGGATGTAAAAACGATTCAAGTCCTAGTAACTCTATTAGCACACTACAAGCATATTTATTACTTAATGGAGGTAATAAATATGAATAAAACAGTATTATTAAATAAAAATTGTATATACAGATGTAATAATTTTATATATGTAGGTAAATTCAAAGATAAACCTCTATATATGGGAATAGATAAATTATCTTTCATTTCATACATAGATAATGAAATAGAATATAAGAATATCTGTGATAGATTTAATTTTTTAAGAAAAGAAATATCATCAAATTATAAAATTGAGAATGTAAAGGATAAACATTATAAATACAGTATGAAAATTATAGAAATTAATAATCCAGAATTTTATATAGTCATATCTTATTTATTTTTGAGTAATAAAAAAATTTATGGCATTAGATTTGAGTTATCACCACAATATGGAAATGTAGATTCAATTTATAATTTTGTAAAATGGTTAATAGATTGCATTGGAAAAAATATAGTTAATAAGTTATTATCAAAAAGCAGAATAACAAGAATAGATATTACTGTTGATATACATGGCAATAGTTTTATTTCTAACTATTATTTTTCCATACCAAAATCAAGAAAAGGAATAAGATTTATACATAATAAAGATGATTGTAAAAATAATTATAGTGTAGGATCAAAACGCTCAGAATTTTACTTGTTAGTATATGAAAAAGCTAAATTATACGAGGATATTAAGGTTGAGGATGATGATATAATTTCTGTAAAAGAAAACGATATAGATAAACGAATAACAAGATTAGAACTTAGAATAAAACCAAAGGAGTTTTTTTCGCTTTTATCAATATCTAATCTAAAAAACCCATTTAATAAAGTGGATATTTATAGTAAGAAATATGTAAAATCTAGATTTAGAGATTTTTTACCTTTCTTAGAGCAAGAAAAGAGTCTCCCAAGAGCTATAGATTGTTATTTAGATACTATGAATGGTTCATCTAAATATTGGAGACATAAGATCAATGAAACTATGGAATATTGTAAAAGTAAATATATCCTTGATATAGATTGGGGGAAATGGCAAGATATAACTAGAATTATTGAACCATTTATTCACCCTCTAGAATAGTCTCATTTCTTAGCAATAAAAGCTACATAAGTGTAGGTTATTATGTAGCTTTTACTTTTCAAAACGTGCGAACCCTTGTAAATAAACAAACATAGCCTTATGCATCAGGCGTATGTTGTTGAAATGTTTCTCCGGAAAACATGGGGCTACCTACTTGTAAGATGAGATATTTAAGTGAATCTATGCGGATTTATATAGATTGGCGGAAGGTCATGGGAGTTGAACCCACCCGGGAACGCTGGCGTCCCCAACAGGATTTGAAGTCCTGCCACCTCACCGGAGATGACGACCTTCCGTGGTTGAAATTGAGGTTACTTTAGCGTAAATTAATCGGCAATTCAACGTTATTTTAAACGGATTCAAAAATGACCGCACTTTTTCAACAACTTCCTTCCGTTGATAAAATTCTCAAAACACCTCAAGGATTACAACTCATTACCGAATTTGGTCACACAGCAGTCGTGGCAACATGTCGAGAATTATTAACACAAGCTCGTCAATTTATTCAAAAAAATAATCAACTTCCTGAATATTTTTCTAATTTTGACCGCACTTTTGTAGAAATTCATTCTCGCCTACAAAGACAGAACCAAGTACAAATCAAAGCGGTGCATAATCTGACTGGCACGGTGTTACACACAAATCTTGGACGGGCACTTTGGTCTGAAGCAGCACAACAGGCAGCGCTTTCTGCGATGCAAAAAAATGTTTCGCTTGAATATGATTTAGATGAAGGTAAGCGTAGTCATCGCGATAATTACATCAGTGAATTATTATGCAAACTCACAGGTGCTGAAGCAGCCTGTATAGTGAATAACAACGCCGCTGCGGTATTGTTAATGCTGGCAACCTTTGCTCAAGGTAAAGAAGTTATTATTTCTCGTGGCGAATTAATTGAAATCGGCGGTGCATTTCGTATTCCAGATATTATGGAGCAAGCTGGATGCCATTTAGTGGAAGTGGGCACCACTAATCGTACTCACCTGAAAGATTATCGTAATGCTATCACTGAAAATACGGCTTTTTTAATGAAAGTGCATAGCAGCAATTATCAAATTTGTGGTTTTACCTCTTCAGTTTCAGAAGAAGAGCTTGCGGAATTAGGCCGAGAAATGAAGGTACCCGTAGTAACGGATTTAGGCAGTGGTGCGTTAGTTGATTTAAGCCAATATGGCTTGCCAAAAGAACCGACCGTGCAAGAAAAAGTTGCCCAAGGTGTAGATTTGGTCTCTTTCTCTGGCGATAAATTGCTTGGCGGTGTGCAAGCAGGCATTATTGTGGGTAAAAAAGAATGGATCGAACAATTACAAGCCCATCCTCTCAAGCGTGCATTACGTTGCGATAAAGTCATTTTAGCCGGCTTAGAAGCCACATTACGTTTATATTTAAATCCTGAAAAATTAACTGAAAAATTACCAACTCTGCGCTTACTCACGCAGCCATTAGAACAACTCAAAATAAATGCTACGCGTCTCAAAGAGCGGTTAGAATCTCGCTTAAATTCACAATTTGAGATTCAAATTGAAGATAGCCAAGCACAAATCGGTAGTGGATCACAACCGATGGAAAGAATCCCTTCTGTGGCTGTCACTATTGCAGAAAAAACAAACGTAAAACTTTCCGTACTTTCAGCTCGTTTTAAACAACTTTCTCAACCTATTATTGGGCGAATGGAAAACGGAAAAATTTGGCTAGATTTACGTAGCCTTGCGGATATTGAAACATTATTAAATACATTGGATGAACTATGATTATTGTTACTTCAGGTCACGTTGATCACGGCAAAACAGCATTATTAAAAGCATTAACTGGCACAAGTACCGCCCATTTACCAGAAGAAAAAAAACGCGGAATGACCATTGATTTGGGATATGCCTATCTGCCTTTAGAAAACAAAGTTCTAGGCTTTATTGATGTACCTGGGCACGAGAAATTCTTGTCAAATATGCTGGCGGGCTTAGGTGGCGTGCATTATGCAATGTTAATTGTCGCTGCGGATGAAGGCGTTGCAGCGCAAACAAAAGAACATTTAGCGATATTACGCCAGCTTCAATTCCACGAAATTATTGTTGTCATCACAAAAGCAGATCGTACAAATTCAGAGCAAATTGAATCGTTAATCCAAGCAATTAAACAAGATTATAGTTTTTTACGCGATGCTAACTACTTCGTTACCTCAGCAGAAACAGGACAAGGCATCAGTGAATTGCGTCATTACTTAGCTAATCTACCTGAATTAGCTGATACCCTGAAACCATTCCGCTACGCAATAGACCGAGTATTCAGCGTAAAAGGGGCGGGTACTGTAGTGACAGGCACATCCTTTTCAGGAACAGTGAAAGTCAACGATGAAATTTACCTTTCCACAGGACAGAAAGTTCGTATAAAAGCGATTCACGCGCAAAATACATCAAGCGAACAAGGTATTGCGGGGCAACGTTTAGCGCTAAATTTAAATGCTGATTTAGACCGCACACCAATGAAACGAGGTGATTGGTTATTGCAGAATGAGCCACTTCCACCAACAGATCGCATCAGTGTACAAATTTTGGCTGAAGTACCATTAAATGAAAGCCAACCTGTGCATATTTATCACGGAGCGAGTCGCACTACGGGTAAGCTCACCTTATTACAAGGAAAAAATGCCGCTAAAAATGACCGCACTTTGGCTGAAATCATATTAGATTCACCTTTATTCTTGGCTTTCGGAGACAAACTTATTTTACGCAGTGGTGATGCTAAATCGTTAATTGCAGGTGCGCGCATATTAGAAATTGATTCACCCAAACGCCATAAACGAACAGAGGGTCGATTAAGCTTCTTGGCAAATTTAGCGCTTGCTGAAAATACAGCCCAACGAATTGCATTCATCCTTCAACATAATGCAATATCAGCTCATAAACTGATGTGGATAGAACAACTCACAAATAAACAACTAGATTATGCACTTACCGAACGTAGCGCTGTTCGCTATCAAGATTGGTGCTTTAATACAAACTACAAAAAAGAAAAAATACAACTAATTTTAACCGCACTTAATACCTATCACGAGCAACATAATGATCAACTTGGTGTAAGCAAAGCTCGTCTCTACCGAATGGCCGCTTTAAACCAGCCTGAAAACTTGATCAATCATTTTATTGATGAAATGCTTGATGATGGACGATTACAACAAACGCGTGGCTGGATTCATCTACCAGAGCATAAAATTCAGTTTAATACTGAAGAAAAATCACGTTGGACAGATGTATTAAACGAGTTTGAAAAAGCAAACGGTCAAGCAATTTGGGTACGAGATATGGCGAATGCGCTCGCTATTGATGAATCAATTATGCGTAATTTTATGTATAAAGCAGGGAAACTGGGTTACCTCACGCCAATCGTGAAAGATAGATTTTTCTTAACTGAAACCATCTATACTTATGCAAGACTCATCAAACAAATCGCAGAAGAAAAGGGAAAAGTATCCGTAAATGAAGTACGTGATAAATTGAATTTCGGGCGCAAACTTACCGTTCAACTGATGGAATATTTCGATAGAATGGGTTTTTTACGTCGCAGAGGAAACGATCATATCCTACGCGATAAAAACGTTTTTGATTTATAAGGAAACATTTTACTGATATATAACTAACTTCAATGAAGTAAATAACCAAGTGAAGAGCTCGAACAATACAAAGTGTAATTGCTCCCATACAACGTGTGTAAAAATACTTTATCAGTTCTTCACTGACGTAAATCAAATGCACGATGCGTTATTGAATAAAATCTGGCGCAACTTGTGTATTTACCAACTTCCCAAATACTGGCGTTGAGTTTTTGGAAAAACAAAAATAATACGTAAGTAAAAGTAATAAAAGTGATCTGCTCCCCAAAAGTTGGACAGGTTAGTTAACTTAAATATTGAGCTCTGTATTGTACTGGGCTCAATCCTTTGAAACCAAGTTTAATTCGTTTTTGGTTGTAATACACTAAATATTCTTCAATTTCAGCCTGTAATTCAGCAATTGAATGATAAGTCCGTGAGTAAAAACACTCTGATTTTAATATCGCAAAAAAAATTTCAATCATTACATTATCGTAGCAATTTCCTCGGCGACTCATACTTTGCACCGCTTTACCCTCCAACATTTTCCCCCATTCCGCCGTGCCATACAATACACCTTGGTCGCTATGAATAATTTGGCATTCTGTCGGTTTAAGCCGACTAAGTCCTTGTGCTAACATCTTTTTCACCAATGAAAATTTGGGGCGTGTTGAAAAGTTATAGGCAATAATTTCTCGGTTAGCCAAGTCCATCAACGGTGAAAAATAAAGCTTTTCTTGCCCAACATGAAATTCCGTTACATCCGTTACCCATTTTTGATTGAGTGCTGTTGCTGTAAAATCATGATTCAGCAAATTCGGGGCAATATGCGATGTTTTTCCACGTTTTCCATGTCTTTTTTTGCGTAAAATGGAATGAATACTTAACTCGTTCATCAGCTTTAACACCGTTTTATGATTCAAATTAAAACCCATTTGGCGTAATTTAAACGTCATGGGGCGATAACTATCTCGTTTTCTGTTCTTTTTATACAGCGATAAGATAGCCTCTTTTACCTCGTGATAATTTCGCTTAATCTCTTTATAGTAAAAGCTTGAGCGAGGCATTTTAGCTACATGAAGTAAATCATTTAACGCGTGGTCCGGCTTCAATCTTTCAATGATTTTTCTTTTTTCTGTCGTTGTTTTTGACGGTCGAGCTTCTCCAACTCCTTTAGGTAAGCAATCTCCGCTCGAGCCAAGGCGAGTTCTCGCTGCAGCTTTTTAAACGCTTTAGGTGAAAAGTCTGTGGTTTCTGGAATTTCAATGTCTTTCTTTTTCATTTTTGGCTTCACTATTTTCGGTGTTTGAAGGGGTGTATAAGGCGAACGCCATCAAGCCCTCTTTCCCGAAATGCTTTTAGTCAATAAATAACGAGAGCGTGGGAAATTTGATGAAGTTTAGCCACCTCACGGATACCATAATCCTGTTCGGTAACGAGTTTGATAATTTTCAAACGAAATTGATAAGAGTAGGACATAACCTGCACCTCAAATTAGGTGTCCAGGTTTTGGGGTGCAGCTCAACAAGCGGTTCAATTTGGTAAAAGTTTTACCATTTTGAACCGCTTTTGCTTTAATTAGTGTTTGTGATCGTGATGATGCTTATGTGGGGCATCATCTACCTCAACTAATGTCACCATAATGACTGAGTCCTCCGCAGCTTCGCCTTGAATAAAGTATTTTCCATCAAAGTTAAGCACTTGCCCTACGTTGATTTCATGTTTTTCATTGTCATTCAATACCACATTCATTTTTCCGCTTAGTACGGTAAAAATCACACTATCGCCTTCGTGGTTATGACGTTTTAGTTGCTCTCCTTTCTTCAAAGCTTTTTTCACCACGGTAAACTGTTCCGTTTGCATAATTTTACCGAAGCCATCTTTTACTACACCAATATCTGCTTGTGCAATAGAGGCAATACCAAAGCTGAGTAATGAGGCTAATAACACTTTTTTCATAACAAGTCTCCTTCTGTGTTTTGAATTAGATGTCCTAATTCTGACACTTTTACTCAACTATTTCAATGCAAATTATTCTCAAATACAAAAAGCATCACAAAAATAACTCTTTATTACACTTTTTTTCTCAAATGATCCCCATCTGTTTTATGCAATTTCAATACGGTTAAAACAAGAATGATTGCAAAAATATATCCCGTTTCTAGATCAATAACTGGTCCTCCACTTGTTCCCTCATGAACCATTGTATCAAGTAAATCTAAAAATTCGCATCCAAGCGCCATCTTCAGACTAATCTTCAGGATACCATGAGTTGCTCACGGCACGGAATACACGCTCAGGGTGTGGCATCATTGCAGCAATATGACCGTCCACTTTAGAAATCACGGTAATCCCTAATGCCGAAGTATTTGGGTTGGCTGGGTAGGTTTCAGTTACATTTAAATGACAGTCGATATACTGCGCCACAATCAAGTTTTGGGCTTGAAGTGCGGTCAAATTTTCAAAAGTTTTGAATTCAGTCTCCTTTCTTTGTTATTGGTTTGTATCTCTTAATAACAAAAAAGCTTGCTGTTTCTCCCAGCAAGCCTTTTAAAATAACGCAATTAAGCAAATTGTTTTTTATTATTTAAATAGCGTTTCGCACATTCTGCTGCAGCAACTAAACCGCCTGCCATCATAATAATATCTTTAATCACGAGTCGGCCAGCACCTGAGAGATATGGGAAGCCATAATTAGGTGTTGGGAAGTCCCCGCCTAAATTCGGCACCCAGGTTTCTGGCGTAAATATTAGGAATGACAGCGTGACTATCGACATACCAAACGTGAGTAAGCCTCCAAATAGTCCAAGTGTTGGAGACCAAATCCCCGCTAATACTAAAATACCAATGGTTACGATCATCGCGCCAATAATATAAGAAGCTGTATAGGTACCATTAGCTTTATGCCACTCAATATTTTTTGCGACCATTTTGCCTTCAGGGTTTTTATATAAGGTATATTCTTTTACTAAAACACCCTTATCATTTTCTACCATGTTCGCTCCATTTTTATAAAGGAAGCTTAAAAAAGGGCTATTTGACACAAAATGTGCGATACCATCTGCCTCATATTGGCAAACTTTTAAGCCACCAATCCAGACCATCACTACACAAATAGCAATGCGGATCAAGTTAATAAATTGACGTTGCAATGGTGCAACAATATTAGCTAGTAATGTCACTAAACTACTCATTAAGAACTCCTCATATAGTTCAATTGATATTACGGACAAAATATCCAAGCATTGTTCAGTATAAAAAAGAGATACTGACTCGCCCAGTATCTCTTATTCTGTATTAATTTTCTGTGAGTAATTTCACATTATTTGAAATTTATTCTCGCATTTCTAAAAATTCGCATCCATGCGCCATCTTCAGACCAATTTTCTGGATACCATGAGTTACTCACAGCTCGGAATACACGCTCTGGGTGTGGCATCATCGCAGCAATACGACCATCAACGTTAGAAATTGCGGTAATCCCTAATGCCGAGCCATTTGGGTTAGCTGGATAGGTTTCAGTCACATTTAAATGGCTGTCGATATATTGTGCCACAATCAAGTTTTGCGCTTGAAGTGCGGTCAAATTCTCAGTAGTTTTGAATTCTACGCGACCCTCACCATGAGAAACGGCAATCGGCATATGTGAACCTGCCATGCCTTTAAACCACAATGAGTTGGTATCGTTAATTTTTACCATCGCGGCACGAGCTTCAAAGCGTTCTGACTTATTACGCACGAAACGTGGCCAGTTTTCTGCACCAGGGATAATTTCTGCAAGAGTGGAGATAAATTGACAGCCGTTACATACGCCTAATGAAAGGGTGTTTTCATTGGCGAAGAATTGGCTGAATTGATCGCGTAATTGTGGGTTAAATAAAATGGATTTCGCCCAGCCACCGCCAGCGCCCAATACGTCACCGTAAGAGAAGCCACCACAGGCCACCATCGCGTTGAAGTCGTTTAAGTTGTAACGACCTACCATTAAATCGCTCATGTGAACATCAATCGCCGCAAAGCCTGCACAGTCAAAAGCAGCTGCCATTTCAACGTGGCTGTTTACGCCTTGTTCACGTAATACGGCCACTTTCGGTTTCACGCCTTTGCTGATGTACGGCGCAGCAATATCTTTATTCACATCATAGGTTAAGTGAGCGGATAAACCTTTATTGTCTATTGCTTTTTTCGCTTCAAATTCTTGGTCAGCACATTCTGGGTTATCACGTAAGCGTTGCATTTGGTGAGTGAGCTCTGCCCAAATACCGCGTAATTCAGAGCGTTTTTCGCTTAATAGTTTTTTGCTGCCGCGCGTGATTTCAAAACGATCTTCTGAGGTTACATAGCCGAGTTCATGTGTTAAACCAAGCAAATCATGGGATTTTAATACTTCACTCACGGCACTTAATTCTCGTTCTGACACTTGGAGCACTGCACCTAATTCTTCATTGAATAACACGGCTAAATCATTGTCGCCTAATGCAGAAATATCCACATCTACGCCACAGTTACCCGCAAATGCCATTTCTGCAAGGGTGGTAATTAAACCACCGTCGGAACGGTCGTGGTAAGCCAATAATTTACGCTCTGCTACTAATGCTTGCATTGCATCAAAGAAGTGTTTCAGTTTAGCGACATTCACCACATCAGCTGGTTTGTCACCTAATTGTTTATACACTTGCGCAAGTGCGGTCGCGCCTAAGCGATTTTTTCTTTCGCCTAAATCAATCAACAATAAACGGCTTTCGCCTTTGTCTGTACGTAATTGAGGTGTCACGGTTTTGCGGACATCTTCCACACGAGCAAAAGCTGAAATCACTAAAGAAAGCGGAGCTGTAACCGATTTTTTCTCGCCATTTTCTTCCCAAGTGGTTTTCATCGACATGGAGTCTTTACCCACTGGAATGGTAATGCCTAACGCAGGGCAAAGTTCTTCACCGACTGCTTTCACCGCTTCATATAAGCCAGCGTCTTCACCACCATGACCCGCTGCAGACATCCAGTTTGCAGAAAGTTTGATACGTTTAATATCGCCAATGTTAGTGCCCGCAATGTTAGTGATAGATTCAGCCACCGCTAAACGTGCAGAAGCACCAAAGTCTAATAACGCTACAGGTGCTCGTTCACCCATAGCCATGGCTTCACCGTGATAGCTGTCTAATGATGCAGTTGTGACGGCCACATCAGACACCGGAATTTGCCATGGGCCAACCATTTGATCGCGCGCCACCATACCGGTTACCGAACGGTCGCCAATAGTGATTAAGAACGTTTTTTCTGCCACCACCGGTAAGCGTAATACGCGATGGAAAGCTTCTTTTAATTGAATATTTTCTGTTGCAAGCGGTCGATTTTCGACAGTTTTTGACGAAACCTCGCGTGTCATTTTCGGGGTTTTGCCTAATAACACATTCATTGGCAAATCAATTGGGTTATTGCCGAAATGGCTATCGTGCAAGGTTAAATGTTTCTCTTCCGTTGCCTCACCAATGACCGCAAACGGTGCACGTTCACGTTCACAAAGTGCGGTAAATAATTCGAGTTTTTCTGGCGCAACCGCTAAGACATAACGTTCTTGCGATTCGTTACACCAAATTTCTAATGGCGACATGCCTTTTTCATCGCAAAGGATGGAGCGTAAATCAAATTTACCGCCACGTTCGCCATCATGCACCAATTCAGGCATCGCATTGGATAAACCGCCAGCGCCCACATCGTGAATAAAGAGAATTGGATTTTCATCACCTAATTGCCAACAGCGATCAATCACCTCTTGGCAACGACGTTCCATTTCTGGGTTTTCACGTTGAACAGAGGCAAAATCTAAATCTTCTTTTGATTTCCCGCTGTCCATCGAAGACGCTGCGCCACCGCCTAAGCCGATGTTCATCGCTGGGCCGCCTAAGACGATCAATTTAGCACCAACTGGAATTTCGCCTTTTTGAACGTGTTCGCCACGAATGTTACCGATACCGCCCGCCAACATAATCGGCTTGTGGTAACCGCGCACTTCTTCGCCATTGAAGCTGTTCACTTTCTCTTCATAGGTACGGAAATAACCCAATAACGCAGGACGACCAAACTCGTTGTTAAATGCAGCACCCCCTAATGGGCCTTCAATCATAATATCTAAGGCTGAGGCAATACGATTTGGTTTAGAAAGTGGATTTTCCCAAGGTTGTTCAAAGTTTGGAATAATAAGGTTTGATACGGAGAAACCCGTTAAACCTGCTTTTGGTTTTGCACCACGACCCGTTGCCCCCTCATCACGAATCTCACCGCCCGAACCTGTTGCGGCACCTGGGAATGGCGAAATTGCGGTTGGGTGGTTGTGGGTTTCCACTTTCATTAAGATATGCGCTTCTTCATTGTGATAGCGATATTGCCCATCTTGATCTGCAAAGAAACGGCCGACTTTTGAGCCTTCCATTACTGCTGCATTATCTTTATAGGCTGAAAGCACGAAATCAGGGGTTTTCTCAAAGGTATTTTTAATCATTTTAAACAGGGATTTATCCTGTTTTTTGCCGTCAATAATCCAATCTGCATTAAAGATTTTATGACGGCAGTGTTCAGAGTTAGCTTGCGCAAACATATAAAGTTCAATATCGTGTGGATTGCGCCCTAATTGGGTAAAGTTTTCCACTAAATAATCAATTTCATCTTCTGCCAGTGCCAGGCCTAATTCTACGTTAGCAGTGACCAACGCTTCACGTCCACCTTTCAAAATATCCACGGTTTTAAACGGTTTCGGATCTTGATGTCGGAATAAAATCTCTGCATCTTCAGGACGACGCACCACGGTTTCCATCATTCTGTCGTGTAAAAGTGCGGTCAATTTTTCTGTTGTTTTTTCATCAAGCGGTTGGCTTAACTCAAAATAATACGCCAAACCACGCTCAATACGCTCCACTTCACTTAAACTACAGTTATGCGCAATATCGGTCGCTTTAGAAGACCAAGAAGAAATCGTGCCAACACGTGGAATCACGATAAAAGTTTCGCCTTTGGCTTCATGTTCTGCCAAAGTTGGACCGTAATGTAACAACGCTTTTAATTTTGCTTCCTGCTCGCTAACAAGCGGTCGATTTAATTCCAAAAAATGCAAGTATTCCGCGTAAACTGATTTCACCGGTAATTGATTTTGTTGGAATTTTTGCATTAAGCCTTGAATACGGAATTCAGAAAGGGCGGGTGAGCCACGAAAAGTTTGAAACATACGGGTACCTTTGAGTTGTGTTTGAGGTAAAAATCGCGGGCTATTATAAAGGAAAAACACCAAAACGAAAACGTTTGCGTCAATCATTTTCAATGATTTTAGGTAAGAGAAAGCATATAATCATCAAGTAAATTCAAAAACAATCCAAAAACTAACCGCACTTTGAGGCGTCACTATGATCATCAACGACATCAATTTCAACGATCTCTACCAACAACATCTAAAAGCCTGTAATCACTATAATCTTCCACCAACAAAGTGGGATAAAAAAGCCCCTAAAATGGCTGAGAACTTAGTGGGCAAACCAAGCCGTTATAACGAAACGTTGCTTAAAGCCATGAATGTGCAACCCAATGAAACCGTATTAGATATCGGCTGTGGCCCCGGCACCTTTGTGATTCCTTTAGCCCAACAATGCCAAGCTGTGTATGCCCTCGATTACAGCCAAGGCATGTTAGAGATGGTTCAGCAATATAAAGAAAAGCATCAACTGAATAATATTACGCTTCTACATAAATCATGGTCGGATAACTGGGATGATGTACCTCAAGCAGATGTAATACTCGCCTCTCGCTCGACGCTTGTGGACGATTTAGATGACATGATTGAAAAGCTACAAAGTAAGGCGAAAAAACGCGTCTTTTTAACCTCGGTGACACAACGCCATTTTCTCGATGAAGGTGTATTTGAAGCCATTGGTCGTGATGATGTGGGCTTTCCGACTTATATTTATTTAGTCAATCGCCTTTACCAAAAAGGCATTCACGCGAATGTGAGTTTTATTGAAACCGAATCAGGCCATTTCCAAGGTGAAACCTTTGAGGATTTATTAAATTCTGTGGAGTTTTCTCTCGGCAATCTCACTGAAAAAGAAAAACAAGATTTGGCTCAATTCTATCAACAAAAACAAACTAATAACAACCCAATAAAACACGGACAACGTAAATGGGCGTTAATTTGGTGGGAAGTTTAAGAAAATATAAGTATTGTAATTTACTTTTAAATTAAAACACTTAACCTTATAAAATTAACTAACTCATAGACAAATTGAATTTCTAATGATACAGTCCAGTCTGATACCTTTGAAGGTATTTTATGTCTACTTTTTCAATAAGGAATATTAGTATGTTTTCTTTAAATCATGTTTTAAAATTTGGTACTACAGCATTAGCCGTTTTAGTATTATCTGCGTGTGGTAGCAGCGGCGGTGGTAGTAGTAATCCAAATGCTTCAGCCTCAACCAATCAGACTAAGCAAAGTCAGCCAAGTACTACTGCTAATAATATGACTCAGCAACCAAGTACTACTACATCTACAAACAATCAGACAGCATCAAGCCAATCTACTCCAACTGAAAATGTGGCTCAACCATCAAACCCTAATACTCAAAGTGGTAATACTAATCGAGCACTCACAGATAAACATGTTGGTTTCATCATACCTAAAAAAGGCGGAACTATTCAAACCGCATCCATTTCTGGCAATCCAAATCTTTATGTGCTAGATGTTGAAGGTAAAAGTATTGATATAATTCCTGCCGGGATGGGGGGTGGAAAGGTTCTCAAAATCACGGCCAACAATATTACCCGCATAGTTAACGGTTCATTATATAAAAATGTACGTTGGGGATTAATTACAGAGGACAGCCTAAATAATTATTACTTAGTCTCTTACGGTATCAATCCTACAACCGATATGCCAACTAGTGGTAGCGCTACCTATGTTGGTCAAGGTGTACACGGTTACGCAAATAGTGGTTCAGCTATTGATACGTATCGCTTAAGTAACGCAAAATTTAATGTAAATTTTGCTGATAAATCATTTGAAGGCACTATTACTCCAGATGATGGAAAAGCATTTGGCAATATCAACGAGGTTAAACTTTCTGCGAAAATTGATGGTAACCAATTCCACGGTAAAACTGCTGAAGGTACAGAAGCTGTCGGTCGTTTCTACGGAAATAACGCTAGTGAGTTAGCTGGTAGTTATGTAAATGAAAAAGCCTCTTACATTGGCGTATTCGGCGCACAAAAACAATAATTAGTTTTAATCCTAACATAATAAAGCAAGCTTAGTGCTTGCTTTATTTTTATAAAAAAACGAGATAATGTAATAAATTAAAGAATCTCTAATAACTTCGCAAAGTCATCAAACACCCAATCTGGGTTTGATTCAGCAATCGGAATGTTGTAGCGGTATTTGGCAGAGTTGGCTTGCGCGAACATATAAAGTTCAATATCGTGCGGATTGCGCCCTAATTGGGTGAAGTTTTCCACCAAATAATCAATTTCATCTTCGGCCAGTGCTAAACCTAATTCTACGTTAGCTGTGACCAAGGCTTCACGTCCGCCTTTTAAAATATCCACGGTTTTAAACGGTTTCGGATCTTGATGACGGAATAAAATTTCCGCATCTTGCGGATTGCGCACCACCGTTTCCATCATTCTGTCGTGTAAAAGTGCGGTCAATTTTTCTGTTGTTTTTTCATCAAGCGGTTGGCTTAACTCAAAATAATACGCCAAACCACGCTCAATACGCTCCACTTCACTTAAACCACAATTATACGCAATGTCCGTCGCTTTAGAAGATCAAGAAGAAATCGTGCCAACGCGTGGAATCACGATAAAAGTTTCGCCTTTGGCATCGTGTTCTGCCAAGGTTGGGCCATAACGTAACAACGCTTTTAATTTTGCTTCCTGCTCGCTAACAAGCAGTCGATTTAATTCCACAAAATGCAAATATTCCGCATAAACCGATTTCACCGGCAATTGATTTTGTTGGAATTTTTGCATTAAGCCTTGGATACGGAATTCAGAAAGGGCGGGTTAGCCACGAAAAGTTTGAAACATACGGGTACCTTTGAGTTGTGTTTGAGGTAAAAATTGCGGGCTATTATAAAGGAAAAACACCAAAACGAAAACGTTTGCGTGAGCTGAAAATAAAATCCCCATCTTTAAGAATTTGATGGGGATAAGAAGATTAAAGGGTTATAAAACCATCATATACATGGGTTGCTTCGCCAGTCATATAAAGTGGATGACCAATGCCATCCCATTCAATGATTAATGAACCGCCTGGCAAATCGACTTGAACTCGATTGTTCAATAAACCTTGCATAATTCCAACTGCAACAGCTGCACAAGCGCCACTTCCACAGGCTTGCGTTTCTCCTGCACCGCGTTCATAAACTCTAAGTTTAATATGCTCTTTATTGATGATTTGCATAAAACCAGCATTGACCCGTTCGGGGAAGCGTTCATGACTTTCTAGCAAAGGACCAAGTTGTTCAACATTTGCGGTTTGAATATCATCTACTTGTACAACACAATGAGGATTGCCCATTGAAACGGCACCACATAAGACGGTTTGAATATCCGTGCGTAGGATGTAATTTTTCTCGAATTTATTTGCGGTAAATGGAATTTTTGCTGGCTCCCAAATAGGCTCACCCATATTCACACGAATTTGGTTATCGTCTTTTACTGTTAGAACCATATTGCCTTTTTGCGTGCTAACCGCGATGTCTTTTTTGTTAGTTAGCCCTTTTAATGTCACAAAACGAGCAAAACAGCGGGCACCATTTCCGCATTGCGAAACTTCACTTCCATCGGCATTGAAAATGCGATAATGGAAGTCGAGTTCAGGATCATAAGGTGGCTCAACAAGCAAAAGCTGATCAAAGCCAATTCCACGGTGGCGATCAGCTAAGCGTTGAATGGTTTCTGACGTGAAAAAAACATTTTGAGTAACACCATCAACTACAACAAAATCGTTGCCTAATCCGTGCATTTTGGAAAACTGCATTTTTCCATCCTTTATTTAAATTCAAGATTGATTGCATTATAGAGAGCGGTAAAAAGAATGGCAAATTCAGAATTTTAAACTAAGAAAAGTACGGTAAAACACAGGAAATTTTTACCGCACTTTATTCGCTAATTTACTCAGATTACATCCAAGCATTATTGCGAATGATCCCTACGGCAATGCCTTCAATCTCAAAGTTTTCTTGCTCTTCAAGATTTACCACGATTGGATCAAATTCTTCATTTTCTGCGTGTAGATAAATGATAGAACCTTTTTTCTCAAGGCGTTTTACCGTCACTTCATCTTCAATACGGGCAACGACAATTTGTCCATTACGTACATCCTTGGTGCTATGTACAGCTAATAAATCACCATCTAAGATACCAATGTCTTTCATGGATTGGCCATAAACTTTGAGTAAGAAATCGGCTTGTGGTTTAAACATATCGGCATCTACGCGATAAGTTGCTTCGATATGTTGTTCTGCAAGAATAGGTTCTCCAGCCGCTACGCGCCCCACGAGTGGTAAACCATCAAATTCTTCATTTGCGCTATTGTCTAAAATGCGGATACCGCGAGATGCGCCTGGAATAATTTCAATCGCACCTTTGCGTGAAAGCGCTTTTAAATGTTCTTCTGCAGCATTGGGTGATTTAAAGCCTAATTCTCGAGAGATTTCGGCTCGTGTTGGTGGCATGCCTGTTGTTTCTAAATGACGTTTTAATAAATCCAACACTTCTTGTTGGCGTGCTGTTAATGGTCTCATATACACTCCTGTTTTTAAATACAGATAACTGGTATTGTATACAGATTGCATGAAGTTGCAATAGTTATTTTTTAAATCTGTGTATTAGGTCACATTCTTCCACCAAATTTTTTAAAGCGGTTGAGATCGGATGTGTTAAAATATTTTAAATTTACAACAAAGAGAAAATTTATCATGGCAAATTTTGTAAATATGTATCGTCAATTATTGAGCTTGCCTCTGTCAGTATTAGTGAAAAATAATCCAATTCCAGCCAATCCGATAGAAGAGCTTTCCCTCAATATTCACCAACCTGTTGTTTATGTTTTGCCTTATACCTCTCAAACCGATTTCGTTATTTTCCGTCGAAATTGTTTGGCGTTAGGTTTGCCTGATCCTGCTGAGAAAAATGAAATTGATGGTGTGAAGTTGCCTCGTTATGTGTATTTAGATGAGGGACGTCGTATTTTTAAATCGAAAGGTGCGAAAGATGAAACTACCACGATCTTCAATAAATACCTCGAATTACACCGCACTTCTGAGAGTTTAGATGTGCAACTTATTCCAGTCTCCGTTCTTTGGGGGCGTTCTCCTGGGCATGAAGATAAATCCGGCTTGCCTAACTTGCGTTTGTTAAATGGCATGCAAAAAACTTTTGCTGCTATTTGGTTTGGACGTGATACCTTTGTACGTTTTTCTCAAGCTGTTTCATTACGTTATATGGTGAATGAGCATGGCTCTGATGAAAAAATTGCGCAAAAGCTGGCTCGAGTTGCAAAAATGCATTTTGCTAAACAGCGTATTTCTGCCACAGGCCCGCGTTTACCGAATCGCCAAGCTATGTTTAATAAATTATTGCAATCAGAAGCGATTCAACGTGCGATTGAAGATGAAGCAAAATCGAAAAATATCAGTATTGAAAAAGCGCAAAAAGAAGCGCATAAGATTTTGGATGAAATCGCTGCAGATGTAAGCCATTCAAGTTTACGAGCCGTTGATCGTTTTTTACGTTGGCTTTGGAATAAACTTTATTCTGGTATTGATGTGCAAAATGCAGATCGCGTACGTAAATTAGCACTTGAAGGTCATGAGATTGTTTATGTTCCTTGCCACCGCAGCCACATTGACTATCTATTGCTTTCTTATGTGCTTTATCATCAAGGGCTTGTTCCACCGCATATCGCAGCAGGAATTAATTTAAACTTCTGGCCTGTGGGTAGAATGTTCCGCAGTTGGGGGGCATTCTTTATTCGTCGCACTTTTAAAGGAAACAGATTATATTCCTCCATTTTCCGTGAATATTTATCAGAGTTATTCCATCGTGGTTATTCGGTAGAATATTTTATTGAGGGTGGTCGTTCTCGCACTGGCCGTTTACTTGCGCCAAAAACAGGTATGATGTCGATGACACTTCAAGCCTTGCAACATAATCAAACTCGTCCAATTTCTGTTGTTCCAGTTTATGTAGGCTATGAGCATGTATTAGAAGTGGATACTTACGCAAAAGAATTACGTGGTGCGGCGAAAGAAAAAGAAAATGCGGGTTTAGTACTCCGTGTAATTAAAAAATTGCGTAATCTTGGACAAGGCTTTGTCAATTTTGGTGAGCCAATTACGCTTTCAAACTATTTGAGCCAACATTTCCCTGATTGGAAAGAGCAAAACAACGAAGAAAAACCACAATGGTTTGCTCCTGCAGTTGATTCTGTATCAAAACAAGTAATGGTGAACATCAATAAAGCAGCAGCAGTGAATGCAATGAATTTAGTTGGAACGGCATTATTGTCTTCTCGTCAACGTGCACTTTCTCGTGAGCAACTTTTAGAACAACTGGCGAGTTACCAACAATTACTACAAAACGTGCCTTATTCCGTAGATGTTGTATTGCCCACTGCTACGCCTGAAATGATGTTAAATCATGTATTAACGCTTGATCGTGTTGGCGTGTTAGTCGAAAAGGATAACTTCGGAGAAATTGTGCGTTTGGAACGCGCATCAGCCGTGTTGATGACTTACTATCGCAATAATATTCAACACTTATTTGTTTTGCCGTCTTTAGTTGCAAGCATCATTTTGCATTATGAGGCGATTCAAAAAGATTTATTAGTCGAAGCTGTCGGCAAGATTTATCCGTTCTTAAAAGGCGAGTTATTCTTGCACTTTAGTGAAGAAGAGTTAAAAACTCAAATTCATCAAATTATTGATGAATTTGCGCGCCAACAGGTGATTAACTCTAATGATAATTTCTTATCTATCAATAAATCGAAAGTACGTATTTTACAACTTTGGTCTGCTGGAATGCGTGAAATCTTGCAACGTTATTACATTACAGTGACAATTTTGCAAAAACAACCAGATATTTCACGTGCAGAACTGGAAAAAGAAAGTCAACTTGTCGCACAGCGTTTATCTGTATTGCATGGTATTAACGCGCCGGAGTTTTTTGATAAAGCCGTCTTCTCTATGTTTATTGCAAATTTGAAAGAGCAAGGTTATTTTGATGATAACGGCCAAGGTAACCTTGAAAAATTAGAGGCATTATCCTCTATTCTTGCACATTTAATTTCAACCGAAATTTGCCTCACCGTAAAAGGCACGGTGGCTAAAGTTGAAGATAACTAAATATTACCATGTTACAAAGTGCGGTGAATATTCACCGCATTTTTTATTATCAACCTGATAAATGAAAATGTGATCTCCATCACATTTTTTATGTTTTTCGATTGTATTTTATTTTACGTGGGTGTATAACTTCTGCCGATGATGAGACAGGGAGCTCGTCGTATCTTTAATCTACTAAGATCTATCTTTACTTAGCCTTTCAAAAAATCTCCCCCTTTTGCCGTTCTCAATGATAAAGCAGTATGTTTTGTTACATAATAACCAAAATATTGCAACCAAAGCAGGGGTTGTCTTTACTCAAGGTGGTGGTGTAACTTATAACGCTGGTGTAAACTTTGAGTGGTAAATAAATATTACCTATAAGGGCAGACATTGTGTCTGTCCTTTTTTCTTTATTAAAAAAAATATTGGCGTTAATAGACTGGTTAGAAATAAATTAAGACGGAATCTTATTATAAGTAAAAAAACACTAAAGATTTTCACCGCACTTTTAAGTAAAATAGCGCAATTTTCTAAAGAGATAATAAATATGAAAGCCAAATTAGCTAGTTTACTTGCGCAAGCAAATATAAAAATAAGTGATCAACAAATTCAGCAGCTGATTGATCTGGTCAATTTACTCAATAAATGGAATAAAGCTTATAATTTGACGTCAGTCCGTGATCCACAAGAAATGTTAGTCAAACATATTTTAGATAGTCTTGTTGTAAGTCCTTATTTACATGGGGATCGTTTTATTGATGTCGGTACTGGCCCTGGCTTGCCTGGTTTACCTTTGGCAATTATTAATCCTTCCAAGCAATTTGTCCTCCTTGATAGTTTAGGAAAGCGTATTAGTTTTATTCGAAATGCTATACGTGAGCTTGGGCTCACTAATGTAACTCCTGTTTTGAGTCGAGTAGAAGAATATCAACCTGAAGATAAATTTGATGGCGTATTAAGTCGCGCTTTTGCTTCGTTAAAAGATATGACAGATTGGTGTCATCATTTACCAAAAGAAAATGGATATTTTTATGCATTAAAAGGTACTTATCAGGAAGATGAAATTAATGAATTGAATGAAAAATACACTATTCAAGAAGTGATTGAACTACATGTTCCAGAACTTATAGGTGAGCGACATTTAATCGTTTTGCGTTAAAAAGTAACTAATAAATAAATTATTTTCTAAAAGTGTGATTTATATAACACTTTTTATGTGTTTTTAAGTTGAATCTAAAACCAGCAAAGGTATAATCGGCGGGCTAAAATTATTTTGTAAAAGTGATGTCGCGCATTTTATCTCACGCTAAAAAAAACTACAGAAAAGCTATTGTTATTGAGAGTCTTTTGCTTGTAGTTTTTTATTTGCTTATTTATGGATGGCAACGCCAAAGTGCGGTAGATTTTGGCTACGGTTTTTTAAGTGCCTTTTTGCCTTTTTGTACATTCATATTTATCATTTTTTACAGAAAACAAAATTTTTCAACAAAACTGACTGCACTTTATCGTGCTGAAGCAATAAAGTTTATTTTAACGATGGTTTTTATCATTATTGCCATCAAATGGTTATTAGTTATCAATTTTATTGCGTTTTTTGTTGGTTTTTTATTGGCGTTAGTGCTGAATAATGTTATTCCACTTATTCTCAATAAAATTTAACTTTGGGTTATTCTTCTTCAGAACAAAGGATCGATTATGTCTGGACAAACTTCAATTGAATATATCCAACACCATTTAACTTATCTTACAACAGGTGAAGGTTTTTGGACGTTTAATCTTGATACGTTTTTCTTCTCTGTGTTGTGCGGTTTCCTTTTCTTAGCTATTTTTCGCAAGGTGGCTAAAAAAGCAACAATAGGTGTGCCGAGTAAACTACAATGTGCTGTTGAAATGGCTGTAGAATGGATTGATGGTGTGGTAAAAGAAAATTATCACGGTAAGCGAGATGTGATAGCGCCGTTGGCTTTAACTATTTTCGTATGGGTGATGATTATGAATACTATTGATTTGGTACCTGTGGATTATATTCCCCAGTTGTTTGCTATTATTACAGGCGATCATCATATTCCTGTACGAGCCGTGCCGACTACGGATATGAATATGACATTTGCAATGTCGATTTCAGTATTTGTATTAATCCTTTTTTATACGATTAAATCTAAGGGTATTAAAGGTCTCGCAAAAGAATACACTTTACACCCTTTTAATCATTGGGCATTTATCCCTGTTAATCTTCTTCTTGAATCCGTGACGTTGATCTCAAAGCCTGTTTCATTAGCACTTCGTTTATTCGGAAATATGTATGCTGGTGAGCTGATCTTTATTTTGATTGCCGTGATGTATTCAGCCAATGCGTTTGTGGCTGCACTGGGTGTGCCATTGCAGTTGGTGTGGGCGATTTTCCATATTTTGGTTATCGCATTACAAGCCTTCGTCTTTATGATGCTTACTGTGGTTTACCTGAGTATTGCATATAATAAAGCGGAACATTAATTTTTATTTTTTATTTAACAACTCAACTCTCAACAACGGAGAAAATTTATGGAAACTGTAATTAGTGCAACAATCATTGCTTCTGCGATTATGCTTGCTTTTGCTGCGTTAGGTACTGCGATTGGCTTTGGTCTTCTTGGCGGTAAATACCTTGAGTCTGCCGCTCGTCAGCCTGAATTAGCTAATTCACTACTTACTAAGATGTTTATTGTTGCAGGTCTTCTTGATGCGATTGCGATGATCGCGGTAGGTATCGGTTTATATTTCGCATTCGCAAATCCATTTGCTGCATTATTAGGTTAATAAACAACAAATTTCCTAATTAACGAAGGAGGTATGTTGTGAATATTAATGCAACATTAATTGGTCAAACCATCGCCTTTATTATTTTTGTATGGTTCTGTGTGAAATTTGTTTGGCCACCAATTATTAATGCGATTGAAACACGTCAAAGCCAAATTGCGAACGCTTTAGCGTCAGCTGAAGCAGCTAAAAAAGAGCAAGCAGATACGAAAAATCTTGTTGAACAAGAACTTTCAGCTGCAAAAGTACAAGCTCAAGAAATTTTAGATGCAGCGAATAAACGTCGCAATGAAGTATTAGACGAAGTTAAGGCAGAAGCCGAAGAACTAAAAGCAAAAATTATTGCTCAAGGTTATGCAGAAGTAGAAGCAGAACGTAAACGTGTTCAAGAAGAATTACGTCTTAAGGTGGCTTCATTGGCAGTGGCTGGTGCTGAGAAAATTGTGGGTCGTTCTATTGATGAGGCGGCAAACAATGATATTATTGATAAATTAGTTGCAGAGTTATAAGAGGCTTAGCTTATGTCAGAATTAACTACAATAGCTCGCCCTTATGCAAAAGCTGCATTCGACTTTGCCATTGAACAAAGTGCGGTCGAAAAATGGACTGAAATGTTAGGTTTTGCTGCAGCCGTAGCTGAAGATGAAACGGTAAAAGCTTACTTAAGTAGTTCTCTTTCTGCACAGAAATTAGCTGATACAGTAATTTCTATTTGTGGCGAACAATTGGATCAATATGGGCAAAATCTTATTCGGTTAATGGCTGAAAATAAGCGTTTGAGTGCTATTCCTGCGGTGTTTGAAGAATTTAAACATCACGTAGAGGAGCATCAAGCTATTGCAGAAGTTGAAGTAACGTCTGCGGAACCATTGAATGCAACACAAATCGAAAAAATTGCAGCTGCAATGGAAAAAAGATTAGCTCGCAAAGTGAAATTAAATTGCAACGTGGATAACGCACTTATTGCTGGTGTGATTGTTCGTACTGAAGATTTTGTGATTGACGGAAGTAGCCGTGGGCAACTTACTCGTCTCGCAAACGAGTTGCAATTATAAGAGGAATACAAGATGCAACTAAATTCAACTGAAATTAGTGAATTGATTAAAAAACGCATCGCTCAATTCGACGTGGTCAGTGAAGCGCGTAATACAGGGACAATTGTTTCTGTAAGCGATGGTATTATTCGCATCCACGGTTTAAGCGATGTGATGCAAGGTGAAATGATCGCCTTACCAGGTAATCGTTATGCGATGGCACTTAACCTTGAACGCGATTCTGTTGGTGCTGTAGTTATGGGACCTTACGCAGATTTAGCGGAAGGTATGGAAGTTCAATGTACAGGTCGTATTCTTGAAGTACCAGTTGGTCGTGGTTTATTAGGTCGTGTAGTAAATACGCTTGGTCAACCAATCGATGGTAAAGGCGAAATTGAAAATGATGGTTTCTCACCAGTAGAAGTGATCGCACCAGGCGTTATCGATCGTCGTTCTGTTGATCAACCTGTTCAAACCGGTTATAAAGCCGTTGACTCAATGGTGCCAATCGGTCGTGGCCAACGTGAATTAATCATCGGTGACCGTCAAACTGGTAAAACTGCGTTAGCAATTGACGCTATTATTAACCAACGTAATTCTGGTATTAAGTGTATCTATGTTGCGATTGGTCAAAAAGCCTCTACTATCGCAAACGTCGTGCGTAAATTAGAAGAACATGGTGCGCTTGCAAATACTATCGTGGTAGCTGCATCAGCATCTGAATCAGCAGCGTTACAATATTTAGCACCTTATGCTGGTTGTGCGATGGGTGAATATTTCCGTGATCGCGGCGAAGATGCATTAATTGTTTATGATGATTTATCAAAACAAGCTGTAGCTTATCGTCAAATTTCATTATTATTACGTCGTCCACCAGGTCGTGAAGCCTATCCAGGTGATGTGTTCTATTTACATTCTCGTTTACTAGAACGTGCTTCTCGTGTAAACGAAGATTACGTAGAAAAATTCACTAAAGGTGAAGTGAAAGGAAAAACAGGTTCTTTAACCGCACTTCCTATTATTGAAACCCAAGCTGGTGACGTATCTGCGTTTGTTCCAACCAACGTAATTTCTATTACCGACGGTCAGATCTTCTTAGAATCTAACTTATTTAACTCAGGTATTCGTCCTGCGGTAAACCCAGGTATTTCGGTATCTCGTGTTGGTGGTTCAGCGCAAACTAAAGTTATTAAGAAATTAGCGGGTGGTATTCGTACCGCGCTAGCTCAATATCGTGAATTAGCAGCGTTTGCACAGTTTGCATCAGATCTTGATGATGCGACTCGTAAGCAACTTTCTCACGGTGAAAAAGTAACTGAATTATTAAAACAAAAACAATTTGCTCCATTATCTGTTGCAGAACAAGCGGTTGTATTGTTTGCTGTTGAATTTGGTTATTTGGATGACGTGGAATTATCAAAAATTGCAAGTTTTGAGACCGCACTTTTAGATTATTCTAACCGTAATCACGCTGAGTTTATGCAAGAGCTTACTAAAACCGGTAACTATAATGACGAAATCAAAGATACATTAAAAGGTATTTTAGATAGTTTTAAAGCGAATAGTGCTTGGTAGTAACGGAGAGATAAGATGGCAGGTGCAAAAGAGATAAAAACCAAAATTGCCAGTGTACAAAGTACACAAAAAATTACTAAGGCAATGGAAATGGTGGCGACCTCGAAAATGCGTAAAACGCAAGATCGTATGGCTGCATCTCGTCCGTATTCTGAAACTATCCGTAACGTTATTAGTCATGTGTCTAAAGCAAGTGTCGGTTATAAACATCCGTTCTTAGTTGAGCGTGAAGTGAAGAAAATCGGTATCTTGGTTATTTCAACAGATCGTGGTATGTGTGGTGGTTTAAATGTTAATTTATTCAAAACCACACTTAACCAAATCAAAAATTGGAAAGAACAAAATATCTCTACAGATTTGGGCTTAATAGGTTCAAAAGGGATTAGTTTTTTCCGTTCCTTTGGATTTAATATCAAAGGTCAACTTTCTGGTTTAGGCGATACGCCCGCTCTAGAAGAATTAATTGGTGTCGCAAATACAATGTTTGATGCTTATCGTAATGGTGAAATTGATGCAGTTTATATTGCATACAATAAATTTGTTAATACGATGTCGCAAAAACCTGTTGTACAACAATTAGTTCCTTTACCAGAATCTAAAGACGATCATTTAAATGAAAGACAACAGACTTGGGATTATCTTTATGAGCCAGAACCAAAAGTACTATTAGATAGTCTCTTAGTTCGTTATTTAGAATCCCAAATTTATCAAGCGGTTGTAGATAATTTAGCTTCAGAACAAGCGGCTCGAATGGTAGCAATGAAAGCAGCAACTGATAATGCAGGTAATTTAATTAATGATCTGCGGTTGGTGTATAACAAAGCTCGTCAAGCAAGTATCACAAATGAATTGAATGAAATCGTAGCCGGTGCGGCAGCGATTTAAGAAAAGAGGAACGGTAATGTCAGCAGGAAAAATTGTACAAATCATCGGTGCGGTGATTGACGTTGAATTTCCACAAGATGCAGTGCCAAAAGTTTACGATGCATTAAAAGTTGAATCAGGTTTAACACTTGAGGTGCAACAACAATTAGGTGGCGGTGTGGTACGTTGTATCGCATTAGGTGCTTCTGACGGTTTAAAACGTGGTTTAAAAGTAGAAAACACGAATGATCCAATTCAAGTACCGGTAGGCACAAAAACCCTTGGTCGTATTATGAATGTATTGGGTGAACCAATTGACGAACAAGGTCCTATCGGTGAAGAAGAACGTTGGGCTATCCACCGTTCTGCACCAAGCTATGAAGAACAATCAAACAGTACGGAATTATTAGAAACTGGTATCAAAGTTATCGACTTAATTTGTCCATTTGCTAAAGGTGGTAAAGTTGGTTTATTCGGTGGTGCGGGTGTAGGTAAAACCGTAAACATGATGGAATTAATTCGTAACATCGCGATCGAGCACTCAGGTTACTCCGTATTTGCGGGTGTAGGTGAACGTACTCGTGAAGGTAACGACTTCTATCATGAAATGAAAGATTCCAACGTATTAGATAAAGTATCTTTGGTTTATGGTCAGATGAATGAGCCACCAGGTAACCGTTTACGTGTTGCGTTAACTGGTTTAACCATGGCAGAAAAATTCCGTGATGAAGGTCGTGATGTATTATTCTTCGTGGATAATATCTATCGTTATACCCTTGCTGGTACTGAAGTATCTGCGTTATTAGGTCGTATGCCATCAGCGGTAGGTTATCAACCAACCTTAGCTGAAGAAATGGGTGTATTACAAGAACGTATTACTTCAACTAAAACAGGTTCTATTACCTCTGTACAAGCGGTATATGTACCTGCGGATGACTTAACAGACCCATCTCCAGCAACAACTTTCGCACACTTAGACTCAACAGTTGTATTAAGTCGTCAAATTGCATCTTTAGGTATCTACCCAGCTGTTGATCCATTAGATTCAACTTCACGTCAGTTAGATCCTCTTGTTGTTGGTCAAGAGCATTATGATATTGCTCGTGGTGTACAAGGTATTTTACAACGTTATAAAGAATTGAAAGATATTATCGCAATTCTTGGTATGGACGAATTATCTGAAGAAGATAAATTAGTGGTAGCACGTGCACGTAAAATTGAACGTTTCTTATCACAACCGTTCTTCGTTGCTGAAGTATTTAATGGTACTCCAGGTAAATATGTTCCATTAAAAGAAACCATTCGCGGCTTTAAAGGTATTTTAAGCGGTGATTACGACCATATCCCAGAACAAGCGTTCTATATGGTAGGTTCAATCGACGAAGCGCTAGAAAAAGCCAAAAATATGTAATCACTTCAAGTCATTTGAAGGAGAACAAAAATGGCGACATTTAATTTAACAATAGTAAGCGCAGAGCGAAAAATCTTTGAAGGTGAAGTAAAACAAATCCAAGCAACTGGTGTTGAGGGGGAATTAGGCATTCTCCCTGGACACACCCCATTGCTAACGGCAATTAAGCCAGGGATTGTTAAATTTACCCTTAAAGATGGAAATGAAGAAGTTATCTATGTTTCTGGTGGTTTTTTAGAAGTTCAACCAAATATTGTTACGGTACTAGCAGATGTTGCTATCCGTGGTAGTGAATTAGATGCAGATCGTATTCGTGAAGCAAAACGTAAAGCTGAAGAAAACATTGTATCTCATGCATCAGATGTAGATCATGATTTACTGGTTGCGAAACTTTCTAAAGAGTTAGCAAAACTTCGAGCTTATGAGTTGACTGAAAAACTCTTGAAAACAAGACGGTAATAAAAAAATACGGTGAATTGATCTGCACCCAAAAAGTTGGACTTAACAAACCAACAATTGAGGTGCAGATTTTTTTATGGGTAAACACTACACATAGAATTTAAATTACAGGTTCTCCAATCTATTTTAAATGGGAAATGGGTATCAGAGAAGCTGTACGTTTTTATAATATTCCTTCCAACTCCTTGGTCGGGACGTGCTTGAAACGGTTTGAAAAAAGTGACATAAATGGGCTGATTCCTCGTAAACTATCAGGACGACCGCTAATGAAACCAAAATATGCCAGAATGCCACCGTTACCCAAAACTGAAGAAGACCGTTTACGACTGAGAATTTTACAGCTTGAAGCGGAGGTGGTCTACCTAAAGGAGTTGAGAAGGTTCAGACTCCAGGACTAAGCCGGCAACAGAAATTATCCAACGGTTAAGAACGCATCATCACTTAATATAGCTATTGAGTTTTGCACGATTAGTGCGTAGTACGTTCTTTTCCCAACTTCAAGTTAAGCCAGATAAAAACAAGGCGCTTAAAGACATTAAAGCGAAATATCTTGATTATGATGGCTATCAACGCGTTCATGCTTGTTCTATAACCTCAGCTATTCCCCACAAGCTGGGCACAAGTAGAGGACATGTTAATGCAAGTCATCAAAGGGTTAAATAAAGCTTGTGGTGTCATTTTACATTCAGACTAAGGTGGCTTAAATGGTGGCTTATCGTCGAATATTGGCTGAATATGGCGTCATTCAAAGTATATTGAGAAAAGGGAATGGCTTGGATAACACCGCGATGGAAGTTTCTTTGAGCGATTAAAACAGAATGTTTTTATGGTCGAGAATTTAACATCAGAGAGGAGATAGTTGAGGCTGTCAGAGATTATTTGGATTACTATAATCACCGATGGATTCAACTAAAATTAAGAGGACTGAGTCCGATACAATATCGAAAACAATCCTTTAAATAACAGTCTAACTTTTGGGGGGCAGATCAATTTTCACCGCACTTTTTTGGCTAGATATTTAACGTTTAATTCACGACTTCAGCAGTATATTTCAGCTTGTGAATCGCATCGAATAATTGCTGATTTGTGACTTTTGGATCTTCCACAACCGTCACTAAACCATCTTTAATGGATGCTTTTGTTGAAATAACACCATCGATATTACGCAATTCTTTATTGACTAAGTAAGCGCAAA
This sequence comes from Haemophilus seminalis, assembly GCF_006384255.1. Classification (GTDB taxonomy): domain Bacteria; phylum Pseudomonadota; class Gammaproteobacteria; order Enterobacterales; family Pasteurellaceae; genus Haemophilus; species Haemophilus seminalis. The sequence goes on from NZ_VCED01000002.1 coordinate 98,646, forward strand.
GCTGGCAATTCATTTCTTTTACTTTTAGCACAATTTGTTTGGTTTCATTCGCATGAGCGAAAGAAATAGCAAACAGCGAAAGCAAAAGTGCGGTACATAATTTCTTCATTTTTATTCCTAATTAGCTAATTCTAAAATCCAAGGCAAAATTGTCGGATAGGTTAAGAAAAAAATCATCACGATAAATACAATCCAATATAAAACGATGAGTTTTTTACGGGAAATATATTTGCTACAAATGATTTTTTTGGAAAACATCAACAGCCAAAATCCATAGGCAAAGGCACATAATGAAACGATAAGCATAGGAATACGCAAATAATCATATTCGCCTAAGCCAATCAACCAAGTAGATGATACGCCGAACACTAAATAGATTAACGGTGCGGTGCAGCACAAGGTTGATGCCACCGCGGCGCTAAGTGCGGTGGCTATGGCAATCCAAAAGGATTTATTAGAGTTTTTTAGAGACGTAGTCATATTTAAATTCTTTTGGATCAAAGGAATTTAACGGATCGCCCCCCACTTCAGCATATGGATAGCCGAAGTTATTGATTGGAGCCAGTTCTGGTTGTGGATATAAATCGAAGTCACGGGCATGATTAAATCCCACCCAGTTTGCTTCCCAGTTACCAAACAAATATTTTGCTACGGCTTGTGTATCTTTACCTTCAACAGATTTTTTCTCTGCTAAACGCATTTTGGCAACGTCTGCGGAATCAACTGGTACCCATCCAAACCCTGCAAGGTAGAATTCAGCACGGCAATGTTGGCCACCACTTACGTTTGCGATGCCTTGTTCATTTGCACTACCGAAAGCACCTTTGGAATATTTGCCCATTTTCTCTGCTGCACCTAAGCGAATACCAAAAATTTCACGAGCTGGGATGCCTGCCGCACGAGCAAGTGCCACAAATACAGAGTTAATATCGGTACATTTACCTTTTAATACGCCAGTGGTAAGAATTTTTTCTACATCGCCGTCGCCACAACCTAATACAGAATTATCACGTTCCATATTTTTTACGATCCAATGGTGAATAAGTTCTGCTTTCTTCAATGGATTACTTTCTTTACCTATGATTTTGTCAGCAAATTCTTTCACAATGCCATCAGTTTTAATATGTTGGGTCGCTTTTAAGTACTCTTGTACATCCACGGAATACTGAATATCTTTTGGCGGAGTATAATTCTCTAGAGCACTTTTCACCATCGGTTCACGATCTTTTGTTTCAATGACCATAGTGACTTTTAAATCACGTTTTTGTGCATCTTTATCCCAAGTGGCAAATAAGGTTTTTGCACCGTATTTATTGTTTTCTGTTACATAGGCATTCATGTAATTACCTTCAAAGTGAATCGATTTCACTTGTTGGTATTCTCCATTAAATGGCAATGGAACCCATAAATTGGTTTGTCCTTGCGAGCCTTTTGGCACAACTAAATCGTAGGTTTGCGTGAATTCGTAAAGATGGGTGTCTGTATTGTAGTTTGGAATATTGGTGTTTGCATGAGCTAACGAGCCACATGCAGAAAGCACCGCAACTGCGATAAGTTTCTTCATGAAGAGATCCTCTAGTTAATAATAGTTAAACTTAACATATTAGATAAACTAATACGCCACTATGCTAACGGATTTTTGAGCAATAATTCAACCGTTTTGCATAAACTTTTTATTTTTCTTATATAAAAAATATTTTATTTTCCAACCGCACTTTCCTTCTAACATTTGACACCCCTAGCCCTTACACCTATTATTCCCTCGTTATTTATTAAGATTTACGGAACAAAATAATTATGGTGAATAAAACCGCTCAACTTAAACAAGCTCTAGAAAATCGTATTCTCATTTTAGACGGTGCGATGGGGACGATGATTCAAAAATATAAACTGACGGAAGCCGATTTTAGAGGCGAGAAGTTTAAGGAAAGTGCGGTTGATTTACGCGGTAATAATGATTTACTGACATTGACTCAGCCACTGCTAATTTCCGCTATTCATGAGAAATATTTGGCAGCGGGTGCCGATATTATTGAAACCAATACTTTTAGTTCAACTACGATTGCTCAAGCGGATTACGACTTGCAATCTATTGCTTATGAACTCAATTTTGTTGGCGCAAAATTAGCTCGTTTGGCAGCAGATAAATATAGTACGCCAGAAAAACCTCGCTTTGTCGCAGGCGTGTTAGGCCCAACAAACCGTACAGCCTCCATTTCACCCGATGTTAATGATCCTGGTTTCCGTAATGTGACTTTTATGGAGTTGGTGGATGCTTATGCCCAAGCAACAAAAGGCTTAATTGAAGGTGGTGCGGATTTAATTATGATCGAAACCATTTTCGACACGCTTAACGCTAAAGCGGCAGTTTTTGCTATTGAAAGCGTATTCGAAGAATTAGGCGTGGAATTGCCAATCATGATTTCTGGCACCATTACCGATGCTTCCGGGCGTACCCTTTCTGGGCAAACCACTGAGGCTTTCTATAACTCCCTCCGTCACGCAAAACCGCTCACTTTCGGTTTGAACTGTGCGTTAGGTCCAAAAGAATTACGCCAATATGTAGAGCAGCTTTCAAAAATCAGTGAAACCTACGTTTCTGTGCATCCGAATGCGGGCTTGCCAAATGCTTTTGGTGGTTATGATTTAGGGGCAGAAGAGATGGCAGCTCACTTAAAAGAGTGGGCAGAAAGTGGTTTTGTGAACATTATCGGCGGTTGTTGCGGCACCACACCGGAACACATCAAAGCCTTTGCCGATGCGGTAGAAAACATCCCACCACGCAAATTGCCACAAATCAAAACCGCGATGCGTTTATCGGGTTTAGAACCTCTCAATATTGATGATGAAAGCCTGTTCGTGAATGTGGGCGAGCGTAATAACGTGACGGGTTCGGCAAAATTCAAACGCTTAATTAAAGAAGATAAATTTGCTGAAGCCATTGAAATTGCTATCGACCAAGTAGAAAACGGCGCACAAGTCATTGACGTCAATATGGACGAAGCCTTGCTCGACGGCAAAAAATGCATGACCCGTTTCCTCAACATTATGGCGACGGAACCCGATGCGGCCAAAGTGCCAGTGATGATTGACTCGTCTAAATGGGAAGTAATTGAGGCAGGTTTACAGTCGGTGCAAGGTAAACCGATTGTGAACTCTATCTCGTTGAAAGAGGGCGAGGAAAAATTTATCCATCAGGCTAAATTGGTGCGTAAATACGGTGCAGCCGTTGTGGTCATGGCATTTGATGAAGTAGGGCAGGCTGATACCGAAGAGCGTAAAGTCGAAATCTGTACCCGTGCTTATAACATCTTAGTCAACCAAGTCGGCTTCCCGCCGGAAGACATTATTTTCGACCCGAATATTTTCGCCATCGGCACCGGGATTGAAGAACACAACAACTATGGCGTAGATTTTATTAACGCCACCGGTCGTATTAAACGCTCTTTACCGCATGCAAAAATTTCGGGCGGTGTGTCAAATGTCTCTTTCTCTTTCCGTGGAAATAATGTCATGCGTGAGGCTATTCACGCTGTCTTCCTCTATCATGCAATTAAACAAGGCATGGATATGGGGATCGTGAACGCAGGACAGCTCGCGATTTACGATGATCTGGATCCAGAATTACGTAACGTGATAGAAGATGCTGTATTAAACCGTACGCCGGATGGCACAGAGCGTTTATTAGATATTGCGGAAAAATATCGCAACCAAGGCAACGATGAAAGTGCGGTGGATTCTGTGGCCGAATGGCGCACGTGGCCGGTGGAAGAACGCTTAAAACACGCGCTAGTGAAGGGCATTACTACGCATATCATTGAAGATACCGAAGAGGCGCGCCAAAAATTGCCAACGCCGTTAGAGGTAATCGAAGGCCCGCTCATGGCAGGCATGGACGTGGTGGGCGATTTGTTCGGCGACGGTAAAATGTTCCTGCCGCAAGTGGTGAAATCGGCACGCGTAATGAAACAATCGGTGGCGTATTTAGAGCCGTTTATTAACGCGACCAAACAAAAAGGCTCAAGCAATGGTAAAGTGGTGATCGCCACCGTGAAAGGCGACGTGCATGACATCGGCAAAAACATCGTGAGCGTGGTGTTGCAATGTAATAACTTTGAAGTGATTGACTTAGGCGTTATGGTGCCAGCGGACAAAATCATCCAAACCGCTATTGATGAAAAAGCCAACATTATCGGCTTAAGCGGTTTGATTACCCCGTCCCTTGATGAAATGGAATACTTCCTCGGCGAAATGACACGTTTAGGTTTGGACTTGCCTGTGTTGATTGGCGGTGCAACCACGTCCAAAGAACATACTGCGATTAAACTTTATCCAAAATACAAGCAACATGGTGTGTTCTATACCTCTAATGCATCAAAAGCAGTAACGGTTTGTGCAACTTTAATGAACCCAGAAGGTCGTGTAGCATTGTGGGAACAATTCAAGAAAGATTACGAAAAAATCCAACAATCTTTTGCAAATCGTAAACCGCTACGTAAACAGCTTAGTATTGAAGAAGCTCGCGCAAACCGCTTTGATGGTTTTAGTTGTGAATGGGCAGATTATGTGCCGCCAACACCAAACCAAACAGGCATCGTGGAATTTAAAAATGTGCCGATTGCCGAGCTGCGTAAATTTATCGACTGGTCGCCATTCTTCCGTATTTGGGGCTTGATGGGCGGCTATCCTGATGCCTTTGATTATCCAGAAGGAGGCGAAGAAGCACGCAGAGTGTGGAATGATGCACAAGTGGTATTGGATGAATTAGAACAAAACCACAAACTCAATCCAAGCGGCATTTTAGGCATTTTCCCTGCAGAACGTGTGGGCGACGATGTAGTGCTTTTCTCTGATGAAGAACGCACACAAACCATTGGCACAGCTTACGGCTTACGCCAACAAACGGAACGCGGAAAAAACAGCAAAAGCCCATTTAACTTCTGCTTAAGCGATTTTATCGCCGATCGAGAAAGCGGCAAAAAAGACTGGTTCGGTATGTTCGCCGTGTGCGCCGGTATTGAAGAAATGGAATTAGTAGAAGGCTACAAAGCCGCAGGCGATGACTACAACGCCATCTTGCTACAAGCCGTGGGCGACCGCCTTGCCGAAGCCATGGCTGAATATCTGCACTTTGAGCTTCGCACCCGCATTTGGGGCTACACACAAGAGGAATTTGACAACCAAGGTTTAATTAATGAAAACTATGTTGGCATCCGCCCTGCACCGGGCTATCCAAGTTGCCCAGAACATACCGAAAAAGCCTTGATTTGGGATTTATTAGAAGTGGAACAACGCATCGGCATGAAACTCACCGAAAGCTACGCCATGTGGCCAGCAGCTTCTGTCTGCGGTTGGTACTTCACCCACCCGGCAAGCAACTATTTCACTTTAGGTCGCATCGATGAAGACCAAGCTCAAGATTATGCTAAACGTAAAGGTTGGGATGAGAGAGAGATGATGAAGTGGTTGGGTGTGGCGATGAAGTAGGTGTATACTAAACATAGCTACAATACACAAGGAGCAAATTATGAAAAAGACTATCGTGATACTTGCTAAATCGATAAAGAATGGGCATTTCTGTATTGCTGGTAAAGATTTAAGTAACTTCGAGTGGATAAGACCTGTTTCAACAGAAGAGGGAGGGGAAATAACGAAACAACAGTCAAAACTAACTTATCAAGGTGCTGAAGCTCGTCCTTGGGATTGCAACATTTTTCATAATGTTGAAATTGATTTTCAACGCCATGTTCCTCTTTATTTTCAACCAGAGAATTATTTAATCTCGACTGAATATCAATGGATACAAAAATATAGATCTTCACCAAATATATTAGATAGCCTGCTAGATAGTCCATTATCTTTGTGGGGGAGTGCTTCACCTAGAATAAATAAAGAGACAATCATTCAAGATGACAAGTTCAATAACTCATTATACTTGATAAAAGTACAGAATTTAAAACTATATATAAATGAATATAAAAAAAGAAAAGTTTCATTTGAATATAAAAATGTATTACATTCTGATTTTTCTTGTACTGACCCAAGTTTTGACAGCCTAATGTCACAAAAAAAAGAATATTGTAGTGCAATATTGTGTATTAGTTTGGGAGAGTTATTTAAAGATAATTTTCATTATAAAATAGTAGCATCTATTTTTGTTATCTAAGGAGTTCTTATGATTAAAATAAATACTATTGGATTTACCCAGAAAAGTGCTGAAGATTTCTTTTGTTTATTGAAAAAATCTAATACAAAATTACTTATAGATGTTAGAATAAATAACGTATCTCAATTATCTGGTTTTGCAAAAAAAAACGATCTTCAATTTTTTTTAAAAGAATTATGTAGTATCGAATATCAACATATGCCTGAATTAGCTCCAACTGATAGTTTATTAAAACTATATAAGAAAGGGGATATAAGTTGGGAAAGGTATGAGACCGAATTTCTAAATTTAATGGCCAAAAGAAATATAGAAAAATTAGTTAATGCAAATTTATTAGAAAACTCATGTCTGCTCTGCAGTGAGCATAAGCCACATTTTTGTCATAGACGATTAGTAGTAGAGTATTTGAACAAAAATTCAGATTTAAAATTAGAAGTTAAGCATTTATATTAATATGATAGAGAAAAATATATTAATTTTATATCCAATAGAGTTTAAATCATTTTCTAAATTTGAAAGAAAAATTAATCATATATTATCAAAAATAAAAAACTTTAAGATTTTTTCTATTAATGACTATAATGGTTTTATAACTAATTATTTTGGTGCCTATGAAAAAATAGATATCAGAGAAATAGCGTCTTGTAATATTACACATGCTATTATTTTTTCCGATAGAGAAATTTTCTTAGATGAAATATCGTGGTTCAAAGAGAAGAATATACCATTAAGAGTTGTACACATTGATATAACTAGAGTAATCAACATTGATATAGAAGATCCAGCAATATATGGAGATAAATATGTTTATATTGGAAGAAATCCTAATAGAACTCCCAATACTCCAAACTGGAGTAACCCCTATTCAATGTATGATTTTCAGATAGGTGAGGAACCACTTTCAAGGGAAGACGTCATTCATCAATTTGCTTATGGGTTTGAACGAGAAAATTTGCCCACAAATTTAACTAAAGCAGATGCACTACAGTTGCGTGGCAAAGTGTTAGGATGTCATTGTAAACCCTTAGCATGTCATGGTGATATTTTAGCTGATTATTTAAATAGTCTTGACGACGGGAAATAGTAGTCTTGTCCCCACGATAGCGCAAGCGTCCTCGCTTGTGCCTATCAACTAAAAGTGCGGTCAAAAAATCCAAAGAATTTTGAATTTTGGCTCTGCCGATGGTTATGAGTAAAATTCAAAATGTTTTTATTAAGCAGCACCAGTGTGGACGCTGGCGCTATCTTTCTTTATTTGAACCTATCTGTTGGCGCACGCTTCCCAGCGTGTGCCTAATTTCACTAAAAAACACTTCAAAAACTGACCGCTCTTTATTTACTTTCTACGGCACGCGTTAGGAAACGCGCGCCGAAATAAGAGTTAAATACCAAAAAGTGCGGTGAAAATTTTCAACATTTTTGGATTTATTGCAGCAACCAATCCACCACATAAATCACTTCAATCCCATCAATCTCCGTTTGTTCGTAATATTTCCCCGTAATTAAGATCTTTTTATAGTTATCCTTAATATGCAAAAGATTATCGGTTTTGTGGGTATTTTCAGGGATTTCAAAGGCGACTTGCACATATAAAATTTCATCGGCTTTTCGGGCGATAAAATCAATTTCTTTGCTGTCAAGTTTACCTACATCTACGGTATAACCTCGTCTAAGCAATTCAATAAAGACAATATTTTCTAAGCGATTGGCATAATTCGCGCCTTTTTTGCCGATAGCGTGTCGTCTTAAACCGTTATCCACAATAAAATATTTGGCATTGGTTTTTAAATAACCTTTTCCGCGAATATCGTATTGTTTTGCTTTATAAAAAAGAAAGGCATTTTCTAACAAATCAAGATATTTGCTGATGGTATGATTTGAGGTAGGGACACGTTCGGACGTGAGCGTGTTGCTAATTTTGCTCGGATTTACCAACTGACCGACATTATCCGCTAAAAAGAGAATCACGCTTTTAAGAATATGGGTATCTTTCACGCCGGCTCGGTGAGCAATGTCATTCAGCACGATGGAATCAAAAATACCCGATAAAATCGTTTCTTTTAAAGGTTCATCAGCAATGGCGACACTGGGGAAACCGCCGTATTTTTCGTATTCCAAATAGAGTTTATCCACCAATCTTGACTGGCTATCCACATTTTTGACGTGCAAAAATTCTTTGAAAGAAAGCGGGTAAATTTTGATTTCCACATAGCGACCGCTTAACAAGGTTGCAAGCTCACCGGAAAGCAAGTTGGCATTGGAACCCGTAATCACAATGTCGGTGTTAAAACTCACGCGAAGCGCATTGACGATTTTTTGCCAACCTTCCACAAACTGAATTTCATCAATCAACAAGTAGATTTTCTCTTGAGAGGACGGTATTTTTTCTTGAATAAGCTGTTGGAAGTCTTGAGCGTCTTTCACCCATTGATATTCAAAAGATTCAAAATTGAGATAGAGAATATTTTCGGAATCAATGCCTTGTTGTTGAAGGTAATCACGGTATTGCATGAGTAGCACTGATTTACCAGAACGACGAACACCAGAGATCACTTTGATAAAATCGGTATCTTTAAATTGAATCAGTTGCTGTAAATAATTTTCACGAGAGATCATAGTTTTACTCATTGGAAGTTAATTTCATATTTATAAAAGTATACAAAATTGGAAGTTAATTTCCATATTTTATTTTTTTTCGTGTATTTGGAATTACATTTCCAATTTCTTATTGTGATTTTTTAGTCTCATTCCAATCCCTTGCACAATCCCCAATTTCCGCTATCATACGCGCTTTCTTATTTCTCGGAATTTTGTATTTATGAATAAATTAAAGATGGCGTCGTTTGTGGGTGTCCTAGTGAGTTTATTTGCTTGTACCACAACACATCAGCCGAAGAAAACGGTTAAATCTCGATTTTTAAAGAATAATATTAGCCAAGCTGAGTTAAATAATTCTGTTAATTACAAGCCATATCATTATCGTTGTAATAATAAAGAAACTGGCGGGATTTCTCATTTAACGACTTATTTCCCTCTGTCGCGTGAAAGCCGTATGAAAGATAACTTTGGGTTTTATTTCCAGTTAGATAATGGTAAGGCTGTGCCTTTTGATCATTTATACACACTGACACTGAATGCGCGCGGTACAAAATTTGAAGTGGTTTATCGTTCGTATGATCCGATTCAAGGAAGTTATGTGGATTTAATTGCGCGATCTCAAAGTTCAATTTACTACAAGAATCAACAAGGCAAGCAAGTTCCTTGGTTGATTTGTAAGGGCGGTTGATTTTTCTCGAAAATAACTTTTGCTTTCAGCAAAATGAGAAATTGGAATTAAGTTTCCAATTTCTCTATTCCATAAATCTCTCTTCTTTCTACGTCAAATTTCACACTTATATCAAAGGCTTGTGCAAGATTCGTTGAATTTAGCACCGCTTGTGTTTTGCCAGTCGCAATAATTTTACCTTTGTCGAGCAAAATCACTTCATCACAGTATTTGTATGCGAGGGATAAATGATGGATCGCTACAACGCAAGTATGCTGTGGTGTGAGCGATTTTAATTGTTCCATCATGTCTATTTGGTAATAGGGATCGAGTGGTGCGATAGGTTCATCAGCAAGCAATAGCGGCGCATTTTTGATACAACAACGAGCGAGTTGCACTCGGGCTTTTTCTCCGCCTGATAGTTTTTGAAAGGATTTATTAAGCAAATGTTCTATCGAAAATTTTTGTGAAATCTCCGTGATTTTTGACTGCTCTTTTGCCGATGATAATGGCGAATTTAAGCCGATAGCAATGACATCATAAACCGATAAATCCCAATGAATATTGGTATCTTGCGCCAGATAAGCGAGTTGTTGGCTTTTTTCAGCTGTACTCATTTTGCTTAACGGGCTATTCCCAAAATAAATTTCACCTTTTGTAATAGGTAAAATTCCTGCGATCGTTTTGAGCAAAGTTGATTTGCCAGCACCGTTTGCGCCCATAATGCCGATAAGTTTTCCTTTAGGAAGCGTGCAGCTGATGTTGTTTAAGCCATAAGGCTGGGAAAGGTTTTCGATTCTAATCATTATCTTACCAACTTGCGTTGCTCCGTAATTAAAATCCAAATTAAGCAAGGTGCACCAATGATTGCGATGAGCGTACCAATATAAATATGTGAGAAGATTGGGATATATTGCACGCAAAGATCTGCAATAAGTAGCAATAATGCGCCAAGTAATGCACTGGTGATGTAAAGTTGCGAAGGGCGTTTTTTTAGCAATAGGCGAGCAAAGTGCGGTGCGATTAAGCCAATAAAACCGATAGTACCTGTTTGCGGAATCGTTGCACCAACTAATAATGCCACGCCAAAGGTCGTGACGAAAAAGCTACGTTTAGGATTTACGCCCATTGTGCTCGCGGTTTCTTCACCGAAGGTGAGCAAGTCAATATAGCGGCGTTCACGATATAAACAGAACAATCCTAATAGTATGATTGGAAATGAAATGAGTAGCGTATCAAGTTTTGCCCACACAAGAGAACCTTGTAGCCAGCGGTAGAGTTCAGCTAATGCCCACGGGCTTTCTGCGTTTGAAAGTAGCAATGCAATGGCAGCAGAGAGCAACATATTGACGGCTAAACCACTTAAAATCATCGCCGTTGTACCGTGATTTTTAGCGATTAAATAAACCAATAAAAAACTAGATAACGCACCAGCCACACCGCCAATTAACAACAGACTTAAGGGCACGGAAAAATAATAGAGCAAAAAGACACTGGTGGTGGTTGCACCGGCACTACTTCCCAATAATCCAGGACTTGCCAGCGGATTTTGAAATATCCCTTGCATTGCATTGCCCGCTAAAGCAAGGCTTACGCCAGTTAAAATGGCTAATCCGAGGCGCGGCAGGCGAATATCAAGCAATACGAGCGAGCGCATATCCGTGAGCACACCATCCGCATTTTTGAGATGAGCAAAATCGCCGAGCTGATGATAAATTGCAAACCCGCTAATCAACAGAAACGCTAAGAAAAGTGCGGTATTTAATTTTAGTGTTTTGGTCAATGAATAATTTCCTATGTAATTCAAATATCATTTTAATTGTTGATAAATCTTCTCTGCCCCTTGCCACACGCCGTGATCAAAGCAATAAGTATATTTCATTGGAATACGAAAGTGCGGTCGATTTTTAAAAAGATTTTGTAGAAGCGGATGTTTAAGCAATTCCGCTTGCTCGTTATAACTTTGTTGGTCGCTGATTTCAATCAACACGTTGGGTTCAGCTCGTAACACTTTTTCGAGAGAGAAATTTTGTGCCGTAAGTGGTGTTTTTAGTGGGGTTAAGCCTAGCAAGTTAAGTAAAGTGGGATACTGTGGCGTATAAGTTTCTACAATGCCAGTATCTGAAAGTATTAATGTGTCTGTGAGTGATAGATTGAGGCGAGAATCTTGTAATTTAAGTTTATCGATTAAAGATTTCGCATGCGTTTCGTTATCCGTGAGTTTGCCCAAGTGCAATATTAGCCCAAATAATTCTTCTGCCGTTTGTGGCGTGTCATTAATTGGTTCAATTTTTGCCCCGAGTTTTTTTAAATCTGCTACAAGTTGTGGATAAAAGGTTTCATTGATAAGAAACGTTTTATCGAGATAGGGCAATAATGCGGTGAGTTGTGGCTCAAGTGTTGGCTTATCCATATTGAGTTTATCTAACATCATCAAGGGATTTTTAGAATAAGGAGACTGTGCGGTAATTTGTTCAGGACGCGCAATTTCCGACAAAAGACGATCGCTACAAAGCGTAAGCGAGACAAATTGCTCCGACGCATGCGAAGTCAAGGGCAAGAAAAGTGCGGTTAAAATTAAGTGAGTTTTTTGCATATAGATAATGATACGCTATGCCATCAAGAATGTAAAAAGGCGTGCTAAGCACGCCCTTATTAGTGGGTAATAATTAGAACGATCCTTTCAACCCAACGTAAACATTACGTCCGTCTTGGCCATAGCCTACAATGTTTTCGTATTTTTTATTGAATACGTTGTTAAGGTTCGCATAAATTGTCAAGCTATCTGCTACTTTATAGTTCACGCCAAAGTTTGCCAAAGTGTAAGATGGCATTTTGAAATCGCCGGAATCAAGACGTTTACCCACATAAGAAACATTCACGTCAGAACCTAATTTTTCCGTGATTTGATAAGCTAAACCAAGGTTTCCTGTGTGTTTCGGACGACGAACATAGTTTGAACCGTATTGATCATTTTCAGATTTAATATAAGTGTAAGTATAGTTCGCGTAACCTGACAACTGCTCGGTAAATTTACCGTTATACGCCACTTCTACGCCTTTGATTTTGGTTTTACCGTCACGATTGATTGTGCGATAAGCTGTAGAACCTCTAACTGGGACTGCAGAAAGGAAATTATCTACATTACGGGCAAAGAGTGTGGTATCTAAGCTATGACGTTTGTCATTGCTTTCAACTAATAAACCTAATTCACCACCTAAGCTTTTTTCTGGTTTTAAATTTGGGTTTGCAGCCCAACTGGTAGAATTACCCCATCCATAAACATCAATAAATGTTGGATTGTGGATTGCTTTACCAATACTTGCGTGTGCTTTTAAATTTTGTGATAAACGATAAGCTCCAGCAAGGCGAGCCGTGAATGCATTTTCAAATAAGCTGTTATCTGTATAACGACCGCTTACAGAGAGACTATGGTCAGATTCAGTAAATAAACGGTACTCTGTGGCAACACTTTTCTCGGTTAATTTTTTCTCAGCAAAATTGTAAGCGGAAGCAATATATTTCGTATTTTGGTAATCTGCTAATACGCTGACGGCTTGTTTGACTTCACCTTCACGGTCGAAGTTAATATCAAGTTGATAGTTCGTATTCAACTTTTTGCTGTCGTATTCTGTTTTACCAATAGCGGAAGCCCAACTTTGATATTGTGCAGTATCAGCATCCATTTTAACGTGACTTACCGCCGCTTTATGCACGAATAAATCTTCTGCATTACCAAAATAACCGCTTAATTTATAGCGAGTTTCGCGTGTACGGGTATTATCATCAAATTTTAATTCATCTGCTGCACTATTATCCAAATGCAAGGTTTGAGAAGAGTGAGAAGCAAGGAAATCCACTCCTTTTTTACTATCATCAAAACCTAAACGCATAGACACGTTATCACGGTGGAAGCCATCCTTTTCAGTTGCCGGTACATTTGTACTTTTCGCACCGGATACGCTCGTATAATTAAATACGCGTTCACTACGCGCAGAAATCCCTTGCGTACGATGGCTATCACCATGAAGGGCATAGTAAAGACCGTGATGTTGACCAGAAAGGGTGACAGAACCATCACGGGTGCGATGAGAACCTGCGCCTAAATCAAAATCGACGTTAAATTCCTTGTCTTTATATAACCCGCTTTTGGTGGTGATATAAACTACGCCGCCCATAGCATCACTGCCCCAAAGTGCAGATTGTTCGCCACGCAATACTTCAATTTGTTCAATATTACTTAATGCTAAACCGCCAAAATCAAAGTTAGTATCAGCCGGATTAACGCGAATGCCGTCAATAATGACCGCAGTATGTTTTGAATTTGCACCACGTAAGAATAAACTAGTTACAGCACCACGCCCTCCATTAGCACCCATCGCCACACCTGGCACAGTCTTCAACACATCACTTATATAAGTCGCATTACGCTGTGCAAAATCTTTTTCTGTTAATACTGTGACTGATGATGCAGTTTGATCTTGGTTTACAGGTGTTGCGTAAGCCGAATACACATTGATCGGTTCAAGCTCGGTTTTGGTTTCAGCTTGTACAAAAGCAGATGCACTCAATAAAAGTGCGGTAGTAATTAAGTTAGTTTTCATTAAGTTGGTTCCTCTTTTAAAAAAGTGCGCTATTTTGGCACAATAGAAATTCATTTCCTAGTTGAGAATTTTCATTTACTTTACAAATTCTGTTTATTTTGTAAAAAAATTCGTTTTTTGACCGCACTTTTTCGCTTTTATCCGCCTTGCGTTTTCAAGTATAATGTTTCAAACTATTGAATGAATTATGATGGTTTAGAATTCCTATTTTGAGCTATTTATCTTCTAACATAAATCCACACTTTATCTTCCTCCAGCGTCCTTTAATTGCTTAATTAAATCCTTCAGGAATAACCGTGTCTTTATCGTTTAATTCTTTTTGTAATATGAAACATTCTTTCAGGTAATTTCTATGAAAAAAAATGTATTTCGTCTTAATTTTCTAACCGCTTGTATTTCATTAGGGATAGCATCACAAGCGTGGGCAGGACATACTTATTTTGGTATTAGTTACCAATATTATCGTGATTTTGCAGAGAATAAAGGGAAGTTCACAGTTGGAGCCCAGAATATTGAGGTTTATAACAAGAAAGGGGAATTAGTCGGTACATCAATGACAAAAGCACCGATGATTGATTTTTCTGTAGTGTCGCGCAACGGCGTAGCAGCATTAGTGGGCGATCAGTATATTGTGAGTGTTGCACATAACGGTGGATATAATAGCGTTGATTTTGGTGCGGAAGGACAAAATCCAGATCAGCATCGTTTTTCATATCAAATTGTAAAGAGAAATAATTATAAACCTGGTCAATATGATGGCGATTATCATATGCCTAGATTACATAAATTTGTCACTGATGCTGAGCCGATAGAAATGACAGAAACAATGCATGGAAATACGTATGCAGATCATGCTAGATATCCTGAACGTGTTCGTATTGGTGCAGGTAGACAATGGTGGAGAACCGCTGAAGATCAAGAAAAGGGACGTAATAGCTCATATTGGATTGCTAGTGGTTATCAATGGAGAACTGCTGGTAACACGCATTCCCAAGGTGGGGCAGGTAATGGTACGGTAAATTTAAATGGAGATCTGACAAAACCGAATGATTATGGACCTTTGCCAATCGCTGGTTCTTTAGGCGATAGTGGATCGCCAATGTTTATTTATGATGCAAAAAAACAAAAATGGTTGATCAATGGCGTATTGCAAACTGGTAACCCTTTCTTGGGAGCTGGGAATGGATTCCAATTAATTAGAAAAGACTGGTTTTATGACAATATCTTTGCAGAGGATTTGCCTATAACATTTTTAGAACCAAGAAGTAACGGTCATTATTCATTTACTTCAAATAATAATGGAACTGGTACGGTTACTCAAACGAATGAAAAAGTGAGTATGCCTCAATTTAAAGTCAGAACGGTTCAGTTATTTAATGAAGCATTAAAAGCAGAAGATAAAGAACCTGTTTACGCCGCAGGTGGTGTAAATGCTTATAAACCAAGACTAAATAATGGTAAAAATATTTCATTTATTGACTATGCGAAAGGTGAAGTTACTTTTACTAATAATATTAACCAAGGGGCTGGCGGTTTATATTTTGAAGGTGACTTTACAGTATCTTCAGAAAATAATGCAACTTGGCAAGGGGCAGGCGTACATGTAAGTGAAGGTAGCACCGTTACTTGGAAAGTAAATGGTGTTGAAAATGATCGCCTTTCTAAAATTGGTAAAGGAACGTTACATATTCAAGCAAAAGGTAAAAACTTAGGCTCAATTAGCGTTGGCGATGGTAAAGTAATCTTGGATCAACAAGCCGATGAAAATAATCAAAAACAAGCCTTTAAAGAAGTTGGCATTGTAAGCGGTAGAGCAACTGTTCAACTAAATAGTGCAGATCAAGTTGATTCTAATAATATTTATTTCGGCTTCCGTGGTGGTCGTTTAGATCTTAATGGTAACTCATTGACTTTCAAACGTATTCAAAATACTGACGAAGGAGCGATGTTAGTTAACCACAATGCAACTCAAGCATCAGAAATTATCATTACTGGCAGTGATATTACTAATAATCAAGGAGGCAACTTAACCAATAAACGTGATATTGCTTTTAATGGTTGGTTTGGTGATAAAGATGATACTAAAAATACTGGACGTTTGAATGTTAATTACAATCCACTTAACAAAGATAATCACTTCCTTCTATCAGGTGGAACAAATTTAAAAGGGAATATTACTCAAAATGGCGGTAACTTAATTTTTAGCGGTCGTCCAACGCCTCATGCTTACAATCATTTAAATCAAAATCATGCCAAGATGGAAGGTTCAACGCGAGGAGAGGTCATCATCGATGATGATTGGATCAACCGCACTTTTAAGGCTGAAAATTTTCAAATTCAAGGTGGAAAAGCTATTGTTTCTCGTAATGTTTCCGAAATTAATGGTAATTGGCAATTAAGTAATAATGCTAAAGCCACTTTTGGTGTGACGCCAAATCAAGAGAATTTGGTGTGTATCCGTTCAGATTGGACGGGATTAACAGAATGTAAATCGGAAAATCTAACGAAACAGAAAACAATCGACTCATTACCAAGAACAAAAGTAAATGGCAACGTGCAGTTATCTAATACCGCAAGCCTCGTTGCATCAGGATTCGTGGATTTAATTGGCAACGTGAATTTAACTGAACAGAGTCAATTTACATTAAGCCATAATGCAACCCAAACTGGTTTGTTAAACCTTGTTAATCAGGCGAATGCAACCGTGAATAATGCCCAATTAATGGGGAATGTAACATTATCAGATTCTGCTCAGTTTAATTTAGCGAATAGTCATTTTTCACATCAAATTAGCGGTGCAGAAAGCACTACGGTTAATTTAGACAATGCAAATTGGACAATGCCAGCGAGTACTACTTTAGGTAGTTTGGCACTCAATAATAGCGAAATTACGCTGAACCCAGATTTTGTTACTCAAGCGAACAATAGCCAATTTAATACGTTAACGATCAATGGCAATTTAAGTGGCAATGGGACGTTTAATTATCGTACTTATCTGACCCAGTATTTAGGCGATAAATTACAAATTAATGGACGTGCACAAGGTGACTTTAAGCTTAATGTGCATAATACGGGGGCTGAACCCACAACACTTGAACAATTAACACTAGTTACCCTTAAACAAGCGGTAGATTCAGGCTTGAACTTTACCTTAGCCAATCAACACGTTGATGCTGGTACTTGGCGTTATGAGTTAACTAAAAAAGGGAATGAATACCGTTTATATAATCCGATTAAAGAACAGGAGTTAACCCAAAACTTAACCAATGAAGCTCACAAGTTAAGCGAATTATTAGCGAAAAAAACAGCATTAACCGAAAAACGTCATGCTCAAGAAGAAAAAGTGCGGTCAAAAAGTTCAGTATTATCTGAAGCATTGCCTGATCAAAGCCATCTCAACACATTAAAAACGGAATTAGCAGCACTTCAACGTAACCAAAATGCAGCACAGGAAGTGCAAAATCAGAAAGAAATGGCATTAACCCAAGCACAAGCTACAGTACAAGCGGCTCAAGAAAAAGCACAAACTGCAACCAATGCGTACGAATCCGCTAAAAGCCTAGAAACTGCTCAAGCTTTAGATGAAGCAAATATTGCTTTAGCGACAGCACAAGTGAAAAAAGAAGAAGCTCAAATTGAGTTTGCCACAGCTAAACTTGCACAACTTAATCTCGCAAAACAGCAACAAGAAAAAGCACTGGCTGTTGCTGAAGAAGAAAAAGTGTTATCTGAAAAAGGGGCATCTTTACAGGCTGAAAAGCAGGCTTTCTATTTTATGGTGTTATCACTTGAAGAAGCGAAAGAGGAGCTTATAATCACAGAAGAACTTCTCCGACAAGCACAAGCTAACAATGCAGAATTGAAAGCGAAAAAAGCATTACTTGAACGCGACTTAGAAGAACAAGTTAATCAAAATAAAGAGGCTCAAACCTTCAAAACTACTCTTGCAGAAACACTGCAAGAGAAAGCAACCGCGGCTCAAGAAAAAGCAAACGCAGCAGAACAAAATAATAGTAGCTTAAGTGCTCTTAATCTGGCGAATCAAGCTGTTATTGCTAAACAACAAGCGGTCGAAAATCTTAAAAATAGCACTAATGCACAAACTCAAGCATTAACGGCAGAGCAAGCAAAAGTCGAACAAGATAAAACGCAAGCAGAGCATCACAAAGCAAATGCTCAACAACGTCAAACCATTGAGCAAACTATGCCAGTTACTGCTCAATTCCGTCAAGAGGAAGCAGAAAAACAAGCGCAACTTGAAGCAGAAAGACAACGTCAAGCAGCAGAAGAACAAGCACGACTTGAAGCGGAAAGACAACGTCAAGCAGCAGAAGAACAAGCACGACTTGAAGCGGAAAGACAACGTCAAGCGGCAGAAGAACAAGCACGACTTGAAGCCGAAAGACAACGTCAAGCGGCAGAAGAGCAAGCACGACTTGAAGCCGAAAGACAACGTCAAGCGGCAGAAGAACAAGCTCGTCTTGAAGCCGAAAGACAACGTCAAGCAGCAGAAGAACAAGCTCGTCTTGAAGCAGAAAGACAACGTCAAGCAGCAGAAGAACAAGCACGACTTGAAGCGGAAAGACAACGTCAAGCAGCAGAAGAACAAGCACGACTTGAAGCGGAAAGACAACGTCAAGCAGCAGAAGAACAAGCACGACTTGAAGCGGAAAGACAACGTCAAGCGGCAGAAGAGCAAGCACGACTTGAAGCCGAAAGACAACGTCAAGCGGCAGAAGAACAAGCTCGTCTTGAAGCCGAAAGACAACGTCAAGCAGCAGAAGAACAAGCTCGTCTTGAAGCCGAAAGACAACGTCAAGCGGCAGAAGAACAAGCACGACTTGAAGCAGAAAGACAACGTCAAGCAGCAGAAGAACAAGCTCGTCTTGAAGCCGAAAGACAACGTCAAGCAGCAGAAGAACAAGCACGACTTGAAGCCGAAAGACAACGTCAAGCGGCAGAAGAACAAGCACGACTTGAAGCAGAAAGACAACGTCAAGCAGCAGAAGAACAAGCACGACTTGAAGCCGAAAGACAACGTCAAGCGGCAGAAGAACAAGCACGACTTGAAGCAGAAAGACAACGTCAAGCGGCAGAAGAACAAGCACGACTTGAAGCAGAAAGACAACGTCAAGCGGCAGAAGAACAAGCACGACTTGAAGCAGAAAGACAACGTCAAGTGGCAGAAGAACAAGCTCGTCTTGAAGCAGAAAGACAACGTCAAGCGGCAGAAGAACAAGCACGACTTGAAGCCGAAAGACAACGTCAAGCTGAAGAGGAAAAACGTCTAGCGGAAGCACAACGCAAGCAAAAAGAGCTTATTAGTCGTTATTCAAATAGTGCTCTTTCTGAATTGTCTGCAACGGTAAATAGTATGCTTTCGGTTCAACATGAGCTTGATAAAGTTTTGGTTTCCGATTCAGATCTTTCAGTATGGACGAATATTACGCAAGATAAAAAACGTTATGACTCAGATGACTTCCGTGCTTATCAACAAAATATGAATTTACGCCAAATTGGTGCTCAGAAAAAAGTTGAGAATGGACGGATGGGGGCGATTTTCTCACATGGTCGTGCTAATAATACCTTTGATGAGCAGATCTCCAATCATATGGATCTCACGATGGTGTCAGCATTTGCACAATATCAATGGCATGATTGGCAATTGGGTATCAACGCAGGTTATGGGGTAAGTTCAAGTAAAATTTCAGGTGAACAAAGCCAAAAAATCCATCGTCGTGTGATGAGTTATGGTTTTAATGCGAACTATCAGTTCCGTTTAGGAGAATTAGGTGTTCAGCCTTATCTTGGTGTAAATCGACATTTTATTGAAGGCGAAAATTACCAATACGAAGGTGTAAATATCCAGACACCTAAAATAGCATTTAATAGTTATACTACAGGGGCTAAAGTAGATTACACCCTTACACCAGCTCAAGATGTAACAATTAAACCGTATTTCTCGGTAAATTATGTCGATGCTTCAAATGCTCGCGTGCAAACTAAAGTCAATCAGGCGACTTTACAACAACAATTCGGGCGTTATTGGCAAAAAGAATTGGGTGTAAGTGGTGAGATCTCGCACTTCCATATGTCGGTATATGCGACTCAATCTCAAGGTTCACAATTAAGTAAACAGAGAACAATTGGTGTGAAATTAGGATATCGTTGGTAGCCTAAGAGCTGTTCTTAAAGAGGCTTTTATGTTGTAACTGAAACAATGTAAAAGCCTCTTTTTTATTCTTTTCAACTGCATTTTTTCGCCTTTATCCGCCTTGCGCTTTCAAGTATAATGCAGGCATTTTTAATCACATCAGATCAACGATTATGAGTACAAAATTTAACGTAAAAACATTCCAAGGTATGATTTTAGCCCTGCAAGAATATTGGGCAAACCAAGGTTGCACCATTGTGCAACCTTTTGATATGGAAGTGGGTGCAGGCACCTCTCACCCAATGACCGCATTACGCGCATTAGGCCCAGAGCCGATGGCATTTGCTTATGTTCAACCTTCACGTCGTCCGACGGACGGTCGTTATGGCGAAAATCCAAACCGTTTACAACATTACTATCAATTCCAAGTGGTAATTAAACCTTCTCCAGATAACATTCAAGAACTTTATTTAGGCTCGCTTGAAATGCTCGGCTTCGATCCGACCAAAAACGACATTCGTTTCGTAGAAGATAACTGGGAAAACCCAACCTTAGGCGCATGGGGCTTGGGCTGGGAAGTGTGGCTAAACGGCATGGAAGTGACTCAATTTACCTATTTCCAACAAGTGGGCGGCTTAGAATGTAAACCTGTAACGGGCGAGGTGACTTACGGTTTAGAGCGTTTGGCCATGTACATTCAAGGCGTAGATTCTGTGTATGACCTAGTTTGGTCTGACGGCCCATTAGGCAAAACCACTTATGGCGATGTTTTCCATCAAAATGAAGTTGAGCAATCAACCTATAACTTTGAACACGCAAACACAGATTTCTTATTCTACTGCTTCGATCAATACGAAAAAGAGGCACAAGAGTTATTAGCCTTAGAAAGACCGTTACCATTGCCAGCTTATGAGCGTATTTTGAAAGCAGCACACAGCTTTAACTTGTTAGATGCACGTAAAGCAATTTCGGTAACCGAACGCCAACGCTATATTTTACGTATTCGAGCCTTAACCAAAGGGGTGGCGGAAGCCTATTATGCAAGCCGTGAAGCTTTAGGTTTCCCTGGTTGTAAAAATAAGGCTTAAACAAATTCACAAAAGTGCGGTGAAATTTGACCGCACTTTAGGAGAGAAAAATGAGCAAACCAATTCTTTTTTATGCAGAAACATGCCCAGATACCGCACCATTTGTCGCGGAGTTGGATCGCTTAGGCGTGGATTACGATGAAGTAGAAATTATGACTTCATTACCTAATCTCAAACAATTCATTCGTTTACGCGATAGTAATGCAGAATTTGATAACTCGAAAGCAAATGGCTATTTAGGTATTCCTGCGTTGTTATTACCAAATGGCGATGTTGTTTTAGATGAATCCAAATTAAAAGAGATTTTCTAAAGTGATAAAAAAAACGTTAGCTCTTGCAACTTCAGCGATGATTTTGACCGCTTGTAGCAATGCGCAACCACAAGCTGAAATGCCAACTGTGGGCGGTGAAACAGATGCTCACGGTTGCTTACCAAGTGCGGGACAGTCTTATTCTTATTTGAAAAAAGCCTGTGTACAAGTGTTTGATGTGGCGGATATTAAGCTAGACGATCCTGCGAATAAAACCCAAGCGGGTTATGGCATTCTTTCGGAAGATAAGCAACTGGTTGAAGTGTTTGCGTCTGATTTGCCTGAAAATACGATTTTAGATCTGGTAAAAGGCGGCTATATCTCAAAAGATGGTAAAGTGAGTTTAATGAAAACCAAGACAAGTTGGAAGATTCGTAAGTAATGAAGAAAGTCAGTTTTTTACAATTTTTATTTAAAATTGGCGATGACTATTTAATGTTTCTACGAAATTTAACGCCTGCAGTGTTATTTTTATCACTGGCATTATTTATGTTTTCTGAGCTGGATTGGGTACATTGGGGGTGGAGTGATGTACCAGTGCTGTTTTTATGCCTCGCTTCTGGATTTATTGCACTCAGCGTCATGGCAATAAATACTGTCGCTTTTGTACGCGAGATGCTGAAAACCTTAAGAACACTAAGCGGAGAGAGCGAACTTGATGAAAATATTGGTACGCTCGCATTATTTAAAATGCTCTGGGTGGAGAGCAACAGTAAACAACTAATCTTTTTTGCGGTAGTCAATATTGTTGCAGTATTTATGGTGTTAGTTTACGGCACCAAATATGCCTTGAATTTTTATAGCTCAATTTCAACATTAAATGATTAGGTCTCGAATATGAAAAAAATAACCCTAAAATTCACCGCACTTTTGCTTGGCTCAGCTTTAGCAAGTAGTGCGTTTGCAACAGAAAATGGTCAAACTTCCTCAAGTTCTGATTATGAATTAGAGAAAGTATTGATTTTCAGCCGACACGGATTGCGTTCACCAGTGGAAAAAGATCCGCAAGAAATGGCGAAATATTCCCCTTATGAATGGGCAAAATGGAATGTACCATCTGGCTATCTCACTGCAAAAGGGACGGTGCTAGAAACCTATTTCGGACAGTATTTAGGTCAATGGCTTGCAGATAAAGGGTTACTAACAACAGAACGTTGTGCATCGGGCGAAGGCATTTTTGCTTATGCAAATGGTGTGCAACGCACCATCGCAACAGGGCAAGCAATTGTTTCTGGTGCATTTGCGGGCTGTAATGTTCAATTGCAACATCACGGTAAAATTGGTTCAGAAAAAGATCCGATTTTTAAAACGCAAGCGCATAATCCAAGCAAAGCCTTGATTGAATTTGCAAAAAATAACGTTGATTTAACCGCTTTACAGCAAAAATTAGCGCCAAATTATGCGCTATTGAGTGAAATCATCGATTATAAAAATTCACCAAACTGCTTACAAAAAGGCGAGTGTGATTTAGGTGGAAAAGTCGGTGAATACAGTATTAAAGACGGCAAGTCAGTCAAAATTACTGGCTCTATCAGCAAAGGAAAGAAAATTGTCAGTGCATTATTGCTTGCGCATTATGTGGGTAAGCCTGATTCAGAAATCGCAAACGGCCGTGTGGATAGCCAAGAAAAATGGCGTGCAATTAACGAAATTAAAAACGAATATTACCGCACGTTATTTAAAAACAACGAAGCGTTAGCACAAAATGCCTCATATCCGTTATTGGCATTTATTCAGCAACAGCTAAATAGTGAAAACAAAATTAACTTATTGGTTGGACATGATTCGAATATCGTCGCTCTGCTTGCAGCACTAGGTGTTGAGCCTTATGAGTTAGATGATTCGTTGGAAAATATCCCAATCGGTGGCAAGTTGCTATTTGAAGTGTGGAAACATAAACCAAGTGGCAAGCTCAAATTTAAGTTGGATTATGTGTATCAAACCACCGAACAGCTGATTAACATCACGCCACTAAGTTTAGCGACACCACCAAACCAAACAGCATTAACCCTCAAAGGCTGTGAAAAAGATGAAAATGGTTTTTGTGATTACGAGCGTTTTCAACAGGTATTAAGGGAGAGTATTGAAAACGGTAAGAAATAGTTTTCATGCAACCTTATGAAAAATACTTAAAAGAGAATTCGCAGAAATTGCGAGTGGATCAAACGGATGCAGAAAGAAAATTATGGCAACGCATCAATCGAGATTAATTATTAGGATTTCGATTTAATCGACAAAAGCCACTTTTAAGTTATATCGTTGATTTCTATTGTGCGAAAGCAAAGCTGATTATTGAGTTAGACGGTAGTCAGCATTATGAACCTGATTATCAGGAAAAAGACGCATTGCGAGATGCAGAATTAAATTCACTTGGTTTTACGGTGATGCGGTTTAGCAATGATGAAGTCATGCGTGAAATTGAAGCGGTAGTAGAGCAGATTTATTTGTTTTTAGAGAATGTAAGGGCTGATTGAGTATGAGGTTGGATTAATTTCTGCCACAAACGCTTGCGTTTGAACGTTGCTTTAGCAACGGCACGAAGTGCGAGCGAAGCGAGTAAATCTCCCCTACCCCTCTTTGCTAAAGAGGGGGATTTCTTGGGTAAATTGATAGTAACTGGCTCATTTACATTTTAATTTCCAATAGAGATTAAATTATCTGCTTTCAAAAAAATGTTAAAGTAAAACATAAATATTTAACTCTGCAAAGATCCAATCCCCTCTTTAGCAAAGAGGGGTAGGGGAGATTTGTCAGAAGTGAAAACGTAGAAAATAATCAAATAGTCCACGCACTGCGTGGACAATCTAAAAGGGAAGCGGAAGCATGAAAATTTCTAAAAGCAATATCAATGCTAAAGGTTTGATTTTGGTTGTAAAAATCAAAGATGCTCTAGAGTTATCTAAAAATGATAACCTTAATTTTACATTTCAGAATTTTGATGATTCAAATTTAAAATCTAGAACACTAGGAAATTGGGTTTTAAATCAAGAGAAAGCTGATAGAGTTCAATATATTATTGGTGTTAATTCTGGTGGTGAAAACGTAGTTGTTTCTGCATATGAAGTAGATGGCTATGAAACCCGAAAAATGGAGAATGGGCGAACAAGATATAGATTTTACTCATCATCGAATAGTGAAATCATTATGGATGAATTAGGTATTAAGCAAAAAAGAATTTATGATTTGAAATTTGGTCAAGGTGCAGAGAAAGCATATATTGAACTTTAGTCTTTAATTCAAGAGTATCATATGGTAATACAGTCATTTGGCAAACTCATTTTTGAGGGCAATAGCTATGAAATGTTAAGAGGAATATTTAATCCTTCAATTTATGGATTTAAATCTTACTCATATTACACTTGTTATTATGAAATATTAGACAAAGAACTTTATCTTAAACATTTAGTGATCATTTCTGATGATAAACCAAATTTGCATAATGTATCAGCACAATCATTAATCTCAATAAGAGAAAATAGTGAGTTAGATCTTGATTTTGATGATGCATTTTGTGGATATATTAATGTAAATTTAAAACTAGCTTTTTCTGGAGTTGTAGGCGTTTATAATTCTTTTATTCCTCAAGAATATCCAGAATATTTGTTTTTTGAAAAGGGTATTTTGCTAAGAACTCAGAAAACCAAGAAACCGTTATCCTACTTTTTTAGATTAAAAAATTTAAAATCTGATTTCTAGATTAAAAAATTTAGAACATATTATTAATGAGAAAATGATAATGAAAGAAAACTTCCTAGTAGAAATCGGCACGGAAGAGCTGCCGCCAAAAGCTCTCAAAACATTAGCGACCTCTTTTGCGGATAACGTTGAAGCAGAATTAAACCAAGCGGGCTTAACCTTCGACAAAATCGAATGGTTTGCGGCGCCGCGCCGTTTGGCGGTGAAAGTGTTGAACTTAGCCACACAACAACCAAGCAAAGAAATTGAAAAACGTGGACCGGCAGTATCTGCTGCCTTTGATGCCGAAGGTAAACCAACTAAAGCGGCAGAAGGCTGGGCACGCGGTTGTGGGATTACCGTTGAGCAAGCAGAACGCATTGCAACTGATAAAGGCGAATGGCTTGTTCATCGTGCAAAAATTGAAGGTCAACCGACCAAAAACTTACTTAACGACATTGTGGCAAATGCGTTGGCAAAATTGCCAATTCCAAAACCGATGCGTTGGGCAGATAAAACCGTGCAATTTATCCGTCCGGTTCACACGGTTACTATGTTATTGGGTGGCGAGTTAATTGAAGGTGAAATTTTAGGTGTGGCAAGTGCGCGAACTATTCGCGGTCACCGTTTCTTAGGCGAGAAAGAATTTGAAATTCAACATGCTGACCAATATCCGCAATTATTGCGTGAGAAAGGTTCTGTGGTAGCCGACTTCAACGAGCGTAAAGCAGAAATTTTGGCAAAATCGCAAGCAAAAGCGACCGCACTTGGCGGCGTGGCTGATATTGAAGAAAGCCTGCTTGAAGAAGTGACCTCATTGGTGGAATATCCAAACGTTTTAGCGGCAAAATTTGAAGAGCGTTTCTTAGCGGTGCCAGCGGAAGCATTGGTTTACACCATGAAAGGCGACCAAAAATATTTCCCGATTTATGACAAAAACGGCAAATTATTACCGCACTTTATTTTTGTATCGAACATCAACCCGGAAGATCCAACCGCGATTATCGAAGGGAACGAAAAAGTGGTTCGTCCACGTTTAACCGATGCGGAATTCTTCTTCAAAACCGACTTAAAACAAAAACTTGTTGATCGTTTACCACGTTTAGAAACCGTATTGTTCCAACAACAACTGGGTACATTGAAAGATAAAACTGACCGCATTGAGCAACTTGCAGGCGAAATTGCAAAACAAATCGGTGCAGACGAAGCGAAAGCAAAACGTGCAGGTTTACTGTCAAAATGTGACTTAATGACCAACATGGTATTCGAATTCACTGATACACAAGGCGTAATGGGGATGCACTATGCTCGTCATGATGGTGAAGACGAAGAAGTGGCAGTGGCGTTAAACGAACAATATATGCCACGCTTTGCGGGGGATGAATTACCAAAATCACTCGTTGCAAGTGCGGTCGCTTTAGCCGATAAATTTGACACCTTAACGGGGATCTTCGGTATTGGACAAGCACCAAAAGGCAGTGCAGACCCATTCGCACTTCGTCGTGCGGCATTAGGTGCATTACGTATTATTGTAGAGAAAAACTTACCACTTGATTTAGAAGATTTAGTGAAAAAATCAGTCGCACTGTTCGGTGATAAACTCACCAATCAAAACGTGGTTGCCGATGTAGTGGACTTCATGCTTGGTCGTTTCCGTGCATGGTACCAAGATGAAGGTATTGCAGTGGATGTAATTCAAGCGGTATTGGCGCGTCGTCCAACTCGCCCTGCTGATTTTGATGCGCGCGTGCGTGCGGTATCACATTTCCGTACTTTAGATTCAGCGGAAGCGTTAGCAGCAGCAAATAAACGTGTAAGTAATATCTTAGCGAAAGCGGATGCTGCAATTGGTGAGATCAATTTGACCGCTTGCGTAGAGCCAGCAGAAAAAGCCCTAGCTGAAGCTGTACTTGCATTACGCACAGAAGTACAACCGCTTATTGCACAAGGCGATTACACTGCAGTATTGGATAAATTAGCAAACTTACGTGCACCGGTAGACAGTTTCTTTGATAACGTGATGGTAAATGCTGAAGATCCTGCATTACGCCAAAACCGCTTAGCGATTTTAAATACGTTGCAAGGCTTGTTCCTACAAGTGGCGGATATTTCAGTGCTTCAATAATGCTAAAAGGGATGATTGATTTTTCATCAATCATCCCTTCTTTTATAGACTTCAAGTGATTATTTCTCTATAATCACCGCACTTTCCCCCCTTAGCTCAGTCGGTTAGAGCAGGCGACTCATAATCGCTTGGTCACTGGTTCAAGTCCGGTAGGGGGGACCATTTGACCTGTCAAATAACGTCTTTTCTGTCAAAAAACATCATAAAAACAGCATTTTAGAATCAACCTTATTGTTGTTTTCGCCTTTTATTGTTTGTCATTGTTCGTTTTTATTGTTCCCTTAAATGTTCCCTCTTTATGAAGGAACAAAAACGAGGGAACAGAAGAACGGTAAATTGTTATTTATTAGGGCTTGAACAATGGCTAGAGACTTTTCAAAAAAATTTACTGATTCTTATATTCATGAAATTAAACCAACCGATAAAGAGCAACTATTTTCAGATAGGGATAATCTGTATTTATTGGTTAAACCAACTGGAGCCAAAATATGGCGATTCATTTACACTCACCCAATAACCAAAAAACGCATTAAAAAATCTTTTGGAAATTATCCATCAATTCCACTTACTTTCGCTAGGGATAAGGCTTGTATATGGTGCAGACTATTGGCACAGGGGGTAAATCCTGTTGAAGAAGAACGTATGCAGCAAGAGGAGAAAGAGAGGAAATCTGTGACCTTTAAAGAGCTTGCTATGCTATGGCGTGATAAACGATTAAAGAAAGGAGAGTTAAAAGAAAAAAGTATTGAGAAAGCTTATAGAAGAGTAGAACTTTATTTGTTTGATAGGTTTAATTTTTCTAGATTGTTAGCTGAAAATATTAATTTGAGATTTTCTATACTTTATTCCGATTAACTAGCACTTTTAGAAATAAATGCTCTAACAGCTCTGAGTTTTCAGCTAATTGCTTTTCAGTAAACCTAGCAGCGTTATTACCTTAATTTACCTGAACCCTCAAATTTTGCTAAGACAAATGCTATTTTCTCAGCAAATCTTCCTTTAAATTCTTTTGGTTAATATTCGTCATGCTCACTTCATTTTATAATGGATCTCTTTCCTGAACCGACGGTGGTGCAGGAGGTGAACGTAGGTAGATAATGCAATACTTGCAAGAGTTAGTAATAATGTTGATTTTCATAGAGAAATAACCTTATAAAATTGGTTAAGCAATAGACTTATGCTATTCATATCTTTGGAATAGCATCTTTTGCATATAAAAGACCAAATAAAGCCTTTCGGATTCGTCATATAAAATAAAAAATTCTCCTGCAATCATAACATATAGTTTTTAAAGTTAATTTTGGGGAGCATTCCAATAAATTATTATAGTTAGTAAATTTTATTAATTAAATAACCGTCTTTGTTTACGACTTTTTTGTATTTGAGAAATAAATAATATTGTGAGTATCGCAATGTATACTGCAAAAATAAATACGAGCCACTGAACCATGGTTAAATTTAAGAATGACCATTGGCTTTCATTGCAAGAGCCTGTAGGATTAAAAATAGCAGGGAACCATTGATGAAATGGTAAGGTTTCTGGAAAGTTAGGGATAAACTCACATTGTTTCCAGGGGGCTGGATTCATTTGTAGATCCAAATGGCGCAGTGATACCAAAAGGCCTTTAATACTACTAAATAATCCTAGTATCAATGCGATTAATCTCACAATAAATGATTTTGGTGCGAAAAGACCAATAATGCCCGCAATAAATAATCCAATTATCGCTAAACGTTCATATACGCAAAGCACACAAGGCTGTAACCCCATTCCATATTGGAAATAAAGTGCGGTAGATTCCAAGGCTAAACTTGATAAAGCTAGTAAAAACCATGCGGAGCGTTTTTCAGAAAATTGTTTTAATAATGTGAGCATTTTGTCTCCTTAAATCGGCAAAATTAAACCTAAGCTTGCCAACCAATCTGTAGTTGCAGGTAAAATAAATTCGATAGCAAATAAACCTACAAGCGACATAACAACAGTATAAGGCAAAGCCATATAAACCATTCTTCCGTAAGAAAGGCGAATTAATGGGGCGAGGGATGAAGTCAATAAGAACAAGAATGCTGCTTGTCCATTTGGTGTTGCGACGGATGGTAAGTTTGTTCCAGTATTGATTGCCACAGAAAGCAATTCAAATTGATGAGGTAAAATTACGCCATTCGCTAATGCAGATTTTGCTTCGTTTATATAAACCGTTGCGACAAACACGTTATCAGAGATAGAAGATAACAATCCATTAAAGATATAGAAGAGAGCAAGCTGAGTATTTTCTTCAGAAGCAAGTACAAAATGAATAATAGGTGCGAATAGTTTTTGATCAATAATTACAGCAACCACAGAAAAGAAGACAACAAGTAGGGCTGTAAATGGCAAAGACTCTTGGAATGCTTTACCGATAGTGTGTTCGTCAGTCACACCTGTGAATGCTGTAGCAAAAATGATGATACTTAAACCAATTAAGCCTACCGCCGCAAGATGGAACGCCAATCCAAGAATTAACCAAATCGCGATTAACGTTTGAACACCTAATTTGATTTTGTCTTGTTTAGACATTTTTTCTGAATTAGTGCGGTCTAAATCTGACAAGATTTTCCATACATCTTTAGGTAATTTTTCACCATAACCGAATAATTTGAATTTTTCGACTAAGAAGCAAGTGAGCAATCCACAGATAAATACTGGAACAGTAACTGGTGCCATGCGGAGGAAAAATTCGATAAAGTTCCATTTGGCTTGTTCTGCAATAATTAAGTTTTGTGGTTCACCCACCATTGTCATTACGCCACCAAGTGCAGTTCCGACGCCAGCATGCATCATTAGACTACGTAAGAATGCTCGAAATTTTTCTAAGGTTTCATGATGTTTTGCATCAATTTTAGCATCATCAGAAATATCCACTGCATCCATTAAACCATTTCCTGATGCGACTTTATGGTATACCCCATAAAATCCCATCGCGACACTAATAATAACTGCAACTACGGTCAATGCGTCAAGAAAAGCGGATAAAAAGGCTGCGCTAAAGCAAAATGCGAGAGAAAGTGCAATTTTAGAGCGAATTTTAACGAGTAATTTAGTAAATACATAAAGCAGTAATTGCTTCATAAAGAAAATCCCCGCAACCATAAACATTAATAGTAAAATTACTTCAAAATTAGACATAATCTCAGCTTTTACATGCTCTACGTTTGTCATGCCTATAATAATAGCTTCAATAGCTAATAAACCACCGGGTTGAAGGGGGTAGCATTTCAATGCCATGCCTAACGTGAAAATAAATTCAGCGACTAATAGCCAGCCCGCTAGGAAAGGGTTGATGAAAAAGAAAATAATCGGATTAATAATGAGAAAAGCAACAATGGCAAGTTTATACCAATCCGGACTTGAACCAAGAAAGTTTTTCATAAAAGCTTGAATGTTTGTCATAGGGGACTCCATTATTTTTTATCATGCTGACATTGTAATATATCCGTCTTTAAAGGATAATAAAAACTAGCTATTTTTTCATAAAATTGCATCTTTTTTTATTTTTATCTGATTTTTAAGTGTAATGCAAAACGATAATGACATTTTAAAAGCGCAAAGTCCTGCGGCTTTGGCTGAAGAGTATATTGTAAAAAGTATTTGGCAGGATATTTTTCCCGCAGGGAGTAATTTGCCTTCAGAACGAGATCTTGCTGATAAAATAGGGGTAACTCGTACAACATTACGTGAAGTGTTGCAACGTTTGGCGAGAGATGGCTGGTTAACAATTCAGCATGGTAAACCGACGAAAGTGAATAATATTTGGGATACGGCTGGACCAAATATTATCGAGACATTGATTAGTTTGGATATGCGTTCAGCACCAATGATTATTGATAACATGCTATCTTTACGTAGTAAAATGTCTGAATTTTATATTTATGAAGCTGTTAAAAATTCTCCAGAGCAATCTGCCACACTTTTTGCATCACTAGAGCAATTGGAGAATACTGCTCAAGATTACACGGAATTTGACTATACTTTGTTTCGTCAATTTACTGTGGTAGCTAATAAGCCTTTTTATCGATTAGTATTCAATAGTTTAAAGGGCGTTTATCAACGAATTGGTTTACTCTTCTTTAAAGAGGAAAAGCACAGAGAACTTACTAAACAATTCTACTTAGAAATGCAGCAAATTTGTCAGATAGGTAACGCTGATGCTGTGGTAGATTGTATTCGTAAACATAATGTTCGCTCTATCACTTACTGGCATGCTATTTTAGAGCGGTTACCTCAAAATCTATCTGATTAATCTATAGGGAATGAGATGCTTAAAATAGCCCACGTGTAAATTTATTTATTTTTCATGTGAAAGATATTATTCTCGCCTCCTATTGACATTTTAGAATACTATGCGCATACCTAGAATTTATCACCCTGAATCATTAGAATATCAAACGCAATGCCAACTTTCTGAAGATGCCGCCAATCATGTTGGTCGTGTATTGAGAATGGTAGAAGGTGAGCAACTTGAGCTTTTTGATGGTTCAAACCATATTTATCCAGCAATAATCACAGAATCCAATAAGAAATCGGTAAAAGTTAATATCTTAGGGAGAGAACTTTCTGATAAAGAATCCAATTTAAAAATCCATTTAGGTCAAGTTATTTCACGAGGTGAACGGATGGAATTCACCATTCAAAAATCTGTGGAATTGGGAGTAAATGTGATTACGCCACTGTGGTCTGAACGTTGTGGCGTGAAGTTAGATGGAGAGCGGATGGATAAAAAAATTCAACAGTGGCAAAAAATTGTCATTGCTGCTTGTGAACAATGTGGTCGTAATGTGGTGCCTGAAATTCGTCCTTTAATGAAATTACAGGATTGGTGTGCAGAAGATGATGGGGCGATTAAATTAAATTTACACCCTAGAGCACAACATAGTATAAAAACGTTACCAATGATTCCCAAAGATGGGGTACGTTTGTTAATTGGTTCAGAAGGCGGGTTGTCAGAACAAGAAATAGTGCAAACACAACAGAAAGGTTTTACTGAAATTTTATTAGGAAAGCGTGTATTACGTACCGAGACTGCTTCACTAGCAGCGATCAGTGCATTACAAATTTATTTTGGAGATTTAGGAGAATGATGGAACTGCAAGGGAAGTTTCTCATCGCAATGCCTCATCTAGATGATTATTTTAACCGAACTGTGGTGTTTATGTGTGAACATAACGAACAAGGTTCTATGGGATTAGTAATCAATCAGCCCACGGATTTAAGTATTGCAGAACTTTATTTAAAGCTTAATTTTATGATGAAAAATGACCGCACTTTTGGTAATGAAATGGTCGTTGCTGGCGGTCCGATACATTCAGAACGTGGTTTTATTTTACATAAAAATACACTTAATCATTTTCAACATACTTATAAGGTTACTGATACACTTTCTATGACAACATCTGCTGATGTTGTAGAAACCCTTGGGTCTACATTCGCTCCAGAAAAATATTTAGTTGCGCTAGGATGTGCAAGTTGGTCTGCAGGACAGTTAGAAAAAGAAATTATTGATAATGCCTGGTTAGTTGCACCAGCTAGTGAACAAATTTTGTTTGATACACCTTATGAAGAACGCTATATAGTGGCCAATCAATCTCTTGGTATTCATCCTCATAATTTTGTGATGGCTCAAGTGGGGCATAGTTAATGGGCATCACTGTACTTGCCTTTGATTTTGGTACAAAAAGTATTGGTTGCGCGGTTGGACAAAGTATAACTGGAACGGCTCAAGCACTTCCGGCATTTAAAGCACAGGATGGGATCCCTAATTGGAGCGCTATTGAAAACTGTCTAAAGGAATGGAAGCCTGATGTACTTGTTGTTGGTTTGCCACTTAATATGGATGGTACCATCCAAGACTTAACACTACGAGCGAAAAAATTTGCTAACCGGTTGCATGGACGTTTTGGTATTACTGTTGAGTTACAAGATGAACGTCTTACAACAATGGAAGCGCGTAGTGAGATATTTGAACGTGGTGGTTTCAGATCACTTAAAAAGGACAAGGTCGATGGTATTTCTGCTTGCTTGATTTTAGAAAGTTGGTTTGAGGGTTATTCGGCTAGGTAAAGGCTATCATTCATCTTAAGAAATGAATAATAGCCTTTGATATTATTCTATATTACCGCAAAATCGATATCCTTCTCCATGCACTGTCATGATGATTTCATCGGTATTTGAATATTCCTCAAAATGTTTCCGAATTCGGCGAATTGTAACATCTACAGTGCGATCTTGTGGTTTAAATGCTCTACCTGTCATTTTACGGAGAAGTTCTTCTCGAGTTAGCAACTTACCTGGGTTTTCACAGAAATAAAGCATTGCGCGAAATTCACTGCGTGGCAATTTTAGTTCTTGGTTTTCTGGGGTAATGAGATTATGGCTATTTAAATCTAATACCCAACCATTGAAGCGATAAAATTCTTTTCCCGATGTATTTTCTTTTTCTTGGTGAGGCAGAGTGCGGTGTAGTAAGTTACGAGCCCGAATAGTAAGTTCGCGAGGATTAAATGGTTTGGTTAAGTAATCGTCTGCGCCTATTTCTAATCCTAAAATTTTATCAACTTCATTATCTCGTCCCGTTAAAAATATAAGTGGTAAATTAATATTTTCACGCAATTCACGGGCAAGTAATAAACCATTTTTTCCAGGTAAGTTAATATCCATTACCACAAGATTAATCGTGTAGTGTGTAAGAATATGATGCATTTCTGCGCCATCTTGAGCCTCAAGAACATCATACCCCTCAGCTTCAAAAATCCCTTTAAGCGTATTACGGGTCACGATTTCATCTTCAACAATGAGAATTTTTGGGGTAGCCATTTTCCATCCTTATACTTATTTTGGCGTATGCTATCGTAGTTATCATTCTAACGATGTAACATTGTTGTAACAACAGAAAAATGCTCTGATTTTTCATTAGGTTTTGTTTTTGTGATCTACATCATAGTTTTATGCTTTCAAATTTCTTTATGTTAAAATTTTAGGCAAATTTCCCCTTTTCTAGTTTATTTTATGAAAAAATTTATTCTTTTTTTTATATTTATTTTCACCACATTTGTAGCTAATGCAGGATTGTTTGATAAAAAACAATCATTTTTAAATGTAGATGATGCATTTGCATTTTCTGCTACATTATCTCCGGATAAAACCCAACTCCAGATTCATTGGGATATCGTGAAAGGATATTATCTTTATCAAGATAAAATCAGTGGTAAATTTGTTGATAAATCAAAATTGTTGGCAGCTCGTTTTCTACAACAATCAGAACGACATCAGGATCCTTATTTTGGTGAAGTGAGTGTCTTTACCCAACCCATAGATGGCACTTTTATCGGTGATTTTTCCCATGCTGATGATAAAGTGGAAATATCTTATCAAGGTTGTACAGAAGGTTTTTGTTATCCACCAGAAAGTAAAGTTTTACGGCTTGGTGATCTTGTTATTTCTAATGCTAAAGCTATAGAAAATAATACGGAAGAACCAGTGCTTTTATCAGAGCAAGATCGTTTAGCTGATAGCTTATTTCATAGCAAATGGGCAATTTGGGGTTTCTTTTTATTAGGCGTAGGTCTTGCTTTTACGCCTTGTGTGTTGCCTATGTTGCCTTTACTTTCAGCAATTGTTATTGGACAACAACAAAGAAGTATGTCGCGAGCATTTATTTTAACATTCCTTTATGTACAAGGGATGGCGTTGACTTATACTTTATTAGGTCTTGCTGTTGCAGCAATTGGCTTACCGTTCCAAATTGCCTTACAACATCCTTATGTCATGGTAGGGCTTTCTATTTTATTTGTTGTACTTGCCCTTTCTATGTTTGGGGTGTTTACCCTTCAATTGCCGAATAGTTTACAAAATAAATTGAATACATGGAGTCAAAAACAAACCTCGGGCGCTTTTGGTGGCTCCTTTGCAATGGGAATGATTGCTGGGCTTGTGGCATCACCTTGCACATCAGCACCACTTTCTGGCGCTTTACTTTATGTGGCGCAAAGTGGTGATTTATTCACAGGTGCGGCAACCCTTTATTTGCTCGCTTTTGGTATGGGCGTGCCGCTAATGTTAATCACATTATTTGGTAATAAAATTTTGCCAAAATCAGGTGAGTGGATGAACACAGTGAAACAAACATTCGGTTTTGTTATGTTAGCGTTACCTGTATTTTTACTTTCTCGTATTTTGCCTGAAGTATGGGAGCCACGCTTATGGGCTGGATTAGCTACAGCATTCTTTATTTGGTTTGCGTTGCAGATGCCTAAGAGCGGTTTTGGCTATGCCATTAAAATTATTAGTTTTGCGTTGGCTATGGTTTCCGTACAACCTCTGCAAAATTGGATTTGGCAAACTCAGAACACAACACAAAGTGCGGTAGAAAATAAGCCTGTTTCTCAGGTTAAATTTAAGCAAATTAAAAATATTGAAGAACTTGACCGCACTTTAGCGGAAAATCCCTATTCAATCGCGATGTTGGATTTATACGCAGATTGGTGTGTAGCTTGTAAAGAATTTGAAAAGTTGACTTTTTCAGATCCAAAAGTGCAACAGCAATTTCAAAATATCTTATTGTTACAAGTCAATATGACAAAGAATAGTCCGGAAAATAAAGCATTAATGGAACGCTTTAATGTAATGGGATTACCCACAATTTTATTTTTTGATAAGCAAAATAATGAGATTCAAGGAAGTAGAGTAACGGGCTTTATGGATGCCGATTCTTTTTCTAATTGGATTGAAAAGCTACTTTAGTTATTTTTTACTTTTAGTAAAAAGTATTTTTCAATTTTAATTATTGTTTAGCCATCAGTTAAAGGATTAATATGGCGCTGTTTTAATTCATCTTTAAACAAAAGGAAAGCAAATGAACAATCTTGAGAAATATCGCCCTTATGTATTAGCGCTATTACGCATTACTGCTGCTTACATGTTTATCTTACATGGCACAGCAAAATTCTGGGAGTTCCCCATTTCCATGACGGGTGGAAATGGACCGGTTGGTGACTCAATGATGATTATAGGTGGCGTGATTGAAATTGTCGGCTCAATCTTATTAATTTTAGGATTATTTACGCGTCCAGCTGCGTTTATTTTATCTGGTTAAATGGCTTTTGCGTATTTCTTTATACATGTGGCTGGAAAAGGGAATTTACTATTCCCAATTGCAAATGGCGGTGAGCTTGCGTTACTTTATTCTGTTATATTTTTGTACTTTGTTTTTTCTGGTGCGGGCGCTTTATCATTAGATAGCAGACTTTATAGAAAGTAGTTTAGTTTCATAATTTTAATCCTTATTTTGCCCACCTAAAGTGGGCTTTTTTTAATAAAGCACCTAGATATGTATCTAGGTGCTTTGTTGTTAGAGATAATATAAATATGTCAGTAGGTATAGATTTCTGAATCAACAAAGAAATAGGCTATTTCACGTTTAGCACTTTCTATGCTGTCAGAACCGTGAACTGAATTTTCACGTTGACTTAGTGCAAACTCTTTACGAATTGTACCTTCTTCTGCTGTTTCTGGATTCGTATTGCCAATTAAAGTGCGGTAATCTTTAATTGCATGTTCTTTTTCTAATACAGAAACTAAAATTGGTGCTGATATCATATAATTAATAAGTGGTTCAAAAAATACTTTCCCTTGATGTTCAGCATAGAAACCTTCAGCTTGCTCACGCGTTAAATGTATCATCTTTGTGGCAATAATCTTAAAACCAGCCTGTTCGAAACGTGCCAAAATAGCACCCATAAGATGGCGATTAACTACATCAGGTTTAATAATAGAAAGTGTTCTTTCCGTCATAAATAGATCCTTATTCTTCTGATTTTAACAATAATAAATTTGCAAGTGTTTGTATACCAATACCTGTAGCGCCCACCCCCCATAAATCGCTACCTGATTTACGATAAGTTGCTGCACAATCAATGTGTAACCAGTTCTTCTGATAATTTTTTATAAAATAAGAGAGAAAAGCTGTTGCTGTGCTTGCACCTGCTCCAATCGGGACACTACCAATATTTGCAATGTCTGCAAATGATGAGCTGATTTGTGAACGATGGAAATCTTCAAACGGTAAACGCCAGAAGGGTTCATTTTCATCTTGAGCAGACCGGAATAGCTCTGCTACTAAGTTTTCATCCATTGAAAGTGCTGCATGATAATCATTACCTAATGCAACTTTTGCCGCTCCCGTTAATGTTGCACAGTCAATAATAAATTTGGGGTGCTGATTATCAGCTTCAATTAACCCATCCGCGAGGACAAGACGGCCTTCAGCATCTGTATTTAATACTTCAGCGGTAATGCCATTTCTATAAGTGATAATATCTCCCAATTTAAAGGCATGACTACTCACTAGGTTTTCTGCACAACATAAGTAAAGTTTTACACGTTGATTTAACCCTCGTGTAATTGCTAATCCTAAAGCACCAGTTAATAATGCTGCTCCCCCCATGTCGGTACGCATAGTACTCATTCCATCACTTGGCTTTAGGCTGTAACCACCACTGTCAAAAGTAATCCCTTTCCCAACTAAACAGGCTAATATTGGCGCATTAGGATCATTTGTTGGGTTAAAATCAAGTTGTAACATAGCTGGTGGATTTGCTGACCCCTTACCAACCGTCCAGATACCATGATATCCTTGTTGTTCAAGTTCTTCTCCTGAAACGATCTGGAAACTTACCGCATTTTTTTTATTATAAATATCTGATTGATTTAAGATAAATTCGGCTGCATGCTCGGCCAATTTTACAGGCGTTAAGTTTTGTGCTGGTTCATTAATGATTTCACGTACAAAATCACTGCATTCAATACGTGCTAATAATTCATCTTGTGGTTCGTCATCAAGATGAGGAAATTCAATTGAATAATCTTGTTTAGCGGTATAAAAGCCTTGGTAAAATGCCCAGCAAGATTCTAATGCCCAATTATCACCTAAAAGCTCAACTTCTTGAATGCCTATGTTACGTAACTTACGTGCAGCGCGTTGTATTAAAGTACGGTCTGTTTTTTCATTGTTTTGTAAATGAATAGTCGCTTGTTTATCGTTAAAACTGAGAATTGTTTTTTCCCCCCAAACAGCATTAGCTTGTTGGTATGAAAGTATAATTTCCACTTTGTCCTCCAGATAAAAGAAAATGAGGGGGAACACTATACCAGTTTTATTCTTGATTTCATAAAGTAATAGTCTGATTTTGGGAGTATTTATGGATAAATTCAGGTAAAATGACTTATCTTAGTAATTAGGTTGACGTTGCGATAACTTCATTTTTTCATAAAAATATATTACTTTTTGTATTAATGTATTTGTTGGCTATTTTTTACAACAGTTTTGATATTTAAGAAAGGATATAGCTATGTTCCCATAACTTTAGGTGTTGTTAGTATTATTTATATTATTGTTTATTTTATAAAATCAAAGTTACATGGTGAGTTATCTAAAATAGATAAAACTTGAGACTGACGTAAATTAGCAAATGTGTCAGTCTATAAAAATGAGGATAACCCATTGTAAACTAAAGAAATCTATACAAAAGAAGCTCCTTGATTTTTTTATATTAAAAGTTATAGCCAAAGCAGCTGAGGATTTACTCCGTATCCAAGCCAATTCAGCGATTTTGTTTTACCGAAAACTTCGTGAAGTCATTAGCTATCATTTATCCCTTGAAGCCGATGAGTTTTTTGATGGTCAAACTGAGCTTGATGAAAGCTATTTTGGCGATCCCTTGTAAAGGGAAACAAATAATATGTTGCGGATCTCAGTAAAATGCCTAAAGGTAAAGTACCATGTTTTGCAACATGGGGAAAAGCTGATTGCGGATAGTTCACACATTCAACGTTATCTCAAAGAAACCTATGGCTTTGATTTAGATAAGTATTTAACAACTGAACAAAAAGCGATTGCTGAAGCCTTTCGCCGTATGACTGAAGAACATTTATATTGGATAGGGGTATAATCAAAGCAAATTTAGTGGCCTATATTGAATGTTTTGATCGGACTGTATTTAGAGAATAAAGCAAAATAAAAGGCCGTCTGAAATTTAGGTTTCAGACGGTACCCTTAATTCGGCCAAAGTTTAGTTTTTTACAAATCTTCCTGGAAACTTGACCGCTTGTTTTATCTAAACTCAGCCTATTCACTTTCCCTCTCTCCATCAGGAAGTTTGAGCGGAGAAAATAAAAAAGGTGAGCCCAAATACTCACTTTCTAAACTAATGGTTTGTAATTAACCAAATACTTTTTCCAAGTGTTCTTGGTAGTTAGCTAAGTATTTTTCTACTTGTGGATTTTTAATCACATCGTTACATAAGAATGTCGGCAAACGGGTCAAGCCGATGAATTCGTTGAGTTTGTGGAAGTGCATATATAATACATCCACACCTTTACCTTCGAAGAAATCACCTTCACGAGTAAACGCTTCAATCGGCGCATTCCAAGTAAGCGAAAGCATGTGTTTTTTGCCTTGTAATAAACCACCTGTACCGTACCCTTCAGTTGGATTGACACGATGACGACCGTCACTGTGGTAAAGCTTGCCGTGTCCGGCAGTTAATACTTCGTCTATGTATTTTTTCACTGTCCAAGGTTCGTGCATCCACCAGCCTGGCATCTGCCAAATCACGGCATCCATCCACAAGAATTTTTCGATTTCTGCCTCAACATCATAGCCGGCATCAATCACAGTTTCTTGAACATTGTGTCCAAGTGCGGTCAAAACTTCTTTCGCTTTTTTGTGAAGTGTATGGTTTAACTCACCATGCGAATGTCCGAAATTTTTACCACCATCTAATAATAAAATATTCATCTTTTTGCTCCTAAATAAATAATTCAAAAAATGGGGCTGCAATTATGCCTTTTTACTGCATCTTTTAAAAGTGCATTCGCTTACACTCTATTATTAGCATTCACTATTTTTCTTCAACCAAACAAGCTTTTTCAATCAGTTCCCTGATCCAGCGATAGGCAGGATCTTTATGTGTCCGCTCGTGCCAAATCAATGTTTTGGTGAAGTCTTGAATTTTAAGAGGCGGTTTAAAGCGTTTGAGATTGTCTAAGTGGGTAATCAAGCGTTCAGGCACGACTGCCAATAAATCGCTTTGCTCTAGCTAATAAAGTTTTGTACCGACAGGCTGACATTTCTTTGTAGCCCCATCGCTTGCAAGGCTTTGTCGGTAACACCGCTGAAGCTACAGCCATGATAAGAAATCAAGGCTTGCTCTAACTGGCAAAATTGCTCAAGGGTAAGTTCTGTTTGTTGGGCTATCGGGTGATTGTGGCGAACGGCACAGATATAGCGTTCGTCATACAAATTTTGTGCATGAATATCCGGTGCTTGGAAATCAGGTGTCACCAACGCAAAGTCGATTTGTCGCTGTTCCAGTTGATTTTGTACGATGCTTTCGTTAATCGCCAGTACCGCCACTTTAATTTTCGACGCTTGGATTTTTAGCAAACGCAGAAACGGCACGCATTGCATAATCGGTGCAGGCGATGCGTACGGTTAATTCAGCCGTTGTCGGATCAAACTGTGGCGGCTGTAATAACTGTTCTACCTCATTCAGTACCTTTTCACTTGTGGGGCAAGTTCCAATGCCTGATTAGTCGGCACCACGCCCCGTTGCACCCGCACAAATAGCGGATCATCAAAACTGTCACGCAATCTTGCCAACACGCCACTCATGGCGGGCTGTGTAATCGCCAAACGCTCGGTGGCTTTACTCACGTTACGCTCGTCCATCAGCACCGAAAAGGCTTTCAATAAGTTTAAATCAAGTGTTTGTAAGGATTTCATTTTTAGCTCGATTTATTCTTCTAATATCATTTTATCTGATATTAACTATTTATAATAGCTATTTAACTTATATCTTATTCATCCCTATAATGCCTCCATAGAAAAACGCGACTAACCATTAACTAAGAGGACTTTATTATGAAAACTTATTCACAACCTGCAATCATTTGGCCAGAAAAATATACGTCGGGCGAAATCGACAACTACGTTTCTAATGAAGTGATTGTAAAAAGCTTAAGTGTGGCGGATGTCTTGCCTTGTTTAGCGGATACCAAAGCATGGGGCACTTATTATCACAATGCGGAAAATATTGTGGTGGGCGACGGTTCAACGACTAAGCTTTCAGCGGATGCCGATTTTGTGTTTGATACTTTTGGCTTTCACGTTACCTGCAAAGTAGAAGAATTTGATATCAGCGAAGATGGCAATCTCGTTCGTCTTGCATGGTCCGGCACGTTTGGCGAAGGCGAAGATTTCAGCGATGAGTATCACGCTTGGATTTTAGAAAACCTGCCGAACAACCGAGTGCGAGTATTAACCGAAGAAAGCCAAATCGGCAAACTCGCCAAAGGTTTGGCAGAAACTGTGCCAAATCCAATGGTAAACGGCCATCAAGCATGGTTGGATGGTTTAACAAAAGCAGCGAAAAATAAAGCGACTTATTAGAAGTGATCTGATCGACTCATTTAGTTCAAGGACTGAGTCCTTTTAATTTCACTTGAATACGCTCATGATTGTCATAATGAATGTACTCATGAATCGTTTTTTCCTGTTGCTCAAACGTTTCAAAAGAGAGTTTTATTTGACCATAAAAAATCTGCACCTTAATTAGTTGGTTGTTTAGTCCAACTTTTGGGGGGCAGATCATAATTAGTTAGGTTTTTTTATATAATTAATGTATTTTTTCTACTTGACTAAATTCAAGTTCAACGGGTGTTGCACGACCAAAGATAGATACTGAGACTTTTAAGCGACCTTTTTCATAATCTACTTCTTCTACTATTCCGTTAAAGTCTGCGAATGGCCCCTCAGTGACTCGAACCTCTTCACCAGGGCGATACTCATTACGATGGCGTGGTTTATCTGAGCTTTGTTCTAATCGATTTAGAATAGCATCTGCTTCACGTTTAGAAATTGGCGCTGGTTTATCAGGTGTACCGCCAATGAATCCCATGACACGGGGCACACTTTTTACTAAGTGCCAAGTATCATCATTCATTTCCATTTCAACAAGGACATAGCCTGGGAAAAATTTACGCTCGCTTTTACGGCGTTTACCAGCTACATTCTCAACAACTTCTTCAGTTGGAACTAATACTTCACCAAATTGGTCTTCCATTTGTTGCTGTTTAATGTATTCACGCAAAGTTAAAGCCACTCGGCTTTCAAAACCAGAAAACGCCTGTAATACATACCAACGTTTTTTTGATACAGTTGTTTCTTCAGTCATTTTAGAATCTCAAATCAGTTAAGAAATTAATTACTGTGACAATAATCGAATCTGTCGCCCAGAAAAATAAGGATGCAATGATTGTTACCCCAATTACGATTAATGTAGTTTGACGCGCTTCTTGGCGACTTGGCCATACCACTTTTTGCGCTTCTATTTTTGAATCTTTAAAGAATGTACGAGCTTTTGTACCTTGATTAGTAATTGCTGCAAATGCAAAAGCAATCACTAACGCAATGACGACACCCACTACACGAATAGGTAATGAATATACTTTTTGGAAATAAACATTACCAATTGCAGCTGCCGCAAAAAAGACTGCGACTAAAATCCAAAGAAGGGTATTTAATCCTTTAGATTTACCTTCTACCACCGTCTCTGGTACATTTTTCTTTTTATCAACAATTTCAGTTGCCATAAATTGAATCCGTTATTTACTTAGGAAAATAAGAATAAAGTTATAAGAACATGCGATTGTAGCATTTTCTTTTCGCCTTGCCTATTGAAAATCATCAAGCAAAATAGAAAACATAAGGAAAAACAACCGCACTTTTCTATTAAGAATTATATTCTAATTTTGGAGCAGTATTATCTACAATGGTACTTTCATCCACGACTACTTTACGTAAATTTTCGATAGATGGTAAATCATACATCGTATCAAGTAATACAGCCTCGACAATAGAACGTAAACCACGTGCGCCTGTTTTTCTTTCAAGCGCTTTCTTCGCCATTGCTTTTAAAGCTTCCGGAGTGAATTCTAACTCCACATTTTCAAGTCCAAATAAAGCTTGATATTGTTTAGTTAAGGCATTTTTAGGCTGTGTAAGAATTTGCACAAGGGCTTCTTCATCTAATTCACTTAGTGGAGAAATCATGGGTAAACGCCCAATAAATTCCGGAATCAAACCAAACTTCATTAAATCATCTGGTTCTACTTGACGGAATAATTCAGAAAGAGACTTTTCTTCTTCATCTTTTTCTACTTTCGCACTAAAACCGATGCTCGTACTTGTTTGTGTACGTTTACTGATAATTTTATCTAATCCCGCAAATGCGCCACCGCAGATAAAGAGAATTTTTGACGTATCCAATTTCACCATTTCTTGCTGCGGATGTTTACGCCCGCCTTGAGGTGGAATAGACGCTACAGTACCTTCAATGAGTTTTAACAACGCTTGTTGTACACCTTCACCTGATACATCTCGAGTAATTGATGCGCCTTCCGATTTACGGCTAATTTTATCAATTTCATCAATATAGATAATGCCTTGCTCTGCTTTTTCAGTATTATACTCACAGTTTTGTAAAAGCTTTTGTAGGACATTTTCT
This sequence comes from Haemophilus seminalis, assembly GCF_006384255.1. Classification (GTDB taxonomy): domain Bacteria; phylum Pseudomonadota; class Gammaproteobacteria; order Enterobacterales; family Pasteurellaceae; genus Haemophilus; species Haemophilus seminalis. Next base: position 142,633 of record NZ_VCED01000002.1, read on the forward strand.
ACATCTTCCCCCACGTAGCCAGCCTCAGTCAATGTTGTCGCGTCAGCCATCGCAAACGGCACATTTAAGCGACGAGCTAATGTTTGAGCAAGCAATGTTTTACCACTACCCGTTGGTCCAATAAGCAAGATATTACTTTTGCCAAGCTCAACATCGTTATTTTGATGATTAGTTCGTAAACGTTTATAATGATTGTAAACTGCGACAGAAAGCACTTTTTTCGCATAATCTTGGCCAATAACATAATCGTCTAGATGAGCCCGAATTTCGTGAGGAGTAGGTAATTTCTCCTCATTTTCTGCCGCACTTTCGTCTACACTTTCATCATTACTTTCTTCAAGCATTGAATGACAAAGTTCAATACACTCATTACAAATATAGCCGTCTGTACCAGCAATTAATTTATCTACTTCGCCTTTTTCTTTTCCGCAAAAAGAGCAATGTAAATCTTTATCTTTGTCTGACATGTGTTTCCTTAACGTTTAATTAAAACTTCATCAACTAAACCATATGCTTTGGCTTCTTCAGCTGACATAAAGTTATCGCGATCTGTATCTTTCTCAATTCGTTCGATACTTTGCCCAGTATGGAATGCTAGACGATCGTTTAAGGTGTGTTTAATTTTCAAAATTTCTTGTGCATGAATTTGAATATCCGATGCTTGACCACGGAAACCACCCAAAGGTTGGTGAATCATCACTCGCGCATTTGGTAACGCTGCTCGTTTTCCAGCGGTTCCGCCAGCAAGCAAGAATGCGCCCATTGAGCATGCCTGACCGATACAAAGTGTACGAATATCTGGCTTAATAAATTGCATTGTGTCGTAAATAGCCATACCTGCAGTCACAGAACCACCGGGAGAGTTGATATAAATATTGATATCTTTAGTTGGATCTTCTGACTCTAAAAAAAGCAGCTGAGCCACAATGAGATTTGCCATACGATCTTCCACTTCACCACTTAGGAAGATCACACGCTCTTTTAATAAACGGGAATAAATGTCGTATGAACGCTCGCCACGCGAAGTTTGTTCAACAACCATAGGAATTACACTCATGTTCTTACCTTTTTCTCTAAAATTACTAATTATTCTACTCTAAATAACCTACAAATAAAAATGCGGTCGCTTTTGTTAAAAAGAGCGACCGCACTTTTATTCAATCATAACGATATTAATTAATTATTATGCTTGTGGATTCATAATTTCATCAAACGAAGAAACTTTTTCAGTCACTTGTACTTTAGCAAGTACTGCATCCACTGCTTGTTCTTCTAATACTACGTTACGAATATTGTTCATTAACTCTTCGTTTTTGCTATAATATTCAACAACCTCTGCTGGTTGCTCGTAAGCTGATGCAATATCTGCAATCATTGCTTTAGCACGTTCTTCATCAGCTTTTAATTCATTAGATTTAATCACTTCAGAGAATAATAAACCTACTTGAACACGACGAGTTGCCTCCGCTTCAAATAATTCACGTGGTAACTGTGCAGCTTGTTGTGCATTACCGCCAAAACGTTGAGCCGCCTGATTGCGTAATACATTAATTTCTTCTTCTACAGAAGAAGCTGGAATTTCAATTGGATTTTGTTCAATTAACCCATTGATTACTTGTTGTTTAACGCGTGAAACTAATGCATTTTTCAATTCACGTTCCATATTCTTACGAATTTCTACACGTAAATCTGCAACAGATTTAGTATTCGGACCGAACTTAGCAACAAACTCATCTGTTAACTCAGGTAACACCATGTTTTCTACTTTTTTTAAGGTAATTGCAAATTTCGCCGCTTTACCTTTTAAGTTTTCTGCATGGTATTCAGCAGGGAAAGTTACATTAATATCAAATTGCTCACCTGCTTTATGGCCTACGATACCATCTTCAAAACCAGGAATCATACGACCTTGTCCCATAAATAATACGAAGTCAGATGCTTTACCGCCTTCAAACTCTTCGCCATCTACAGAACCAACAAAATCAATCGTTACGCGATCATCTGCTTTTGCTGCAGAGTCAGTTTCTACCCAAGTTGCCTGTTGTTTACGTAACACATCAACCATTTTATCAATATCAGCTTCTGTGATTTCAACAGTTGGTTTTTCAACTTTAATGTTCTCTAAACCTTGTAATTTAACTTCTGGATAAACTTCAAAAGTTGCGGTGAAAACGAGATCTTTACCTTCTTCAAAAGTCTCAATACCAAAAGTTGGACGACCTGCAATATTAATCTTTTCTACAATCACGGCATCAAAAAAATGACGTGGTAATAAATCGTTCAATACATCTTGACGGATTGATGCACCGAAACGTTGTTCGATAATATGAGCAGGAACATGGCCTTTACGGAAACCATCTACACGTACATTTTTTGATGCACGTTTAAATTCTTCACGAACTGCTTTAGATACGGTTTCAGCTGGAACGGTGATCGCTACACGGCGTTCTAAACCTTGAGTTGTTTCAATATTTAATGACATTTGTTACCTCAATTAATTTGCACTCGGTAAAAATCCACACCGAACACGTTTGTTAAATAAAATAAGACGCCTGATTATAGCGAAAGAAATCTAAGCAGTCGATATGAGACTGATGAAAAGTTGTATTTTAATGGTTTTTTTATACATATTTTTTTACGTAATAATTTGATATTGAATTTATAAATCTGCTTGATTATTTCTATATGTGGTGAGTAGACTTGGAAAAGTTCAATATATTTTAAATATATTTATTTTTTAACTCTTAACAAAACAAGGAAAGCAAATGATGAAAAAAACACTTCTCGCTTTAACAGTAGCTGCATTGGCTGCAAGTTCTGCACAAGCTTACAAATTCCAAATTCAAGAAACTGGTACAGATATTGATTTCAATGGCTCTTTACGTGTGAAATGGGAAAGTACCTCTAATACCACAGATACTTATGGGAGTACACCTAGTCAGAAAAAAGATCATATTAATCATTCTGTTTCTAATAATGGTTCACGTTTTGGTTTCAAAGTGAAACAGAAATTAACTGATGATTTCTATGCTTTAGGTCGTATTGAGTGGCGTTTACGCGGAGAAGCTGATTCCCAACATGATTTTGATCATCTGTATACACGTATCCTTTATGCAGGTTTTGGTTATAAGCATGCGGATAAGCAATTTAGTGAATTAACTTATGGTAATATGCCAACTATCACTGATGAAGTAAAACGTACAGATTTAGCTAATACTTATAGCTTATCTGATGGTTTATTAGATAGTGCGGCTCGTCGCGCAACTCAATATACTTATACTTCAGAATATGAAAATGGTGATAAAGTAAGAGCAGGTATTTACTACGGTGGTGCTAGCAAACGTGGTGATACTAATCTAGATTTAAAAAATCCTCGTAAAAATGTTTGGGGTGTAGGTTCTATTTACGAGCACAAAATTAATGATATTCAAAGTGTAAGTTTTGGTGTAGGCTTTACGCGTGAAATTTCTGCGAATACAAATGCTAATAATTCATTTGTAACAAATGCCTATTCTTTAGGTGCATCTTACACATTTGTAAATACAACTTATGGTATTGATCTTGAACGTCAAGTTACTAACCATAAAGGTGATTACGATAACAAAAATACCAAGAATGAAATTCGTACAATTGTTCTTCAAAAATTCAATAACCCATGGACTTATAATAATGATCTAAATGTATATGCGATGTATGCATATAAAACAGATAAGGATCATACTGGTTCTCGTACAGAAAAAACTAAAAATCAATTTATGGTGGGAACAGAGTACTACGTATATAAACAAGGTTCTATTAAGGTTAAACCATTTGTTGAATGGCAAGCAACACGAACCAAAACTCAAGAAAATGGTGTAGAAACTAGCAAAGCGCATGATTACAAAACTGTTGTAGGTTTACGTGCTTATTGGTAATCTAGGACTGTAATTATGTGTGAGCGGGATATTGTAAAATATCCCGCTTTTATTTTTTAGGCTATAATCGCCCCCTAAAATTTAAGGAATTAAAAATGGAAAAATATAATAAACTCCGTATTGAATGGGATTGCCGCCGAGGAATGTTGGAGTTGGATAAAATCATTATGCCTTTTTATTTGAAGCATTTTGATGAATTAACCGATGACAAAAAAGATATATTTATTCGTTTATTAGCAAGTACAGATCTGCAGCTGTTTTCTTGGTTTTTTAATCGTGGTCAATCATCAGATTCAGAAATTCAATCTATGGTGGAATATATCCAAAACGTACAAAAAATAACAATTAATTAAAATTATTAAGATACGTATGAACTTTTTTCACACACTTGTGTCTGAGATTGCAACAAGAGCTTGCTGTCTTGAATATTAAGGCGTGTTAGATATTGGCATAGGAGAAATATGGCTGAACAGCTAACAGATCAGGCTTTGGTAGAAAGAGTGCAGCAAGGGGATAAGAAAGCCTTCAATTTGTTGGTTTCTCGTTATCAGAATAAAGTGGCGGGGCTTTTGACTCGCTATGTATCACGTAACGATATTCCTGATGTGGTGCAAGAATCCTTTATAAAGGCTTATCGCTCAATTGAATCTTTTCGTGGCGAAAGTGCTTTCTATACATGGCTTTATCGAATTGCCGTCAATACGGCAAAAAATTATTTAACGGCTCAAGGGCGTCGTCCACCTCATGAAGATATTTTAGCTGAGGATGCTGAAAATTATGATGTGGGTACACACTTGCGGGATGTAGATACACCCGAAAATGAAATGTTATCTAGTGAACTTGAACGAATCGTGTTTAGTACGATTCACAGTTTGCCAGAAGATTTAAAAACAGCAATCACCTTGCGCGAGCTAGAAGGTTTGAGCTATGAAGAGATTGCAGAAATTATGGATTGCCCTGTTGGTACTGTTCGTTCTCGTATTTTCCGCGCAAGGGAAATTATTGAGAATAAAATTCAGCCACTGATGCAACGCGAATAAAAATGTCGGAGTTTACTATGCAAAAAGAGCAACTTTCAGCCTATATGGATGGCGAACAAGTCGAGGCTGGCTTGACAGATGCTTTATTGAAAGACGAAGAATTACAAGAATCTTGGCAGGCATTCCATGCTGTACGTGCAGTGATGCGTAAAGAAAGTGCTTTGTTTCTAGGGGCTGATTTTACTGCTAAAATGGCAGCTTTAATTGAATCTGAAGAAGTGAAGAAAGTCGATGTCATTGCAGTGTCTCAACCAGAACCAGATGATGCATATAATTCTGCATTTATGCAAAAATTAAAAGCGTTCTTTGCGCCAATGACGCAAGTTGCTGTTGCTGCTGGTGTATGTTTGGTGGCGGTACTTGGTGTTCAATCTTTCAATAATAAAAACGATGCGTCTAATTTACCTGAGACTCCAGTATTGCAAACCTTGCCATTTAATAATGCGGTTCAAGAGGTTAGCTATAATGCGCCGAGTAAAGATACATTGACATCAGAGCAGCTTGAACAAAAAAGTCGCCGTATTGGTGCGATGTTACAGAACTATGAATTACAACGTCGTATGAATGCAGATGCATTAAATGTAAGTAGTAATAGTCAAAAATAATATGGATTAGCCCTGTGCATTTATGTTAATTCACCACCTAATATACTATTTAGTGTGGTGAATTTTTATCCTTTAAATTTAATGTTTATGAAAAAAATAGCGTTAAAACTCACCGCACTTTCTCTTTCTTTTCTATTTAGTAACATTACTTCAGCTGAAGAGCTTTCTGCAAAGCAGTCTTTAGATAAAATGACACAAGCATTGGATAATCTCAATTATGAGCTTGCCTTTGTTCAAACAACTCCATCAAATATGGATTCCTTTCGCTATCGTCATATTAAGAAAGATAATAAAACTTATGCGCAATTAGTGATGCTTGATGGGCGTCAACAAGAAATTATTCAACGTGATAATTTAGTCAGTTATTTTCAGCCGAATACTCAAGCTTTTACACTTAATAGTGGCAATATCGTCGATGCAATGCCTGCTGTTGTTCGCGCTGATTTTGATAAACTTTCTTCAGTTTATGATTTTATAAAAATAGGTAAAGATCGAGTGGCTGGGCGTTTTGCTGATACGATTCGTATTGTCCCTAAAGATGATTTCCGATATCAGTATTTAGTGTTTGTAGATGAAGAAAATGGTTTATTGTTACGCGGCGATATGCTTGATAGTGAAGGTAAATTACTTGATCAGTTTAGAGTTGTAACGCTTTATATCGACGATAGATTAAGAGGGTTGACGGAGTATATTAACAAAGTCTCAATGCCTCCTTTGTTGAAAGAAAGTAAAAATGAACAAAACTCAGATATAACTTGGTCTGCAGGTTGGTTGCCACAAGGTTTTTCTTTAATTCGATATACTCAAGAAACATTAGAAAGTGAAGTGATAGATAGTGCGCTATATAGCGACGGTTTGTTTACTTTTACACTATTTGTTTCTAACGCAGGCTCTAATGTTTTGCCAGAAAATACTTGGAAGCAAGGGGCATACACGATTTATAGTGAAGTGAATGGCGGAAAAGAAATTACGTTTATTGGGCAATTGCCCATAGCTGCAGCTAAGCGAATTGTACAAGAAGTTAAAGTTCAATAAAAAGTGCGGTGAAAATTGATCTGCCCCAAAAAGTTAGACTTTCATTTAAAGGATTGTTTTCGATATTGTATCGGACTCAGTCCTTTTAATTTTAGTTGAATCCGTCGGTGATCATAGTAATCCAAATAATCCCTGACGGCATCAACTATCTCTTCTTTCGTTTTAAATTCCCGCTTGTAAAAGCATTCTGTTTTTAATCGCCCAAAGAAACTTTCCATCGCGGTGTTGTCCAAGCCATTCCCTTTTCTCGACATACTTTGAATGACGCTATGTTCAGCTAAGATTCGACGATAAGCCACCATTTGATACTGCCTTGGTCTGAATGTAAAATGATACTACAAGCTTTGTTTAACCCTTTGACGGCTTGCATTAACATGTCCTCTACTTGCGCCCAGTTTGGGGAATCATTGAGGTTATAGGAGACTATCTCATTATTAAATAAGTCTAAAATTGGGGATAAATAGACTTTACTCCCATCAAGCACTGGACTTTTTTATGATTCACACCAGGCAAACAGGCATGAACGCGTCGATAGCCATAATCAGGATGTTTCGCTTTAATGTCTTTAATGACGGCTTTAAGGGCTTTGTCTTTATTTAGCTTAACTTGAAGTTGGGAAAAGAACGCACTGCGCGCTAATTGTGCGAAACTTAATAGCCATGTTAAGGGATAATGCGTTCTTAACCTTTGGATAATTTCTATTGCTCGGCTTCTCTAATACTCATTTTCCCATTCAAAATAGGTCGGAGAACCTGTAATTTAAATTCGATTGTGTAGTGTTTACCCATAAAAAATCTGCACCTCAATTGTTGGTTTGGCTAGTCCAACTTTTGGGGTGCAGATCAAAATTTACCGCACTTTTCGTTTCGAACAATCGAATTATTTAATCACGCCACATGCCATACGTGGGCCGCCACCGCCAAGTGGAGCTGGATGATCGGAGTGATTATCACCACCAGCGTGGATCATAATAGAGTGACCGCGAACATCATCTAAATGTTTAAGACGTGGTGCTAAAACAGGGTTTGTTGCTGTGCCATCATGTAATACAGTTAATGCCGGTAAATCACCTAAGTGTGCGTCATCTTGCCATGGGTAACCGTGTTGTTTTGCACCTTTAGGATCCCAGTGACCACCAGCGCCTAAACCTGCTGTCAATTTACCCTCTTTTTCTTTTGGCTCACAGCTTGGGTTTTCATGGATGTGGAAACCATGTAAGCCTTCGCTTAATCCTTGTAAATTAGGGGTAAACACAAGGCCATAGTTAGATTCAGTAATAGTCACTGTACCCACATCTTTGTTACCGTTTACTGGATCAAGTTGTTGCACTTTCACTTCAATAGAAGCACCTTTTGGTGACATACTGTGATCATGATTATGCTCATGTGCTTGCGCAATACCAACTGAACATACCGCACTAACCGCTAGTGCTAATAAGGTTTTCATATTCATTGCAATCTCCTTTATTGCAGTAAAAACTCATGACTATTTTAGTCAATTTCGTTTAAAAAGCCGACAAGTTTTTACGAAAATTTCACATTATTTTAAACATCCACGTACAATCAATACGCCAACATTTCGAGCTTGCGCAACAGCTTTCGGTTTACTCAGTTTCATTTTTAATCCTTGAAGTTGATAACGTGATTCAAGCAAATCCGCCACTTCATAAGCCACTCGCTCAATCAGCAAGAAAGGTTTGCTTTCCACATAATCAATTATCACTTGGCTCACTTCAGCATAATTCAAACAATATGCAACATCATCCGTTTCCGCCGCTTGCTTACAATCCCAAGCCATTTCCAAATCAAACACAAGTTTTTGCTTAATTTGCTGTTCCCAATCATATACACCGATTTGTGCAAAAACAGTCAATTCTTCAATAAAAACACGATCCATAAGAGTTCCTCTAAAATTATTGTAGGCGTATGCTATCAACTTTGGGTAGAATAACGAATAATTTTTCTTGCTGGAGTACAAAATGAGCCTTTTTGCCCTTTTTTATATGCTTTGTACCTATCTTTTAGGTTCTATTTCCAGTGCTATTCTAATTTGTCACGTTGCAGGCTTGCCAGATCCTCGTCAAAATGGCTCATGTACCCCAGATGTAACAAATGTATTTCGTATTGGTAATTATTGGGCTGCATTAATTGTATTAATCCTTGATCTTTTAAAGGGTATGCTCCCCGTATGGGCTGGTTATTATTTAGGTTTAACTCAATTCGAATTAGGTATGGTTGCTTTAGCTGCATGTTTAGGCCATATTTTCCCACTGTTCTTTCAATTTAAGGGAGGAAAAGGTGTGCCGACTGCATTTGGTGCGATAGCGCCTATTTCATGGGCTGTTGCGGGTTCAATGTTTGGAACGTGGATATTGATCTTTCTTGTTAGTCGTTATGCATCATTAAGTGCTGTACTTGCGGCATTGCTTGTGCCTTTTTATGTATGGTGGTTTAAACCTGAATTTACTTTCCCTGTTGCTTTAGTTTGTTGTTTATTGGTTTATCGTCATCACGATAATATTCAACGTTTATGGCGAGGTCAGGAAGATAAAGTTTGGAGTCAATTAAAAAAGAAGTAAGAAAATAACCGCACTTTTATCTATAAATTGATGTTATTTCATTGGAGTTGCTGTGCATACTAAACATTCTGTTTCTACACGTATTGCTAAATATTTATTTATTATCCTTATTGTTTCTGGTGTTATTAGCTCACTAAGTTTAGCAATTATGAGTAGCAATAAGTATGATGCTGAAGCGATTAATATTTCAGGTTCATTGCGCATGCAAAGCTATCGTTTGCTCTATGAAATGCAATCTCAACCCTCAACAGTCGAGGCTAATTTACGGCATTATAATATTAGCCTTCATTCATCTGCATTATTAGAAATTCAACGTCAATTTTTTACTCCAGATGCAGTCAAACAATCCTACCATACCATTTTACAGCGTTGGGCATTAATGGAAAAATATGCCCAACAGAAAAATGTAAAAAGTTATAGCGAACAATTAACGGATTATGTCGCAGATGTTGATCGTTTTGTGTTTGAATTACAGCGTTTTAGTGAGCAAAAATGGATCCTTGGCGTATTTGTACTTTGTTTAGCTATGTTATTAATTTTGGTCATGGTTTCCTATTTGATTTGGTACACTCATCGTGAGGTAGTAAAACCTTTAGAGTTAATGACAAAAGCAAGTATGCAAGTGCAGATGCGTCAGTTTAATCATATTTCATTAGATACAACAAAACAGAATGAATTGGGCACATTGGCACATGTTTTTACACAAATGTCGATGGAATTAGGTCAACTTTATTCTCGTTTAGAAGATGCCGTAAATGAAAAAACACAAAAATTACGCCAAACTAACCGCTCTTTGACAAACCTTTATAAAAGTTCACAGATTCTTAATGCGAATTCTATTAATGATAAAATTTTAAGCCAAGTATTAGATCTCATACGTGTGAGTGAGCATTTGCAATATATCAAAATAGAAGTTATGGGGGCGGAGCATTGGAATATTGCTTTTGGAGAGCAGGATTCTCATCGTACTTTACAACTCGAAATGCTATCGGTAGATAATGAAGATTTAGGCGTACTTTCTTGGCAATCAGGATTGCCTTGTCCCGACCCTAGAATGATGCAGAATTTGGCACAAATGCTTGCACGAGCTTTGTACTTCCATAAAAGTTTGCGTCAGCAAGAACAGCTTTTGTTGATGGAAGAACGTTCTATTATTGCAAGAGAACTGCATGATTCTTTAGCTCAAGTATTATCGTTTCTGCAAATTCAACTTACGTTGCTTAAACATAATTTAAGGAAAGAAGAACCACACGCAAGAGAAAAAAGCTTGGGGATTATTGCTGATTTTGAACAAGCACTTTCAGGTGGTTATGCACAATTGCGTGAACTTTTAGCAACATTCCGATTAACGATTCAAGAAGCTAACTTACAACTGGCTTTGGAGCAAGTGATTGATTCTTTACGTGCCCAAACTAGTATGAAAATGAGTGTGAATAGTCATTTGCCTTCACAAAGTTTAAATCCTCAGCAGTTAGTACATGTGTTGCAAATCGTACGTGAAGCAACAACAAATGCGATAAAACATTCTAAAGGTTCTGCTATTGAAATTCATGCCCTGATTAACTCTGAGGGAGAGTATGAAATTTCTGTGCTAGATAATGGCATCGGTATTCTTAATCTTGAAGAGCCCGAAGGACATTATGGTTTGAACATTATGACAGAACGTTGTCGTCAATTGAATGCAGAATTAGATATTCGACGTCGAGAAGAGGGTGGGACTCAGGTAAAAATTACTTTACCTCATATCTTAGTTTAAACGTAGAGTGAATTTAAAAATTCATACACTTTTGATAATTCATGCACGAGTAGCAAAGTATAAGTGCATCCTAAAATGGTATTTTAAATGCAAAATTTACAACCTTTTCATACTTTTCATATTTCTGTTCAAGCCCATGAAATTATTGATGCGCATAGTGTGGCACAATTGCAAGAAGCTTGGGATCATGCAAAAGCAATGAATCTCCCCATACTTTTTCTTGGTCAAGGAAGCAATATGCTATTTTTAGCAGACTTCAGTGGTATTGTTGTGCTTAATCGATTAATGGGGATTACACATAAACAAGATACTGACTTTCATTATCTTCATGTAAATGGTGGCGAAAATTGGCACCATTTGGTGGAATGGAGTGTAAATGAAGGTATCTATGGTTTGGAAAATCTTGCACTCATTCCAGGTTGCGCAGGCTCAGCACCGATCCAAAATATTGGTGCTTATGGCGTAGAATTTAAAGATATATGCCATTATGTAGAGGTGTTAAATTTAAGTACTCATGAAATATTTCGATTAACAGCTGAAGAATGTGAATTCGGTTATCGAGACAGTATCTTTAAACACCATTATCAGTTTGGCTATGTGATCACTGCGATAGGATTGAAATTAAACAAAAACTGGCAGCCAGTGCTAAAATATGGCTCTTTAACTGAGTTTGATTCTCTGAAAGTTACGGCAAAACAAATTTTTGATGAAATATGTCAAATTCGTCAAAGTAAATTGCCTAACCCTGATGAATTTGGTAATGCAGGAAGTTTCTTTAAAAATCCCGTAGTGAGTGCAGAGCATTTTGCGGAAATCAAAAAACATCACGAAAATTTACCGCACTTTCCACAACCTGATGGCTCAGTCAAACTTGCTGCTGGATGGTTAATCGATCAATGTCAATTAAAAGGTTATCAAATTGGTGGAGCAGCAGTACATGAGAAACAAGCACTGGTGTTGATTAATAAGGGCGGAGCTACTGGTGAAGATGTGGCAAATCTAGCTCGTCATGTGCGTCATACTGTGGAAAATAAATTTGGTGTATGTTTACAGCCAGAAGTCCGTTTTATAGGTGCTGAAGGAGAGGTTGATTCTGTTTCAGTAATTCGTTAACAATCATTAATTTTATTTCAAGACATATTAATCAAATCAGGAACATTATGCGTAACTACATTAAAATTGGCGTGGCCGGCCCTGTTGGCGCGGGCAAAACAGCCTTAATTGAAAAACTCACTCGCGAAATAGCGAGTAAATATAGCGTGGCAGTCATTACTAACGATATTTACACCCAAGAAGATGCGGAATTTTTGACGAAAAATAGCCTGCTTCCGCCAGAGCGAATTATGGGGGTAGAAACAGGCGGTTGCCCACATACGGCAATTCGTGAAGATGCCTCAATGAATTTAGAAGCGGTCGATGAAATGGTGGCACGTTTCCCTGATGTAGAAATTGTTTTTATCGAATCAGGCGGTGATAACTTATCGGCAACTTTTAGCCCTGATTTAGCAGACGTGACAATTTTCGTGATTGACGTCGCACAAGGCGAGAAAATCCCACGCAAAGGTGGGCCAGGTATCACTCGTTCAGATTTGTTAGTGATTAACAAAACAGATCTTGCACCATTTGTTGGCGCAGATTTAAGTATTATGGAACGCGATGCTCGCCGTATGCGTAATGGTCAGCCGTTTATTTTTACTAATTTGATGAAAAAAGAAAATCTCAATGGCGTGATTGGTTGGATTGAAAAATATGCGTTGTTGAAGAATGTAGAAGAACCCAAGGCATTAGTGAGATAAAGAATCATCCCCTCTCCTTTAAAGAGGGGAGTTTTTTACAAATTGAAAAGATTATGAATAGTACCCTCAAACTTTCAACCAAACTTTCCTCAAACGGCAAAACTCAACTTGATAAATACTTTGTGACGCCACCTTTTAAAGTAATGACGTTATCTGCTTATACTGATTCTTGGGAAAATGGACTCAGCGCAATGCAAATGTCTTCTTCACCAGGGTTATTGGCTGGGGATCGAGTTGATATTCAAATAACGCTCGAAAAATCTACCGCACTTTCTTTAAATACGCAGGCATTTACTCGGGTTCAGGCAATGAATGAGGGAGATTTTGCCGAGCAAAATATATTGATTCAACTTGCCGAGAAAAGTCGTTTATTTTATTTACCTCATCCGTTGGTTTTGCATAAGAATTCTGCTCTTAAGCAAAAAACGTTAATCAATATGCAACCTGAGAGTACGCTAATTTATGGTGAAATTGTGGCTATTGGGCGAGTGGCTAATGATGAGCGTTTTGAATTTCGCCAATTTTCTTCTCATTTAAAAGTTCAGCTTGTGCAAGAAAATGGGAAAGTTAAACCGCTGATGTTAGATTGTATTCAGTGGTTGCCAGCTAAAATGAATTTAACCGCGTTAAGCCAAATGGAAGGTTTTTCACATCAGGGATCATTGGTTTACATTAACTTACAAAAAACATCTGCAGAAATTAAGCCGATAGCGCAACAGCTTCAACAGCAAGAAACAGATAAATCTTTACTTCTTGGTATATCTCAGTTGAATGAAGGTGGATTGATTGTGAGAGTGTTAGGGCATAGGGCAGAGCAAATTCAGAAACTGTTTGAGAAAATTGGTGAGCAGTTAAAATCTGCATAAGTTTGATAGATAACTAATTTTCCCCTAAAAAAACTAATCCGAAAAATGAAAATATGTCTTGAGAGCATTTCTTGAAAATGTGATCTCGGTCAAGTTTTTTCTCCTTAAAATTTCTATAATGGCGTCAAATTAACTAACCAGAAAAGGTGATTCAAATGACTCAATTTAGAAAAGAAGTAGATTTACTCGGCGAACGTGATGTACCAGCAGATGCGTACTGGGGTATTCATACATTAAGAGCGGTAGAAAATTTCAATATTTCTAACGTAACCATTTCTGATGTGCCTGAGTTTGTTCGTGGCATGGTGATGGTGAAAAAAGCAACTGCTTTAGCAAATGGTGAATTAGGTGCAATTCCAAGTGATATTGCAAAAGCGATTGTAGCAGCTTGTGATGAAATTCTTACTACTGGAAAATGCTTAGATCAATTCCCATCAGACGTATATCAAGGTGGTGCAGGTACGTCTGTCAATATGAATACCAATGAAGTGGTTGCTAACCTTGCGCTTGAAAAAATTGGTCATAAAAAAGGCGAATATAACGTGATTAACCCTATGGACCACGTTAATGCAAGCCAATCAACCAATGATGCGTATCCTACTGGTTTCCGTATTGCAGTGTATAACAGCATCTTAAAATTGATCGATAAAATTCAATATTTACACGATGGTTTTGATAATAAAGCAAAAGAGTTTGCGAACATCTTAAAAATGGGTCGTACTCAATTGCAAGATGCTGTGCCAATGACTGTTGGTCAAGAATTCAAAGCTTTCGCGGTATTACTTGAAGAAGAAGTGCGTAACTTAAAACGTACAGCAAGTTTACTCCTTGAAGTAAATCTTGGTGCAACAGCGATCGGTACAGGTTTAAATACGCCACAAGGCTATACAGAACTAGTTGTAAAACACCTTGCTGAGGTAACCGGATTAGCTTGCGTACCGGCAGAAAACTTAATCGAAGCAACATCTGACTGTGGTGCTTATGTAATGGTTCACGGAGCATTAAAACGTACCGCAGTGAAACTTTCTAAAGTATGTAATGACTTACGTTTACTTTCTTCTGGTCCACGTGCTGGTATTAAAGAAATTAACTTACCTGAATTACAAGCTGGCTCTTCTATCATGCCTGCAAAAGTAAACCCAGTTGTTCCTGAAGTAGTGAACCAAGTATGCTTTAAAGTAATTGGTAACGATACCACTGTGACCTTCGCATCTGAAGCCGGTCAATTACAATTAAACGTAATGGAACCCGTGATTGGTCAAGCAATGTTCGAATCTATCGACATCTTAACGAATGCTTGTGTGAACTTACGTGATAAATGCGTGGATGGCATCACTGTAAACAAAGAAATTTGTGAAAACTACGTGTTTAATTCAATTGGTATTGTGACTTACTTAAATCCATTTATTGGTCACCACAATGGCGACTTAGTGGGTAAAATCTGTGCGCAAACAGGCAAAGGTGTACGTGAAGTTGTGTTAGAAAAAGGTTTATTAACAGAAGAACAATTAGATGACATTCTTTCTGTAGAAAACTTAATGAATCCAACTTACAAAGCGAAATTAAATAAATAATCTTGATCTAAATCATCGGGCATTTAAGTCATTAAAGCTCGGTGATTAGCAAATATGATAAAGGGAACTTAACGTTCCCTTATTTTTTTAAAATATAACCTAAAGAATCATTTTCACCAATTTATCCGCTTTAATTCGTGCAAATTTTTTCAAAAGTTTTTGCACTGGTTCTGGATATTGATTCAATTCTTCTAATTCAGTGTAATGTTTTAATACTTTTGTATGTCGGCGAATTTGGTTTTGCTCTTTTTCCACTTGGGCTAAAAGCTGTTGTTGTGGATCGTAAATTAATAAGCCATTTTCAGCATCCAAACGCCAAGCTCGAGGGTTAAGATTATTACCCGTAAGTAAAATATAACGGTCATCTACCCACACACCTTTTAAGTGGTAAGTATTATCACCATCACGCCATAAACGCACCACAAGCTGACCATTTTCAATTTGAGACTCAAATTTTTCACAGAAACGGCGAAGATTACTTTCATAAAGATAAGGTAACGCCCCTGCCATTTTGAATGGTTGTTCTGGTGGAATATAAAAATCGTTTGCGACTTTATCGCCAACAATAATTTCTACTCGTTTACCATTTTCCAATAACGTTGCTATTTTATGTTGCAATGTGCGTGGGAAATTAAAGTATGGCGTACAAATCACCAATTTTTCTTGCACTTGCAAGAATAAATCTTCAATTACTTGATTTAATTCATTGCCTGATGCCCCTAAGCCAAACAGTGGCGATACGCTTAAAACATTCGGTAATTTCACCGCACTTTTTAATGAATATTCACCATTTTGCGCAAGGTCTTTACGATAAGCGCGAATATTGCCGCGGATCTCTTTGGTGCGAGGGTGATTGGTGACATCAAGTGGATAAACTGCACTGAAATCTAACAAGTAATCATTGATGAAATTAACCATCGAATCAGCTAATTCGGAATGAGTGATTTTTTGATAGCGATCATAACGATATTTTTCAAATTGATGCAGATAGACATTATTAATGCTTGCACCGCTATAAAGCACCGTATCATCAAATACAAAGCCTTTAACATGCAATACACCAAAAACTTCGCGCGTATTAATTGGCACGCCAAAGAACATATTCGGATCATCAGGTAACTGATAAGTTTGGCGTTGCTCGCAATACCAATCTGCATTGGTGGCCGATTTTTCCGCACCTAATAAATTGCGTTGTGCGCGATGCCAATCTATGAGAATTTTTACATCCAAGTGTGGATTTTCTTGCTTCACGCGATAAATTTCGTCAAGGATTTCCTGCCCCGCTTCATCTTTTTGCCAATAAAGTGCGGTGACATAAATACGTTTTTTTGCGTTTCTGATTAATTCAATAATTTGAGTTTTAAATTCAGCCGGGCTACCCAAAAATTCAATTTGCTCAGCTTGCAAAGCAAGGAATGGCAAATTATTTAAATTTTGTTCAGCTCGTTTAGTTTTATTGATTAACATAATCCATCTCGTGATTAAAGACTAGTGCGTTAGTTTACAATATTTCACGCGCTTATTAATAGAAAAAAGGCTTTTTTTCGTTATAATGCTTACAAATTTTAGCATTTTTTGGCTAAAAAATATTCATTTTTATTCAGGAAAACCCTATGAACGACAAACGTAAACCGTCTTTTCAATCCGCCGGCAGATCCTTTCAAGAACGCTCAGTAGGTGAAAAATACAGAGAAAAACCAACTCAAAATCGACTGCACTCTAATGATAAATTTAATGGAAATAGAAACGAAAAATCTCGTTTTTCTCGTGATAAACAAGAAGTGAAAGAAACCAAAATTACGCAACTTTCTTTATCTCGTGCACCATCAAATAAAAATGCTGAACAACCTAAGGTTCAAGTGATGATAAAAAGTACGGGTACGGTTTATAAAACAAAAGAAAAGAAAACGGGGGCGCTTTCTCCTCGAGCGCCTGAAAAAATTAAGAAAAACCGAGCGGAAGAAATGAAAGTTTACGGTGAAAATGCCTGTTTAGCTTTATTTGCAGAACGCCCTGAAAGTATTGTTCGATTATGGGCAACCGTACAAATGTCACACAAAATTGGCGAGGTATTGAGTTATTTAGCCGAAAACAAGAAGGCTTATCATGTTGTAGATGGCGAAGAATTAGCTCGAGTGAGCGGAACAGAACATCATGGTGGCATTTGCTTATTAGTGAAGAAACAGCGTGCTTTCACGTTGCAAGGGTATTTGGATATTCCTCGTGAAGATGATTGTTTAGTGCTGTTAGACAACGTGAATAATGCACAAAATATTGGTGGGGTATTGCGTACTTGTGCTTATTTTGGCGTGAAAAATATTGTCGCCGATAATGTGGAAAATCTATATTCGGCAGCCTCAATGCGCGTAGCAGAAGGTGGTGCGGAATATATTCGTGTGTTAGAAACGGATTATATTGATTCAGCTTTAATGCAATTGCGTAAATCAGGCTATCAAATTATTCATGTATCGCACAATAAACAAGGTGAGCCGTTGGATAAAGTACGGTTAAAAAATAAAGTGGTTTTTGTGTTAAGTGAAAGTTCTACGGAAAGTTTAGCAACTCCAGAAGACACACAAGTGCGTTTAACGCTCGCAAGCCCGATTAAATCAGGCTTAAACATTGCAGTGAATGCGGGTGTGTTGTTAGTGAAGTGGTATTTTTAGTGAACTTTTAGTTTAGCATAGGTATATTTATTGCTAACTATGGTAATAGTTTAACCTTTGGTGAAGTGCATATCCCCCTTAAAGTATGGAATTAAAACTAGCCTAGAGTATATTTATCCTTGATACAGATCATGCAGTTTTTATATTTCTAATGACTTCATTGATTTCCATTAATAGAGTTGTGTACAATTTGTCTGTTTTTATATAAAAACAGTGCAAATTGTAACAAATATTATTAAATAAGGAATAATCAGTGATATACAGTCCTACAGGCAATAATTTTGCAAAACACAATAAACATCAACCGCACTTTAGTGCAAAAATTTCTCTTGTTTCCCTTTCTCTCTTTTCTGCTTTAAGTGCTCCAGCATGGGCAGATAATGTCACTCTCACACAAGAAGAATACAATACATTAATTAATCGAATTACCCAATTAGAACAAAAAATGGGCGAAAATACTAACGGTAGTACAACTGTGGGAAAAAACTCTCAAGCGGCATTATTTGGTACTGCTGTAGGTATGAATGCACAAGCAACAGGCAATCAATCAACTACTGTGGGAGTGAATTCAGAAGCCAGCGGCAGTAATTCAGCTGCGATAGGCTTAGGCTCCAAAGCCACTAAAACTGACACAATAGCGATGGGGACAAATTCTCAAGCCACTGAGATTAATACAACTGCGTTAGGTGCATACGCGGAGGCAACTGATCAATATGGTGTTGCAGTTGGCGCAGATGCTTATTCTATAGGACAACGTGCAATTGCGATTGGTGTGCATACTAGTGAAAAAGAAATGAAGAAATTCTATGATGACCCAAATAAATTAAGAGAATCTCTGAATTATGATAGTACGATTAAAAGCAATATCACCGATCAAGCGGTCATTTCTGAACTTACTAATGCAACACAGGGTGAAACAAAACTAGCAGAACTTATTAAAGATGACGCCCGACTCAAACAACTTATTCCAGATCAGAAAAAACGTGATGCTTTTATTGCTTATGCAAAAAGTGTCGCGGAGGCTCGTGCAACATTAGATAAGCAAAAAGAGTTGTATCCAAAGAATCCCGAATTAGCTCGTTTTGGGTTAGCCAACCCATTTGGTGCAACAGGGGGCAAAGCTATTGCGATTGGTGATGAATCATTAGCTTCTGGTTCATATTCTGTTGCGCTAGGCGCTAAATCAAAAGCAACTAACTATGCAAGTATCGCAACAGGATATGAGGCGAAGGCGACGGGCGTGCAAACATTAGCAAATGGTTTTGCAGCTGAGGCGACGGGTGACTTTAGTTTGGCTGTTGGAACATCTGCGAAAGCAATAGGTAATTTATCTAGTGCCTTTGGTTATGCAAGTAGTGCCTCTGGAATTGAATCCATTGCTATGGGTAACAAAGCTAAGGTAATTAATACATTTAGAGCTGTAGCTGAAGGTAACAAAAGACCAGACCAAGCTAGTGATAGTTCGGGTTCTATTGCGATAGGTCGAAATGCGCAATCTAATGTTGGATTATCCATCGCTATTGGTGCAGATGCTCTAAATAGTTATGGTGACCATCCAAGTTTAGATCCAACATATTCAGGTCAAACCGCTGTTGGTGTAGGAGCGAAAACAGGAAGTAATGGAGCGACAGGGATTGGTAACCAAATACGCGCTAATACCGAAAAAATGTGGGCTAGTGATGGTAGATATAGAAAATGGATGGGTGCAACAGCAATTGGTCAGTCATCTCAATCACAAGGTTTATACGCAACTGCTGTTGGTAATAACTCTCGAGCAATGGGGCATTACTCTATTTCTATTGGTCTTCAAAATCAAGCTAATAAAAATTTAGTACCTAATAATAATTATAATGAAGCGGGGGCAAGAGGCTATATTAGTAATGCTATTGGTGCTTTTGCTTATGCAAGAGGTCGTTTTAGTAATGCCATCGGTGCTGGTGCATTAGCTATTTATAATGAAACTACTGCTATAGGTGATCGTGCTTTTGCGAATGCTGCTAATAGTATAGCTATTGGTGCATATTCGGAAACAACTGCGACAAACTCTATTGCACTTGGCTATAATGCAGTGACTAGTGTAGATTCAAGTGTAGCATTAGGCGATACTTCTTTGGCTAATACAATGAGCGATAAAATAGGTTACAACCCGATATTATCATTAGAGGAAACCGTAAGCTCGCTTTCTCAGCTTAAAGGTAATACCACGAATAGCACAGGAGTTGAGATTACTAAGCTTTCTGATTACCAAATTCAGAGAGATATTATTAAGCAAGCAGATAAGGATATTCTCGATACAAACGAAGAATTAAAAACGGCAGAATATAAGCTTTTATATGCTGCTAATAAAGACGAATGGGATGTGGCTAATAATATTGTAAAAGTGAATCAGAAAAAGCGTGATGATGCTATTCTTGCAAAGAATGCTGCTCTCGCAAAAATTAAATCCAACTACAATGACGCCAACACTTGGAGAAGTTCTGCCGGTGCAGTATCTGTAGGTAATTCTGATTTAGGCATTACTCGCCAAATCACGAATGTCGCTGCAGGTTCAGAAGATACTGATGCAGTGAATGTGGCACAATTAAAAGCTTTGGCTACTGCTCCTGTGTTATTTTATAACGGTGGAAGTAGTAGTGGTGCTAACTTTAATATTGGCACACAACTAGGTTCACCGTTTAATTTAACGAATCTTCGTTTTTCTTTTGGTAATGGCTTAAAAGCATCGCTATAAAAGGATGGAAATAATCAGGTTCTATTTATGGAATTAGATAGCAATGCCATTAAAACTAATCCTGATTTGAAAGGGCAAAATGGTAGAGACGGTAGAGACGGTAGAGACGGTAGAGACGGCAGAGATGGCAAAGATGGACAAAATGGTAGAGATGGCATAAATGGCAGAGACGGTACGAATGGTAGTAGTCTCACACCAAATGACATTGTTAATGTTAAAGAGGTTCACACTGGCAATACAGTTATGAATACCAATGGCGTGACTATTAATAAAGGCAGCAAAACTGTTTCAATTACTGAAAACGGCTTAGATAATGGCGGAAATAAAGTAGTAAATGTGGCTGCTGGTGAAATTTCTGCAACATCAAAAGAAGCGGTAAATGGTCAGCAATTATATGAAACTAATCAATCTGTGGCACATAATACACGTTCAATTAATCAATTAAACAATAGAATGGATGAAGTTGATCGTCGAGGACGTCGAGGAGTTGCTATTGCGGGGGCAATGGGTTTGCTACCTCAGCCACATACTTCAGGTAGATCATCTATAAGTACTGCCACCACGTATTATCGCGGAGAACAAGCCTTAGCAGTTGGATATTCTCGCTTGACAGATAATGGTAAACATATTGTTAAATTCAGTGGAGCATCCAATATGTCAGGTAAGAAAGATGTTATGGTTGGGGCTGCTTATGGTTATGAATGGTAATTAAGCGTTTTTTATCAGTTCAAGGGGAGAATTTTCTCCCCTTTAAAATTTCAAATAAAAGTCTTTAGTCAATTCAATAAACGCTTCAGTGTATTGATTATCCTCATCATAAATCACCAATTGATCTTGTATTGAAACTTGGGGTTGTTTAGAAAACGTGAGTAGCATTCTTTGGGGCGTTTTTCCCACTTTAGTAATGACATTCGTTTGTTTTATGCAAAAAAGTACGGTGGATTTTATGAGCGTTTTGCTTGCCTCATAAGGCAATACAAAACTTATTTTCCCATTTTCCGCTAAGCGCGTGGCAGCCCATTCTAACCAATTTAAGTGGCTTTGCTTGGTATAACGAGCCAATTCTCTTTCCTCATTTTTGCAGGCAATACCTTGTTCAAAATAAGGTGGATTTGCCACAATTAAATCAAAGGTTTGTTCAGTGGTTTGTAAAAAATGTTGTATATCCGTTTGAATAAGTTGAATGCGATTTTTCCACATTGAATCATTGATGTTTTCTTGTGCTTGTTTTACTGCAATGGGATCCAACTCAACCGCTTGAATTTGGCAGCTTTCTTTTGTTCGTTGCGCTAACATTAAAGCCAACAATCCAGTGCCACTGCCCATATCTAAAATATTTTTACAATGTTTAACATCTGTCCAAGTACCTAACAAAATACCATCAGTGCCGACTTTCATGGCACAAGAATCTTGATTGATATGGAATTGTTTAAAGGTAAATCCGCTCATAAATTTTTCGTAAATTGACCGCACTTTTAGGTGCTTTTCGGGTATAATTCGCGCCAATTTTAACAAAGAACCACACAATAATGAATTTATCCCAATTTGAACAATTCGATCTTTCTCCCGAACTTTTAAAGGCACTAGAGAAAAAAGGTTATTCCCGCCCAACAGCTATTCAAATGGAAGCCATTCCTGCCGCAATGGAAGAGCGTGATGTATTAGGCTCTGCACCAACGGGAACAGGGAAAACTGCTGCTTTTTTATTACCTGCGCTACAACATTTATTGGATTATCCACGCCGTAAACCAGGCCCTCCGCGTATTTTGGTATTAACGCCAACCCGTGAATTGGCAATGCAAGTGGCAGAACAAGCGGAAGAATTAGCACAGTTCACCCATTTAAATATTGCGACAATTACAGGTGGCGTGGCGTATCAAAATCACGGCGATGTGTTTAATACCAATCAAGATTTGGTGGTAGCTACGCCTGGTCGTTTGTTGCAATACATTAAGGAAGAAAAGTTTGATTGCCGTTCCGTTGAAATGCTGATTTTTGATGAAGCCGATAGAATGTTACAAATGGGGTTTGGGCAAGATGCGGAAAAAATTGCGGCTGAAACCCGTTGGCGAAAACAAACCTTATTATTTTCTGCAACATTGGAAGGGGAGTTATTGGTCGATTTTGCAGATCGTTTGTTGAATGATCCTGTGAAAGTAGATGCGGAACCAAGCCGTCGAGAGAGAAAAAAAATCAATCAATGGTATTATCACGCAGACAGCAATGAACACAAAATCAAATTGCTCGCGCGTTTTATTGAGACTGAAGAAGTGACGCGTGGAATTGTATTTGTTCGTCGTCGTGAAGATGCGCGTAAACTTTCTGAAACATTGCGTAAACGAGGCATTCGTTCCGCGTATTTAGAAGGTGAAATGGCACAAACTCAACGTAATAATGCGATTGATAAGTTGAAATCAGGTATTGTGACGGTATTGGTTGCAACGGATGTGGCTGCGCGTGGTATTGATATTGACGATGTAAGCCATGTGATGAATTTTGATTTGCCGTATAGTGCGGATACTTATTTGCATCGAATTGGACGTACAGCACGAGCAGGCAAAAAGGGCACCGCAGTCTCTTTTGTTGAAGCTCATGATTACAAGTTATTGGGTAAAATCAAACGCTATACCGAGGAAATTTTAAAGGCGCGCATTTTAGAAGGTTTAGAACCTCGCACTAAGCCACCAAAAGATGGTGAAGTGAAATCTGTAAGCAAAAAACAAAAGGCACGCATTAAAGAAAAACGTGAAGAAAAGAAAAAAACAGAGGCGAAGAAAAAAGTGAAATTGCGCCATAAGGATACGAAAAATATCGGAAAACGACGTAAGCCGAGTAATCCTATATTTTATCAATAATGTTTTTATTAAAATGGCGTATGTTTATTCACATCACATACACCTTATTTTGCTCTGTCCACAAAAAGTTAGACTTATTTAGTTCAAGGATTGAGTTCTATCATTCATAGGGCTCAGCCCTTTTAGTTTCCCATGAATGCGCTCATAGTTATAATAATGAATGTACTCGTGGATCGTTTTTTCCAGTTGTTCGAACGTCTCAAATCGTTTGCCGTAATAACATTCCGTTTTTAGTCGTCCAAAGCAGCGTTCCATCGCACTGCTATCTAAACAATTCCCCTTCCTTGACATACTTTGTTGAATGCTATTCTCCCTGAGTATGTTTTTATAGACTATCATCTGATACGGCTCACCTTGGTCGGAATGTAAAATGGGTTTGGCTCCCTCAAGCCTTGCTACAGCTTGTTTCATCATTCGGGTAATTTGCTCAAAGTTTGGGCTTTGCGCTAAATTATAAGCAATCATTTCATTGTTAAATAAATCCTTAATTGGCGATAAATAGCGCTTACCTTCAGCACACTTAAACTCAGTAATGTCGGTTGTCCATTTTTTATTAGGTTGTGTAGCTGTAAAATCGCGTTGTAACAGATTATCCGCAATACGTCCGACTTCACCTTGATAAGAACGATATTTTTTGTTTTGAATTTTCCCTTAAGCCCCAATTACTGCATAATACATTGCGCTTTTTTATGGTTAATTTTAATGGTTTCTCTTAGATTAAACGTTACACGGCGATAACCATAGTTTCCGTGATTATCGTGATAAATAATGGCGATTTCTTGTGAGACTATTGCATTTTCATCGTTTTTTACTTTTAAAGGGTAAAAGGAAACACGGCAGGATAAGGCTATTAAATTAAGCAACATTTGAATCGGAAAATAAACACGTAATGCTTTTACGATAGCGGCTTTTTCTGCATTTTTTGTTGGTTGAGTTTTTGCAATTTTTTAGAATGGCATTCTCCGCTTCCAGCTCCAAAATCCGATATTTCAAACGTTCTTCTTCGGTTTTGGGCTTTGGGCTTAGGTGGCATTTTAGGGTATTTCGGTTTTATGGGTGGGCGACCTTTAGGTTTGGGGATTAAGCCGTTTATACCTTGTTTTTCAAAGACTCGCAACCATCAGTTAATCACTCTTGAATTGGCAGTACCACAGCATAAATAGGAAGTTTCTGCAGAAAATTGTCCATTTTAATTGCTTGTATAACGTTAAGTTTAAATTCAGGTGAGTAATTTCGCTTCTTACCTAGATCAGCTAACCCATTGATTCTACTATGATTAAATTGGTTTATCCAATGTCGCAATGTTCTACTGGCAAGTTGAAAATGTTTACGAGTAAGTGAACTATTTTTATCATTTAGAATGATAAAACTCGATGACTCGTTGTTTGAAAAGAGTGTTGTATTTGGTCATAAAAAATCTGCACCTTAATTAGTTGGTTGTTTAGTCCAACTTTTGCGGGCGATCATTAAGCGGGGTTTTTCTTCATATCTGATAAAAACTAACATAAAACTAATTTTGTTTTTTTATCGTGTAAATAATCGGTAACACTATTAGGGACCTTATCCGTAAATAAATACTCCACATCACTTAATTCGCCCAATCGAACAATCGCTTGGCGCATAAATTTAGAGTGATCGGTCACTAATAAGGTCTGACGTGAACTTTCAATAATCGCTCGCTTTACTTGTACTTCATGGTAATCATAATCCAATAATGAACCATCAGCATCGATCGCGCTAATCCCTAAAATACCGAAATCTAGGCGAAATTGAGAAATAAAATTCACCGTAGCTTCGCCAATAATGCCACCATCCATTCGCAATGATCCGCCTGCCATGACAATATCAAAACTTTCATTTTGACGTAAAAGATGCGCAGCATTCAAATTGTTCGTCACAATTCGGAGTTTTTCATGGCCAAGCAATGCATTGGCCACAGCCTCAGGCGTCGTACCAATATCAATAAACAACGATGCACCGTTAGGAATCAACTTCGCAACTTCCTGTGCAATATTATTTTTTTGTAATGAAAAGAATTGTTTACGATCCACGTAATCAGAATTTTCTGCAGAAGATGGCGATGCCGCACCACCGTGATGACGACGGATTAAATCTAACTCGGCCAGAATATTCAAATCACGGCGAATCGTTTGAGGGCTAACATCTAAGGCTGCAACCAGTTCTTCCGTGCTTAAATAGCCAGATTGTTCCACCAGTTTAATAATTTGTTGATGCCGTAACGACTGCTTCATAGAAAACCCTTTATCCAAATTGAATACACCTACTGTAGCGAATTTTTACGTAATTTGCTATCGATAAATCCCCAAATCAAGCCAACAATCAAGCCTGAAATATGCGCTGCATTTCCCATTTCAACACCAAATAAGGGGCTAATAAAACCTAATGCGATCCCTACCAATAACATGGTGAAAAAACCTTCTGGCAGATCAAATAAATGATGATTCAATTTATCACGTATAAATACATAGCCTAGAACCGCATATACAACACCGGAAAGCCCAAAGAAAGCGGGGCCAGACACATAATTTTGCACATATCCTGTTATGGCAGCTGCTACAACATACAACATCAATAATTTGACCGAACCAAAAGTGTGCTCAATCATTCCACCGAAAATAAAAAACCAAGACAGATTAAACAAAATATGCAAATTAGATAAATGTACCAGTGTATGTGAGATATAGCGCCACGCTTCGCTATCTTGCTCTTCGTAAGCGGGGTAATGCATCAAATACATAATATCGTCTTCAAAACCCAGCTGTTGAGCAATATAAATAAGCGCGCAAAGTGCGGTGAGAATTAGCGTGATTTTTCCTTGTTGAGCTAAAAAGTTTTTCATTCGTGATCTCGTGCGTCTGCGCCAACTTAAAAATCTAACTTCGCATTAAAGGTCATTGTTTCCCCTGTAATGGGGTGAGTAATCGTCAATTCTTCTGCGTGCAAACATAATCTTGGCGACATAGCTTTAGCCTGAGGATGAGAGTAAAATTTATCGCCTAGAATTGGATGCCCCAATGCTAACATGTGCAAGCGTAATTGATGAGATCGGCCTGTCACGGGAGTCAGTTTCACGCGAGTACTGTTATTGGGAAAACGAGCTAAAACTTCGAATTTTGTGACCGCTCTTTTTCCTAAAACAAAATCCAAACGTTGGCGTGGGCGGTTTTCCCAATCACAAATCATTGGAAAATTTACCTCTCCATAATCTTTCTCCAAATGCCCCCAAACAATCGCTTGATAATATTTTTTCGGTTCACGTTCGCGAAATTGGCGCTTTAATTCACGATCCGCCGCCTTACTTAAAGCAAACACAATGATGCCGCTCGTTGCCATATCCAAACGATGAGCTGGCTCGCAAAAGCCGAATTTTTCTTTCACTCGACTCATTGCGCTATCGTAATATTGTGGTTGATTACCCGGCACAGAAAGCAAACCGCTCGGTTTGTTCACCACGCACAAATGATTATCTTGATAAATAATATCTAAATAAGGTTCAAGAGGCGGATTGTATTCAATCAATGCCATTTTTATTCCTTGTTCGTCACAATGACACGCAAGCAATCCAAACGCCAGTTTGCTTTAGAAAGCTCGTCCAGTGATTGTGTTCGTTGTTGTTCCAAAATATCAATTTCGCTTTGGCGAATATTTTTATTCACTGCTCTCAAAGCCTGCAAACGGTTAATTTCTGAGCTTAATTGTTGATCTGCTTGATTTTTAGCTTCAGAAATAATCGGTTCTGCCAAGGATTTTACCAGTTGATCGCCTCGTGTAATCAAGGCTTCAATGTTGCTCCGTGCCATTTTCACCATTTGATTGGCAATATTTTTACCAAGTGGTTTCAATTTGCTATGCAATGTTTCAAAGGCAACCTGCTCACCAATGTTATTTCCTTTGTTATCAAGCAGCAGACGAATAGGCGTTGGCGGCAAGAAACGATTGAGCTGTAACCCTTTTGGCGATTGGCTTTCCACCACGTAAATTAATTCAATTAATAAGGTTCCAGCGGGCAGTTGTTTATTTACAAGCAATGCCATTGCAGCTTTGCCAATATCACCTGAAGCAACAAGATCAATACCTTGACGAATCATAGGATGATCCCAAGTCAAGAATTCCATTTCTTCGCGAGCAAGGACAAGTTCTCGATCAAAGGTGACCGTCACACCTTCTTCTTTTAAACCCGGAAAATCGGGCACAAGCATTGTCCCAGTTGGACTAATTACAATACTATTAGCCCCAAGATCTTCTTGCTCTACGCCAATAATATCAAATAATTTTAAAGCAAAATTCACAAGCTCAGGCGAATTATCTTCATCAGCAATTTGATCCGCTAACGCTTGAGCCTGCTCACCGCCATGAGAATTTAGCTCTAATAAACGATCACGACCTTTTTCTAACTCAATCTTGAGTTTTTCTCGCGCGGTTTTAGTTTGTTTTAATAATTCAGAAAATTCATTCTCTGAAAGTGCGGTAGAATTTGACCGCACTTTTTCCAACTCATCAGAAAACTGGGCAAATAATGCCATTCCCATTGGACAAGTTTGTTCAAAAGCATTCAGCCCCTCATTGTACCAACGCGCTAAACAACTTTGAGGCGAATCTTTCACACAAGGCACATAAATTTGCACATCACGTTTTTGTCCAATACGGTCTAATCGGCCAATACATTGTTCCAATAAATCAGGATTTGTCGGTAAATCAAATAACACTAAATTTGCCGCAAATTGAAAATTACGCCCTTCCGAGCCAATACTCGAGCTCAGTAAAACCTGTGCGCCGTTTTCTAAATCCGCAAAATAAGCCGCGGCTCTATCCCGTTCAATAATCGACATTTTTTCGTGGAACACTGCGGCACGAATCGCCTCACGTTCACGTAAAATTTGTTCTAACTGAATCGCCGTGGCCGCAGTCTGACAAATCACAAAAATTTTTTCATCGCGATGGAGTTTGAGGAAATCAATCAGCCAATCAATTTTATCATTCTCTTCCGAGAGTGTAATTTGGTGGTAAACACGGTGCGGAAAACCTTTCACGCCTTGACGTGTATTGCGGAACAGCATTCGCCCAGTGCCGTGACGATCAATTAAGGCTTGAATCAGTTCCTGACGGGCACGATGTTGTTCCTCATCATTATTTGATGCAATCGCTCTAAAAAGAGGCTCGACATCTTGTTCAAGCAACAAATCAGAAATATGATTTTTTTCTACCGCACTTAATGCCTTATTTGCCACCAAAGATTCAACAGCATTAACCACAGGTTGGTAGCGTTCCTGCTCTTTCACAAAGGTTTGATAATCAAAAAAACGTTCTGGATCCAGTAAGCGCAAACGAGCAAAATGACTTTCTTGCCCAAGTTGTTCTGGGGTTGCCGTGAGTAACAAGACGGATGGAATGATGCGAGCAAGCTGTTCAACTAATAAATAAGCCGCACTTTGTGAAGATTCTGACCACACGAGGTGATGTGCCTCATCCACAATTAAACAGTCAAATTGAGCATCAAGCGCCTGCTCTACTCGATTAGGATGAGTTTCTAACCAATTCAGCGAACAAATAATTAAGCTTTCCGTTGTAAATGGATTAACGGCATCAAGATCAAAATCGTTGCAACGTTCTTCATCAAAAAGTGAAAAATGCAAATTAAAACGACGAAGCATTTCTACCAGCCATTGATGTTGCAACGTTTCTGGCACGATAATAAGAACACGTTGCACTTTCTCAGCAAAAAGTTGATTCTGCAAAATCATTCCAGCTTCAATGGTTTTCCCTAAACCAACCTCATCCGCCAATAACACACGAGGATTAACTCGATTACCGACTTCAGCTGCAATATGAAGCTGATGAGGAATTAAACCCGCACGCGTTCCACGCAAACCACGCAATGGCGATTTAAATTGTGCTTGCTGATGACAAAGCGTGCGATAACGCAATGCAAAATGACTGCTGCGATCAATTTGCGCTGAAAACAAACGATCTTTCGCTTGGCTAAAAGAAATAATCGGTGAAATATCACGTTCTTGCACAATGACATCTTCACCTTGTGGATTTTTAACTAAATAAAAGAGTAAACCGTTCATATTTTGAACGTCTAAAATCTCACCTTGCCAACCAGCTTGATGAGATAATGTTTCACCTTTGCTAAATACAATTCGGCTTAAAGGCGCTTGTGCAGCAGCATATATACGCGTTTCATCTGCAGCTGGGAAATAAATCGTGACAGTTCGTTGATCTAATGCGGTAATGATACCTAATCCTAAAGCGTTTTCACTTTCACTCAACCAGCGCTGACCAATAGCAAAGGGCATAATAATTCTCTTTCTTGTTTTTATTGATAAAATTTGGGGGCGTATTGTAGCTTGCTTAAATAGCAAAGGAAATTAATAAAAGAGAATAAAAAAATAGATTGAAGAAATAAATGGCACGCCCTAAAGGATTCGAACCTTTGACCCACGCCTTAGAAGGGCGTTGCTCTATCCAGCTGAGCTAAGGGCGCATTCAAAGGATTTCTTTTGTACAGAATTTCAAGACAATATAAAAGAAGTGGTCGGCGAGATAGGATTTGAACCTACGACCCACTGGTCCCAAACCAGTTGCGCTACCAAGCTGCGCTACTCGCCGATAAGCCGAACCAATTATAGATTTGTTTTGATACCAGTCAATGACTTTTTTTATTTTTTAAGCTAATTGCTCAAAATTATTTCAATTTAGGAAATGTCACTATTTCCCGTTGTAAAAAATTCATTGTCCGTTAGAATAGCAAACGTTTTCTCTCTTTTCATATAAAAGGACAACTAAATGACGGCACAAATCATCTCTGGTACTACCCTTTCAAAAAAAATCAAATCTGATGTTGCCTCTGAGATTGAACATTATATTGCTCAAGGTAAACGTGCACCAGGGCTTGCAGTCATTCTCGTTGGGGCAGATCCTGCATCACAAATTTATGTAGGAAGTAAACGTAAAAGCTGTGAAGAAATCGGCATTCTCTCTAAATCTTATGATCTGCCAGATACAACCACTCAAGAGGAATTGCTAGCGGTTATTGACCAGCTTAATGCAGATGAAAGTATTGACGGTATTTTGGTGCAATTACCGTTACCCAAACAAATTAACACAGAAGCAATAATTGAAAGAATTGACCCGAAAAAAGATGTGGATGGTTTCCATCCTTACAATGTTGGGCTTTTATGCCAACGCATTCCAACTTTGCGTGCTTGCACCCCTTATGGCGTAATGAAACTATTAGAAACAACGGGTATTGACTTACATGGCAAACACGCAGTAATTGTAGGCGCATCCAATATTGTCGGCCGCCCAATGTCTTTAGAATTACTATTAGCAGGTGCAACCGTCACTGTGACTCATCGATTCACCAAAGATTTGGAAAGTCATGTTCGCCAAGCTGATATACTCGTCGTTGCGGTGGGTAAGCCGAATTTAATTCCTGGCGATTGGATCAAAGAAAGTGCGGTTGTCATTGATGTCGGAATTAATCGTGTAGATGGAAAATTAGTAGGCGATGTAGAGTTTGACAGAGCAGCCGAAAAAGCGGCTTATATTACCCCCGTTCCAGGTGGAGTTGGTCCAATGACCGTTGCAATGTTAATGAGCAATACACTTTATGCCTATAAACAAACATTGACGCAATAAAATTCAAAAGCAAGGTTAACTTTAACCTTGCTCACCAATGTGAATGAAATCATTTCTTATCAGTCAGGGACAATATTGTTCCATTGCAATCTAAAACAAGCGTATGAATATTCAATAATCGCTTAATTAATTCGCCTAGGAACTTTCTAACATTCTAATTGCTTAAGCAATCGTATTTGAATTCTATTTGTTCAAAATTTGTGTGCTTTAATTTACTGCTTTTTATGAAAATAAAACAATGCAGAGATCGCAATTTTATAGCAAAATGATAAAAATTTAAAAATAAGTAAGGATGTAAAAATGTTTAATTATGCAATGTTCGATCGATATGAAGGATTAATTTTTGATATGGATGGAACCCTCATTGATACTATGCCTGTTCACGCAAAAGCATGGGGAATGGTGGGAAAACAATTTGGCTACGAATTTGACAGTCAAATCATGTATAACCTAGGTGGGGCAACCGTAAGAACCATTGCAGAGGAAATGATGAAATTGGCTAATATGCCACTTGAACGTCTTGATGAAGTTATTACAGCAAAACGTGCTTTATCTTATCAGCTCATTCCATCACAATCCACCTTGCTTCCCACATTTGATATTGTAAAACATTTCTATCAGAAAAAACCGATTGCGTTAGGCTCGGGCTCTCATCGAAAAATTATTGATATGTTGATAGATAAACTTAATATTGCCTCTTATTTTAATGCCATTGTCAGTGCAGACGATGTAAAAGCGCATAAACCTCATCCAGAAACTTTTTTACGCTGTGCAGAGCTGATCAAGATTAATCCTACAAACTGTATTGTTTTTGAAGATGCGGACTTGGGCGTAAAAGCAGGTTTAAGTGCCGGAATGGATGTTTTTGATATTCGGACTCAACAAATTATAACCACAAAATGATGGAATGGTTATTAGGATTACTTTCCGATTTTTGGCAAACTCATGCCTTATGGTTAATGTTTGCGAGTGCATTTCTAAGTGCGACGGTATTACCAGGTAATTCAGAGATAATATTTATTGTATTAGTTATCCCCAAATTAGCGTTAGGAACTTGGCTAAGTACGGATATTTTTTTACTTATTTTTATGGCAACACTAGGTAATGGGCTAGGTAGCTTAACTACTTATGGAATAGGGCGCTGGCTTCCTCAATTTAGGCCAAAAAATCACCGCACTTTATGGGTTATGAAGCAGCTTCAACGTTATGGTTCACTTACCTTACTATTAAGTTGGCTACCTGTAGTAGGCGATTTATTTTGTGTCCTAGCGGGCTGGCTTAGATTGAACTTTATTGCGAGTTGTTTTTTTATTTTTCTAGGAAAACTGGTACGTTATGTTGCGTTATTGTTTCTCAGTGTACCTTTCTTATTATAAAATGGACAAAAGAAAAGCCCCGCAAGAATACGGGGCAAATAACCTAAGGAACCAATTTTATTAAAACAACTGCAAGTTGCTTGTTCTATCAGACAAGCCCATCTGGAAAAAGTTCACATAAATTAAAAAAATTCCCAAAAATAAAATCTAACAAAAATACAAAGAAAAAAGCCCCACAAAAGTGTGGGGCAAATAACCTAAGGAACCAATTTTATTAAAACAACTGCAAGTTGCTCGTCTTATAGGACAAAGACCTTGCTATAAAGTTCATAAAAAATTGTAAAAAAATGAACACTCATTCAAATAATTCTTAATTAACTGATTTATAAGGAAAATTTATGCCATTACTTGATAGTTTTAAAGTAGATCACACTAAAATGAATGCCCCTGCTGTGCGTGTGGCTAAAACAATGCATACACCTAAAGGTGATGATATTACTATCTTTGACTTACGTTTCTGCATTCCCAATAAAGAAATCCTCCCTCCAAAAGGAATCCACACGCTAGAACACTTATTTGCAGGTTTTATGCGTGATCACTTAAATAACGAAGATGTTGAAATTATTGATATTTCACCTATGGGATGTCGAACCGGTTTTTATATGTCTCTCATCGGCACACCAGACGAACAACAAGTCGCTAAAGCTTGGTTAGCATCAATGCACGATATTTTAAATGTACAAGATCAAACCAAAATTCCGGAATTAAACATTTATCAATGTGGCACATATACAGAGCACTCTTTAGAAGAAGCACATGAAATCGCAAAAAATGTGATTGCTCGTCGTGTTGGTATTAATAAAAACGAAGATTTAACATTAGATAATGCATTATTAAAATAGGAGAAATAATGACAACGCTTGGTACCGCATTAACACCTAATGCAACAAAAGTGATGCTATTGGGATCGGGGGAACTTGGTAAAGAAGTAGTAATTGAACTACAACGATTAGGCGTAGAAGTAATTGCAGTGGATCGCTATGAAAATGCCCCAGCACAACAAGTTGCACACCGTGCCTATACACTCTCAATGTTGGATGGTGAGGCATTAAAAACACTTGTAAAACAAGAAAAACCTGACTACATCGTGCCAGAAGTAGAAGCAATTGCAACAGCAACACTGGTAGAATTAGAGAAAGAGGGTTTTAACGTGGTACCTACAGCCAAAGCCACACAACTTACTATGAATCGTGAAGGGATTCGCCGACTAGCTTCGGAAGAACTTAAGTTACCCACCTCGCCTTACCAATTTGTAGATAATTTTACTGATTTCCAAAATGCGGTAGAAAAAATTGGTATTCCCTGTGTCGTGAAACCAATCATGTCATCCTCTGGTCATGGGCAAAGTATTTTAAGATCTAAAGACGATATTCAAAAAGCATGGGATTATGCACAAGAAGGTGGCCGTGCTGGTGCAGGAAGAATAATTGTAGAAGGGTTTGTAAAATTCGATTATGAAATTACGCTTTTAACCGTTCGTCATATCAATGGTACAAGCTTCTTAGCACCAATTGGCCATCGCCAAGAAGAAGGTGATTATCGGGAATCATGGCAACCACAAGTGATGTCAGATATTGCATTGGAAAAAGCGCAATCGATTGCGGATAAAATTACAAGTGCACTAGGTGGACGAGGCATCTTTGGTGTAGAAATGTTTGTGTGTGGAGATAATGTCATTTTCAACGAAGTTTCACCACGCCCACATGATACAGGCATGGTCACGCTTATTTCTCAAGAGCTTTCAGAATTTGCCTTACACGCAAGAGCCATTTTAGGTTTACCTATTCCAGAGATTACCTTAATTAGTCCATCCGCATCTAAAGCTATTGTTGTAGAGGGGAAATCAAAGAATGTAAAATTTGGTGCGATTGATAAAGTGCTTGCTGAACCCCATACGAATATTCGTTTATTTGGTAAAAGTGAGGTTAATGGCCACCGACGTTTAGGCGTGTTATTAGCACGAGACGTTTCCGTAGAAAAAGCGCTAGAAAAAGTAAATCAAGCTTATCAAAAATTAGAAATTACACTCTAATATTTCTTGCACTCACTGACGCAAGCCTTTCAGCTTGCGTCGATCTTATAGAAGATTTTATATATTAAGCCAAAATGTTACTGGGCCATCGTTTATTAAACTCACTTGCATATCCGCTGCAAATTGCCCAGTTGAAACAGGTAATTTCTCACCGCACTTTTGGATAAAGTATTCATATAATTCATTAGCTAATGCTGGGGGCGCACCTTTTGAAAAACTTGGACGCAAACCTTTTTGTGTATCCGCCGCTAATGTAAATTGAGAAACAATAAGTAGTTCACCTTGTGCTTGTTGAACATTTAAGTTCATTTTGTCATTTTCATCACTGAAAATTCGATAATTAAGCACTTTTTCAGCAAGTTTATCCGCTTTCTCTTGATTATCTTCTTTTTCTACACCAAGCAAAACCAGTAAACCTTTGCCAATTTGTCCAATTGTTTCACCGTTTACATCAACTTTTGCTTGAGACACACGCTGAATTAAAGCAATCATTTTAATCCCTCAATAAAGCTCGGTAACCATGCTTCGGCATAGCCTTCTTGATCATCCACGTTTAAAACATCAATTTTTAAAGTCTCGCAAATTTTTACCGCACTTTTTTCTTCAAGCGTTTGCTCCACTTTGTCCGCTGCATAGCAAAAAGTATCATAATCAGAATTACCTAATCCAACGACCGCAAAACGAACATCTGAAAAATCGCTTTGATTTTTAGCTAATTCATCAAATAGCGGTTTTAAATTATCTGGCAACTCGCCTGCACCATGAGTTGAAGTCACAACAAGCCAAATTTTTTCATTTTCGATGTCAGATAAACTTGGTCCGTGAAAAAGAGCGGTGGAAAAACCTTGAGTTTCTAAAACATCGTTTAAATGTTCGGCAACATATTCTGCACCACCTAAAGTGCTGCCAGAGAGAATGCAAATGTGCATTTGATTATCCTGTATTTATTTTCTTCCCTAACACAGGGAAAAGTAAAAGAATATTTTTGAAATGATTAAAATAAAAAGGCTTAGATTTTCTAAGCCTTTTGTTACGATTAAACGTTATCAAATTTGCCAAGCAATGAACGAATATGTTCTTGCCAGTTGCGGTGTTCGTTTTTCAGTTGCTCATTTTCAGTTTGTAAACTTTCGATATTTCTTTGAGATTCTGCGTTTTTCTCTTTTAATTCTTCAACTTCTAATTGAAGCAATTGGATGGTTTCTACCGCTTGTTTAATTTTTTCTTCAAGCTGGTCTAAAATTTCTAAAGACATAATGATTTCCTTTTAAATATGGGTAAGTTTGAGAGTATTTTACCCAGTAAATTTGCCTTTTTAAAGCGTTGGAGAAAAAATTATTATGCGTTCAATAACGTAATGATAAAATCACACCGTTTTTATGGCTAAAAGTCAAAGGAGAATAAAATGAACGCTGCCCTAGCAATTGAATTTTCACGTGTAACAGAAATGGCCGCATTAGCTGCTCATACATGGCTTGGGCGGGGAGATAAAAATGCGGCTGATGATGCTGCAGTAAAAGCCATGCGTTATATGCTAAATTTAATCGATATGGATGCTGAAATCGTGATTGGCGAAGGTGAAATTGATGAAGCACCAAT
Source organism: Haemophilus seminalis (assembly GCF_006384255.1). Taxonomy (GTDB): domain Bacteria; phylum Pseudomonadota; class Gammaproteobacteria; order Enterobacterales; family Pasteurellaceae; genus Haemophilus; species Haemophilus seminalis. Next base: position 178,721 of record NZ_VCED01000002.1, read on the forward strand.
GCTTTATATTGGTGAAAAAGTCGGTTCTGGCATGGGAGAATTGGTCTCTATCGCCGTTGATCCTATTGATGGCACGCGTATGACTGCAATGGGTCAGTCTAATGCTATTTCCGTCTTGGCAGCTGGAGACAGAAATACCTTTTTAAAAGCACCAGATATGTATATGGAAAAATTGGTGGTTGGCTCAGATGTTAAAGGCATGATTGATTTAACTTTACCACTAGAACAAAATCTTCGCCGTGTCGCATCTAAGCTAGGAAAATCCCTTTCTGATCTCACCGTAATGGTATTAGCAAAACCACGCCATGATGCGGTAATTAAACAAATGCATAACTTGGGCGTGAGAGTGATGGCGATCCCTGATGGTGATGTGGCAGGTTCCGTATTGTGCTGTTTACCTGATGCTGAAGTCGATCTTCTTTACGGAATCGGGGGCGCACCAGAAGGTGTGGCTGCTGCAGCTGCAATTCGTGCACTAGGTGGCGATATGCAAGCTCGTTTACTTCCTCGTAACGAAGTAAAAGGTGATACTGAAGAAAATAAAAAAATGGCTGCCGATGAAATTCAGCGTTGTGAAGCATTAGGCGTAAAAATCAATGAAGTGTTAAAACTTGAAGATCTTGTGCGTGATGACAACCTGGTATTTACCGCAACGGGTATCACCCATGGTGATTTGCTTAAAGGCATCTCTCGCAAAGGTAATTTAGCTTTTACAGAAACCCTCTTAATTTGTGGTCAATCATGTGCAATCCGAAAAATACAATCAATTCATGACTTAGCTCGTAAAGATTCTGAAATTTATAAGATTTTGAATATTTAGCTGTCTACACAAAAGTGCGGTGAACTTTGGTCTGCCCCCAAAAAGTTAGACTGTTATTTAAAAGATGGTTTTCACCGCGCGTTTGTTTATAAAGTCAAGCAAACTGTATCATCAATTATTTGCCATTAGTTTGATCGAGAATTTTAGTCACCACTTTCAAATACTCAATCGCCAAGCTATGTTGCGCAACACTGGCATTAAAAACTAAGTCTTCGGAAAGTACGCCACAAGGTTGCGCTTTCGGTACCTCACCATTTTCGTAAGCCTCAAAATCCTCTCGCCAATCCCCTCCGAAGTAATAATGTTCTAAGCGTTTCATCTTGGGTAAAAACGCCTGCCATTTTTCCAAAAACTGCTCCGCCTCTGCAAGAAAAACATTTGCCTCATCTAAAATACTTTCCATTTCGACAAGTTGAAATAATCGTTCTTTTGATAGCATATTTTTCTCCCATTCAATCAAAGTACGGTTAAATTTTACCACACTTTGCTCCTCTTGATATCTTACTAACTCTCGGAAGACATAGCATAAATAATCTATATTGAATGTAAAGATTGTAAAGATTGTAAAGATTGTAAAGTTTGGTAAAGATACTTTTCATTTATTGTTGTTCTCTATAGAATCTCGTGCTATATAGCCTAAACAGGCTGCTTTTCAACATAAGTCTTTTATTATTTTTCATACAACAAGCAACGGATTGCTCATTTATTTGAGTTTAGGAGAAAGAATCTAATGAACAACATTTTTAAAGTAATTTGGAATCACGCCACGCAAACTTGGACAGCTGTGGGGGAATTAGCCTCAGCCAAAGGTAAATCAAAATCTATAAAATTAGCGGCAATTTCTGCCGCACTTTTGGGAAGTGTTAGTGGGGTTCAGGCAGCAACACATATTACTAGAGCTGCAGATAAGCTAATCGCTATGTCAGTTGAACTGCCTGATAATACAACGGCTACTCCTGCTACAACTCCTACCACAGGCACAACGGCCACTACAGCTACAACTGCCATCCCAGATACACATCATGCCAAAGTAAATGGCAAAGATTCTATTGCTATGGGTGTAAAAGCAGAAGCTGGGGGAAATAGCAATATCGAAAAAGCAATAGCTGTAGGATATAAAACAGAAGCACAAACTAATTATTCTATTGCTATTGGCTCAGAGGCAATGGTAGTAAAGGCTCAAACCGATAAAATTAATGCCCGCAGTATTGCTATCGGTACACAAGCCCGAGTTGAGCCAGGTCCAGATAGTAGCATATCATCAGGATTGCATGATTCAATAGCCATAGGTACGCGATCTCTGGCTACGATGGGCACTTCAATTGTAATTGGTCGTGACGCCAGTAGTATGCGCAATGCTTCTGCAGCAAACTTCCAATCAGGTGAAAATACCATTGCAATTGGTACTAATGCCAGTGCAGATTGGGGGCGTAGCATTGCAATCGGCTTGAATTCGAGAACTGCCGTGGGCGATTCAGTGGCTATTGGGAATGAAGCGCTTGCAAGCGGTAGCAAAGGCTCCGTAGCACTTGGTCCGCTAACTCATGCGCTTGGTGATAATTCTGTAGCATTAGGCCCGATTACCAATGCAAATGGCAATCAGTCAACGGCAGTAGGATTAAATGCTCGCTCTTACGGACCACACAGTACGGCAATAGGTGAAAATGCTTATACATATGGACAATCTTCAGTTGCATTAGGACAAGGTGCCTCAACTGGTTGGTGGAGTGCTAGACGCTCAATTGCAATTGGTCAGAGTGCGCATGCAGCTACAGATGATTCATATGCATTGGGTGCAGAGTCATTTTCTGGCCATTTTCGTTCGCTTGCGATGGGTAAAAAAGCTATTACTTATGGTGAACAATCTTTGGCTATGGGTTCATCGACCCAAAATGGAATCGGAGCGATGGCTATTGCCAATAACTCAGCAGCATTAGGCACCGAATCCAGAGCAATTGGAGAGCAAACAATTGCATTTGGTAACAATGCAGTTTCTGGGGTAACTAAAGAGGGGGCTGATAATATAAAATCTGCTTACGAGGCTTACCGCACTGCCTATAATACCTATAATGCTTTGGAAAAGGATGCTAACGATGCACAAACTACCTACAATATTGAAAAAGCTATTGTTTCACGCTTGGCAACTAATTTGAAGATATTTACCGGAAAATATGGCTCAAGCGGCGCTCTCCGCACACAGAGCACAGAGTTTAAAAATGCCTTAGTAGCAGCCGGTTTATCTTATACAGAACTAGAAACACTTGCCGGAAATTTTACGCAAGAACCTAAAGATTCCAACGTCGATGCGGCTATCGCACAAAAAGAGATTATCAATAAATTCGCCAATATCGATAAAACAGGCGCGGGCGAAGAAAACGAAAAACTGGCTCATCTCGTAGAATTAGCTAGAAATTTGATATCCAAGGTTAACACCGCAGAAAAAGCTAAAAATACCTTAGGTGATAGAACTAAGGGTGCGATTAAGAAAAGGGAAGATGGTAAAACGGAATATGACAATGCCAAAATTAAATTTGAGGCGGCGTATAAAAAAATAAGTAAATCTAATGCTATCTCTATTGGTAATACTTCTGTCTCTGCAGGTGAAAATTCTATCGCACTAGGTAATAACATTACCGTTGAGAAAGATAACGCCGTTGTATTAGGCTCATACAGCGATGGGGCACCAACCGTGAAAAAAGTAAATTCAGCTAATGTAAACGGCGTTGTTTATAGTGGTTTTGCTGGTAATTTAGGCGCAACCAAAACAGATGGTTCTTCGGCAGAAGATGTCGAGGAAGCATTAAACGGACGTTTTGTTTCTGTTGGTTCAGAAACTAAAGAAGAAAATGGCAAAAAAGTTTACGGCGAACGCCAAATCAAACACGTTGCAGCAGGCGAGATTGCTTCCACCTCAACCGATGCGATTAACGGTTCGCAACTTTATGCTGTCGCTTCCGGCTTGCGTAATGCCTCACCGATGGTTTATACCAATAAAGATGGCAATAAAGTCGTGAAATATCCTGACGGCAAATATTACCCTGAGGGTTCAGTAAAAATTGGTGATGAATACTATCCTGCCGGCACTACAGCAGAAAATAAAGCAAATGCTAAACCAGTAGAGGCAATACCTGTCACTGATGTTGTCGTATCTATGAATAATCCAGGCAAACCTGACACAGGTAAAGAGAACACAGCCGGCAATAAGGTAACCCTGACCAACGTGGCACCGGGCGCGAAGACTATTATTACTCCTGATAAAGATAAGGATGGCAATCTGTTAACAAAAGTGGGGGATAAATACTATAAGGCTGATCAACTTAAAGCAGATGGACAACCGAAAGAAAATGCAGAAACATCAACTAAGGTTGAGAATACTCCTGTAGAAAACGCAAAAACAGGTTTAGCTGATTTAGATAACTCTGTTTCGTCTAATGCATTAACTGTCGCTGATGCGAAAAACTTGGGTTGGGTGGTTTCCGTTGGTAAAGATGGAAAAGATTACGCTGAGAAAGTGACCAATGCAAACGAAGTTCGTTTTAATGGCACTGACGGTATTAAAGTAACGGGTGAAACAAAAGGTAGTGTTCGTCATATCAATATTTCCCTTGAGAAAGGTGCGGTTGTTAAGCAAGATGAATACACTATTGAGGGTAAAACCTATGTAAGCATTGATGGTAAACTTTACAACAAAGATGATGTTGATTTCAGCGGTAACAAACCAAAAGCAAAAGAGGGAAAACAGCCGTCAAACTATATAGTGAAAGATAGTACAGTTGTGAATAACACCACTCCAGACAATCCTGTTCCCGTTGATGCCAAAGTAGATAAAGCAGATCACTTTGTTGATGGAAACACTGTTTATACAGCAATCCAAAAATCAGGTTGGACCGTAGGTAAAGCAGACGAATCTCTTACCAAGAAGGCTTTTGAAAAAACAGAGAATGTGAATAAGGATGAAAAAGTCAATCCGAATGATGCTGTTCGTTTTGCAGACGGAAAAGGCATAACAGTGAAAACTGCGACCGTTGAAGAAACCAATGAGGATGGCTCTAAACAAACAACGACTGTGGTGAAGTTTGATACTAATTTGCCAATTGATTATTCGGTAACAAATAAAAATGCGACAGGCGATACATTAAAACAAGCTAAAGATGGCAACTGGTATAAAGAGGCTGATGTTAATGCGGATGGCACAGTGAAAGTAACTGATGGTAACAAACCGACACCAGAGACTATTGTAAAAACAGAATCTGGAATTACCCTGAAAAATGATGCAACAACTTCATATACACCTGCAGATAAAACTACAGATAAAAATAAAGGCACAGGCGGTGTTCAATTGAACAACGTCGGTTGGGCTGAAACCCCTGATCAAGCAGTCAACAAAGACCAGTTAGATCAAACTGTGAATAAATCTGGATTTACCGTGAAGTTGAATGACGGCAATACTACCGATGGTAATAAAACTGATGGTTCGTTACTCTCAACTCCTGAAAAAGTAACGCCTAACGATGTAATCAACTTTAAAAACGGTAAAGGTACCACGATTAAAGCGGTTACTAAACGTGAAAACGGTGTAGATACCACAACGGTTTCTGTGGATGTGGACAGCAGTGCATCTCCTATAGTTTATACTGATGGAGCAGGTAAGGAACTCAAAAAAGAAGGTGATAAATATTACCGAAATGATGATGTTAAAGATGCTGTGAAAATTGGGGACAAATTCTACAAAAACGGAACCACCGAAGATGACGTAAATAAAGGTAAAGCTGAAGAAATTAAAGCTGTTGAAAAAGTAATTGCATCAATTCCAGGAAATTCTGGTAACCCTGCATCCTTAAAAGTTGGTGATGGTAATGTTTCAAGTGATTCAAAAGAAGCTGTCAATGGCAAGCAATTACATGAAACCAATGTTCTGGTGGATAAGAATACCCAGGTAATTAATACAACCAATACTCAGGTGAATAAAAATACTCAAGCAATTAATGCAATTAATAATGCTATTAATAACCAATCTGGTGCTTTCGATCGTTTAGAGAGAAAAATCAATAAACAAGGCAAAGAAGCCCGTGCTGGTATTGCTGGCGCAAATGCAGCGGCAGCATTACCACAGGTTTACACAGCGGGTAAATCAATGGTAGCAGCTTCGGCTGGTACCTTCAAAGGTCAAAATGCTTTAGCTGTAGGTTACTCTCGTGCAAGCGACAATGGTAAGATGATCTTAAAACTTCAAGGTAACGCTAACACCAGTGGTGATATTGGTGCCGGAGTTGGCGTGGGTTACCAATGGTAATGGCGTAATCGTTTATGATAGGATTTTCCCATCATGAATAAATCCCTGAAGTGCGGTGAAATTTGACCTGCTCCCAAAAGTTAGACTTTCATTTAAAGGATTGTTTTCGATATTGTATCGGACTCAGTCCTTTTAATTTTAGTAGAATCCGTCGGTGATCATAGTAATCCAAATAATCCCTGACAGCATCAACTATCTCCTCTCTACTGTTAAATTCCCGACCATAAAAACATTCCGTTTTTAATCTCCCAAAGAAACTTTCCATCGCGGCATTGTCCAAGCTATTCCCTTTTCTCGACATACTTTGAATGATGCCATGTTTAGCCAAGATTCAACGATAAGCCATCATTTGATACTGCCAGACTTGGTCTGAATGTAAAATGACACCATAAGCTTTATTTAATCCTTTGATAGCTTGCATTAACATGTCCTCTACTTGCGCCCAGTTTGGGGAATCGTTGAGGTTATAGGAGACTATCTCATTGTTAAATAAGTCTAAAATTGGGGATAAATAGACTTTACTCCCATCTTTCGCCTTAAACTCGGTGATATTCGTCACCCATTTTTGTTTCGGGGCCGTTGCGCTAAAATCGCGTTCAAGAACGTAAACGGTCTTCTTCAGTTTTGGGTGGCGGTAGCATTTTTCCATATTTGGGCTTCATTGGCGGTCGTCCTGATGGTTTACGAGGAATCAGTCCATTTATGTCACTTTTTCAAAGCGTTTCAACCACGTCCAGACTAAGGCGTTGGAGAGAATATTGTAAAAACGCACAGCTTCTCTGATACTAATTTTCCCATTCAAAATAGGTTGAAGAACCTGTAATTTAAATTTGATTTGTAGTGTTTACCCATAAAAAATCTGCACCTCAATTGTTGGTTTGTTTAGTCCAACTTTTGGGGTGCAGATCATTTGTCACCGCACTTTTGTCTTTAACGATTAGTGTAATTTTAATCTTGGTTTTAAATAACGATTAAGTTTATCAACCAGAATAATCAATCCAATTTTAATGCAACCATGTAAAGCATGTTGATGCATTCTATATAAGGATACATAGGCAAATTGTGCAAATTTACCCTGAACGGTAAGAGGATTTTTTCCAAATTTATTCGAAATACTGCCTAATGCCGTAAAGCTCGAGAGAGAAACCAAGGTGCCTTTATCGTTATATCTAAATGCTTTTAATGGTTTTTGCTCAAAAAGTGCAAAGATATTTTTGGCACAAGCTTTTGCCATTTGGTGTGCGGCTTGAGCTCTTGGCGGGACTAATTTACCGTTTGGTTGCATTAATGCTGCACAGTCGCCAATGGCGAAAATACTGTCATCCACCGTGGTTTGGAGAGTATCTTTTACAACTAATTGATTGATGCGATTAAGCTCTAATCCATCGAATTGCTGTGTCACCGTTGAGGTGCGAACACCCGCCGCCCAAACAATCAGATCAGCTTTGATTTCTTCGCCATCTTTGGTGATAAGCGTGTTTGGCTGGGCTTCCGTGATCATCGTATTTAATTTCACATTTGCCCCCATTTCTTGCAATTCATCTAATACTGCTGCAGATAAATCTTCGGGTAATGCTGGCAGTAAGCGAGGTCCTGCTTCAACGAGTGTGACTTGTAAACATGAGTTATCAATCTTGCCATAGCCGTAAGAAGATAAATCTTCCGTAGCATGATAAAGCTCAGCTGTTAATTCCACGCCGGTTGCGCCACCACCAACAATGGCGATATTTACTTTATTTTCATCCACTAATTTTTGTTTAAATTCTTCTTCACCAATATCATCTAAAGCACGGTTTTCAGAGAATTTAAGGAATAATTCCAACATCTTTTGCTGAAAGCGCAACGCTTGATCTGAGCTGTCTAGGAAAATACAGTTATCTGCTACACCTTTTGTGTTGAAATCATTTGATTTGCTACCGATCGCAATCACTAAGTAATCATAAGGAATTCGGCGAGCAATGACGAGCATATCGCCTTCTTGCCCATAAACAGGGGCGAGTTCAACATATTTTTGTTCACGATTAATACGAGTGATTGAACCCTGTTCAAAACTGAAATGGTGATTTTTACCATGTGCGCGATAGCTAAGAGAATCCATGCCATCATCCATCACACCCGTAGCTATTTCATGTAATAATGGTTTCCACAAATGGGTCGTATTGCGATCCACAAGCGTCACTTTAGCCTGTTCTTTTCGACCTAATTTGTCGCCTAAAAATGTCGCTAATTCAATGCCGCCAGCCCCCCCGCCAACGATCACGACGTTTTTCATAATGTACTCCTAAAAGCAAAATTGTTAAAAATGTTAAACTACTGTAATGATAGCATAACAAATAAACAAGAAGAAAAAATTTAATGGAAATGACCGCATTTCATTGATGGCAGCGATCGTAAAGCGGTTGTAATTGTTGGATGGTTTGGATGATAAATAAAATGGGATCAATTTGGCTTAGTTGATCTTTTTCAATACTTTTCCCAATACACCAAAAATCTTCATCTGAACGCAAGAGAAGATCTTTTTCAGAAATGCCCTTCACTTGGCGGAAATCATCATATTCGCTTTCATCTTCTCGCCAAATATCAAAATCAGCAAATTGTTTGAAATCAAATTGATCAAGCCACTGATTATATTGTTGCACATTAATTTGTGAGCGATCTGCACGATAGCAATGCCAGTCCAAGCACACTCTTAATCGACGGCGATTTAAGAGCACGGAAAAAATGGCTGCAGAATTTTGGTTAAACTCGTATTTAAAATAAGCGAAAAAATGGGCGCGTACCTGCCAGCCATTAGTCCAGCTTTCAATATGTGGTTTCGCGAAAGGTGTGCCAAGCTGCTTTGCGACTTCTTGGATAATTGCTTTCCAGTTATCCCAGTGTAATTTGTAATCAGCTTTAATTGCCGGAATATCTTCCGGACAGAATTTTTTCATTTGGGCGAATTGATAGAAAGGAATATTGAACAGTTCGCAAGATTCAGCAGTGAGTGAGAGCATAGCGTTTCCTTAAAAATCACTGTAATTTTTGACCGCACTTTGCGTGAAGATCTGTCTGTCTTCCCAACGCAATAGGGTCATCCGATTATTCCACACACATCCTGTATCCAAGGCATAAATACCTGGTGGAGTAGGCTCATCCACTAAACTTGCCCAATGCCCAAAGATAATGGGAATTTGTTTATAAAGTGGGTTATCTAAATTAAACCAAGGCGTGAGTTCAGCTGGTGCATCTTTTAAAGGGGATTTACAGGCAAAATCAAAACGATGATCTAAATAGCAAAAACGCATTCGAGTGAAAGCATTAATGATGTAACGATGACGCGCTAAGCCCTGCAAATCAGGCGACCAGCGATCAGGCTGTTCAGAATACATATTTTCAATGAGATAATGAAAATCACCGTGTTGCAAAATCTGTTCAACTTCAGCTGCACAAGATTTTGCGGTTTTCAAATCCCAATCAGGCGAAATACCTGCGTGTGCCATCAGGAAGTTTAATTCTTCATTGTGTACAAGTAATGGCTGATGACGTAACCAGTGAATCAGTTCATCAAAATCGGGTGCATTAAAAATGGCATCAACACGATCACGCGGTTTTATTTTTTTAATACCCAGTGCGGTCGCAATTAAATGTAAATCGTGATTACCTAGTACGGTTTGTGCTGCATTACCAAGTGATTTTACAAAACGAAGACATTCAAGTGATTTATCTCCACGCGCGACAAGATCTCCCACAAGATAAAGTTTATCTTGCGTAGGGTTGAAATCTACACGCTCTAATAAAAGCTGTAATTCATCATAACATCCTTGTAAATCACCGACGAAATAGGTTGCCATTTTTGATCACTCTTTTTACTCTTCTGAATCTAAGATTTCATCTTTATTGATATCGGCTGGTGGATTATCTGCAAGCCAGTTTGCTAAACGCGCATAATCTGCAATATCCAAATTTTCTGCACGTGCATTTAAATCAATACCAAGTGCGGTCAGATTTTCAGGTGAAAATAATGTTGAGAGTGCATTACGCAGCGTTTTACGGCGTTGATTGAACGCTTGGGAGCAAACACGGTTCAACCAATATAAATCTTTTACAGGGTGCGGCAATTCCTTATGCGGAATTAAACGTACAACGGCTGAATCCACTTTCGGTGCTGGTTTAAATGCAGAAGGTGGCACTTCAAGTACAGGCATCACTTGGCAGAAGTATTGCGCCATAATGGTTAAGCGACCATAAGCTTTGCTATTTGGCCCTGCACATAAGCGTTTTACCACTTCTTTTTGTAACATGAAGTGCATATCTTGAATCACGTCATGATACTTAAATAAGTGGAACATTAATGGTGTAGAAATGTTGTAAGGCAAGTTACCAAACACACGTAATTTCTGACCTTTTTCTGCTAAATTCTCTTTTGTATAAAGCTTACCAAAATCAAATTGCATCGCATCCGTTTCAATAACGGTTAGCTTTTGATGTAAAAATGGATGATGACGTAAACGTTCTGCTAAGTCTCGGTCCAGCTCTACCACTGTCAGATGATCGACAAGTTCACCAACAGGCTCTGTTAATGCGCCAAGTCCCGGACCAATTTCCACTAAGAATTGATTAGGTTGCGGGTAAATCGCCGCCACGATACCTTGAATTACAGAAGTATCATGTAAAAAGTTTTGACCGAAGCGTTTACGGGCTGTATGGCCTAAGTGTTTTTTTGAATTCATATTCTATCTTCTTTTATAAAAGTGCGGTTATTATAGGGCTTGTTTTAGCTTTGTAAATCATTGTTAACTTATGCCAAATTGAGTTTTTTATGAACAATATTATTTTTTCTTTCGTAGAAAGCCAAAAACGGCTATAATTCGCCCGTTTTTCTTAACTTTTCCGCCTAAAGTGCGGATAAAAAATCGATTATTTTTAGAGGATACAATGGCGAAAGAAGATTGCATTGAGATGCAAGGCACAATTTTAGAGACTTTACCGAATACTATGTTCCGCGTGGAGTTAGAAAACGGTCACGTGGTTACTGCGCATATTTCTGGAAAAATGCGTAAAAACTATATCCGTATTTTGACTGGGGATAAAGTGACTGTAGAAATGACCCCTTATGATTTAAGTAAAGGTCGTATTATTTTCCGCAGTCGTTAATCACAGAAGATTTGAGATAGGCCGATATTGTTACAATATTGGCCTTCTTTTTTGGTCAAAAAGAACTCAAACTGGTTGCGGAACGTAAAAAAATCGGTATAATCCGCAACCCTTAGCCACATTGAATTTTTCGTTCCTTGCCTTTGCAGATTGGTGGCTGATCTACGTCAAAGGCTGATTAACCCGTAAGGAGCAGTAATGCGTCACTACGAAATCGTGTTTATGGTTCATCCGGACCAAAGCGAGCAAGTACCAGGTATGATCGAACGTTACACCGGTTCTGTAAAAGAAGCTGGTGGTCAAGTTCATCGCCTAGAAGATTGGGGTCGTCGCCAATTAGCGTACCCAATCAATAAATTACACAAAGCACACTATGTGCTTATGAATGTAGAAGCGCCTCAACAAGTCATCGACGAGCTAGAAACGACTTTCCGTTATAACGATGCTGTATTACGCAGTCTTGTTATCCATACTAAGCACGCCGTAACAGAAGCGTCCCCAATGAAAGCGGCTAAAGAAGAACGTAAACCTTTAGCTGAAGTTGAAAACAACGATTTTGAGGATGCTGAAGAGTAATTTGAAAATTGATAATCGTTTTTCGGTTATGGGAGTCGTTTCTCAGTTACCAAAGCGATTAAAGAGCCCTAGTGGAATTGAGCATTGCAAGTTTTTGTTAGAACATCGTTCTGATCAGATTGAAAGTGGTTTCACTCGTCAAGCTTGGTTAAAGATGCCAGTTCAAATTAGTGGTAATCAATTGATAGAAAAAACTCAAAGCATTACGGTCGGTAGTAAAATTTTGGTGGTGGGATTTATTACATCACATAAAACCCAAAGTGGGTTATGCCAATTAGTTTTACATGCCGAGCAAATCGAATTTATAGATTAGGAGACTAGCCAAATGGCACGTTATTTCCGTCGTCGTAAGTTCTGCCGTTTCACAGCGGAAAATGTTGTTGAAATCGATTACAAAGATATCGCTACATTAAAGAACTATATTTCAGAAAGCGGCAAAATTGTACCTAGCCGTATTACCGGTACTCGTGCGAAGTACCAACGTCAATTAGCTCGTGCAATCAAACGCGCTCGCTATTTAGCGTTACTTCCATACACTGACAATCATCAGTAATTAAGGAGACACGGTAATGCAAGTAATTCTTTTAGATAAAATTGTTCACTTAGGTCAAGTGGGTGATCAAGTAAATGTTAAATCAGGTTTTGCACGTAACTTCTTAATCCCTCAAGGTAAAGCAGTTATGGCAACTAAAGCTAACATTGAACACTTTGAAGCACGTCGTGCAGAATTAGAAGCAGCAGCAGCGGCAAATCTTGCGGCAGCTCAAGCTCGTGCAGCAGAAGTTACTGCATTAGGTTCTGTGACTATCGCATCTAAAGCAGGTGATGAAGGTCGTTTATTCGGCGCAATCACTACTCGTGATGTGGCAGAAGCAGTAACTGCAGCAGGCGTTAAAATTGCGAAAAGTGAAGTTCGTTTACCAAACGGTCCAATCCGTACTCTTGGTGACCACGATGTTCGTTTCCAACTTCACGGTGAAGTATTTGCAACATTAGATGTAATCGTTGTTGCAGAATAATTTGTCTGATAGGCAAAATAAAACCCGGTCTTAGATCGGGTTTTTTATTATAACCATAAGACTGAATATAAAAATCATACGCTATGTGTATGGAGACAAATAGCTTAAGCGATGAAAAGAAAAATCCTCGCTATATAATGAACAGGCTGACAACCAAAATTCAATATATAAGGATTATCATGCTAAGTAAAACTAGTGAAGATTCAAGTCTATTACACACAAAATAAAGCGGTAAGTATCACATTGTATTTATCCTGCAGTACCCCTCAGTACAGAAGAAAAGTAATTTATAGAAAGTTAAGAGCAAATATTGAGACAATTATATAGCTATAAAATGTCGAGATAATAGAAGCTCATGCAATGTTAGACTATATTTATGCACTCTTAAAAATCTCCTCTATGAAATATCAGTGCTAGGTTTTATGGGACATGGGGCCTAAAGACCGTACTTTTTACGTGAAGATTGTTATTTGAATATTGACGAGAAAACCGAAGCTCGTAGAATCAATCATATTGGTAAATAAAGTGATCAGTTTATGGTAGAAACACTTTTTCAACGCATAAAGCATGAGGAGCTTTGCCCTCAATGTGGTGCGCCTTTGCAAATTAAACAAGGCAAAAAAGGGCTCTTTTTAGGTTGCTCTACTTATCCTGAATGTGATTATTTGCGTCCTTTACAACGAGCGGAACATAAAGTATTAAAAACACTTGATGAAATTTGTCCGAAGTGCGGTAATTTATTGCAGTTGAAACAAGGCAGTTTTGGGATGTTTATTGGTTGTAGTCATTATCCTGAATGCGATTTTGTGGTGCGGGAAGAATCTGAATCTGAGGAAAAAATTACTTGTCCTGAATGTAAAACTGGGCATTTGATTTCTCGTCGGGGTCGCCAAGGAAAAATTTTTTACGGCTGTGATAATTTCCCTAAATGTAAATTTTCTTTGCCTGCCAAGCCTGATACCGTGCCTTGTCCAACATGCCATTTCCCACTTTCCTTGTTAAAAAGCGACAATGTAGAGAAAAATGGGGAGAAACAAGTCTTCCAGTGTGCAAATAAAACTTGCCGTCATATTTTTGAGCAATAAAAGTAAAAGAGTGAAATGAATAGAGAACAAATCGCCGAGGCCCTTCGACAAGATCAAGTGGTTGCTTATCCCACTGAAGCTGTATTTGGCTTGGGCTGTAATCCGCAAAGTGAAAGTGCGGTAAAAAAATTACTTGATTTAAAGCAACGTCCAGTGGAAAAAGGGTTGATTTTAGTGGCACCTAGCTTGGATTTTTTCCGTCCTTTTGTTGATTTTGAGCAGATTAATGATGAGCAGCTTTCTCACCTACAAGGTAAATATGAACGTCCAACAACTTGGATTGTGCCCGCAAAATCAACAACCCCGCATTTTCTTACTGGTAAATTTGATAGCATCGCGGTACGTTTGTGCGATCACCCGTCTGTGAAAGCCTTGTGTGAAATCACGGGATTTGCATTAACTTCGACTAGCGCAAATCTGACTGGTGAGCCACCTTGCCGCACCGCCGATGAAGTGCGGTTACAATTCGGTGCAGATTTTCCAGTATTAGATGAAACAGTGGGCGGGGCACTCAATCCATCCGAAATTCGAGATTTGCACACAAATCAACTTTTTAGACAGGGATAATTTATGGATCTTTATGCTGTGTGGGGGAATCCGATTGCGCAAAGTAAATCCCCGTTAATTCAAAGTAAGTTAGCCGCGAAAACGCATCAATCCATAGAATACATTGCAAAATTAGGCGATCTTGATGCTTTTGAACAACAGCTTTTGGCATTTTTTGAGGATGGTGCGAAAGGTTGCAATATTACTTCGCCTTTTAAAGAACGTGCCTACCAGCTGGCAGACGAATATAGCCAACGAGCAAAATTGGCGGAAGCCTGCAATACGCTAAAAAAACTCGATGATGGAAAACTTTATGCGGATAACACTGATGGGATTGGCTTAGGGACGGATTTACAACGTTTGAATTGGCTTCATCCAAATCAGCGCGTATTAATCTTGGGGGCGGGCGGAGCAACAAAAGGCGTATTATTGCCACTTTTAGACGCTCAACAAAATATTGTCCTTGCCAACCGCACTTTTTCGAAAGCCAAAGAATTAGCTGAAAGATTTCAGCCTTACGGCAATATTCAAGCGGTTTCAATGGATTCTATTCCGCTACAAACTTATGATTTGGTGATTAATGCGACTTCAGCTGGATTAAGTGGCGAAACGGCTCCTATTGATGCTGAAATTTTAAAATTAGGATCAGCTTTTTACGATATGCAATATGCGAAAGGCGCAGACACGCCATTTATTGCATTATGCAAAAGTTTGGGTTTAACCAATGTTAGCGATGGCTTTGGAATGCTGGTCGCACAAGCAGCACATTCTTTCCATTTATGGCGAGGCGTAATGCCAGATTTTGTGGCAGTTTATGAACAGCTTAAAAAGGAGATGTTATGATTACCCGATGCCCTTGGGTGGGCGAACAACCTATTTATATTGATTATCATGACAATGAATGGGGAAAGCCTGAATTCGACAGCCAAAAACTATTTGAAAAAATTTGTTTGGAAGGACAGCAAGCTGGGCTTTCGTGGATTACGGTTTTGAAAAAACGTGAGTTTTACCGTGTAGCCTTTCATCAATTTGATCCGAAAAAAATCGCAAAAATGACCGCACTTGATATTGATGCTTGTATGAAAAATGCAGGATTAATTCGCCATCGAGCCAAGTTAGAAGCCATTGTCAAAAATGCTAAAGCTTATTTAGCGATGGAAAAGTGCGGTGAAAATTTCAGTGATTTTATTTGGTCATTTGTAAATAATAAACCTATTGTGAATGATGTGCCTGATTTGCGATCTGTGTCGGCTAAAACAGAAATATCTAAAGCTCTTTCTAAAGCCTTAAAAAAACGCGGTTTCGTCTTTGTTGGCGAAACCACGTGCTATGCGTTTATGCAGTCTATGGGGCTGGTGGACGATCATTTAAATGATTGTCCTTGCAAAACTCGCTAGTGTTTATGCTGATCGCGCTCCCATAAATCGGCGTATTTTACAAAGGTTGAATGCGCCGATAACACCGCTAATAAAAATCCTTGTTTGCCATCTAAAAAACCCGCTTTTAACAAATACATCTTCACAAAACAACCTAGCGCGTGGGTGATTCCTTGCCAAAGTGTTGCTTTTTTTCCTTTAGCTTGGCGTTGATCTGCCCACGCTTTTGCATAACCCGCTGATTTCACTAGATAATGATGGATGCTTTTATAAGTGAAATGTTCTAAATCACCGGTTAATTTTTCTACTTTTGTCCCAGCTGGAAATTCCACTTTTTCATGCACAAGTGAATCGTTATATTGCGCATAATTTGTGCGATAGAGGCGAACCACATAATCTGGATACCAGCCTGAATGGCGAATTTCACGCCCAAAAACTTCACTAACTCGTGGAATTTCATAAACGGTATTTTCTCGATCATTTTTAACTGCACTTAAGATAGCCAGTTGTAGCTTGGGCGTAACGCGTTCATCTGCATCTAGCCAAAGTACATAATCATTGGTTACATATTGTTGAGCTAATTGGCGTTGTTTACCAAAGCCCAGCCAGTCGCTATTTTCATAGAATTTCGCCCCATAACTGAGCGCAATTTCTTTAGTGTTATCTGTGCTGCCAGAATCAAGAATGATAATTTCATCCACCCAATCTTTTACGGTATCTAAGCAATTGGCGAGGTCTTGTGCTTCATTTTTTACAATCATCGCAACGCTAATTGTAGGCATATTTTCAATCCTTTTTTTGCTATACTAGCCGAAATTTCTTCAAGTATAACCGAATTTCATTTATGTGGCGTTTTTTTTATACGAGCTTGATGTATCTGATCCAACCGTTAGTGCTGCTCTTTATGTGGCTACGCGGATTTAAGGCACCGAATTACCGAAAAAGGCTTGGTGAGCGTTATGGTTTTTATGTCTCACTGACACCGCCCAAGGCTGATGGTATCGTTATTCATGCGGCATCAGTGGGCGAGGTTATTGCTGCTACACCACTCGTGCAAAAACTCCAAAAAAATTACCCGCACTTACCTATTACTTTCACTACGGTCACCCCTACGGGTTCTGATCGTGTCAAAGCGGCTTTTGGTGATAGCGTTTTCCATTGTTATTTGCCTTATGACATACCTTGCGCCATTAATCGTTTTATTGACTTTGTTCAGCCAAAACTTTGTATTGTTATTGAAACAGAACTTTGGCCAAATTTAATCCAACAATTTTCTCGCCGTGGCATCCCTTTTGTGGTGGCAAATGCACGCTTATCTGCTCGTTCAGCGCGCCGTTATGGAAAAATTAAACCGCGTTTGCAAAATATGTTTTCACAAATTGATTTAATTGCACCTCAAGACAAAATTAGCAGTAATCGTTATTTGGATTTAGGTTATCGCAAAGATAAATTGAAGGTGACGGGCAATATTAAATATGATCTCTCCATCACTGATGAGTTACGTGAAAAAATTGATGCTTTACGAAGACTTTGGGTAAAAAATCGTCTGATTTGGATTGCCGCGAGTACCCATGAAGGCGAAGAGCAAATTATCTTACAAGCACATCGCCAATTATTGGAAAAGTACCCAAATTTATTATTATTGCTCGTTCCGCGCCATCCAGAGCGTTTTAATGTCGTGGCTGATTTACTCAAAAAGGAAAAATTCCAATTTATTTGCCGTTCTACAAATGAGTTGCCAAATGAGAATACACAAGTGATTTTGGGTGACAGTATGGGCGAATTGATGTTGATGTATGGCGTTTCTGATATTGCTTTTGTGGGTGGAAGCCTTGTGAAACATGGTGGACATAATCCACTGGAACCTCTTGCATTCAAAATGCCAGTGATTACCGGCAAGCATACTTTCAATTTCCCTGAGATATTCCGAATGCTGGTGGAAGTACAAGGTGTGTTGGAAGTTAATTCAACAGCAGATGCTTTAGAACGTGCGGTAGAAGCCTTATTAAATTCAAAAGAAGCGAGCGAACGTTTAGGTAATGCTGGCTATGAGGTGCTGATGGAAAACCGTGGCGCATTACAACGTTTGTTAGATTTATTAAAACCTTATTTGGAGCGCAATGTATGACGAGCGTGATTTATCCCGGTACATTTGATCCGATTACGAACGGTCATTTAGACATTATTGAAAGAAGTGCGGTGATTTTTCCTCGTGTTTTAGTGGCGGTGGCGAATAGCCCAAGTAAAAAGCCGCTATTTTCGTTGGATGAACGTGTAGAACTTGTGCGTCAATCTGTTGCACATTTATCCAATGTGGAGGTTTTTGGCTTCTCTGATTTATTGGCCAATGTGATTAAACAGCACAATATTTCTGCCATTATTCGCGGCGTACGCACAACAACAGATTTTGAATATGAACTTCAATTGGCAGCCCTTAATCGTTTACTCACAAAAGGCGTAGATAGTTTGTTTTTTCCACCAGCAGAAAAATGGGCGTTTGTTTCTTCCACCATTGTGCGTGAAATTTATTTGCATGGCGGAGATGTCGCTGAGCTGGTTCCTGTGCCTGTGTTTAATGCGTTAAAAGCACGATGATAAAAATCTTTGTTTTTTTAACCACACTTATCGCTTTATCTGGTTGTGGTTCCGTGGTTAAACTTATCGATCCAACAGAAAAATATACCGCCTATGCAGGGGCTGCTTATGATCTTGAAATGGCCCAACAATGGGGATTACCAATCTTAGATTTGCCCCTCTCATTTTTATTAGACACCGTATTACTGCCCTATGCGTGGGCTCAATAATTCTTATGAAACTCAATCCTCAACAACAACAAGCCGTTGAATATGTGAAAGGCCCTTGTCTTGTGCTTGCTGGCGCAGGCTCTGGCAAAACTCGCGTAATCATTAATAAAATTGCCCATTTAATTGGAAAGTGCGGTTATTCTCCGAAACAAATTGCCGCAGTGACTTTCACCAACAAAGCGGCTCGCGAGATGAAAGAGCGTGTAGCACATTCCATTGGCAAAGAACAATCTAAAGGCTTGCTTGTTTCCACTTTTCATACGCTCGGTTTTGACATCATTAAGCGTGAATATAAAACGCTTGGCTTTAAATCGAATATGACTTTGTTTGACGAACACGATCAATTTGCGTTGTTAAAAGAGCTAACCGCTGATGTGTTAAAAGAAGATAAGGAGTTATTGCGTGGGTTAATTTCAGTGATTTCTAACTGGAAGAACGATTTGATTTTGCCAAAACAGGCGTTTGCGTTAGCGCGTGATGCTAAATATCAAACTTTTGCAAAATGTTATGAGCGTTACGCCACACAAATTCGAGCCTACAATGCCCTTGATTTTGATGATTTGATTATGCTACCGACGTTGTTGTTTAAGCAAAATGAAGAAGTGCGGTCAAAATGGCAGGCAAAAATTCGTTATTTGTTGGTGGATGAATATCAAGATACCAATACCAGTCAATATGAACTGATTAAACTTTTAGTGGGTGAGCGTGCTTGTTTCACTGTGGTGGGCGATGATGACCAATCGATTTATTCGTGGCGTGGCGCACGACCAGAAAATATGGTGCGTTTACGCGATGATTTCCCTCGTTTGAACGTGATTAAGCTAGAGCAAAACTACCGTTCAACCCAACGTATTCTACATTGCGCCAATATTTTAATCGATAACAATGAGCACGTGTTTGATAAGAAACTTTTTTCAACCATTGGTGAAGGGGAAAAATTGCTTGTTATCGAAGCAAAAAATGAAGAACACGAAGCAGAGCGGATTGTCGCCGAACTGATCGCCCATCGTTTTAGCCGTAAAACCAAATATAAAGATTATGCGATTTTGTATCGAGGCAATCATCAATCCCGATTACTCGAAAAAGTACTGATGCAAAACCGCATTCCTTACAAAATTTCGGGCGGTACTTCTTTTTTCTCTCGTGCAGAAATCAAAGATATGATGGCGTATTTGCGCTTGGTGGTGAATCAAGATGATGACGCCGCATTCCTGCGTATTGTGAATACACCGAAACGTGAAATTGGCACCGCGACGTTACAGAAACTTGGTGAGTTGGCTCAAGAAAAGCACATCAGTTTGTTTGAAGCTATTTTTGAGTTTGAACTTATTCAACGCATCACGCCAAAAGCCTATGATTCATTGCAAAAATTTGGCCGTTGGATTGTCGAACTTAATGATGAAATTCAACGTTCTGAACCAGAACGTGCGGTACGTTCTATGTTATCCGCGATTCATTATGAAGAATATTTGTACGAATACGCAACAAGCCCTAAAGCGGCAGAAATGCAAAGTAAGAATGTCGCCACGCTATTTGACTGGGTTGCGGATATGTTAAAAGGCGATGAAACCAATGAACCGATGAACCTTAATCAAGTGGTAACCCGCCTAACATTACGCGATATGTTGGAGAGAGGCGAAGATGATGACAGCGATCAAGTTCAACTGATGACATTACATGCATCTAAAGGATTGGAATTTCCTTATGTTTATTTAATCGGTATGGAAGAGGGCATTTTGCCCCACCAAACAAGTATTGATGAAGACAACGTGGAAGAAGAACGCCGCTTGGCTTATGTGGGTATCACAAGAGCACAAAAAGAACTTACTTTTTCCTTATGCCGTGAGCGCCGTCAATATGGTGAATTAGTTCGCCCAGAACCGAGCCGATTTTTAGCTGAATTACCCAATGATGATGTGTTATGGGAACGCGATAAACCAAAACTAACCACCGAGCAAAAACAAGAAAAAACACAAAACCAACTTGATCGATTAAGGGCGATTTTGAAAGGAGGCTAGAAAATCTGGCTTTGAATTACAAAATAAGAAATAAAAAAGTGCGGTTAGATTTTCAGGTTTTTTTCAAATTGACAGCACTTTAGAACAAAAGACGGCTTGAAAAAAAATCCCACCTTTCATTTTAAAAAGCGTGTTAATTCACTATTTTTCATTTTAAAAAATGTGCATTTCTACCCTCTATTGTTAGAAAAAATATATAATTACTCTACATCCCTTGTTTTAGAGAAACATTATGCAGCGTAAAATCATACAATCCTTAGAAAAGTGGAAACACAAAACAAACCGCAAACCGTTGATTATTCAAGGAGCAAGACAGGTAGGGAAAACCTGGGCGATGAAACACTTTGGCGAGCAATCCTTTGAAAAAGTGGCGTATATCAACTTTGATAATAACCCACGTATGAAAACGCTATTTTCTGGCGACTATGATATTGCTCGTTTGATACTTGGTTTGAAAATTGAAAGCGGTGTCGATATTCAAGCAGAAAACACCTTGATTATTTTTGATGAAGTACAAGAAGTCCCGCAAGCATTATCTTCACTCAAATATTTTTACGAAAATGCATCTCAGTTTTATATTGTCGCGGCAGGCTCATTGCTTGGGGTATCGCTACATCATCAAGTTTCTTTTCCTGTTGGCAAAGTGGACTTTCTACCACTTTATCCCATGGATTTTCACGAATTTTTAACCGCACTTGGCAAACAAGATTTGGTGAAATTGCTGGAATTAAAAGACTGGTCGCTAATTTCAGCCATGAAAACCACTTATATTGATTTACTCCGTTTATATTATTTTGTAGGTGGTATGCCTGAAGCGGTAAAAGTATTTATCGAAACACAAAATGTCGATGAAGTGCGCCAAGTACAACGTAATTTATTGATGGCGTATGAACAAGATTTTTCCAAACATATTCACGATGGTCAAACTGTGCAAAAAGTGCGGTCAATTTGGGCTTCCATTCCTGAGCAACTTGCCAAAGAAAATAAAAAATTTATCTATGCTCAGCTACAAAAAGGGGCGAGAAGCAAAGACTACGAAATTGCATTGCAATGGCTAAAAGACAGCGGCTTAGTGCATAGAGTGCCTCGAGTGAAGAAACCACATTTGCCGCTTTCCGCCTATCAAGATAATGCCTTTAAATTGTATGGCTTAGATGTAGGGTTGCTTGCCGCGCAAAGCAATTTGGATGCCAGCGTACTGCTAGAAGGTAGCCGTATTTTTACCGAATTTAAAGGGGCTTTAACCGAACAATATGTTTTGCAACAATTGATTGCCACGCAAGAAAACCCTGTTTTTTATTGGGCAACTGAAAAAGGCACAGCAGAGGTCGATTTTGTTGTACAACGTAAGCAAGCTGTGATTCCGATTGAAGTCAAAGCAGAAGAAAATTTAAAAGCCAAAAGTTTGAAAGTGTATGTAGAACAATTTCAGCCAGAACAAGCAATTCGATTTTCCATGGCAGATTATCGGGAACAGGATTGGATGGTGAATGTGCCGTTGTATGCTTGTTCTATTTAAACAAATCTAATCATAGATTCCATCTTATTTAAAAAAGGAAAAATGATGTGTAATGTAGAAATTCCAAAAAAAGACAGCTTAAATTCTGGGGAGCAATATGAAAAATTAACGCTAGAAGCTGGAAAAACAACAATTATTATTGGTGCAAACGGTTCAGGAAAAACCCGTCTCGCTGTATTTTTAGAAGAACAGTTAAAAGAGAAAGCGCATCGAATTGCAGCGCACAGAGCCTTAAGTTTAAATCCTAATGTAGATAAGATTTCTGAAACAAAGGCAAGGCAATATTTAACCTATGGTGACTCAGGGGATAGCGTCTCAATTTCTAATAGAAAATATTATAGATGGAAAAATAACGCACCTACTAGCTTACTTAATGACTTTGATCGTCTTCTCCAATATTTATTTGCTCAACAAAATAATCTTGCTGTTGAAAATAACCAAAAACTCAATCGTCGTGAAAAAATTACTAATAGCAAAACTAAATTAGACATATTACAAGAAGTATGGGAACGATTATTACCGCTTAAAAAATTACATATAACGGCAGATGATATAAGAGTGTCTTCTACCAGTATTGAAAGTGCTGACTATTCTGCTTCAGAGATGAGTGATGGAGAGCGTGCCGTTTTTTATATTTTAGGTCAGGTTCTTTCTGCTAATGAAGGTTCTATTTTAATTTTTGATGAACCAGAATTGCATATTCACAAATCAATCATTTCTAATTTATGGGATGAAATTGAAAAATTACGTCCTGATTGCTCTTTTTTGATGATTACACATGATATTGAATTCGCAGCAACGAGAGTCGCAAAAAAATATGTGATTCGTAATTATTATTCTGATCCTGCTTGGGATATTTCAGAAATTCCAGATAGCGAATTTGATGAGCAAACGATCACTTTGATTTTAGGTAGCAGAAAACCCATTCTATTTGTAGAGGGAGACAAAACAAGTTTAGATATGGAAACCTATCGCCTTTGTTATCCTGAATGGACAGTTATACCTAAAGGATCTTGCAAAGATGTTATTCAGGCAGTTTCATCATTACGAAAATTAAATGAAGATATGCCTATATTAAATATAAAGTGCGCAGGGATTATAGATCGAGATACACGCGATAGCTCTCAAATACAAGAGTTGGAGGGACAAGGTATCAAAGTACTTCGATATTCTGAAATTGAAAATATATTTAGCCTTTCCTCTATAACGAAGAAAGTATTGGAAATATATGGTTTTACTGGTGATAAATTAATTAATAAAAAAGAACAATTTAAAGTTGAATTACTTAATCATATAAAAAATGAGTTATCGGATAATAAACTTGAGAAGTTTGTTGTTAAGAGAATTCATAGGCGAATTGATACTTACTTGAAAAATATCGATTTATCAAATGCACAGAATAGCTATGAAATGAAACATAAACTAATTTCTGAAGTATCTGCTTTAGCCGATTCTAAAATCAATGAATGGATTTCTGAAATGAAAAATAAAATTCAAAAATGTATTGATAATCAAGACATAGATGAATTGCTATGTATTTATGAAAATAAAGGTTTACTGGCAAAAACAGCTTCTATATTACTATGTACTAGTAAATCTAATTTTAAAGACTGGTTAATGCTTCAGATGAGAGTACCCAATAGTAGCCTATTGCAATCTATTAAAGCTGTTTTACCTGAATTAAGTTAGATGAAGACAAGCGGTCAGATTTTGAAGATAATTTGCAAAAACACCTAAAAGTTTGACCGCTCTTTGTTATGAAAAAGCCATCTGAATTTTCAAACGGCTTTTACTTTTAACGCATCCACAATCAGCTTAAACACATTGGAATGCCCGCGGCGGCTGGGGTAATAAAGGTAAAGCGGTTCGTAAGTCATCGCATACTCAGGCAACAGCTCAACCAGGTGCCCCGAATTGAGTGCATCCGCTACGCTCATATGTGCTATCCACGCAATGCCAAGGCCGTCTGAAACGGCTTGCAGACGCAGATGATTGTTGATGGAAAAGTGCGATTTGGGCGTGAACGTAATCAGCTCTTTTTTGTATTTGAATTCCCACTGCATCTCCGTGCCGTGTTCAGCGGAGAGTTTTATGCCGATGAGGCGGTGCTGTTGCAGATCATCAATATTTTTCGGCGAACCGTGTTGTGCCAAATAATCGGGCGAGGCAACCAATACCATTTTGAGCGGTGCGGAAATTGGCACCGCAATCATCTCTTTCGCTACCTTGTTACCTAACCGAACGCCCATATCAAATCCTTCTTTCACAATATCTGCCCAACGATCGTCCACCACGATTTCCAAGCGGATTTTCGGGTATTGGTTCAAAATCGGCTTTAATTTTGGATACAACACGGCTTCCGCTGCCATCGCCGGAGCGTTGATGCGAATCAATCCCGATGGCGTATTCAAAAAATCATTTAATGCATCGACTTCTTGGTTTATGGCTTGATAAAGTGGGGAAAGTTGGTCGAAAAGCTGCTGCCCGGCTTCGGTCAGTGACACATTGCGTGTAGTGCGGTTGAACAGACGCAGGTTCAGCCGCGTTTCTAAATTTTTCATGCTATGGCTCAACGCCGAAGACGAAATCCCCAAAAGTTGCCCCGCTTTCACAAAGCTCTGTGTTTGCGCCAGCGTCAAAAAATAATTCAGTTCGTTAAAGTTCTGCATTTTCTCTTTAAACTCTCTTTTATTAGTGAATTTAATTCATTACATCATAAAGCTAAACCCTATTTATCTCAATAAAAACAAATCATAAAATAACCGCACTTTCATGAGAGTAAACAGAAGACAATATCCGTAAACATCACATCCTTTTTTATAAATTATTTATTCTAGGAGTAAAAATGAACATTTTATTATTAAACGGTGGTAAAGCTTTCGGCCATTCTCATGGTGAGTTAAACCACACGCTTCACAAAAAAGCAAAAGAAGTTTTGACCGCACTTGGACACAATGTAAAAGAAACTGTGATTGATGCTGGCTATGATGTTGAGGCAGAAATCGAAAAATTCTTGTGGATGGATGCCGTGATTTGGCAGATGCCTGTTTGGTGGATGCACGAGCCTTGGACAGTGAAGAAATACATAGACGAAGTATTTATCGCTGGACACGGCAAGCTTTACCACAGTGATGGCCGTCATCGTGTCAGCCCGACCGAAGGTTTCGGTACAGGTGGTTTATTGCAAGGCAAAAAACACATGCTTTCGGTTACTTGGAATGCGCCGATTGAAGCGTTCACCCGTGAAGGCGATTTCTTCGAAGGCAAAGGCGTAGATGCTGTGTACATGCCTTTCCACAAACTTAACGAATTCCTCGGTATGAGCCGTTTACCGACGTTTATGTGTAACGATGTAATTAAAAATCCGCAAGTGGAAAAATACATAGCAGACTACCAAGCACACTTGGAAAAAGTGTTTGGTTAATGATAAAACATAAACTTGAAGCGGTAGGCTTTTGCCCACCATTTTGTCAGTCGCTAATTGGTACGAAATATGGCAAATCCGTGGCGCAAGGATTACCCGCTGGCTGGTGGAACGCGACATCATCGTGTTGGCAAAATCCACCAACCCCGAACGTATGGCGGAAAACTTGAACGTCTTTGACTTTGCACTTAGCGATGAAGACAAAGCAGAAATTGCCAAATTGGACGGCACGTTCGCCGCCATCGTCAATCATGACACGGTGGATAATTTGAAACGCATCTCCGCGTGGAAAATGGGTGCGCAAGTGTAGCGAGAGTAGTAGAGAAAATCTAAACGGCTCAAACTGCTTTCTTGTTTTCATTTCGTTGAAAGCCCCTTTTCTGGATAACTAGAAACGTGCTTAATCGCTCAAAGGAGTACATGACATGCAACAACTGCACACTCTGAAAGATATCGAACAGGCCATCGTCACACACCCTTTAGTATCACTGTACATCAAAGCCCCAATCTGCGGTGTTTGTACGGTCGTGGCCGCCCAGCTTGACTCAGCTTTGGCGGAGGAAGGAAATGTGTATGCCGTAAAAGCCGATATTGCTGAAATACCCGAAATGGCCGGACGTTTCCACGTGCTGACCGCACCTGCATGGCTGCTGTTTTATCAAGGCAAGGAAGTTGAACGGATGGCCCGCTTCATCCCTCAGGCACAAATGAAGCAGACATTGGCAAAATGGACAAAAGTAGCAGAAAGCGGGCATCAGTAACCGGTCTATCAATGTTTCAGACGGCTGCGGTCTTGATAATGATGCAAGTGGTCAAGTTTTTTAAGATGATTTGCAAAACACTTAAAATTTTGACCGCTCTTTTTTACGAAAAGGTCGTCTGAAACGGCTTGCAGACTGAGATAATGATTGATGAAACGCTGTGATTTGTACACTAAAACCATCTTCTGAAAATTCCCTTTGATTATTACCGGCGGCTTCCGTTCACAAAGCGCCATGGAAGATGCCTTATCCAGCGGCCATTTGGATTTGGTCGGCGTCACTCGCCCGTTTGCTTTGGTGCCCGATTTTGCAAACCAAATGCAAAACGGCACTTACCAAACCGTGCAGACCGACCGCATCCAAACAGGCGTGGCGTTTGTTGATAAAAAAGCGGGCGCGATGCTGGAAATGAACTGGTATATGACGCAAATGGACTTGATTGGGCAAGGCAAGCAGCCCAATCCTAAATTGTCGGCGTGGAAAGTATTGCTAAAACCTTGTGGGAAAACGGCAAAGCAGGTTTAAGTACTGGCAGATCTTGATGGGGTAAGCGGTCTAATTGTGAATTGAATTTGTAAAAACATCTAAAAATCTGACCGCACTTTAAAATCAAAAGATCTAAATATCCTCAATTTGAAATTGCTTACGCCAGCGATTTGGTGAAATTTTATGTTTCTTCAAGAAGTGCTGACGCAAGGCTGTATCGCTATGAAATCCACTTTGTTCTGCAATGTCAGTGATAGATAAATCTGTGCTTTCCAAAAGCTCTCTTGCTCGCTGTAGCCTTGCTTCAATTAACCATTGATTTAATGACATTCCGGTTGCTTTGCGAAAATGTCGGGTGAAAGTGCTACGGCTCATTGACAAACGTTCGGCAAGACTATCAGTCGAATGAAGTGCGGTCAGGTTTTAAAGTATTTTTGCAAATTGGTTTTAAAATTTGATGTTTATGAATTTTAATTATCCCCTCAGCTTTTCTGCTAAAAAGTCTAAAAACACACGTAGGCGAAGGTTGACAGCTTTATCACTGTAATAAACAGCGTTGAAAGGGAGTGTTTCATCGGTGATGTGATTAGATAGTAGGGGAATTAATTTTCCTTCAGCGATGTCATTGTCTACCAAAAAATCTGATAAGCAAGCGATACCACAACCTGAAAGGAACAATGACCGTAAGATTTCACCGCTGCTGGCGGTAAAGTGCGGTGAGATTTTATAGGGATTTCCTTGAGCATCTAAAACCGCCCATGTATTTAGAGAACTAGGTTCAGTGAAGCCTAAACATTGATGGTTGGCTAGATCTTTAGTTGATTGTGGTGTGCCGTGTTTTGCCAAGTATTCTAGATTGGCGACTACGCGGAAGTAGCAATCAAACAGATGACGAGCACGTAACCCAGAATCATTCAATTCTCCAGCTCGTAAGGCAATATCGACCTTGCGTTCTATCAGATTGATATAGCCTTCGGAAGAAACTAGCGAAAGCTGGATATGTGGATAGTGTTCGTTGAATTTCGCTGCCAGTGGCACAAGCAGATGTAACACCATTGGCATAGCAGAATCTACTCATAATACGCCTTGTGGAACTTTGTGCACAGCCAACATTTCGGCTTCTGCCGCGGCCATTTCTTGTAGAATTTTCTGTACGCGACGAAAATATTGTAAGCCTTCTTCTGTTAGTCTTAGCTGTCTTGTGGTACGGTTGATTAGGTTCACACCCAATTTTTCTTCTAGCCTTTTCACCACACAACTTACCGCAGAATTTGCCATCGCTAGCTGCTTGGCTGAAACTGCCATTTTCGACTACTTGTACAAATACCGTTAATTCTTCAGAAGTTGTTTTCATTTTATTATTCTTTTTAACGCAAAAGAGTTTTTTTTATTTTTGTACTTTTTAAGTATAAAGTAAAACAGCATAATAAAGTCCTCTTTGGATTATTGTTTTAGGAGCAAAAGATGAATATTTTATTATTAGATGGTGGTAAAAATTTCGGACATTCGCATGGTGAGTTAAACCACACACTTCACAAAAAAGCGAAAGAAGTTTTGACCGCACTTGGACACAATGTAAAAGAAACTGTGATCGATGCTGGCTATGATGTTGAAGCAGAAATCGAAAAATTCTTGTGGATGGATGCCGTGATTTGGCAGATGCCAGGCTGGTGGATGCACGAACCTTGGACAGTGAAAAAATACATAGACGAAGTATTAACCGCTGGACACGGCAAGCTTTACCACAGTGATGGCCGTCATCGTGTCAATCCGACAGAAGGTTACGGCACAGGTGGCTTGTTGCAAGGCAAAAAACACATGCTTTCGCTTACTTGGAATGCGCCGATTGAAGCGTTCACCCGTGAAGGCGATTTCTTCGAAGGCAAAGGCGTAGATGCTGTGTACATGCCTTTCCACAAACTTAACGAGTTCATCGGCTTAACCCGTCTGCCAACATTCTTATGTAACGATGTGATTAAAAATCCACAAGTAGAACAATACTTAGCAGACTACCAAGCACATTTGGAAAAAGTGTTCGGATAATTACAAAATATTAGTTTAGAAGGTGAGCATTTTAGCTCACCTTTTTTATTTTTATCTAATCAAATTTCCTAACGGGGAGAGGGAAGAGGAATAGACTGGCTTTATATCAAACAAGCGGTCTAATTTTGAATTTGTAAAAACATCTAAAAATCTGACCGCACTTTAAAATAAAAAGATTTAAATATCCTCAATTTGAAACTGCTTACGCCAGCGATTCGGTGAAATTTTATGTTTCTTCAAGAAGTGCTGACGCAAGGCGGTATCACTATGAAATCCACTTTGTTCTGCAATGTCAGTAATAGATAAATCTGTGCTTTCCAAAAGCTCTCTTGCTCGCTGTAGCCTTGCTTCAATTAACCATTGATTTAATGACATTCCGGTTGCTTTGCGAAAATGTCGGGTGAAAGTGCTACGGCTCATTGACAAACGTTCTGCAAGACTATCAGTCGAATGAAGTGCGGTCAGATTTTCATTTAAATAAGCAAGCAACGCATTGATATTATGATTAGGTGTGGAACGAGAAATAGGTCGTTCGATAAATTGTGCTTGTCCGCCTTCACGATGAGGGGGGATAACCAGTATTCGGGCAATATGATTGGCAATTTTTACACCATATAATTTACGGACAATGGAAAGGCAACAATCCATGGAAGCTGCCGTTCCTGCTGAGGTAATCAGTCGATCTTGTTCTAAATAAATAGGATTTAAATCCCATTTCACCTGCGGAAAGCGACTAGTAAAATCACTATCTCCTAGCCAATGTGTGGTTGCTTTTTTGCCGTTAAGTAGGCCACTGCACGCTAACACATAGGCGCCATAGCATAAACCCACTACTGTCGCACCACGTTGATACGCTTGCCGTAATGCTGTTAATAAAGCCTCACTCGGCATTACTTGAGTATCATGCCATCCAGTCATCACAACAATATCGGCATTATCCAACCATTCTAAACCTCCATCTAAATGTATGTGAAATAGCGAGTTTGTCAGGTTGTCCGAATCGCTAACGATTTTACACTCAAATAACGGCTTGCCGTTTAAATCTGACATAGAAAAAACGGAATATGCCATCGCAAAATGAATGGGCATCATTTGTTCATACACAATCAAAGCAACTGTGGGTTTATTCATTTTATTTCTCCTACTTTGATATGAGCATAGCACAAAATGACCCGATTATTGCGTTTATTGATTTTTTATCTATTTTTGCGCAATTTTGTTCTCACTATAATATGTTTATTCATTCAATAACGTATATAGAAAAGGAAAAACAATGAACTTAAAAACCTTAATTAGCGCTACAGCATTGGCTATTAGCGCAAATACTTTCGCTGTAGATCTTGCCTCTAAAAACACTGATAGCTACCAACATATCCGCAATGCCACTGGTCGCCTGAACTACGCAGGGAAAACTTTTTTAATTGATCCTATGCTTGCTGAAAAAGGACGTTATGCAGGCTTTGAAGGAACATTAAATAGCCATTTGCGTAATCCACTTGTGGAATTGCCGATGAAAGCAGAAGATACTTTCAAAGATGTCGATGCCATTATTTTGACTCATACACATGAAGATCATTGGGATGAGGTCGCACAAAAAATTTTACCTAAATCCATCAAAATTTTTGTGCAACATGAACGGGATGGCGACTTACTCAAAGCGCAAGGTTTTACTAATATAACCAGTTTATCGCTAGAAAAACCGGTGGAGTTCGAAGGTATTATTTTAAATAAAACCGGCGGTTCTCACGGCACAACGGAAATGTACGCTGTACCACAATTAGCTGAGATTTTAGATGAGGCGATGGGCGTAACATTCCAAGCGAAAGGTCATCCAACGGTTTACTTGGTTGGTGACACAATTTGGACTGCCGAAGTAAACAAAGCCATTAATCGTTATAAACCAGATGTAATGATTATGAACACAGGTGATGCGCGTACCTTAGCTTTTCCGAATGACGGCATTATTATGGGGTTACAAGATGTTGCTCATGCTCGCCAAATGCTACCGAATACAAAACTTATCACGGTGCACATGGATGCGGTAAACCATATGTCTGTGTACCGTAAGGATTTACGCCAATTTGTCCAAGCAAACAAGCTTGAAAATATAGCAATTCCAGAAGATGGTGAAACAGTGAAGTTTTAAAAATAAGCGGTCAAGTTTTGATGGAGATTTGCAAAACACCTAAAAATTTGACCGCACTTTGTTATAAAAAAGCCGTCTGAAATTTCAGATGGCTTTTATTTCGAAATTAATTATTATGCTAATTTTTATTACAAATCAAACGATTGAATAACATTCACATGTAAGCGTACATCGACATTGCCACGAGTAGCGTTAGAGTAAGGGCAAACTTCATGAGCACGAGTAATCAATTTGCGCGCCTCATCTTCAGTCAAACCTGCTACGGTAATCGTGATATCTAAATCTAAGCCAAATGCACCATCGGCTTTTTGACCGATACCTACACCGACAGTAGTGGAAGATTTCGTCGGTTTCAAGCCGAGTGTCGGTGCTACATGGTTCATCGCGCTATCAAAGCAGGCGCGTAACCCATAGCGAAAAGCTGCTCGGGGTTTGTACCGTGCTTACCGCTTTCGTTTTGGAATGAAACCAAATCAAAGCCAATTGAACCGTCGTCTACTTGGGTACGACCATCACGTCCGCCGGTTGCTGTTGCTGATGTTTTGTAGAAAATTTTCATAATGTTTTCCTCATTTAATGTTAGTTAATATGTTTTGGCGTACCGCCGTTGAAAGTGAGTTTATTATATTGAACGGCAATATGAAGTGTTATATGATTTATCCAAATTACTTGCCTATTCCTACAAAATTATGTTCTCAAATGAAACGATAGAACGCTTATTAAAAGTTATTCCACATAACGAATTCTATTCATCACCGATTAAAGGCTTATTTCTTCGCCATTCAGATCAACCATTTTGTTACGAAGGTATTATTCAAGAGCCGAGCATTTGCATCGTGTTAAGCGGAGAACGTGAAGTGCAGCTAGGCGAACAATGCTACCGATTTGATAATCAACATTCGGGCCGAGCGGCTGTGGCAAGACGACGGTTTTGCGTTTGATTGCGGGCTTGGAAACGCCGAAATCGGGCACGATACGCAATACTTTCCGCAAAACGGGTTTTCTGTTTCAGGAAAACCGCCTGCCGGAAAACTTGACCACGATGCAGAATATCGCTATTTTTATGGACAAACCCGATGAAGGCGAAATCATCGCGCTGGCGGCGAAAGTCGGGCTGACTGCGGGCGATTTGAACAAATATCCGACCGAATTGTCCGGCGGCATGGCGAAACGGGTAGCATTTTTGCGCCTGCTGCTGTGCGGCTGCGACCTTGCCTTGCTGGACGAGCCGTTCGTCGGTTTGGACCGCGATTTGCGCGATATTTTGGTCGCCATGCTGGTGGAAAAAATCGAGCGGCAGGGCATGGCGTGTATGCTGGTAACGCACGACCGCTTCGAAGCCGCATGCCTGAGCCATGAAATAATGCTGCTTTCCACTAAGGGCATGAACGTGCAAAACGTGATTACCCTGCCTACGCCGCTGTCCGAACGCGATTCGGCTTTTGAAGAAGCCGTGGTGGCAAGAGAGTTTCAGGGGATTCATTATTATGAGTGATAGGAATTTAAATTTCTGACAAACCTTGCGGTTCGTTGCCCTCTCCCTACCCCTCTCCCACGGGGAAAGGGGATCAGGTTTCTCAAAATCAGAGAACCGTAGAATTGGGAATCAGATGTCAGGTAAACCTGAAAATGTTCAGGCTCGACAGCCCAATTCCCTCTCCCCGTGGGAGAGGGCTAGGGAGAGGGTAAGCAAGCCGCAGGCTTGCCTCTTTAGCGAAAGATACGAATCTGTTATCCGAACGCGATTCGGTTTTTGAAAAAGCCGTGGTGCCAAGGGGGCAGGGGATTCATTATGAGGTGCTTTATGTTTTCGACTGTGATTACTGCTGCTGTTTTATATATTGCTACAGCAGTAGATTTGTTGGTAATACTATTAATATTTTTTGCTAGAGCAAATACTAGAAAAGAATATCGAGATATTTATATCGGACAATATTTAGGTTCTGTAATTTTAATATTAGTTAGTTTATTTCTAGCTTTTGTTTTGAATTATGTTCCGGAAAAATGGGTGTTGGGTTTATTAGGTTTAATACCGATTTACTTAGGTATTAAAGTTGCTATTTACGACGATTGTGAGGGCGAAAAAAGAGCTAAAAAAGAATTGGATGAAAAAGGGTTGTCAAAATTAGTCGGTATTGTTGCTTTGGTTACAGTTGCTAGTTGTGGTGCAGATAATATTGGACTTTTTGTTCCTTACTTTGTGACTTTAAATCTTGTCGACTTATTAGTTACTCTTCTTGTATTTTTAATATTGATTTTTGTTTTAGTATATACAGCACAAAGATTGGCTAATATTTCAGGTGTTGGTGAAATTGTAGAGAAGTTTAGTCGTTGGATAATGGCTGTTATTTATATTGGTTTAGGGTTATTTATTATTATTGAAAATAATACAATTCAAACAATAATATCAATAATATGAATGATACGGGCATTTGAGTATCTGACAAACCTTCGGCTTGCTTCTTCAATACAAGATACAACCCTGTCCGCCCAATAAATCCATATCTGAAAGCATCTTCATGCAGAATTAAGCCAAACCATGAATAAGTTTTTCACCCACCCCATGCGGCCGTTTTTCGTCGGTGCGGCGGTGCTTGCCATACTCGGCGCGTTGGTGTTTTTCATCAGCTCCGGTGCCGTCATTTTGAAATGAAACCAAATCAAAGCCGATTGAACCGTCGTCCACTTGGGTACGACCATCACGTCCGCCGGTTGCTGTTGCTGAAGTTTTGTAGAAAATTTTCATAATGTTTTCCTCAGTTTAATATTGGTTAATATGTTTTGGCGTACCGCCGTTGAAAGTGAGTTCATTATATTGAACGGCAATATGAAGTGTTATATGATTTATCCAAATTACTTGCCTATTTCTACAAGATTATGTTTTCAACTGAAACGATAGAACGCTTATTAAAAGTTATTCCACATAACGAAACCTATTCATCTCCAATTAAAGGCTTGGTGATTCGCCATGCCGATCAGCCGTTTTGCTATGAAGGTATTATTCAAGAACCAAGCATTTGCATCGTGTTAAGTGGCGAACGTGAAATACAACTAGGTGAACAATGCTATCGATTTGACAATCAACACTTTATGTTCTGCCCAGTCAATGTACCGATGCGTGGTGAGATTAAATATGCAGAGCCGCAAAAGCCGTTTTTAGTGATTTCGATGAAAATTGATATTGAGAGCGTTAGCAAGATTTTATTAGCAAATCCAAACCTTGCAGATGATGTTCAAAAGGGCGACGAAGGTTTTGCACAATGGCATCTGGATGAATCTCTCAAAAATGCTGTTGAACGTCTATTTCTATTGCACGAAAATCCAAAAGATATTGAATTTCTTGCACCACTTATCCAACAAGAAATCTACTATCGGTTGCTTACTGGTGAGCAAGGATATAAACTTAAAGCGATGGTAAGCATTGGATCTCATACGCAAAAAATTGCCCAATCCACCCACTATCTACAACAGCATTTCAGTGAAACCATTACCGTGGAAACCTTGGCAAATCTGAGCGGCATGTCATTATCTGGTTTTCACAGCCATTTTAAGAAGATAACCAGCCTTTCACCGCTGCAATATCAAAAATCCTTACGTCTAATGGAAGCCAGACGACTGATCTCACAAGAAGGGAGAGGCATTACCGAAGCCGCTTACCAAGTCGGCTACGAATCGCCTAGCCAATTCAGCCGTGAATACAAACGCTATTTCGGGCATGCGCCAAAGGGGGATATTAAATAGATGAGGCTTAAAGATAGGTTCAAAAACACTTAAAAATTTGACCGCTCTTAGTCATAAAAAATCCATCTTCAATACGAAGATGGATTTTTTGTTTATTTCGTTGAGATTGTTATTATTTAACAACTTCCCCACAAATCATATTCATCAGAATTTGTGATGGTTACTTTAATCACGTCGCCGACTTTGACATTGATTCCGCTTAAATTATCTACATAAACTAATCCATCAACTTCAGGGGCATCTGCTTTGGAGCGGCCAATAATGCCTTCTTCGTCAATTTCATCCACTAATACATCAAGAGTTTTACCGATTTTTTGTTTTAAACGGTTTGCAGAAATTTCTTGTTGTAATTGCATGAAACGATGGAAACGTTCTTCTTTCACATCTTCTGGTACTTGGTCAGCCATCTCTGTTGCAGGAGCTCCTTCAACTGGGCTGAATTTGAAGCAGCCTACGCGATCAAGTTGGGCTTCTTTTAAGAAATCGAGCAATAATTGGAAATCTTCTTCTGTTTCACCCGGAAAACCAACAATAAAGGTGGAGCGTAATGTTAAATCTGGGCAAATTTCACGCCATTGTTTAATGCGTTCTAAAGTGCGGTCAATACTGCCCGGTCTTTTCATTGCTTTTAAGATTTTTGGGCTCGCGTGTTGTAATGGAATGTCTAAATACGGCAAGAGCGTGCCGTCAGCCATTAATGGAATTAAATCATCCACATGTGGATAGGGATACACATAATGTAAGCGAACCCAAATTCCAAGTTTGCCAAGTTGTTTACAAAGGGTCATTAAATCATTTTTAATTGGCATGCCATTCCAGAAAGCCGTTTTTACACCGCCCTCTTGGCGTTTTAAGTCCATGGAATAAGCGGAAGTGTCTTGGGATACCACAAGCAATTCTTTTACGCCTGCTTCAGCTAAACGTTTGGCTTCATCCAAAACTTGCGTAATAGAACGACTTTCTAAATCACCACGCATAGATGGAATAATACAGAACGTACAACGGTGATCACAGCCTTCAGAGATCTTCAAATAGGCATAATGTTTTGGTGTGAGTTTTACGCCTTGTTTTGGTACTAAGCTGGTGTAAGGGCTATGTGTCGGTTTTGGCACGTATTTGTGAACTTGCGCCATTACTGTTTCATAACTATGTGGGCCGCTGACTTCCAAAACTTTAGGATGCACTTCACGAATTTGGTCTTCTTTTGCCCCCAAACAGCCAGTCACGATAACTCGTCCATTTTCTTCTAATGCTTCACCAATCGCTTCCAGTGATTCCTGCACGGCACTATCAATAAAGCCACAAGTGTTCACAATCACTAAATCGACATTTTCATAGCTTGGCACAATGTTGTAACCGTCGGTGCGTAGCTCCGTTAAGATTCGTTCAGAATCTACTAAGTTTTTTGGGCAACCAAGGCTTACAAAGCCAATGCTTGGGGTTGAATTTTGCATAAAAATAACCGTTTTTCGCTCTATAAAATTTCAAACGCAAGATTTTACTCAATTTTCGCAAGAAAGGCGATAAATTAAAGGCTTGGAATGGTAAAGATTTTAAGCTAAGTGATGTAGAATAGGCGATTATGTCGGACTCATTTTTATCATTATGGAAAATTCATCTTTACTTTTAACCGCACTTTTCGATCCTTATCACTTAATTATTTTTAGCAAAATGCTATTGGCGATGGTGCTCGGTAGTGTTATTGGCTTAGAACGTGAGCTTAAGCGTAAACCTGTGGGTGTGAAAACTTGCGCCATTATTGCCGTCACCACTTGTGTGCTAACGATTGTTTCGATTCAAGCAGCAGAGCATTATGCGCAAGTTTCAGAAAATATTCGTACGGATCCGATGCGTCTTGCGGCTCAAGTGATTAGTGGCATCGGTTTTTTAGGTGCAGGTGTGATTTTGCATAAGAAAAATGATGCGATTTCAGGTTTAACCACTGCGGCGATTATTTGGGCTTCTGCGGGGATCGGTATTGCTGCTGGGGCAGGTTTCGTGTTCGATGCGGTTATCGCAACGGTGATGATTTTGGTGTCTATTCGATTAAGTCCGTTGGTTCAACGCTGGGTACATCGTAAGTCACAACGTCGTCGGACAAAATTCAATATTCTTGTTAATAGTGCGGAAAGCATTGGAAAAGTCACCCAATTGTTAGTAAACAATCAGTATCGTATTGAACATATACAGGTGAAAGATCAAAGTAGTGGTGAAGTGCGGTTACAAATTCGCTGTTTTTCCATTGATTCCACAATGTTGAAAGATGCGTATGCATTGTTGAAAGCGGAAGAAGGTGTGATAAGTGTTGAAGTAGATAACTAGAAAAAGAGCGGTCAAGTTAAATTTTCTTTTAAATGGACCGCTCTTTTTTATTTCTTATTTAATTTCTTTCGCAAAATGTAAATTTCCATGAAAAATACTTGATTTTGCTAACGCTATCTTGTAATTAATAATTCTATTCAAACACAACAAACTAAGGAAACAACAATGAAAAATGTAGGCTTTATCGGCTGGCGCGGAATGGTGGGTTCCGTATTAATGGATCGTATGTCGCAGGAAAATGATTTTGCGAATCTTAATCCAGTATTTTTTACGACTTCACAAGCAGGTCAAAAAGCACCTGTATTTGGTGGCAAGGATGCAGGCGAACTTAAAAATGCATTCGATATTGAAGAACTGAAAAAATTAGACATTATCGTGACTTGCCAAGGTGGTGATTATACTAATGAAGTTTATCCAAAATTAAAAGCAACAGGTTGGGACGGTTATTGGGTTGATGCAGCTTCTGCACTACGTATGAAAGATGATGCAATTATTGTGCTTGATCCGGTAAACCAACACGTGATTTCTGAAGGTTTGAAAAAAGGCATTAAAACCTTCGTGGGCGGTAACTGTACCGTAAGCTTAATGCTTATGGCTATCGGAGGTCTATTTGAAAAAGATTTGGTGGAATGGATTTCTGTGGCAACTTATCAAGCGGCTTCAGGTGCTGGCGCAAAAAATATGCGTGAATTACTTTCACAAATGGGCTTATTAGAACAAGCGGTTTCAAGTGAATTAAAAGACCCTGCTTCGTCAATTTTAGATATTGAACGTAAAGTGACTGCAGAAATGCGTTCTGATAGTTTCCCAACTGATAACTTCGGCGCAGCATTAGGGGGTAGCTTAATCCCTTGGATTGACAAACTTCTTCCTGAAACAGGACAAACTAAAGAAGAATGGAAAGGTTATGCAGAAACCAACAAAATTTTAGGTTTAAGCGACAATCCAATTCCTGTGGATGGTTTATGTGTGCGTATCGGCGCATTACGTTGCCATAGCCAAGCATTCACTATCAAACTGAAAAAAGACTTACCATTAGAAGAAATCGAACAAATTATTGCATCACATAATGAATGGGTGAAGGTGATTCCAAACGACAAAGAAACCACATTGCGTGAATTAACTCCAGCGAAAGTAACAGGTACATTAAGCGTGCCAGTGGGTCGTTTACGTAAATTGGCTATGGGACCAGAATACTTGGCAGCCTTTACTGTGGGGGACCAATTATTATGGGGGGCTGCAGAGCCGGTTCGCCGTATCTTAAAACAATTGGTAGCATAATTGGCAGAGTGCGTGAAGTAAAATCTCACGCACTTTTTCTTTCTTTTGCATGCGTTGATGTATCCCATCTAAAAACTTATGAATCGAGAATCCTACTTTACTCAATTTGTCTTTACCGAACTGTTACCTTTTTTCAATCAATTTCCAACGCAATATTTCACTGGCAAAAATAACGTTCAAATCGCTTATCGTCATTTAGTCCACGCTAAAAGTGCGGATAGAAAATTAATGATTTTAGTGAATGGCCGTGCTGAAAATATGTTGAAATGGTCAGAGGCAGCTTATGATTTTTATCATCAAGGCTATGATGTGTTGCTATTTGATCACCGTGGTCAAGGCTATTCAACCCATTTGCTGGAGGATTCTGAAAAAGGGCATTTAGACGAATTTCGTTTCTATGTCGATGATATGGCGAAAATCATCGAAAAAGTGACCGCACTTTTTAATTATTCCACACAGCATTTACTTGCTCATTCAATGGGGGCACTGATTTCAACATATTATTTGGCAAATTGTGATCATTGTATTAATAAAGCTGTGCTTTCTTCGCCTTTTTACGGCATTCCTTTAAAACACCCTATTAGAGATGAATTGATTATTGCCCTGATGAATATGTTAGGGCAAGGCGAGCGTTATGTTTTTGGTAAAGGACCTTATCAACAAGCCCATTTGGAATACAATGAACTAAGTTTCTGTAAAACCAGAATGAAATGGATGAATCGTGTAAATCGTAAGAATCCAGCAATTCATCTTGGCGGACCAACGTTCCGTTGGGTACATCTGTGTTTAAATGCAATTAAACGCTTACCGAAAGTTATTCCTAAGATTGAAATTTCAACCCTAATTTTACAAGCCGAAAAAGAAAAAATAGTAGATAACAAAAATCTTGAAAAATTAACCGCACTTTTTCCGAATGCTCAATGTAAAGTTGTATTGAACGCGAAACATGAGGTGTTATTTGAGCAAGATGAATTGAGACAGGAAACAATATCTAAGATTTTAGTATTTTTGAATAATGAGTAGATTTTTATTCAATAATATATTTAATGTGTAGATAAAATATTCAAACAGGTGTGTTTTTCAAAAAATGGTTTGACATATTTTCTAAAAAACGTATTATACCGCTCACACCGATTGTGGTGAGATGGCCGAGCAGGCTGAAGGCGCTCCCCTGCTAAGGGAGTATGGGGTTAAAAAGCTCCATCGAGGGTTCGAATCCCTCTCTCACCGCCATTGTTTGTTTTATTTATTCTGCACCCGTAGCTCAGCTGGATAGAGTACTCGGCTACGAACCGAGCGGTCAGAGGTTCGAATCCTCTCGGGTGCGCCATTTTAAAGCGACTCTATCTTATAAAATGGTTATGAATAATTAAAGCATCATCTGCGCACCCGTAGCTCAGCTGGATAGAGTACTCGGCTACGAACCGAGCGGTCAAAGGTTCGAATCCTTTCGGGTGCGCCATTTCATTTTATTCAAGTCTATTGATTTCCACTTACTTTCTAATAATCACAGTATTTGCTATATTGTAATTATCTTTTATTTGTAAAATTTTTAAATTATGACAAGACAATCTTTGCCTCGTGGTTTTAGTTTATTTACCTGGGGATTAGCTATTTTTTGTGCCCCTGTATTGTTATGTCCGATGGCTCTGTTGCTTTCCACGACATTTGATAAAAATCCAAACTTAGAAACTTGGCAAGTTAATTTATTTTCAATATTTTTTTGGATTTATCCTATTATTCTTGCGATGGTAGCTCGAATTTTATATCGCCTACATCAGAGAAAGCCAAAATTGGCTTTTAAATTATTGGTATTAAGTACGGTCATTTTTTATGTAGTTTTGATGACGATTTGTAAAATCGGTTTATAAAAAAATCCTACGATAAAACGTAGGATTTTTTTATGCTATTTTATTTTTTCTTTGTTGGTCGTTGCCAATCTTGAATATGGCGTTGAGGAACTCGTGTAATCACTAATTCATTTTCGCCAACATCACGTGTAATTGTTGTCCCAGCACCAATAGTTGCGCCATTTGCGACTTTCACTGGCGCGACTAATTGTGTATCAGATCCCACAAATACATCATCACCGATGATCGTTTTAAATTTATTCGCACCATCGTAGTTACAGGTGATGACACCCGCACCAATATTACAATTTGAGCCGATTTCTGAATCGCCAACATAGGTTAGGTGATTTACTTTAGAACCTTTACCAACGGTAGATTTTTTAATTTCTACAAAGTTACCGACATGTGTTTCAGCTGCGAGTTCCGCACCTGGGCGTAAACGAGAAAATGGACCAATTGCGGCTTTTTCTCCCACTACAGAATCTTCTAGCACTGAATAGGGTTTTATTTCTACATCATTGCCAATAACAACATTTTTTAATACGCAACCTGCGCCAATTTTTACGCGATCACCGAGTTTAACACTACCTTCGATAATAACATTAACGTCGATTTCCACATCTTTTCCATGCTCTAATGTTCCACGTAGGTCAAAACGAGCGGAATCGTAGATCATTACCCCTTCAAGTAGTAATTTGGAGGCTTGTTTATTTTGGAAATAACGTTCAAGTGCGGCTAATTGTAAGCGATTATTTGCGCCTTCAACTTCCATGACATCTGTTGCTTGTACAGCAACAACTTGGCAATTATCTTGGTTTGCAAGAGCAATAAGATCCGTTAAGTAATATTCGCCTTGAGCATTATTATTGCCTACACGAGCTAGCCATTTTTTGAAACTTGCACCATCGGATACCATAACGCCAGTATTTACTTCTTTAATATTTAGTTGATCTGCATTTGCATCTTTTTGTTCTACAATTGCTACAACATTGCCATTTTCACGGATAATTCTCCCATAGCCTGTTGGGTTATCTAAATTTACGGTAAGCAATGCAATGCCATTTTCTGGTTTTGCTTTAATTAATTTTTCTAATGTTTCTTTAGTTATTAATGGTGCATCGCCGTAAAGTACAACAATATTTTCGTTATCCTTAAAGAACGGTGCCGCTTGTTGAACTGCATGTGCTGTGCCAAGTTGTTCTGTTTGTAATACC
The DNA here is from genome assembly GCF_006384255.1 of Haemophilus seminalis. Lineage (GTDB taxonomy): Bacteria > Pseudomonadota > Gammaproteobacteria > Enterobacterales > Pasteurellaceae > Haemophilus > Haemophilus seminalis. Next base: position 220,181 of record NZ_VCED01000002.1, read on the forward strand.
CAATTTACTTGTTCATTTGCAAGATGGGTACGCATTAAGTCCCCACCGTGGCCATAGGTCAAATGAATATTTTCTGCGCCTAATTGATGAGCAGTATCAATTACATGTTTCACCATTGGTTTACCAGCGATTGTATGTAGAACTTTTGGTAAATCGGAATACATGCGGGTTCCTTTTCCGGCTGCTAAAATTACCGCACTTAATGCTTTTGTAGTCATAAATTTTCTCTTTATTTATCAATAATAATAGGAGATATTTTATCGTAGAAAGGAGAAGATGATAAGTTTTTAAATTAAGGGATTTGTGGCTTTATAGATAGGAAAAAACCGATGGTTTCCCATCGGTTTTCTGAATTTTAAAGTGGTTAAAAGAGAAATTATTTAACTTCTACTTGTGCACCAGCTTCTTCTAATTCTTTCTTAAGTGCTTCAGCTTCTTCTTTAGAAACACCTTCTTTTAATGCTGCTGGAGCAGATTCAACTAAATCTTTAGCTTCTTTTAAGCCTAAACCAGTTGCACCACGTACTGCTTTGATTACTGCTACTTTGTTAGCACCAGCTGCTGCAAGAATTACGTCGAATTCAGTTTTTTCTTCTGCTGCCGCTGCACCGCCTGCTGCTGGAGCTGCTGCTACTGCTGCCGCTGCTGAAACACCGAATTTTTCTTCCATCGCTGCGATTAATTCAACGATTTCAGTTACAGTTTTTGAAGCAATCGCTTCAATGATTTGTTCGTTAGTTAATGACATAACAATCAATTCCTAAAATAAATAAAGTTAGATGAAGTAAGAAACGCTTAATGATTAAGCTGCTTCTTGTAATTTGTCGCGTAATGCCGCGAAGGTGCGAGCAAGTTTGCCTGCTGCAGCTTCTTTCATTGTGCCCATTAAACGTGCAATCGCTTCTTCGTAAGTTGGTAATGTTGCCAAGAATTCAACATCTTGGATTTTACCTTCAAAGGCTGCACCTTTAATTTCAAACTTATCGTTTGCTTTAGCAAACTCTTTGAACAAACGAGCAGCTGCGCCCGGGTGTTCGTTAGAGAACGCGATAAGTGTTGGACCTACAAACGTATCTTTTAAGCATTCGTAATCTGTGCCTTCAACTGCGCGACGTAATAAAGTATTACGAACTACACGCATTGTAACGCCAGCTTCACGTGCTGATTTACGTAATTCAGTCATTTTCTCAACAGTTACACCGCGAGAATCCGCGATTACTGCTGAAAGTGCACCTTTGGCTGCTTCATTTACTTCAGCAACAATTGCTTGTTTGTCTTGAAGATTTAATGCCATTGGCTTTTAGCTCCTGAATACACTCCGATTGCTCGGAATTAATTTACCTAATCCTTAGACTAGGATGACTTCGGCGCCCAGAAGCAAGAAAAATTCTTATTCTGTTCACCATCTACGTAGGATAATTAAGATTACTCCCCTACGGTCTTGGATGGGGCTTGAATAGGTCAAGCACCAACCAGAAATTTGTTAGATTGACTAACACAGGCGCAGGATTATAGAGAAAAGCTATGTTCTTGTAAAGAATATTGTTGGAAAAAGAGTCAAATTCCTATGATAGCTTTTCTACTAATTCCACTGCAGCCCCAATATAAGTAGCGGGTGTTAATTTTTGTAAACGTAATTTTTCTTCTTGTGGAATAGCCAACTTATCAATAAATTCAAGCATAGCCTGTTCTGTCACTCGTTTACCTCGCGTCAATTCTTTTAATTTTTCGTAAGGTTTTTCTATTCCATAGCGGCGCATTACGGTTTGAATTGGTTCAGCCAAAACTTCCCAGTTTTGATTGAGTTCTTCTAATAAGTGCGGTTGATTTACTTCAAGTTTACTGATGCCTTTTCGTGTTGAGGCATAAGCGATCAAACAATAACCTAATCCTACGCCTAAATTACGTAATACGGTTGAATCTGTTAAGTCACGCTGCCAGCGAGAAATTGGTAACTTTTGACCTAAGTGGGTCATCACTGCATTGGCTAATCCCAGATTGCCCTCTGAGTTTTCAAAATCAATTGGATTGACTTTATGTGGCATGGTAGAAGAACCAATTTCGCCTGCAATAGTTCGTTGTTTAAAGTGATTTAATGCAATATATCCCCATAAATCCCGATCAAAATCAATGATAATGGTATTAAAGCGTACTACAGCATCAAAAAACTCAGCGATGTAATCGTGCGGTTCAATTTGCGTGGTATAAGGATTCCATTGAATACCTAATGAAGTGACAAATTCTTCGCTGAATTTGTGCCAATCAATATTAGGATATGCCGATAAATGCGCATTGTAGTTACCTACCGCGCCATTGATTTTACCTAAGATTTCCGCGTTTTGGAGTTGTTTAAATTGACGTTTTAGACGGTAAACGACATTCGCCATTTCTTTGCCCACTGTGCTTGGTGAAGCTGGTTGGCCATGTGTGCGAGAAAGTAATGGAATCATTTTATATTCTTCTGCAAGACGAGTGATTTCATCAATCAGTTTTTGCCATTCTGGTAAAATCACTTCGTCACGAGCGGTGCTTAACATTAATGCGTGAGAGAGGTTGTTAATATCTTCTGAGGTGCAAGCGAAATGAATAAATTCGGAAACGTTCATTAGTTCCACTTCATTTTGAATTTTCTCTTTCAGAAAATACTCAACGGCTTTCACATCGTGATTGGTTGTGCGTTCAATTTCTTTAATACGCGCAGCATCGGTCTCATTAAAATTAGCCACAATTCCATCTAAAAAAGTATTTGTTTGCGTAGAAAATGGCGGTACTTCGGTAATGTCTGTCGTTGAAGCTAATTTTTGTAACCAACGAACTTCCACAGCTACACGGAATTTCATTAACCCGAATTCGCTAAAAATAGTGCGTAATGGAGTTACTTTATCTTGATAACGACCATCAAGAGGGGAAAGTGCGGTCAGTGTAGAGAGTTGCATAAATGTTTGCTCCAGAATTGTATTAATAAATAGAAGAATAAATCTGTTTTGCGGTGGCAAGTAATTTTCTGCGGAAAAATAAAATTTGCCATTTTGTTCCGCCCATTTGTTTCCACAGCACGGCAGAGCGAATGCCTGCAAGTAAAACTGCACGAATTTTATTTTGCACGAGTTCTTGTCGCAAATAATCAGGTGAGCCTAGGATGTGAATTTTTTTGCCTAATGGGCTAATAACGTCGCTGTAAATATTCGCCATTATAGATAGCATTGTTTCACTATCGCGAGCGTAATGAATTTCTTGTTCTTTTAGGCGAGAAACTCGATTTCCCAATGTTTGTTTGGCATCGGGATTTTTCGATAATTTTCCTTCTAACGCCAAAAGGCTTAACCAATAGCGAGTTAAATTTTGATCGCCTTGTGCATTGAGCTGATGAATTAAGGTTTCTAGACCTAATTTTAAATGACGAACTTCTCCACCAAAAACATCTTCGATTCGTTGTGGTTGGGTAATGAAAAGGCTATTAAGTGCGGTTAAAAATGTATCCGAATCTGCTCGGCTTTCTGTTGCAAGTTGATGAACCAATTTTGCTGATTGGCACACTCCAGCAAGGGCAAGAACAATATCGTGGTAGTTTTTCATTAGAAAATATTAGGAAAACGTTTTCGTTAAATATAGCATTTTTAACCTAGCTTTTGAACTCGAACATTAAAAAAGCCTAGAGTTTCTGGTATGATGTGCGAACAGTTTTAAGGTATTAAGGATTGATTATGGCAAAACCAATTGTTTTTAGTGGCGTGCAGCCTTCTGGTGAATTAACTATCGGAAATTATTTGGGCGCGTTGCGCAACTGGGTGAAAATGCAAGAAGATTATGAATGTATTTTCTGCGTAGTTGATTTACATGCGATCACTGTGCGTCAAGATCCTGTTGCCCTTCGCAAAGCAACGCTTGATGTGCTTGCACTTTATTTGGCGTGTGGAATTGATCCAAATAAAAGTACTATTTTTGTTCAATCTCACGTTCCAGAACACACGCAATTAAGCTGGGTGTTAAACTGCTACACTTATTTTGGTGAAATGAGCCGAATGACACAATTCAAAGATAAATCAGCGCGTTATGCAGAAAATATTAACGTGGGTTTGTTTGATTATCCAGTGTTAATGGCGGCGGATATTTTACTTTATCAAGCAAAAAGCGTGCCTGTTGGCGATGACCAAAAACAACACTTAGAAATTACGCGTGATATTGCAAACCGCTTTAATGCAATTTATGGCAATATTTTCACCATTCCTGAAATTTTCATTGGAAAAGCTGGTGCGCGTATTATGTCATTGCAAGATCCTGAAAAGAAAATGTCAAAATCAGATGATAACCGCAACAACGTGGTGACACTTTTAGAAGATCCAAAATCTGTGGCGAAGAAAATTAAACGTGCCGTAACAGATTCAGATGAGCCGCCTGTTGTTCGTTATGATGTGAAAAATAAAGCGGGTGTATCCAATCTTTTAGATATTCTTTCTGCGGTTACAGATAAGCCAATTGCTGATCTTGAAAAAGAATTTGAAGGTAAAATGTACGGACATTTAAAAACAGCAGTAGCGGATGAAGTATCAACTTTACTTGTTGGTTTACAAGAACGTTTCCATCAATATCGTAATGATGAAGCTTTATTAGATAATATCTTACGACAAGGTGCGGAGAAAGCGCGTGCAAAAGCACAAGAAACCTTGGTGAAAGTGTATGAAGCAGTAGGTTTTGTTGTTGCAAAATAATCTGAATAAAAGGGATAATATTATGGTGATTCAAACTGAAAAACCGATTGAATGTGTAGGTTGTAACACATTTGATATGAAATCACTTTTCGATAATCGTGATTGTAGTCAGGTTATTGAATATGTTTATGACAGTGAAGAACAAGCGCAAGAAGCGCTCGCATTTTTTACTCAGAAAGCGCGTGATGTAGAAAGTGAACCTTGTGAAATTCAATCTGAAATTACAAAAGTGGATGGTGGTTATTTATTAAAAGCAGATTTCACTTTCTGTTGCCAAGCTGAATTGGTGATTTTTCAAATGCGTATTGCGTAAGAAAAATCGCTGAAAAATAAGCCGCACTTTTGCGGCTTATTTTGTTTTTTAGGATTCGTTTTCTACAAAGCTTAAGGCGGTTTCAACTACTTCAACTCCCGCACCTTGTTTAAACGCATTTTCGCTTAAATAGCGTCGCCATTGACGAGCGCCTTTGCAATTTTGGAATGCGCCTAACATATGACGGACGATATGATTAAGGTGTATGCCTTGGCTAAGTTGTTGCTCAATATAGGGAAGCATTGACTGTACCGCTTCATGAGCGGTAACAATTGGTGCGTTAAGATCAAATAAGGCTTGGTCAATTTGCCCAAGTAAACTTGGATTTTGATAGGCCTCTCTCCCAACCATCACGCCGTCCACATATTGTAAATGTTGTTTCATTTCTTCAATAGTTTTTATACCGCCATTAATTGCGATAGTTAGATGTGGAAAATCACGTTTTAGTTGATATACCCGGGCATAATCTAATGGCGGAATTTCTCGATTTTCTTTTGGGCTTAATCCTGAAAGCCAAGCTTTTCGTGCGTGGATAATAAACTCTTGGCAACCTTTTCCTTGAACCTTTTCAATAAAATCACATAAAAATTCATAGCTATCTAATTCATCAATGCCAATACGCGTTTTCACCGTGACTGGAATTTTGACCGCACTTTGCATTTGTTCTACACAGTCTGCCACCAAATCTGCTTTCGCCATTAAGCAAGCGCCAAACATTCCATTTTGTACGCGATCAGAAGGGCATCCTACATTAAGATTAATTTCGTGATAACCTCGTTCCTCAGCAAGTTTTGCACAATATTTGAGTTGTTCAGGATCGCATCCACCCAGCTGTAACGCAACGGGATTTTCTTGTAAATCAAAATCCAAGTGATCGTATTTGGCATGGATAATCGCAGGCGCAGTGACCATTTCAGTGTAAAGTAACGCATGCTTTGAAAATTGGCGATGAAAATAACGACAATGGCGTGTTGTCCAATCTAACATTGGCGCAACAGAAAAACGGCCGCGGTAAAAGTGCGGTAGATTTTGAGGCATTTTTATTTCTCTTATTTGGTTTTGCTGCGTAATTCTTCGGCTTGGCGAGTTTGCATTTGTTGGCGAAAACGACCAGCAGCAAAGTGGTAAAATGGTTTTGGGCTAAATTGGCGCGAGATTATGGATGCAATAATGCTGGAAATCAAGAGCCAAATGAGAACGGGTTGCGCGCCTGTCATTTCCATTACAACAACACTGGCAGTAACTGGAGATTGTGTGCCGCCAGCTAAAAATGCCGCCATACATAAAATCACCAAAAAACGTTGATCGATCATACCGCTACTGAGATCCCAAAGCATTGCGCCAATGCCTGCGCCTGTTGTCAATGATGGGGTAAAGATACCACCGGCAATACCATTCCAATAAGTGGTTACTGTTGCCAAAAGTTTAAGGATGCCAATTTCAGGCTCTATGGCTTGCCCTTCTAAAGCGCGCGCAACAACCTCATAGCCAGTACCATAAGTTTGTCCATGAGTGTAACTGCCGAGTGCGGCAAGCACTAAACCCAATAATAAAGCAATATAAATAGGATGTTGGCGAACCCAGCCTCGCCATTTTTCAGGTGATAATCCTGCGATACCTTTTGCTAATAATCGTCCAAATATGCCACCTAGAATGCCACAAACCACCCCACAAATTGCAAGCCAAAGATAGAGATAAGAAACAGATGTTGCCCCTTGATAACGTGGAAAATAAGGGCTGTTTCCTTGAATCGCGACAAGAATAAAACCAGCAGCTAATACCCCCATCAATACGCGTCGTTCCCAACGTAACATTACTCCACGTCCAAGTTCTTCAATTGCAAATATCACCCCAGCCAAAGGTGCATTAAAGGCAGCTGCAAGCCCACCCGCTGCACCTGTCGCAAGTAATTCATTAGTGCTTAATCCTCTAAACGCTAAATTATGTTTTCTACAATAATTCCCCCACTCCAGCATGACAGCCGCACCAACTTGTACTGATGGACCTTCACGTCCAACCGATGCACCAATAAGCATTGCCAGAAAGGTAAGAGGAATTTTCCAAATAGTTTGGCTGAATTCAACTAATTTGGTTTTATAGCTACTATGAGGAAGATTAATTGATGCAATCACTTGCGGAATACCGCTTCCTCCAACATAGGGAGTATATTTTTTCGTAAACCAAGTCAGGCAAGCCATGCCTAGGGGTAACACAAACCAAACTGCAATAGGATATTGAGATGACCAGTGAGCGTTTAGTTCTAGACCAAGATCGGATAATTTAGCAAAGCCAAATGAAAAGAGTGAGACAAATGTTGCACCTATAATTAGGCAGATAAATTCTAAACTTTTGTGGGAAATTCTGTGTGTTTGACGTAGCTTTTTATGGAAGAAATAGCGTAAGTGAAATTTGAGCGAGCGTAACATAATGATTGTAATTTAATACTAATTAAGTAGAAATTATAAAACTGTCATTTCGCTAGGGCAATTGGTTTGGCATTTTGAATGAAAAAGTGCGGTGAATTTTGGAAGCGTTTTTGTACACAACTAAAGATCCTTTCACGGATCTTTGGCGCTGTTTAATTATTGACAACAAACCTCAGAACGATTAAAATTCGCCGTCTATTTCTGTATGGAAGTAGATTTTTTGAACAACATTCTATTATTGAATAACATTTAAACTGGAGCTTTTTTAATGGCAACTATCAACCAGCTAGTACGCAAACCGCGTGTGAAAAAGGTTGTAAAAAGCAACGTTCCTGCATTAGAGGCTTGCCCGCAGAAACGTGGTGTATGTACTCGTGTATATACTACAACTCCTAAAAAACCAAACTCAGCGTTACGTAAAGTATGTCGTATCCGCTTAACTAACGGTTTTGAAGTAACTTCTTATATCGGTGGTGAAGGTCACAACCTTCAAGAGCACAGTGTTGTATTAATCCGTGGTGGTCGTGTTAAAGACTTACCAGGTGTGCGTTACCACACAGTACGCGGTGCATTAGACTGCGCAGGCGTTAAAGATCGTAAACAAGGTCGTTCTAAATACGGCGTTAAACGTCCTAAAGCTTAATGGTTCTCCGTTAAGTAAGGCCAAACGTCTAAATTAGCAAAACAATTTAAACCATAAACTCCAGTCAAAAAGCGCTTTGCGCTGCAAATTTTCTCAAAGAGAAATATTGCTGATGGGTTTTGGATATCCTGAAGATTAAAATACGGAGAAATTCGCAATGCCACGTCGTCGTAGTATTGAAGCACGCAAGATTCTTCCAGATCCGAAGTTCGGTTCAGAATTACTTGCAAAATTTATTAATGTAATCATGGTAGACGGTAAAAAATCCGTTGCTGAATCAATCGTTTATGGTGCTTTAGAAACTTTAGCACAACGCACAGGTAAAGAGCCTTTAGAAGCGTTTGAAGTTGCACTTGAAAACGTACGTCCAACTGTTGAGGTTAAATCTCGCCGTGTTGGTGGTTCTACTTACCAAGTACCAGTTGAAGTGCGTCCTGTACGTCGTAACGCATTAGGTATGCGTTGGATCGTTGAAGCAGCACGTAAACGTGGTGATAAATCAATGGCTTTACGCCTTGCAAACGAATTATCTGATGCTTCAGATAATAAAGGTGCAGCAGTGAAAAAACGTGAAGATGTTCACCGCATGGCTGAAGCTAACAAAGCATTTGCTCACTACCGTTGGTAATAAGTTTTGAATTTAAAGGGCTTCATCATTGATGAAGCCTTACCCTTATATAAACTGATATTAAATAAACAAGGTTATAATAATGGCTCGTACAACCCCTATTGAAAGATATCGTAATATCGGTATCAGTGCGCATATTGATGCGGGTAAAACCACGACTACTGAGCGTATCTTATTCTATACTGGTGTTAGCCACAAAATCGGCGAAGTGCACGATGGTGCAGCAACGATGGACTGGATGGAACAAGAACAAGAGCGTGGTATTACCATTACCTCTGCGGCAACAACTGCATTCTGGTCTGGTATGTCACAACAGTTCCAACAACACCGCATCAATGTTATCGATACTCCAGGACACGTAGACTTTACTGTTGAAGTAGAACGTTCTATGCGTGTTCTTGATGGTGCGGTAATGGTTTACTGTGCGGTTGGTGGTGTTCAACCACAATCTGAAACTGTATGGCGTCAAGCTAACAAATATCAAGTGCCACGTATTGCGTTCGTAAACAAGATGGACCGTACTGGTGCAAATTTCTTACGCGTAGTTGAGCAATTGAAAACTCGTTTAGGTGCTAACGCAGTTCCTCTTCAACTTCCAATTGGTGCAGAAGATAACTTCACTGGTGTTGTTGACTTGATCAAAATGAAAGCGATCAACTGGAACGAAGCTGATCAAGGTATGACCTTCACCTATGAAGATGTACCTGCAAATATGCAAGCAGACTGCGAAGAATGGCGTCAAAACCTTGTTGAAGCAGCGGCTGAAGCATCTGAAGAATTAATGGAAAAATACCTTGGCGGTGAAGATCTTTCTGAAGAAGAAATCAAACTTGCATTACGTCAACGTGTATTAGCAAACGAAATCATCTTAGTAACTTGTGGTTCTGCGTTCAAAAACAAAGGTGTTCAAGCTATGCTGGATGCCGTTGTTGAATACTTACCGGCACCAACTGATATTCCGGCGATCAAAGGTATCAACCTTGATGAAACTGAAGGTGAGCGTCACGCAAGCGATGAAGAACCATTCTCTTCATTAGCATTCAAAATTGCAACTGACCCATTCGTAGGTAACTTAACCTTCTTCCGTGTATATTCTGGTGTTATTAATTCTGGTGACACAGTATTAAACTCTGTACGTCAAAAACGCGAACGTTTTGGTCGTATCGTACAGATGCACGCTAACAAACGTGAAGAAATTAAAGAAGTTCGTGCAGGTGACATTGCAGCTGCTATTGGCTTAAAAGATGTAACTACTGGTGATACATTATGTGCAATTGAAGCACCAATCATCCTTGAGCGTATGGAATTCCCAGAGCCAGTAATCTCTGTTGCGGTAGAACCAAAAACTAAAGCTGACCAAGAAAAAATGGGCTTAGCATTAGGTCGTTTAGCACAAGAAGACCCTTCATTCCGTGTTCACACTGATGAAGAATCTGGTGAAACTATCATCTCTGGTATGGGTGAATTACACTTAGATATCATCGTTGACCGTATGAAACGTGAGTTCAAAGTGGAAGCTAACATCGGTAAACCACAAGTGTCTTACCGTGAAACTATCCGCACTCGTGTTAACGATGTGGAAGGTAAGCATGCAAAACAATCTGGTGGTCGCGGTCAATATGGTCACGTTGTTATCGACTTATATCCATTAGATCCAGAAGGCCCAGGTTACGAATTCGTAAATGAAATCAAAGGTGGTGTAATCCCTGGTGAATACATTCCTGCGGTTGATAAAGGTATCCAAGAACAGCTTAAATCTGGTCCATTAGCGGGCTACCCAGTAGTTGATCTTGGTGTACGTTTACACTTCGGTTCATACCATGATGTGGACTCATCTGAGTTAGCGTTTAAACTTGCTGCATCTTTAGCATTTAAAGCAGCATTCGCAAAAGCAAACCCAGTATTACTTGAGCCGATTATGAAAGTTGAAGTTGAAACTCCACCTGAATATGTTGGTGATGTAATTGGTGACTTAAGCCGTCGTCGTGCTATGGTGAACGGTCAAGAAGCGAATGAGTTCGTTGTTAAGATCGATGCTGAAGTTCCACTTTCAGAAATGTTCGGCTATGCAACAGACTTACGTTCACAAACTCAAGGTCGTGCATCTTACTCAATGGAACCGTTAAAATATGCTGAAGCTCCAACAAGTGTTGCAGCTGCAGTAATTGAAGCGCGTAAAAAATAATTTTTGTAAACCAGCGGTGTAAAACATGAGTGTTTTATACCGCACTTCTTAGGAAACATTAGCAATGTCTAAAGAAAAATTTGAACGTACAAAACCGCACGTAAACGTGGGTACAATCGGCCACGTTGACCACGGTAAAACAACTTTAACAGCAGCAATCACAACCGTATTATCTAAACACTACGGTGGTGCAGCTCGCGCATTTGACCAAATCGATAACGCGCCAGAAGAAAAAGCGCGTGGTATCACCATCAACACTTCACACGTTGAATACGATACAGCAACTCGTCACTACGCACACGTTGACTGTCCGGGACACGCCGACTATGTTAAAAACATGATTACTGGTGCGGCACAAATGGATGGTGCTATCTTAGTAGTAGCAGCAACTGATGGTCCAATGCCACAAACTCGTGAGCACATCTTATTAGGTCGCCAAGTAGGTGTTCCATACATCATCGTATTCTTAAACAAATGCGACATGGTAGATGACGAAGAGTTATTAGAATTAGTAGAAATGGAAGTGCGTGAACTTCTATCTCAATATGACTTCCCAGGTGACGATACTCCAATCGTACGTGGTTCTGCATTACAAGCATTAAACGGCGTAGCAGAATGGGAAGAAAAAATCCTTGAATTAGCAAACCACTTAGATACTTACATCCCAGAACCAGAGCGTGCGATTGACCAACCGTTCCTTCTTCCAATCGAAGACGTGTTCTCAATCTCAGGTCGTGGTACTGTAGTAACAGGTCGTGTAGAACGTGGTATCATCCGTACTGGTGATGAAGTAGAAATCGTAGGTATCAAAGATACAGCGAAAACTACAGTAACGGGTGTTGAAATGTTCCGTAAATTACTTGACGAAGGTCGTGCAGGTGAAAACATCGGTGCATTATTACGTGGTACTAAACGTGAAGAAATCGAACGTGGTCAAGTATTAGCGAAACCAGGTTCAATCACACCACATACTGACTTCGAATCAGAAGTGTACGTATTATCAAAAGAAGAAGGTGGTCGTCATACTCCATTCTTCAAAGGTTACCGTCCACAATTCTATTTCCGTACAACTGACGTAACTGGTACAATTGAATTACCAGAAGGCGTGGAAATGGTAATGCCTGGTGATAACATCAAAATGACAGTAAGCTTAATCCACCCAATCGCGATGGACCAAGGTTTACGTTTCGCAATCCGTGAAGGTGGTCGTACAGTTGGTGCGGGCGTTGTAGCGAAAATCATCAAATAATAGATGCAGCGAAATAGTCTAAGAGACAAGTAAGAGAAAAGTGCGGTGAATTTTCATCGCACTTTTTTGTTTATGAGTATTAGATATATCTCTATAATATTTATAATTATCAAGCTACATTTATCAGATTAGTATCTTATCTTTAATTGATTAAATAGGTCTTTTATTTCATCTAATGACAATGATCTAAATGCACCATTTTTTAAATTATTAATGGATAAATCGCCGATATTTACTCTTATTAGCCGTAAAGTGGGGAAACCAATATGGGCGGTCATTCTACGAACTTGACGATTACGCCCTTCACTAATTTTTATTTCTAGCCAACTTGTTGGAATATTTTTACGATCTCGGATCGGCGGGCTTCGTTCCCATAGGTTAGGTTCGGAGATATGGCGTACTTTAGCTGGGCTAGTTATGCCATCTTTAAGTTTTACGCCTTTTCTAAGTTGATCTAAAGTTTTTTCTTCGGGTATTCCTTCAATTTGTACCCAATAAGTTTTTTCTGTTTTAAATTGAGGATCTGCTAAGCGATGTTGTAGTTCGCCATTGTTAGTTAGAATCAATAATCCCTCACTATCTCTATCTAATCGTCCTGCTGCATAAACATTTGGAATAGAAATAAAATCTTTTAATGTGCGACGACCTTGCTCATCAGTAAATTGAGTAAGCACGTCAAAGGGTTTATTAAATACGATAACTTTCGTTTCTTTTAGTGAGAGGAGTTTAAACTTTGACTTTTGCTTGAAAGTGCGGTGAAAATTATTCGAATTTTGTTTGATCTTATTTAAAGAGAAAGATGATGAATGTTTTTTCATTGCTTATTTCTCATACCAAATTCGGTTCACATAGAGAATTATTTTGCCAGAGGGCGTTTTTACATGGATTTCATCGTCAACGCTTTTACCGATTAAAGCACGCGCAACAGGAGAATCAATGGAGATCCAGTTTTTAGCAGGATCGAATTCATCACAACCGACTAGGCGATATTGCTTCACTTCTCCCTCTTCATTTTCTAGCTCAACCCACGCACCAAAAAACACTTTACCTTCTTGTTTTGGGCTGTAATCTACTATTTGTAGCACTTCTAGTCGTTTAGAAAGAAAACGTACTCGACGATCAATTTCACGTAAACGACGTTTTCCGTAAATATATTCTGCGTTTTCGCTACGATCGCCTAGCGCAGCTGCATCTGAGACTGCTTGAGTAACTTTTGGGCGTTCTTCTTTCCACAAAAACTTGAGTTCTTGATCAAGCTCATTCCAGCCTTGACGGGTAATATAATTTGATTTTGCCATAATAAAAATAAAAGAAAGTTTTTCGAATTATATTTGAGCCAACAGCCTAAAACCAGTATTCTATCCCCGTTTTTTCTCGAATCCTTTCATAACAAAGAAGTATGACAATGTTAAATCAACAAATTAGCCAAATTATTGCGGCTGAATTAACCGTTCAGCCTCAACAAATCCTTGCTGCTATTCAATTATTAGATGATGGCAACACCATTCCATTTATCGCCCGTTATCGTAAAGAAGCCACAGGTGGCTTAGATGATACCCAGCTTCGTCATTTTGAAACCCGTTTAATTTATTTGCGTGAATTAGAAGATCGTCGTCAAACCATTTTGAAATCTATTGAAGATCAAGGGAAATTGACCGATGAACTGCGTGACAAAATCCATGCGACACAAAGCAAAACTGAATTAGAGGATTTATATTTACCGTACAAACCAAAACGTCGTACCAAAGGACAAATTGCCATTGAAGCTGGTCTTGAGCCATTGGCCGATTTACTTTGGAGCGAGTCAAAAAATGATCCAGAATCAACCGCACTTTCCTTTGTTGATGCTGAAAAAGGCGTAGCTGATAGCAAAGCTGCGTTAGACGGTGCACGCTATATTTTAATGGAGCGTTTTGCTGAAGATGCGGGCTTATTAGCGAAAGTACGTGATTATTTAGCGAAAAATGCCGTTATCGTATCCAAAGTGATCGAAGGCAAAGAAACGGAAGGCGCAAAATTCCAAGATTATTTCGACCACCAAGAATTATTGAAAAATGTGCCTTCTCACCGTGCATTAGCCATGTTCCGTGGACGTAATGAGGGCATTTTACAATTAAGCTTAAATGCAGATCCCGATGCGGAAGAGGGAAGTCGTCAAAGTTATTGTGAAGAGATTATTCGTGATTATTTAGATGTCCGTTTCACGGGGCAGCCTGCAGATAAATGGCGTGAGCAAGTGATTGCGTGGACATGGAAAATCAAAGTTTCGTTGCATTTAGAAACGGAATTAATGGCAAGTTTACGTGAAAAAGCGGAAGAAGAAGCCATTGATGTTTTTGCTCGAAATCTGACCGCACTTTTAATGGCTGCACCGGCTGGCGCGAAAAGCACTATGGGCTTGGACCCGGGCTTGCGTACGGGAGTTAAAGTCGCAGTGGTGGATAACACCGGTAAATTATTAGATACCACCACCATTTATCCACACACGGGGCGTGAAGCCGAAGCACAAGTGGCGATTTTCAGCTTGATCCGCAAACATAACGTGGAATTAATTGCTATTGGTAACGGTACGGCTTCTCGTGAAACCGAACGTTTTGCGAAAGAAGTGATTAAAGAAATCAAAGAAAATAAACCACAAACCGTTGTGGTGAGCGAAGCAGGCGCATCGGTTTATTCTGCTTCTGAATTTGCGGCAAATGAATTCCCAAATTTAGATGTATCTTTGCGTGGTGCGGTATCTATCGCCCGTCGTTTACAAGATCCATTGGCCGAATTAGTAAAAATCGAACCGAAAGCCATTGGTGTCGGGCAATATCAACATGATGTAAACCAAACCCAACTTGCGCGTAAACTCGATGCGGTGGTGGAAGACTGTGTAAACGCGGTAGGGGTAGATTTGAATACGGCATCCGCACCATTACTTGCTCGCGTGGCAGGGATGACGAAAACTTTAGCGCAAAACATTGTGGAATATCGTGATGAAAATGGTCGTTTTGAAAGCCGTGCAGAATTGAAAAAAGTGCCACGTTTAGGGCCAAAAGCCTTTGAGCAATGTGCAGGCTTTATGCGTATTGCTGGCGGGAAAAATCCACTTGATGCTTCAGGGGTTCACCCAGAAGCTTACCCTGTGGTCGAAAAAATCTTGCAAGCTACCGCACAATCTATCCAAGATTTAATGGGCAATGCGGGTGTGGTACGTCAGCTTGATGCAAAACAATTCATTGATGAGCAATTTGGTTTACCGACCGTTCAAGATATTTTCAAAGAATTGGAAAAACCAGGTCGTGATCCTCGTGGTGAGTTTAAAACGGCTGTATTCGCAGAAGGCGTGGAAGAAATCACCGATTTAAAACCGGGTATGATTTTAGAAGGTACCGTCACTAATGTAACCAACTTCGGCGCATTTGTGGATATCGGTGTTCATCAAGACGGTTTAGTGCATATTTCATCATTAAGCGATAAATTCGTCGAAGATCCACATCAAGTGGTGAAAACTGGCGATATCGTGAAAGTGAAAGTCTTAGAAGTGGATGTGCCGCGTAAACGTATTGCGTTAACGATGCGATTAGATGAAAGTGCGGTCAAAAATGACAGTAAATCTGACCGCACTTTATCTGCAAGACCTCGTGGAAATACGCAACGAGAGGAGCGTAGTTCAAGAGGTAATAATGCGATGGGTAATGCTTTTGCTGATGCGCTAAAAAATTGGAAAAAATAACAAGTTATAGGGCGAAATTATTTGCCCTTTTTTATAACTATCCTTTCCCGAAAAGCATCGCCAAAACGGCGATTTTTTGCTATAATCTCGCCCAATTTTTATTTACAAAAGAATGAGATAAATTATGTCAGAAACGACCAATGATAACTATGGTGCATCGAGCATTAAAGTATTAAAAGGCCTTGATGCGGTGCGTAAACGTCCAGGTATGTATATCGGTGATACCGATGACGGTACTGGTTTGCACCATATGGTATTTGAAGTGGTGGATAATGCCATTGATGAAGCCCTCGCTGGCCATTGTTCCGATATTATCGTGACAATTCATGATGATAATTCTGTATCGGTACAAGATGATGGGCGTGGTATTCCTGTGGATATTCACCCAGAAGAAGGCGTTTCTGCAGCAGAAGTTATCATGACCGTGCTTCACGCTGGCGGTAAATTTGACGATAACTCTTATAAAGTATCGGGCGGATTACACGGTGTGGGCGTATCAGTGGTGAATGCACTTTCTGATAAATTACAATTAACCATTCGTCGTCAAGGTCACGTTTATGAGCAATTCTATCATTTAGGTGAGCCACAAGCACCATTAACAGTTATTGGCGGCACAGAGGCAACGGGGACAACGGTTCGTTTCTGGCCAAGCTCGGATATTTTTGCTATCACAACCTTTGATTACAAAATCTTAGCAAAACGCTTACGTGAGCTTTCTTTCTTGAACTCAGGCGTATCCATTCGCTTAATTGATAAACGCGATGGCTCTGAAGATCATTTCCATTACGAAGGCGGTATTCAAGCATTCGTAGAATATTTGAACAAAAATAAAAACCCAATTCATCCTAAACCATTTTATTTTACAGCTGAGAAAGATGGTATCGGCGTAGAAGTCGCCTTGCAGTGGAATGATGGTGTAAATGAAAACGTGTATTGCTTCACCAATAATATTCCTCAACGTGATGGCGGTACTCATCTAGCAGGTTTCCGTGGGGCTTTAACTCGTAGCTTAAATAGCTATATGGAAAACGAAGGCATGCTGAAAAAAGAAAAAGTGGCGACTTCAGGCGATGATGCACGTGAAGGTTTGGTGGCGATTATTTCAGTTAAAGTACCTGATCCAAAATTCTCATCGCAAACTAAAGACAAACTCGTGTCTTCAGAAGTTAAAAGTGCGGTGGAATCTGCGATGAATGAAAAAATGCAGGAATATTTATTGGAAAATCCTGCAGATGCAAAAATCATTGTAAACCAAATTATTATGGCTGCTCGTGCGCGCGAAGCAGCACGCAAAGCTCGTGAAATGACGCGCCGTAAAGGGGCATTAGATATTGCAGGTTTACCGGGTAAACTTGCAGACTGCCAAGAAAAAGATCCTGCGCTTTCTGAACTTTACTTGGTGGAGGGTGACTCTGCGGGTGGTTCTGCAAAAGTTGGTCGCGATCGTAAAACTCAAGCAATTTTGCCATTGAAAGGTAAAATCTTAAACGTAGAAAAAGCACGTTTTGACAAAATGTTGTCTTCCCAAGAAGTGGGCACATTAATTACTGCTTTAGGCTGCGGTATTGGTCGTGATGAATATAACCCAGATAAATTACGCTATCATCATATCATTATCATGACCGATGCTGATGTGGATGGTTCTCACATTCGTACGTTGCTTTTAACATTCTTCTATCGTCAAATGCCTGAGCTTATTGAGCGTGGTTATGTTTACATTGCTCAGCCGCCACTTTACAAAGTGAAAAAAGGAAAACAAGAACGCTACATTAAAGATGCGGATGAAATGGAGCAATATGAATTAACGCTTGCTTTAGATGGCGCAGAATTACATATTAGCGCAAATGCACCGGCAATGAATGCCCTTGTATTTGAAAAATTGGTGGCAGAATATAACAGCGTACAAAAACTTATCGGTCGCTTAAGTCGCCATTATCCAACGCCTGTGTTGCAAGGATTAATTTATCAGTCGCCAATTTCTGTTGAAATGATGAAAGACGAAAGTGCGGTTGAAAATTGGGGTAAATCTTTTGTTGAACAACTGACTGCAAAAGAAACAGAAGCGCATCAATATTCAGTGCGTACACAATTTAACGCGGAACGCCAAGTATATGAAGCTGTGATTACGGTTCGTAAACACGGTATTGATACCGATTATTTCTTGAATTTTGATTTTGTTCACGGCAATGAATACGCGAAAATTGTTTCTCTTAATAAACAACTCAATGGTTTATTGGAAGAAGGCGCTTATGTTACACGCGGTGAAAAAGTACAACCAGTGCGTAGCTTTGAACAAGCTGTTGAATGGCTAGTGAAAGAATCTCGTAAAGGCCTTGAAGTACAACGTTATAAAGGACTTGGTGAAATGAACGCAGATCAACTTTGGGAAACCACAATGGATCCAAATTCACGTCGTATGTTGAAGGTTTCTATTAAGGATGCCGTTGCGGCGGATCAACTCTTCACGACCTTAATGGGAGATGAAGTTGAGCCACGCCGCGAGTTCATTGAGCTGAATGCGTTACGTGCAAATTTAGATATTTAGTTGAAATATAGCAAGAAAAATAACCGTGCTTGTAAGATTAAGTGCGGTTATTTTTTTATTCAAAGTGATCTTGGTGTTTAAATTTCAGTAAATTACGTCTTTCTTGTTTGTTTGGGCGACGATCAGGATGGGGCATAGATAATGCATTATTTTTACGAGCCCATGCTATTTCTTCACGTTTTTTTAGGCTTGTTTCCGTTTCTCGGTAAAGTAATTGCGCATCAGGAGCGCCACGACGTTGATCACTTAATGCAAGTACTTCAACTTCTTTTTCTTCATTCCCTTGGCGTAATTTTATTAATGCACCTAGTTCTACAATTTTACTAACTTTTGCACGTTGTCCATTGTAGTGTATTTTCCCCCCTTCAATCATGGTTTTGGCGATAGTACGAGTTTTGTAAAAACGTGCTGCCCATAACCATTTATCTAAGCGGACACCTTCTTTGCTAGCCATGAATTTACCTTTGGGATTACGTTATTATTGAATAAGATAGTATCACAAATCTTATTTATTGCATTTTTATTAAATTAGGAAAGAGAAATACCGCTTAATTTAAATATTTTCTAATTGAATAAAATTAAGATTAAAAGTACTTGAAAAAATATGTGTTTTTTGCGATTTTTAAAGTGTTCTCTTTTTTTACTTAAGGATGTAACATATGCATAACGAAAACTTAAAAGAATTGACCTTTCGAGGGATCATCCTCGGCGCATTGATTACAGTGATTTTCACTGCATCCAATGTGTATCTCGGTCTAAAAGTGGGGATGACATTCGCGTCATCTATTCCGGCGGCTGTCATTTCTATGGCGGTACTCAAATTTTTCAAAGATTCTAGTATTCTTGAAAATAACATGGTGCAAACACAAGCATCTTCAGCGGGGACACTTTCTTCTGTGATCTTCGTCTTACCAGGCTTATTAATGATGGGTTACTGGCAAGACTTCCCATTCTGGCAAACTATGTTGATTTGTGCTGCTGGTGGTACATTGGGCGTGTTATTCACCATTCCATTACGCCGTGCGATGGTGGTAAACAGTGATTTACCTTATCCTGAAGGTGTAGCTGCTGCAGAAATCTTAAAAGCAGGTAATCATGCAGATGGCGATAGCGGTGTGAAAGATATTGCTTACGGTGGTGTTTTAGCGGGATTAGTTGCATTTTTAACTAACGGTTTACGCGTGATGGCTGATGGTGCAAGCGCTTGGATTCAAACTGGTAAAGCGGCTTTCCAATTACCAATGGGCTTTTCGCTTGCCTTGCTTGGTGCAGGTTATTTAATTGGTATCGTAGGCGGTATTGCGATGTTAATCGGTGTTATTTTGACTTGGGGTGTGGCTGTGCCATATTTCACGATGTCAGGTGATATCGCGGCAGACGCAAGCTTAATTGATGCTGCAATGGTGGTTTGGAAAACTAAAGTACGCTTTATTGGTGTGGGTACAATTGGTATCGCAGCGATTTGGACATTGCTGATTTTAATGAAACCAATGATTGAAGGGATGATACATTCTTTCCGTATGTTGAAAGGTGGACAGGCTGAATCTGAGCATCGCGTTGATATCGACCTTTCTCCAAAAACAATGATTTATATCTTAATCGCGACAGTTGTGTTAATTGTTATTTCATTACACCACTTTATCGCGGCTGCACCGATTTCACCTGAGCTTTCCATTTTATTAGTGGTAGTTTGTACTTTCTTAGCTGTATTTATCGGCTTCTTCGTGGCTGCAGCTTCTGGTTATATGGCGGGTTTAGTGGGTTCATCTTCAAGCCCAATTTCTGGTATCGGGATTATTTCTGTTATCGTGATTTCATTGGTATTGGTGTCAATCGGTAATGCATCAGGCTTATTTGAAACCGTAGATGGTCAGAAATTTTTGACCGCACTTACACTCTTTACTGCGTCAATTGTCTTAACCACCGCAACGATTTCTAATGATAACTTGCAAGATTTAAAAACCGGTTTATTAGTGGATGCAACACCTTGGCGCCAACAAGTAGCATTAATTATCGGCTGCTTTGTCGGTGCGCTTGTTATCGCACCAGTATTAGAAATCTTATATCACGCGTATGGTTTCAGCGGTGCGTTGCCACGTCCAGATATGGATCCTTCACAAGCGCTATCTGCACCACAAGCAACATTAATGACCACTATTTCTCAAGGTATTTTCACCAATAAATTGGAATGGACTTACATCTTAACTGGTGTGGTTTTGGGTGCTGTGTTAATTACGATTGATGCATTCTTGAAAAAAGTCAGTAACAAAGTTTTTGGCTTGCCAGTTATTGCCGTGGGGATTGGTATTTACTTACCACCATCAATTAATATGCCTGTGATTGTTGGTGCATTCTTAGCATGGATCATGACTCGTCATATTGCAAAACTTGGTAACAAAGAAGTGTCAGCTAAAGCAGAACGTTTCGGTACCCTTTTTTCTGCAGGTTTAATCGTAGGTGAAAGCTTAATGGGGGTGATTTTAGCATTCATTATTGCGGCTTCTGTTACTACCGGTGGTTCTGAAGCGCCATTATCCTTAAATCTTGAAAACTGGGATACTATTGGCGAGTGGTTAGGTTTAATCGTATTTATCGTGGGCATTGTTATTTTTGCATCTCGCGTATTACGTGCGAAAAAATCTGATTAATCCTTAAATTTATTTTAGAATAGGCTACCTTTGGGATAGCCTATTTTTTTATTATGAAATCTTATTTAAAAACACTTATTTTTTTTCCTCTAATTTTACAAGTAATCGTCACCGCACTTTTGATTTGGTTCGATGATGATTCAAGTGGCGTTATCGTTCCTTTTTCTAGCTATGCTCTCACAGCATTTCTTCTTGCCACCATTCCCGCATTTTTAACCGCACTTTTAGCTATAAAATTCCGTTACACACGTTATAACATTGCTTCGATTGTATTAGTTTCATCGATCATTTCATTTGTTTACTGCAATATGGCATCTTATTTTTATTTACTATTGCTCGGCGAACAAGAAACGTCCTTTTGGGGCTGGTTGACCGAAGGTGGATTATCCCTAGGGTTAATAAGCACATGCGGAATGGTATTTTATGCTCTATTTGTGATGCCGTGGTTGCTGCCAAAAACAAGAGAATAATTTTATGCTGACGCTAAACGAACACTTACTTAATCAAGTATTGCTGATTGCTTATCAAGCGGGTAAGCATTTGCAACAGTTTTATCAAAAACAGGTGCATGTTGAATTGAAAGAAGACAACACGCCTGTGACGGAAGCGGATCTTTTTGTGAGCCAATTTTTAACAGAAAAATTAACCGCACTTTTCCCTAATGTCCCTGTTCTTTCTGAAGAAAATTGTCATATTTCCTTTGAAGAACGTAAAAATTGGAAAGAATATTGGTTGATTGATCCCCTTGATGGTACACAACAATTTATTAATCGTACCGATCAATTTTCTGTGTTGATAACCTTAGTTCGTAAAAATAAACCAGTGTTAAGCGTTATTCACGCGCCAGTTTTATCAATCACTTATTATGCAATGGATAATTTCGGCGCGTTTAAAAAACAAGTAGATCAAGTAAAAAAACTCACTAAAAACACGATGAATTTTGACCGCCCTTTACGAATTGTCGTAGGTGCAACCACTTCTCAAGAAAAAGTGCGGTCTATTTTACCGAAGGATTTTCCTTGTGAATTTGTTGTGGTAGGTTCAAGTAGCTTAAAAAGCGGTTTAGTGGCTGAAGGTGCAGTAGATTGTTATGTTCGTTTAGGACAAACAGGCGAATGGGATACTGCTGGCGCTGAAGTGTTGCTGTGTGAAATTCACGGTGCCATTTTTGACTCTCATTTTGAGCCTTTAACCTATAACCAACGTGAAACCTTGATTAATCCGCATTTTGTCATGGTGGGCGATCAATCGCTCGATTGGCGTTCTATCTTTCAATTTAATTGATTGGTTCGATTGGTTTTTTTCTCTAGAATACGGCATTATTTTCGAGATTACTCGGAATCTTATAAGGAATAATTATGCAAACTGATAATAACTGTATCGTCATTTTTGGCGCGTCTGGTGACTTAACTCACCGTAAACTCATTCCAGCTCTTTATAATCTCTACAAAATCGGGCGTTTGAGTGAAAACTTTTCCGTTCTAGGTGTTGCTCGCTCTGAGTTGAACGATGAAACTTTCCGCGAAAAAATGCGTGAGGCGTTAATCCATAATGAAGAAACAACACCAGAAACCTTAGATGCTTTCTGCTCTCATCTTTATTACCAAGCAGTGAATACTTCGGATGCTCAAGATTACGGTAAACTTGTGCCACGCTTAGATGACCTTCATGATAAATATAAAACCTGTGGTAACACCCTTTACTATATGTCCACTCCTCCAAGTCTTTATGGCGTGATTCCTGAGTGTTTGGCTGCACATGGTTTAAATACGGAAGAATATGGCTGGAAGCGTATTATTGTTGAAAAACCGTTTGGTTATGATGAAAAAACAGCGCAAGCGTTAGACGTACAAATCCACCGTTTCTTTGAAGAACACCAAATTTATCGTATCGACCATTATTTAGGTAAAGAAACCGTTCAAAACTTGCTCGTATTACGTTTCTCAAATGGTTGGTTTGAACCGCTTTGGAATCGTAATTTCATTGATTATGTAGAAATTACTGGTGCAGAATCTATTGGCGTGGAAGAGCGCGGTGGCTATTATGATGGTTCTGGCGCAATGCGCGATATGTTCCAAAACCATTTATTGCAAGTATTAGCGATGGTGGCAATGGAGCCGCCAGCGATTATTAATGCGAACTCCATGCGTGATGAAGTAGCAAAAGTGATGCATAGTTTGCGTCCATTAACTGTCGAAGATATGGAGCATAATCTCGTTTTAGGTCAATATACTGCAGCTGAAATTAACGGCAAAATGGAAAAGGGCTATCTAGAAGAAAAAGGTGTACCGGCAGATTCTCGCACTGAAACTTACATCGCATTGCGTTGTGAAATTGAAAACTGGCGTTGGGCTGGTGTGCCATTCTATGTCCGTACGGGTAAACGCTTACCGGCTCGAGTGACTGAAATTGTGATCCATTTTAAAACTACGCCACATCCTGTGTTCAGCCAAAATGCACCAGAGAATAAATTGATTATTCGTATTCAACCTGATGAAGCAATTTCAATGCGTTTTGGTTTGAAAAAACCAGGCGCAGGTTTTGAAGCGAAAGAAGTATCAATGGATTTCCGTTATGCAGATTTAGCAGGCGCACAAGTATTAACCGCTTATGAACGCTTATTGTTAGATGCGATGAAAGGCGATGCAACCTTGTTTGCTCGTACTGATGCTGTGCATGCTGCATGGAAATTTGTGCAGCCAATTTTGAATTACAAAGAAGCAGGCGGTCGAGTTTACGAATATGAAGCCGGCACTTGGGGCCCTGTTGCGGCGGAAAAACTTATCGCAAAAAGTGGTCGCGTATGGCGTAAACCAAGCGGTAAAATGAAGAAAAAGGTTTAGTCATCAATATCTCGCCTTCTTCAATGAATAGAAGAAGGCTTATCACCGAATAGAGAGAAACAAACATGAACACCATTACCTTCCCAACAGCTCAACATGCTGTTGAAAAGATTGCCCAAGAATTTGTGATTTATAGCCAATTAAATCACCCTGTGCATATTTCTCTTTCTGGCGGTTCAACGCCTAAGCTGTTATTCAAAACTTTAGCCAAAGCGCCTTATACCGAACAAATCAACTGGAAGAATCTGCATTTTTGGTGGGGTGATGATCGCATGGTTCCGCCAACAGATTCAGAAAGCAACTATGGTGAAGTGCAAAAACTCTTATTCGATTATATTCAAATTCCCGCAGAAAATATCCACCGAATTCGTGGCGAAAATGAACCGCACTTTGAGTTAAAACGTTTCGAAGAAGAATTAAGTGCGGTCATTCCAAACGGTGTTTTTGATTGGATCATTTTAGGTATGGGAACTGACGGTCATACCGCTTCTCTTTTCCCATATCAAACCAATTTAGATGATGAAAACCTAGCTATCATTGCTAAACACCCTGAAAGTGGTCAAATTCGCATTTCTAAAACAGCCAAACTTATTGAACAAGCCAAACGCATTACCTACTTAGTCACAGGCGAAAGCAAAGCGAATATTTTAAAAGAAATCCAAAGCACGACATCAGAAAACCTGCCTTATCCTGCTGCCAAAATTCAGGCGAAAAACGGCGTGACGGAATGGTATTTAGATAAAGCGGCGGCTAAATTGCTATAACAGGTTGGCATCAATATTATAGGCTTGCAAAATGATAGACTACAAAGTGAATGAACCGATTTCAGTTAAACAATTTATTGAATTGCTAAATAAAACAACGCTCGGGGCACACCGTCCGTTAGAGGATGAAAAACGTGTCGCAGCGATGCTGCACCATGCAGATTTATTAGTCACCGCTTGGGATGGTGAACGATTAGTGGGTGCTGCACGTTCGGTGACGGATTTTGCCTATTGCTGTTATTTATCTGATTTAGCAGTTGATGAACAATATCAAAAACAAGGTATCGGTTTGCAATTGATTGAACACACTAAGCAAGCCCTACATCCACAAGCCAAAATTGTGCTTTTATCGGCTCCACAAGCCGTGGATTATTATCCGCATATTGGATTTACGCAGCATATGAGTGCGTGGACGAGGAGTTAATTTATTAGCATTGTACGGACTAAAATAAGATATAGATACATCAGATGCAGGGTGACTTTAATGTTAAATTTAGATAATAAAAAATTTATTGCTGTTGAAAACACCGCAAATGGTGAGGTTAGTAGCCAAACAGAATTTCATTACCATCAACAAGGTGAAATGATTTGGGCTGAATATTGTGGTGGTGAAATTTTAAAAGGTTTTTTAATTGGAAAATGGATTAACGATACTCAAGTTGAATTTACGTATCAACATTTAAATCAATCTCTAGAAAATCGTTTGGGGCGTTGTTGTACCACATTTTCTTTAGAAAATAGTAAACTCATTGGTCATGAAAAATGGCAGTGGTTAGACACGTTAGAGCAAGGTAACTCGTTAATTAGAGAAATTTAAGTGAGGTTTTACCGCGGTAGAATATCTGTAATAACCTTCACATACTTTATAAAAAAATACGAAATAATAGGTGCGTGAGCACCTTACAAACAGGAGAAAACAATGTCAGTAAAAGGCGACATCGGTGTTATCGGCTTAGCCGTAATGGGGCAAAACCTCATTTTAAATATGAATGATCATGGCTTTAAAGTCGTAGCATATAACCGTACCACATCTAAAGTAGATGAATTTTTACAAGGTGCGGCAAAAGGCACCAATATTATTGGCGCATATTCTTTAGAAGATTTAGCTTCTAAATTAGAAAAACCACGCAAAGTAATGTTAATGGTACGCGCAGGTGATGTGGTGGATCAATTTATTGAGGCATTATTACCGCACTTAGAAGAAGGTGACATCATTATTGATGGGGGTAACTCAAACTATCCGGATACTAACCGTCGTGTAAAAGCATTGGCTGAAAAAGGCATCCGCTTTATCGGTTCGGGTGTTTCTGGCGGTGAAGAAGGTGCGCGTCATGGACCATCTATCATGCCAGGTGGTAATGCAGAAGCGTGGCAATATGTGAAACCAATCTTCCAAGCGATCTCGGCGAAAACTGAACAAGGCGAGCCTTGCTGTGACTGGGTAGGCGGTGAAGGTGCAGGCCACTTCGTGAAAATGGTTCACAACGGCATCGAATATGGCGATATGCAATTAATTTGTGAAGCCTACCAATTCTTAAAAGAAGGTTTAGGCTTAAGCTATGAAGAAATGCAAGCCATCTTCGCAGAATGGAAAAAAACTGAACTTGATAGCTATCTAATCGATATCACCACTGATATTCTTGGTTATAAAGATGCTGATGGTGAGCCATTAGTTGAAAAAATCTTAGATACCGCAGGTCAAAAAGGGACAGGTAAATGGACGGGTATCAATGCATTAGATTTCGGTATTCCATTAACCTTAATCACTGAATCCGTCTTTGCTCGTTGCGTATCTTCATTTAAAGATCAACGTGTTGCAGCAAATCAATTATTCAATAAAACAGTTGTTCCAGTTGAAGGTGACAAAAAAGTTTGGATTGAAGCAGTGCGTAAAGCATTATTGGCGTCAAAAATCATTTCTTACGCACAAGGCTTTATGCTGATTCGTGAAGCCTCTGAACAATTTGGTTGGGATATTAACTATGGTGCAACGGCGTTATTATGGCGTGAAGGTTGTATCATTCGCAGCCGTTTCTTAGGCAATATTCGTGATGCATATGAAGCAAATCCAGATTTAATCTTCTTAGGTTCAGATAGTTACTTCAAAGGTATTTTAGAAAACGCATTAAGTGACTGGCGTAAAGTGGTGGCAAAATCTATCGAAGTGGGTATTCCAATGCCTTGTATGGCGTCTGCAATCACCTTCTTAGATGGTTATACTTCAGCACGTTTACCTGCAAACTTATTGCAAGCACAACGAGACTACTTCGGCGCACATACTTATGAGCGTACAGATAAACCACGTGGTGAATTCTTCCACACCAACTGGACAGGTCGTGGTGGTAATACAGCCTCTACCACTTATGATGTGTAGTTAAAAACATTGATAAAAATTACCGCACTTTGAGATATTAAAGTGCGGTATTTTTTATCTCTTTTTTGTTTATTTTGAGATATTTAAAAAGGCGATAAAAATATTGAAATTCCATCGCTTTTTATTATTTATTAAGCTTTAATTGGTATATCAGCTAATACATTTACTAATACATTCCAGTAGGTTGTGACAGTAGAAATCTGTACTTTCTCATCTGGTGAATGCGCATTACGAATAGTTGGTCCTAGAGAAATCATTTCGATATTAGGATAATGCTCTTTGAGTAATCCACATTCCAAACCCGCATGAATGACTTTAATATCAGGTTGTTTGCCTAACACTGCAGCATAATGTTTTTGAGTAAGATTTAATATGGAGGAATCATTGACTGGTTTCCAACCTGGATATGGTGCTGAAAATTCAGTTTTCGCACCCGCAAGGTTGGCAACAGAGGTTAATAATTCTGTTACATAATCTTTACCGCTTTCAATTAATGAACGTATTAAAATAGTTCCCTTCACACTGCGCTCTTCAGTCTTTAATACCCCGATGCTGAGTGAACTTTCGACAACATTTTTGATTACATCGCTATTACGAATGACGCCGTTAGGTAACGCGTTTAATAAATGAATGACTTTTTCTGTTGATTCTAAGGTAAAGATAGATTGTGGTTTTTCCGCTGATTCTAAGAAAAGCTTAAGGTTAGGTTCAGCAATGAATAATTCTTCTTTTAATAAAATGTTTAGTTTTTCTATCTCACTTTCAAAAGCATGAGGTTCGCCATTGAAAACTAGAATCGCAACAGCTTCTCTAGGAATAGCGTTTCGAATTGAACCACCACGAATTTCTGCAAGCTGGAAAGGAGAAGTGTTTTGTGGAAGTTTCGCTAATACGCGAGCCATAACTTTGATTGCATTAGCTCGTCCAGTATGAATATCGCAACCTGAATGTCCACCGCGCAAACCTTTCAATATGAGTTGAATTGATTGTTCAAAAGTGTTGTTTTCCCATTGAATTGGTATTGATAAATTGGCATTAATCCCTCCGGCGCAACCGATATAAATTTCTCCGACTTCTTCAGTGTCAGTATTGATAAGAATGTCCGATTGTAGCCAATTACGACGGAGGTGTAATGCACCGTCCATTCCTGTTTCTTCTGTCATGGTAAGAAGGACTTCAAGTGGTGGATGTGCGATATTATCGCTTTCAAGTACGGCTAATGTAGATGCTAAACCAATACCATTATCGGAACCAAGCGTTGTCCCTTTTGCTTTTACCCAATCGCCATCAATATAAGGACGAATCGGATCTTTAGTGAAATCATGTGGATTACCTTCATTGGCCTGAGGCACCATATCCAAGTGGGCTTGCAATACAACAGGTGTGCGATTTTCCATACCTACTGTTGCTGGTTTGCGAATTAATACATTACCCGCCTCGTCACGTTCTGCAAAAAAATGCTTTTCTTTTGCCCAGTTAACAATAAAGTTTGCAAGTGTATCTTCGTGATGAGATGGATGTGGTATTGTACAAATTTGATCGAACCATTTCCATAGCAATTCGGGTTGAAGTGTTGTAATTTCAGACATAGTTTCTCCTTTTTATCGAAAAATTTTGAGGAAATAATAGCATAAAATGCTATTTCAGGTTATCCTTACGCAATTTTTATTTATTGACAAAATTTAGGGTATTAAAATGAGTGAAAAATATGTGGTGACTTGGGATATGTTCCAAATGCATGCTCGTAAATTATCAGAGCGTTTACTTCCAGCATCCCAATGGAAAGGTATTATTGCCGTGAGTCGCGGTGGTTTATTCCCTGCTGCTGTATTAGCTCGCGAGTTAAGCATTCGCCACGTAGAAACCGTTTGTATTGCAAGTTATCATGACCACAATAATCAAGGTGAATTGCAGGTTCTTCACGCTGCACAGGTACCAAATGGCGGAGAAGGTTTTATCATAGTTGATGATCTAGTTGATACAGGTAATACTGCACGTGCAATCCGTGAAATGTATCCAAATGCAAAATTTGTGACAGTATTTGCAAAACCAGCAGGGGCAGAACTAGTTGATGATTATGTGATTGATATTCCTCAAAATACTTGGATTGAACAGCCTTGGGATTTAGGATTAATGTTTGTCCCGCCTTTTGCAAGAAAATAAGTTTATTCTTTAGATTTAAATGCGAAATCCCTTTGATTTCGCATTTTTTTATCTCTTAATTTGCCTTTTGAGTTAATCCGTGTCATTTCGGAAACAGGATTATTTATGCTATTCTAAGCGCAATTTTAAAAGGAATCCTTATGTCTGAAATTAAACTTAATTATCATAAAACTCACTTTTTAACGAGTGCGCCGAATATTCGTTCTATTCCTGAAGATACGGGCATTGAAATTGCGTTTGCGGGACGTTCAAATGCAGGAAAATCAACTGCACTTAATGCATTAACTAATCAAAAAAGCTTAGCCCGCACCTCAAAAACGCCGGGGCGTACCCAACTAATCAACTTATTTGAAGTGGAACCAAATTGTAAATTGGTGGATTTACCAGGTTATGGTTATGCAGCCGTACCAGAGCAAATGAAAATCCAATGGCAAAAATCCTTAGGCGAATATTTGCAAAAACGAGAATGTTTGGCGGGATTGGTTGTGCTGATGGATATTCGCCACCCTCTTAAAGATCTTGACCAACAAATGATTGAATGGGCGGTTTCAGCAGATTTACCCGTACTTTTATTGCTTACTAAAGCCGATAAATTGAGCCAAAGTGCACGTAGTAAACAAGTGAAAATAGTGCGCGAAGCGATTCTTCCATTCCAAGGTGACATTCAAGTAGAAGCCTTTTCTGCACAAAATAAAATTGGTATTGATAAACTTGCAGCGAAATTAGATTTTTGGTTTTCGCCACTTTTTGCGGAATAAAATATAAATTTTGCGATCTAGATCGCAAGAAAAGCACATGATGAATGATTTCATTATGTGCTTTTTTTATAGTGCAAAAACTATCTCCATTTTTACCGCACTTTAAGGATTATCATGTCCCTTGCTATTGTTTACAGTCGTGCCTCTATGGGGGTGCAGGCACCGCTTGTCACTATTGAGGTGCATTTAAGCAACGGAAAACCTGGATTTACGCTTGTTGGTTTGCCAGAAAAAACGGTGAAAGAGGCACAAGATCGGGTGCGTAGTGCGTTGATGAATGCACAATTTAAATATCCAGCCAAGCGTATCACAGTGAATCTCGCACCTGCGGATTTACCGAAAGAAGGTGGACGATTTGATTTGCCTATTGCCATCGGGATTTTAGCCGCATCGGATCAGCTTGATGCGAGCCGTTTAAAACAATTTGAATTTGTGGCTGAGCTTGCTCTGACGGGGCAATTGCGTGGTGTACATGGTGTGATTCCTGCTATTCTTGCAGCGCAAAAGTCAAAGCGAGAGTTAATTATCGCGAAACAAAATGCTAATGAAGCTTCTCTCGTTTCTGATCAAAATACTTATTTTGCTCAAACGCTTTTAGATGTGGTGCAATTTCTCAATGGTCAGGAAAAATTACCTCTCGCCACTGAAATTGTGAAAGAAAGTGCGGTAAATTTTTCGGGTAAAAATACATTAGATTTAACGGATATTATCGGACAACAACACGCCAAACGAGCATTGACCATTGCCGCAGCAGGGCAGCATAATTTACTCTTTCTTGGCCCTCCGGGTACAGGGAAAACCATGTTAGCTAGCCGATTGACAGGGCTTTTACCTGAAATGACGGATTTAGAAGCGATAGAAACGGCATCTGTAACGAGTTTAGTACAAAACGAGTTGAATTTTCATAATTGGAAACAACGTCCTTTTCGCGCCCCGCACCATAGTGCATCAATGCCGGCTTTAGTTGGAGGCGGGACGATCCCAAAACCTGGTGAAATATCCTTAGCAACAAATGGCGTGCTGTTTCTTGATGAACTTCCAGAGTTTGAACGAAAAGTATTAGATGCACTACGTCAGCCTTTGGAAAGTGGTGAGATTATTATTTCTCGTGCTAATGCCAAAATCCAATTTCCAGCTCGTTTTCAATTGGTGGCAGCGATGAATCCAAGTCCGACAGGCCATTATACTGGAACGCATAACCGCACTTCACCCCAGCAAATTATGCGTTATTTGAATCGACTTTCAGGACCATTTTTAGATCGTTTCGATTTGTCTATTGAAGTGCCTTTACTGCCACAAGGTAGCTTACAAAATACAGGTGATCGTGGTGAAACAAGTGCGCAAGTTCGTGAAAAAGTGTTAAAAGTGCGTGAGATTCAAATGGAAAGAGCGGGGAAAATTAACGCTTATTTGAATAGTAAAGAGATTGAACGTGATTGCAAGTTAAGTGATAAAGATGCCTTTTTCCTTGAAAATGCGCTGAATAAACTGGGGCTTTCTGTACGGGCTTATCATCGTATTTTGAAAGTTTCTCGAACCATTGCCGATCTACAAGGAGAACAACAAATTTCTCAACCGCACTTAGCGGAAGCTTTGGGGTATCGAGCAATGGATCGTTTGTTGCAGAAATTATCGAATATGTAAAAACGCGTGGTGAGAATACCACGCGTGAAAGGATTAGTAAGTGCTTTTGGCATCTTGCGTGCCACTAATAATTGCAATGCCCGCACTTGCACCAATGCGTGTTGCACCTGCTTTAATCATTGCAAATGCCGTTTCAGTATCACGCACGCCGCCTGATGCTTTAACACCAAAATTGCCGACCGTTTGTTTCATCAATGCAACATCTTCCACGGTCGCTCCGCCTTTATTGAAGCCTGTTGATGTTTTCACAAAAGCCACACCGATTTCTTTACAAATTTCGCAGGCTTTCACTATTTCATCTTTAGTGAGCAAACAAGTTTCTAAAATCACTTTTAATGGTGTGCCATCACAAGCATTAAATACAGCTTGAATATCTTGTTTTACTGCATCCCATTTTTGCGATTTTATCCAACCTACATTAATCACCATATCAATCTCATTTGCACCTGCTTTAATAGATTCTTGCGTTTCAAATGCTTTGACAGAGGTTAAATTCGCCCCCAAAGGAAAGCCAACTACGGTACAAATTTTTACATTTGAGCCAGCAAGTTTTTCTTTAGCTAGTGGAATATAACCAGAATTGATACATACAGAGTAAAATCCGTGTTCAATCGCTTCATTGCAGAGTGTCAAAATATCTTGTTCATTTTTTTCTGCTGTCAGTGCAGTGTGATCGATATATTGAGCAAGTTGATTCGGTGTCATTATTTTCCTCCTTTTATTTATGTTTTACCTATTGTAGCAAAAATCCCTTGTTTTTGACTGTGCTTTTATGCTTGATTACAATCATCTCAATGCGATAAGGAATAAAGAAAATGAAGATTAAAAAACTACTTAAGAATGGATTATCCCTCTTTTTAACGTTTATTGTGATGAGTAGCATACTGGATTTTGTTCGTCGTCCTGTGGTGCCAGAGGAAATAAATAAAATCACGCTACAAGATCTTCAAGGGAATACGTTCTCTCTTGAAAGTCTTGATCAAAATAAAGCGACGTTGCTTTATTTTTGGGGAACTTGGTGTGGTTATTGTCGCTATACTTCACCAGCAATTAATTCTTTAGCGAAAGAAGGCTATCAAGTTGTATCTGTGGCATTACGTTCAGGTAATGAGGCGGACGTAAATGATTATTTAAGTAAGCATGACTACCACTTCACAACAGTGAATGATCCGAAAGGCGAATTTGCAGAGCGATGGCAAATTAATGTGACGCCCACAATTGTGTTGTTGAGTAAAGGCAAAATGGATCTTGTTACGACAGGCCTCACGAGTTATTGGGGATTAAAAGTGCGGTTGTTTTTCGCAGAGTTTTTTGGCTAAGCGGTAGAAAATCTATTACAATACGCAGACTTATTTTAAAGAGGACAGAATTATGATTATCGTAACAGGCGGCGCTGGTTTTATTGGCAGCAATATTGTCAAAGCATTGAATGATTTAGGGCGCAAAGATATTTTAGTGGTCGATAACTTAAAAGATGGCACAAAATTTGCCAATTTAGTTGATTTAGACATTGCAGATTATTGTGATAAAGAAGATTTCATTGCTTCTATTATTGCAGGCGACGAATTTGGCGATATTGATGCAGTATTCCACGAGGGGGCATGTTCTGCCACTACGGAATGGGATGGCAAATACATTATGCACAACAACTACGAATATTCTAAAGAGTTGTTGCATTATTGCCTTGACCGCGAAATTCCTTTCTTCTATGCCTCAAGCGCTGCAACTTATGGTGATACCAAAGTATTCCGTGAAGAACGTGAATTTGAAGGCCCATTAAATGTGTATGGTTATTCTAAATTCTTGTTCGACCAATATGTGCGTAACATTTTGCCAGAAGCAAAATCGCCAGTATGTGGTTTCCGTTATTTTAATGTTTACGGGCCGCGTGAAAATCATAAAGGTTCTATGGCGAGCGTAGCATTCCACTTGAATAACCAAATCTTAAAAGGCGAAAATCCAAAATTATTTGCAGGCAGCGAACACTTCCGCCGTGATTTTGTTTATGTAGGCGATGTGGCTGCAGTGAATATTTGGTGTTGGCAAAATGGTATTTCGGGTATTTACAACCTAGGGACAGGAAATGCAGAAAGTTTCCGTGCGGTGGCTGATGCGGTAGTGAAATTCCACGGTAAAGGTGAGATTGAAACTATTCCATTCCCAGAGCATTTGAAATCTCGTTATCAAGAATATACTCAAGCTGATTTAACTAAACTTCGTTCAACAGGCTACGATAAGCCATTCAAAACAGTCGCGGAAGGCGTGGCTGAATATATGGCATGGTTGAATAGAAAATAAACCGTAGGTTTGCCTACTTCCCATCAACAAAGTGCGGTTAAAAATCTCGGTATTTTTGACCGCACTTTTATCTGAAAGACAGAAAATGAATATTCTAATTATTGGCCCATCTTGGGTTGGCGATATGATGATGTCGCACAGTTTGTACCAGCAACTGAAAATTCAATATCCAAACTGCAATATTGATGTGATGGCACCGAATTGGTGTAAGCCTTTGCTTGCGCGAATGCCAGAGGTGTGTAAGGCGATTGAAATGCCATTAGGGCACGGGGCCTTTGAATTGGGAACGCGTTATCGTTTAGGAAAGTCTTTGCGTGAACAATATGATATGGCGATTGTTTTGCCTAATTCATTGAAATCTGCGCTTATTCCTTTCTTTGCAAAAATTATCCATCGTCGTGGTTGGAAAGGTGAAAGCCGTTATATTTTATTGAATGATTTACGAGCCAATAAAAAAGATTATCCAATGATGGTGCAGCGTTATGTTGCATTAGCTTTTGAAAAAAATTCTGTACCAAAAGCCGATGATATTCCTGTCTTAAAACCCTATTTGACGATTGAGCCAGCGCAACAAGCTGAAACCTTAAAAAACTTTGAAAAACAGACCGCACTTTTAGGCGAACGTCCGATTATTGGTTTCTGTCCAGGAGCAGAATTTGGTCCAGCTAAACGTTGGCCGCATTATCATTATGCTAAATTAGCAGAAATGTTAATTACCCAAGGCTATGCAGTGGAATTATTTGGCTCTGCTAAAGATGAACCTGTGGGCGAAGAAATCCGTCAAGCGCTGCCAGAAGCGTTGCGTGAGTTTTGTGTCAATTTAGCAGGAAAAACCAACTTAAATGAAGCCGTGGATTTAATTGCAAATTGTACGGCAGTCGTGACCAATGACAGTGGTTTAATGCATATTGCTGCTGCAGTAAATCGTCCATTGATTGCACTTTATGGACCTACTAGCCCGCAATATACGCCGCCACTTTCGGATAAAGCGACGATTATTCGTTTAATTGAAGGTGGATTGATTAAAGTCCGTAAAGGTGACAAAGAGGGCGGTTATCATCAAAGTTTGATTGATATTACGCCGGAAATGGCATTAGAAAAATTAGAGGCATTATTAGAAAAATGAACCCTTTACGCATACATTTACAATTAATTGGAATGGTGATTTTATGGGGCGCCTCTTGGCCTTGGGGACGAGTGGTTGCCCAAGCTATGCCGACATTTGTTGCTTCAAGCGTGCGCTTTTTTTTCGCCATTATACCACTCATTATTTGGCTATATGCGGCGAATCGTTTCAAATATGCTAAACAACTGCGACCTAATCAATGGGTTGGGTTATTGTTAACGGCTTTGCTTGGGATCTTTGGTTATTCTACTTTCTTTATTTGGGGTTTGAAATATGTTCCAGCAGGGCAAGGAACGATGGTCGTTGCCTCTAATCCCGTCTTTACGATGTTTTTTGCGATTTTATTATTTAAAGAGAAATGGAATCGCTGGGTTGTATTAGGGATGATTATTGCCATTAGCGGTTCTTTGTTAGCCATGACAAAAGGGAATCCAACTAACCTCTTACAAAATTTTGGATTCGGTCAAATGTTATTGCTTTGTGCTTTAGTTTGCTGGGTTGCTTATACTTTATTGGCTCGTAAAGTATTAATCGGAATTGATTCTCTCACCGCTACCACGATTTCTTCTACTTTTGGTTTTTTCATGCTGACGTTGGCAGCATTATGGACGGAAAGTGCGGAAGATTGGGCAACCGTATTTCAATTAAATGGATCGCAATGGTTTAGTTTACTTGGTCTTGCATTTGGCTCAACGGTATTGGCTTATGCATGGTATTTTGATGGTGTGAAACACTTAGGGGCGGGCAATGCCTCGGCCTATATTATTCTTGTGCCGATTTTAGGCATTTTATTCTCCGCCGTTTGGTTGAATGAACGAGTGGATTTCTCCTTAATTATTGGGGGCATTTTAGCCGTATCTGGACTTGGAATTATGCATTGGGGAAGAAGGTTAATTAAATGAAAGTATGCGTGATTAAGACTTCCTCTATGGGGGATGTTATCCACACTTTGCCTGCCTTGACTGATGCACAAAAGGCGATTCCTAGTTTAAGTATTGATTGGGTGGTGGAAGAAAACTTTGCAGAAATTCCACGTTGGCATTCCGCTGTAAATCGAGTGATTCCTATTGCTTTGCGCCGTTGGCGTAAATCGCCTTTTTCTATTCAAACAAGAAATGAGTGGAAAAATTACCGCACTTTGTTGCAGGCTGAAAACTATGATGCGGTAATCGATGCGCAAGGGCTCATTAAAAGTGCATTATTTGCAACTCGTTTCGCTCAAGGTGTGAAACATGGATATGATCGTCAAAGTATCCGAGAGCCGTTAGCGTCTTTTTTCTACGATAAAAAATATGCCATTTCTTATCAACAGCATGCGGTGGAACGAATTCGTCAGCTTTTTGCTCAAAGTTTAGGTTATGAATTACCTCAAGTTCAGGGTGATTATGGTATTGCTCGCCATTTTCTTCATCAAACTTCAGAACAAAACTATGTGGTATTCATTCATTCTACAACTCGGGCAGATAAGCATTGGGAAGAATCAGAATGGCAAAAATTGATTGAAAAAATTACCGCACTTTCTGATTACGAAATTCGCTTACCTTGGGGAAATGAACTAGAAAAAGCGCGAGCAGAGCGTTTGGCTCAAGTTCATTCTAATGTGATCGTGTTGCCTAAGTTAACTTTAACGGAGCTTGCAAAACAGCTTGCAAATACAAAAGCTGCCGTGTCGGTGGATACAGGTTTGGCGCATTTAACTGCCGCCTTGGATAACCCCAATATTACGCTTTATGGCGCAACGGATCCTAAATTGATTGGCTGTTATGGTAAAAATCAGCATTACTTATCGGCAAGTTCAATGAAAGAGATTTCAGCTGAACAAGTATTCTCACAATTACTTCTTTTTATTTCATAAAAAATGCTCGCACTTGGCGAGCATTTTTATCTTTTATATTTTCTTAGTCTAAGGCTTTACCTTTTAATTCAGGGATTAAGAAAATTGTCGCTAACATATCAATTACGTAGATAATCGCAAGTAGGGCGATGGCAGTTTGGAAAGAGTAGGCGAGTACAACTGCGCCCACAACCACAGGTCCAAATCCCCCTACGGCACGACCAATATTGAAAAGTACGTTTTGTGCGGTTGCTCGAGCTTCAGTTGGGTAGGCTTCTGCCATTAATGCACCGTAACCTCCCATCATTCCGTTTACAAACATACCTAAAAATGCCCCAGCAAGAAGCATGATGTCAGGATCGGTAAGTTGTGAGTAAACCACGATACTTATCACTGCGCCTAATTGGAAAAGTAAGAAACTTGGTTTGCGTCCGATGCGGTCGGCAAGTTGTCCGAAAATCCAAATGCCAGCCATCATGCCACAGACGGTAACGGCTGTCCAAAGTCCAGATTTAGTTAAGCTGAATCCCAGTTGTTTTGATAAGAAATTAGGTAACCAAATCATAATACCGTAATAACCGAAGTTTTGTACGGAGGTAAGTACAACGATACCAAGACTAATTTTGCTCGTGGCTTTGTCTTTAATCAGAAGCTGAAATGAACGTAATTTATCAGTAAAGCTGGATTGCGTTGAAAGTGCGGTTTGTTTTTGAGTGAAAATTTCAGGTTCGTGCAGATGAGAACGTAAGAACCAAGCGACAAATGCAGGGAAGATACCCACCAAGAACATTCCACGCCAGCCAATATGCGGGAGCAATAATGGTGTAAGTAATGCGGCACCTAACACACCTGCTTGCCAACCCAAGGCAACATAAGATGCAGCTTTAGCTCGGTGGCGTGCGGGCCATGCTTCTGCTGCTAGAGCCATCCCAATTCCAAATTCACCGCCTAAGCCAATACCAGCAATTGTGCGATAAATCAGTAAATCCCAATAACCTTGTGCAATCGCACATAAACCAGTAAACACCGCAAAGAGAATAATAGTCCAAGTAAGTACACGTACACGACCGTATTTATCGCTTAATGCGCCAAATAAAATACCGCCAAAAACTGCGCCAATAAGTGTCCATGTCACGAGAGAACCACCCTGGGCGGGCGTTAGATTTAAGTCAGCAGAAATTGCGCTAAGCATGAAACCTAAAATTAGAAGATCGAAACCGTCCATTGCATAGCCGACGGTAGAGCCAATTAAGGCTTTCCAGCCATAACTGTTTACTTTGTTTGTCATGATGTGTCCTTTTGTTACTCTCAGGTAACATTTAAAGTGAAAAGAGAGGTGATTAAAAAATCGGTGGCTAGTTTACTGCATTGATGAAAAAATTCAATGAGTGTAATAACAAAAATAATCAGAATTAAAAACTGAATTTGAATAAGAAAGAAAAGGGGAATTATTAGGGAATAAAATTAGGATGGCGGTGAGAAAGAACAACGACTTTTACCTCTTAAGCCTTGTGTAGTCTAAAATCTTGATATTTTGTATAGTCCGTTAGGGGGTTATACAGGGGGTTAAAAATAAATTTTTCTATGATTTGTCCTTGTTCAAGGTGCAATTATGAAAAAAAAGAGGTTTAACGGTCAATCTTTAATTTTCGTTTAATTTCGTTTTATTTGTTCATTTTTATAGCTTAATCTTCTTTAGTGTATTTTTGTTCACCGTAAAAATATCTTTCCTTATGTAATGCTGCGCGTTCACGAGTTTTTTCCCAAATCCTTTCTTCTTCCTTTCGTTTTATTGAATTTCTTTTGATGAAACCATAGACGAAAACAAATAATAAAATCACTGCATACCATAAAAATGGGTTATCAGCTATTGCGTAAATCATAACGAAAGGTAATGCAATGATAGATATCGTTAGAACAGCTATTAGTGGCCCAAATAAAACTAAAAGAATCAATTTTCCTAAAGAATTTATTTTGGCGCGGTTCCGATTAAACCACGGTTTGAATGGAGTCAGTATTACAGCTAAAAATACCAACAATAGATAGATTACGATAAATGCTGGCAGAATGTTGATTAAATATGTGCCACCAATAAAAAGCCCCGCTATCAGTAAATAAATTGGTGCAGCAATTAGAAATAGGATCAAGGCAATCATTTCTTTCATCTATGGTTATTGTGTAATTTGATTCTAAGGCAAGCAGAAAAAAATAAAAGTAAAATGTATCTTTTTTATACTTTTGGAAAGTCGGTAATTTATTCCAGTATGTGCGAAAAAGTGCGGTAGATTTTTTGGGGTTCTTTTTGCTTTAATTTTATTTTTTTCTGTTAGTGCTTTTTTTTTACAGGAATTACAGGAATTACAGGAATTACAGGAATTACAGGAATTTTTTAATTTTCATGGAAAAAATCTTTGTTTATTAATAGTTTAAAGGTTTGAAAAAAATTCCTGTGGTTATTTTTTAAACAGGAATTTTTTAGGAATTTTACAGGAATTTTTTAAGGCCGTTTTTTGTACAATAGGAATAAAAAGAGCAAAAATAGGAATTTTTACCCACTGAATAGGAATTTTTAGATAGGTAATAGGAATTTTTTATTATTGTAACTTATTGATTTATAAAGATATGTAATATTTTATTCCTATAATTCCTATAAAAATCCTATCTTTTGGCAGAAAAATTCTTTTAAAACATAAAAAAAGCAAGGTGGCGAACCTTGCTTTAATTTTTATTCGGTTTTTTCTGAATCACTTTCATCATCTGAAAATGGCATCACTTTATAGGCCCTAACCGTTTTGCCTATATACTTTTTCGATATTTTGAAAATGTATTCATTATAGCCATTCTCGGGCTTTTTCGGTTTTTTTAATAACCCTGATGAAAAAAGTATGCTGTGCGCCATATTTTTAGGGAATCCCTCAATAATTTCATCAAAAATTTTAGGATAAATGAAATAATGCTCTTCTTCCTTTTTCGCTTCATTGGCCAACACTCTAACACCTGATACTTTAATCGGTGTTCTTGCATTAGGATCCGCTGGGTATTCAATGAAACTTGCTTCATTGACTAATAGCCAATCGGTCAAAATTCTGATTAAACTTGTTTCTTCTCGGCTATTTTCGCCAAATTCTTCTTTCCAGTTGAGAAAGTTTTTTAAAATGGCTTGTGCGCTTTCTTCTTCCGTCCATTGGGTTAAGTCTTTGGCTAAATAAAGTGCGGTTTCTAGCACGGCGAAACGGTCGCCCGCTACACGTTGCACTTGTCCGCTCATATTATTAGATAAATCTAGCCATTTTTGGCGAATTATCTTATAGGTGCTTTTCACTGCATCCGCATTGTTAGAAAGAAAGGCTATCCATTCGCGCCCAATTATGCCAAAACATTCTTGCACTTTTTCGTTTAAATGGTCGGCGTGCGCTTTGTTGTTGGGAAAGTTGTGTAAATGGTTCGCTTCCTCAAGCGGCACATTTAAAAGTCGTACTAATTGCCCAGCGTGCACCTTTGCGCCCTGCTGTCTTAGCTGGGTTTCTAAATCTTTTTCCCCTGTCGAAAGTGCGGAGACTTTCCAGCGTTTTATTTGTCGGTTTCCGCCCTCTTTTTCGCCTCTGATTTTGTCCGTTTCATTAAACAAATCATAGGCGATAGTCTCTAGATTCTTTCCGTCTTTGGCTTGTCCGATTTCGTCTAGAGTAATAAAGCCGTCATTGCGTGCAGCTGCTTCATTTTTTACGCCTGTTGCGGTGGTGCTCCAGCTTAATTTTATTTTTTCGGGGTTGCCGTAAATACTGTTGGCAATATTTAGGGTTGTGCTTTTTCCCTTTGAACTTTCCGCGAATAAATGCACGCCAAAAGATTCCCGCCCTAAAAGTGAAAGCATAGGTGCAGCTAACGCAACCGC
Organism: Haemophilus seminalis; assembly: GCF_006384255.1. GTDB lineage: Bacteria > Pseudomonadota > Gammaproteobacteria > Enterobacterales > Pasteurellaceae > Haemophilus > Haemophilus seminalis. The sequence continues at coordinate 260,944 of NZ_VCED01000002.1, forward strand.
TACGCCAATCATCATTGAGGCGTTACCACGTACATTTTGCGCAATTTCCCTTTGCCAATCTGCAAGTGTGCCGCTTGTCGTATAGCCCAGGCTTGAACTGCTTCGGTCGGTAAAATGAATCGGTTTAAGCGGCGTGCCAATAATTTCCCCATTCGGTAATAAATACGCTCCATTTAGCCAGCCTGTCACATTCGTGATAGTCCATTGGGTAAAATGGTCGCCGTTAAAATGAAAATGCTCGGTAAGGCGTTGTGTTAAGCCTGAGCCTTGTGTCATTTTCAAACCTTGCGCTTTCAGCATTTTCCAGCCTGAATCTGTGCCAAAATCTTCACGGGCGATAGCAACGGTGCGCGGCTTATTTTCATCTCGATTTTGCCATTGAAAAAGATAGTAATATTCTCCGCCTTGCGTTTTCCCCTCGCCAACCAGTGCCAAATCATCACAAATCCACGTCATACTCTCTTTAATGATTTCGCCAGTATCATTATCAACTTTAGGCTTAATGTAATGTAACCCTTTAATCTTGCCATTTTCTCGATACTCTACATAAGGCTCACGTTTTGGCGCATCTGGTTTATCCATATATTCCACGCGCATTTCTGCTAAATTGCGCGATTCTGCACTATTGCGTAAATCTTCTAAACGGTGGCTTAATTCTTCCAAATTATCGCCGAGGCTATCTGCAAAAAAGACTTTTTTTGCTTTACTGCGCGTTGCTAGTGCCAATAAAAGGGCGTTTTCTTGGTCGCTTGTCACTTCGCCAAAACGGTAAAATGTCACGGCGTGCACATCATCTTTTAAAATCTGATAATCGCCAGCGTTTGCCAGTTTCTCCGCATCTAAAATTATCGGCTTATAATCACGCTCAAGACCTAGTTTATCGCGCAATAAACCCCATTCAAGGCCATTGCCTTTATCTTTACCAAATCCCCAAGCATTCCAGGCTTTATTGCCAATTAATGCGTGAATATGCTCAAAGGCTACGCGCCCTTGTTCGTCAAAGTGCGGTGCTTTTGGTGGGTGTTTTTTATAACTCATCTTTTCCCCCTATGCCTTATTCCGATTCTTAAAAAATGCGATAACCTCTGCCGCACGGTATTTTTTCGGGGCGCGTTTCTTCAGCGTGCCGACACTTGCGGGAAAATTGGGATCAAGCGAAAGGGTTTGCATAAAATAGCCGTAAGAAATTTTGGCGTATTCTGCGACTTGTCGAGGTGTCCAAATTTCATCTGGATTATTCGCCTGTTCAATGCGTTCTAAGCGGCTTAAACGTTCATCATAACTAGATAAAATGCGTTTAAGGCTTTCTACTGTTAGCGGTTGTTCTTGTTGCATGGTGATCCTTTTTTATTAGTTTAGTGTGGTGCTGTTGGCGTACTTTAATAAATGGTCTGCGTTCAAATGCGCATATTTGTTTACCATTTCCAGCGTTTGCCATCCGCCCATCTCTTTCAACGTGTAAAGCGGTGTGCCACTTTGTGCGTGCCAGCTTGCCCACGTGTGGCGCAAATCATGAAAGCGAAAGTTTTCAATTCCAGCGCGGTTTAATGCGCGGTGAAAATCAACCCAGTCAATTCGCCCAATCATTTTGTTAGTGCCTCTATGAAAAACATATTTATTGCACCGTTGTGCCTCTAGTTCCGCTAAAAGCGTACATGCCTCATCGTTTAAAGGTAAGGGACGCGCCTTGCCTGATTTTGATTTATCCGCACGAACAACGGCAATTTTTCGCGATAAATCTACGCTGTCCCATTCAAGCGAAAGAATTTCACTCATTCGCGCCCCTGTATAAAGTGCAAATTTGCAAACGGCTTTCATCCATGGCAAATCAAGATTTTCAATTAATCGTGCGGCCTCGTTTTTGCTTATCCAGCGTACGTTTACTTTTGGCTCTGCATTTTTCGGAACGTAAGGAATCTTGGCTATCCAGTCATTTTTATAGGCAAGGGAAAACATCTTCATCACTGAAGTGCGGTAGCGGTTTTTTGTTGCTGGGCTTAGTGTTTCCCCTGTTTTGCTATATTGTGGAATGTTTGCTGCAATCTCTTCGCCTGTAATACTTTGCAAGGTTCGCCCTTGGAATAGGGTGCGCCAATAAATGGCGTGCCGTCTTACCGTGTCGATATTCTTGCCTTGCTTACCTTCCTCAATAAAAAGTAGTAACGCTTCATCAAAAAGGCGTATTGGTTTTTTATCTAAATAAGCTATTTCCCATAATTCACGCTTTAAGCGGTCATGAAATTCTTGGGCTAGTGCTTTTTGAGTTGTTCGAGTGCTTTGTCTAATTCTTTGCCCGCTTGGTGCTGTAATATCGATCCAGTAAGTATTTTTTCTTTTGTAGATAGCCATTCGTTCCCCCTATTTTTTAGGCTTGGTGTAATTGCCAGTTCTTGTAAACATTGTGATGTAGCTCGTTGTTCAAGGGCTTTTAAATCATCATAGGATATTCTCCAGGAACGCGTTCCTGGCATTGTGAAAAAAAACCATCTAATCCGGTTTTGAAAGACGGTGGAATAAGACAGTTTGAGATAGTCCGCCGCTTCTTTGATCGTCAGCAATAACGGCATTTCATTTAATACCATCATCCGCCCCCTTTTTCTCTGTGCTCTGTGAGGTCTCTTCTTGCTTGGCGAATGCGGTGCGTTAGGCTTTGAATTGCGCTTTCTTCGGTGTTGGGTAAATTAAAAGAATAAGTGTTCATACGTTTCCCTCATGGGTAACATCACGTCCCGCAATATTGCCCGCTTTCAATTGGTGAAAATGTTGAGTTGTGCTGTTGGTATCGGTGAAATAATTGATAGTGATAAAAATCGGTGCGTGGTGTTTTTTACGCATAAAAAGGCGTAAAAGTGCGGTCAAATTAAATTTCATTTTTGCCCCCTTTTGCTTTCATTGCCGCGTAACGCTGTAAACATTGTTCTAATGGATAGCGTCCGTTATGTGAGTAAATATCGCATAATGCGTTATCTATCCAATAATCAACCTTTGTGCCCTTTAACTCTTTAAATAGAGCCAAATAACACGCACTATAAAAGGCCAATCGGTCAATGATAGAGTAATCGTCATATTCCAATTCTTTACTTCGAGGAATATTAAAACGAGCGCAAAGCTCTTAAATTAATACGATAGAAGGGTTTTTCGGTTTTTCCTGGTCGTTCTTCGAATAAATCAAAACGCCCTCTAATAATGGTTGATTGGAATCGTTATTCATCATTCACCCCCTTCGTTGCTTTTGAATAGTTGTTCAAAAGTGCGAGAATGCACACGTTTTAGTGCGGTTTTCTCAACGGGGCCCCATTCTTGTTTATGAATTTTTACCGCCCAGACATTCGGATCTTTTTGCATTAAAAATCGAGCGGTGCGTTCTGCATCGTCGTATTCATAAAAGCGGCTGGTATAGTGTTTTTGACGATAAAAATCGAATGCGGTTAAAACATAGATATCAAGCATAAATCCCCCCTTTCATCGCTAAAGTGCGGTTAAATTTCGGGTTGATTTTTGCAACGGTGACGAGGTGGCGAAAATCAGCGTTAAGGCTTAATCTTGCGCTTTCTTCGGTGTTGGCGTGAATAGTTTGAATGCACAAATTAAAGTGCGGGTGTGTGCGATTAACGCATAGAAATTTGTAGATCATTTCTGCGGTGTCCTGTAAATAATTTTTAGGAACTACCGCTAGACTTGTCACGGTCGGGCGGTAGCACGTAACGGGGTGACAAACTGCCTTTACAGGAAAACAGCCAACCGCTAAGGGTTGCCCATTACGCGCTACCATTGAGAATAGTCTATCAAAAGATAGATTATTTTGGATAGGTGCGTAAACGCTACGAACAAAAAAAGCACGGTTAAATGGCGTGCTATCGTTCGCCTGTAAAATGTTCAGCTTGTCACGGCTGGCTCTCGATTTCGCGAGTGCAGGATTAATATAGTTTAATCTCGTTTTATCTGTCAAGCGTGAAATAAACAAAAAGCGGATATTTTTGTTCGTTTTGTGATAAGTGTTTGTTTTTCGGGTATAATATGCCCGTTTAGTTTTTTGGCTAAATTTCATAATAAATCTTTCGTTGTATGGTTTTTCCTAAGTCCCCGCGCCAACCAAGTCAAGCCTCGCGGGGCTTTTTTTTGCCCTCAAGTCAGCGCACGGCTTAAAACAACTTGCCTTGCGCTTTATCTTGCCCTTTTAATTGTGCTAATCGTTCTTCATTCGTCATCGGCTTAATACCCTTTTCCTGTAAAGTTTCTTTTTCGGTTTTCTCCCAGTTGTTCGCTTCGGGGCAATCCACATAAACCGCCCTTTTAATGTTGCTAATCTGCCCTACAAAATCGGCGTTTAATTGCCCACATGACGGGCAATAAATGCGTGCTTTTGTGGCGAGTAATGAAAGTTTTTCAGTAGTGCGGATTCCCGCACGTTGTCCGCAAAAAGGGCAATAAATCGTTAAACCTGCCATTTATTCCCCCATTAAATTGATTTCGGCTATTTGCTCTTGGTTTGCGAGAAAACGCTCTACATCTTCTGCCTTGTAACGCGCTAATCGCCCTAATTTAATTGGTTTCGGAAAGTGGCCAGCATTAACTTGATCCCATAACCACGCACGAGATACATCTAACATTTTGCAAATCGTAGCGGTTGAGTAGTAACGCACTTTGGCGTGTTCGAGTTTTTCCATAGTTGCCCCTGTTTGGTTGTAGAAATTGTCAAATAACGTGTCTTGAAATGTCTTGCTTGTCGGGGCGTATGGTATGGGGTGGAAATTTTGGAAGGTGGAATATTCCAAAAATAGTTGGAATATTCCAAAGTAAGGGATTAATCTTCGACTTGATTGATATAATTATAGATAGTTTTTCCGCTTGGTTTGATTAACTCTTTTTCATCAAATTGTCGGCTTATCATCGAACGCGGGTTATCAAGTGCTCCTCTTATTTCTTGAGCCGTATGTAAATTGTAATTAATTGCGAGTAAATCACGGATAAAACGCGCTTGTGTGTTTTGGCTTTTCTTTGATTGTAATTTATTATTTATTTTTCCTTCTTCATTCAGATCATAGATTTTCTGTAATTCATCATGAGTTATATATATCTCATTTAGGCTTAAAAAATCGTTTTTTGTCTTTTCTAAATCAATTATTATTTCCTGCTCATTTATGTCAATAAATAGATGAGCTATTTTATCTATATTTATACTATCAATAATTTTTATTCTATCTACAAATGAGAAAGGTCTATCTATTCTGATAAGACCATCTACAAGCATCATAAGTCTATTTTCTGGATCTGTTAATATATTCTGTTTTTTGATGTTTGTTCTGTATGTAGTGAATGCGTTTGATATTTCCATTAACTCACTTAAATGTTGAACTATTCTTAACTGTGTATTTCCAAAAATAGGCTTGGATAATGCTTGTTTATTTTCTTTTGATAACTCTAAAGCAATGTTCCCAGTACCACTAAATTGAAAAACAAGTAAATCCTCATTTTTTATTTCTATATTTCCTAATTGTAAGCTTTCTATATTATAAAAAATGGTTGTGTAAAATTCGATAAAACCATTCAGCCAATAATGAACTAAGTCATTTTTAGAATAATCGCCTACATTTTCTTTACTTAATTTTTCTATTGCTTGGTCTAGTGTGTACCATTGTTTTATTAACGGTTTTTTTTCTTCCATTTTTATATCCTAAGTAAAAATAAAGCCCAGTTTAGTGGGCTTTGTCATATCTTGCTTTATAGTTCTAATTGTTCAGGCTTGCATTGATAGATTTTTGCTAATTTTTCACGGGTCTTTTTCTGCGGTTTGCTTTCTTTGCGTTCTGCTTGAGAAATTGCAGATTGCGTTAACCCAGTGTGTTTTGCTACTTCAGCTTGTGAAAGACTGCGATAAATGCGCCATGCAGCCAATAAACTAACTTCCTGTTCAAACATGATATTGACTACATCATTTGGGATTAATTCATTGCCATCTTCGCTTGCTTCTACAGGGATATTTTCCCATTCTTCCGCATTTTCATCATCAAAAGGGCTTGCCTTCATAATTAAGTCTTCATACTCTGCGATAGGCAAAATAACAAATTCAGGCTGCCCTTGTGAATTATTTATGTATCTGTGATTTAAATTCATTTTGCTTTCTCCTAACTATAAGTGCGTTCACTACGGCGTTTAATCGCTTGAATGTTGATAATTTTGGGTTGACCGTTGATTACTTCAAAAATTATGCGGTAGTTACCTACGCGCAACCGCCATTTTCCCTCTTCGCCTTTTAGTTTTTTTGTGTCTAGTGCTTCACTAGGGAATTCGCTTAAGGCATTTGCTTTTTCCCTTATTGCTTTTTGGTAACGCCCATCTATTTTCAAGAGTTGCCGTAACGCATCTTTTGTCCAGTTTACGATATTCATCGAGATTCTTTGAGGTTATATTATTAATTAGATTATAAGTTAATAATCTATCTTTGCAATAAGAAAATTAGATTTTATTATAAAGATAAAGCCCCTTTCGGGGCTTGATTAGTAGCGATTGCGTTCGAGTTTTTCGCATCGTTTGATATATTCAGTTGTGAGGTCTATGGCTTCGCGTTCAGTAAGCGCGCCAATGTTGCAAAGGTACGCCATAAATTCAGCCTTTATAATATCGCCCCCACGGTCTGAAAATGAATCCAGCTGCCTGAATATATCTTCTTTTCTCATTTTGTTATTTACGTGAGTTTGTCGCATAGCTCCCCCTATTCAAACGTAAAACAAGCGGACGCGGTGGCTTTATTGTTGAAAGTGCGATTGTTTTCTAGCGCACTTTGTTCAAGCTGTCCCCATAATTCACGCATAAATCGAGGCTTTTCATTCGCCTGTATGATTCCACGTGAAATATAATCTTGCACGCTGTAATTGATAAATAAATGCACGGCTTCAAGCAATTTACCTGCGTATTCTTCAGGGGTTATCTGGTCCATTATTGCACCTCATCAATGCCTTCAATTAGCACCGCATGGCGGTGATTTTCTAGCAAGTAATCAAGCATCACAGAGAAATAAATTTGCACGTTATTTTGTCGCGGTTCTTGTTTGAAGAACAAGCGTGCGCTGTTCTGTTTGAAATAAATCGCAAGGTTAGAAAGCGTTGTAATTAAAATGCAGTTAGCAGGAAAGAAAGGCACATTAATCGCACGCAACCCGCCAATTAGATTCTGCGCAGTAAGTAATACGCCATTTGGTGAATTGAGTTGCTTCGCATCAAGGTTTATCTGTGCATTGCTTAAAACATGACGCCCACAAATTGCGACAAGTTCGCCGCTTTCGCGTAGTCTTGCCGGTAATTTCTCAAGGGCTTTTTTGATAAGTTGTGTGTGAGTTTGTCCCGCTAATGTAGCTGCGTTGATAAATTGATCTTTTTCCTTAAGTTGAGCGTGCCAACCTTTAGCAACATCTTCGCCTAGTGGATTCGTTTCGGGGTTAGAATCAAGTGCGCGGCGTTCACCGTGAAAGCCTATCATAGTGAGATTTTGCGCCAGCTCCCCGCCTAGGCGTGCATTCAATTCTTTTTCAAAATTGACGGCAGTAAACTTATCCAATTCACTATGAGGAATACATACATCTAAATTGACTTGCGCACACTCAAAAGGCGTAGTGGATTGAATAAAATTACGCGGTGTGCGGTCGTGTTTGTCTGTATCGGTGTTGCTTGCGATAGGTAATGAAAATTCATGGGCGGTATTATTGATTTCTTGCGCAAATTTTGTCGTGATTAAACCTAAAAATGGGTGATTTTTTACGCCCTGAGTAATAATTTTTTCTACTTTGGCATAATCATTCATATAATCGCTTGAGCCAGTGTTTTTACCGTCTAAGTCGTTTTTATATTCAGTGAATTTTTGTTGGGTTAATTTTTCCATTTTAGTGTTCCTTACATATTGTCTAATAAACGTTTAAAGCCCGTTTTCTCTTGCGGTGCAAATGTTTCCACATGTAATTGGGTTGGGGTTTTAGGTTGCCAATCTGAGGCAAGCGCAAGCGGGGGTAAGCCAGTGCCTTGAGGTAGATTCAGTTCAACCTTGAATTTGTTCTGAAGCACATCATTAAATTCATCGTGCCCGTCTCTGCCTGTATATTGGTTGTAGTCACAGGAATAAACAAACATCCCTTTAAATAACGCAATTTGGGCTTTATTGGCCTCAATAAATTCATCCATTAAGGCAGTGGCAGCAAAGCGATAAAGTGCTTTTCTTGCCGCTAAAAATGCGTTTTTCTCATCGTAAACGGCTTCACGCTTCTTATAAAGTTTTGGCTGTAATTCTTCGCCTACGGCATTAAAGAAATCAATGCGTGCAGTGTATTCGGCTTTTAGTTTTTGTGTTTCTGCGTAGTCATCTAGGCTTAATTCGCTTTCTTGGTCGAATTTCGCTTTGATTTTGCTTATTTCAGTTTCAAATTCGTTACGCACAGCGGCTAGTGTTGCAGCATTTTTGGCTTGTTTGCCCTCAAGTGCCTTTAGTTCTTCATCGAGGGCAATTAGGTTCGCTTTCTTTGCATTCAATGCATCTAAAAGTGCGGTGAATTTGGTTTGGTTTTCTGGGTTTTGTAGTTTGATTGGAGTCATAGGTTATCTTCCTGTTTTCGTTTGTCATTGCGTTGATTAATTCGCTCATTCATCCATTGTCTTACTTCGCTTTCAATCCATGCGCGCTTATTGCTGCCAAGATTTACCGCCTCTGGAAAGCGTTTCAATCTTGCGTATTCATAGATAGTCGAGCGTGAAAGACCGGTTAAATGAACAACCTCATCAATACGCAAAAAACGGTCATTGGATTGCGGTTCATTTTGCATATTGTCGCCCTTAAAATTTCGTTATCGACTGTGTCCAAGCGTTACATTTGGAACGGCTTTTATATTAGATAAATGCTGTTTTTGATGCATTCGCTTCACGGTGTGAAGTTAGTTACGACAAAATGGCGGGTGATTTAGCCGTTATTTTTTAATAAGGCGGGGGAAATTAGAGAAACTGTCCAATCTTTTAAGGCGAAAAATGAGTAAAATAAGGGTTTTTATGCCTAAATCTAGCGTTTTTCTGCGTTGGTTTGCGTTTAAATTTTCATATTCAAAAAATGAAAGTACGCCAATACTGGCAAGGGGCGAACCGCTTTCAAAATTTGCATTGAAATCAACCTATTTAATGCGCGGGCGTGGCGAGGGTTGACTGCGATTGTTCGAGAGAAAAAAGTTTGAAAAAATCAAGGGGAAAATAGGCTTTTAGGTATTGTAGGGCTTGCGATTTTGATATAATAAACCCATAGAAAACCAGTAATAGCAAGGCTTGATAATGATTAAGCGAGCGTTTATTTTCTCTCTTGTAATGGCTATCTTCTCGTGCTCGATGAATACCGCTATTGCCGCACAACAAAAAAAGAAATCCAGCGGAATAATTAAAAAAGCCGTGGCTGCTTATGTTGTCTATCGAGTGGTTAAACATTACAAAGACAAGGAAGAAGAACAAAAGGCTAAAGCGGTAAAAGATGAATACATTGAGCCTTATTATGATGAAGATTGTTTAGATGAAGATGAATGCGAGGAAGAATAAAGGGCGGTGTATCCGCCCCATAGTACTAACTCATCCGTAAGGCTTGAACCTTGCACTGCTCAACATAATCCCCCCACGTCTGCATAATCTCTTGTCTAGAACGCCATTTCTGCGATTTATCGTAGGCTTTGCGCACTTTCCCCCTATTTTCGTGAGATAGGCATAACTCGATTGCTTCAGAAGAAAAGCGATCTAATTCGTGTAAATACGTGCTGGCGATACTTCGCAAGCCGTGCGCAACTAACAACCCCTTAAATCCCATACGCTTTAAAGCAACATTTGCCGCACCGCTATTCATCGGGCGATTATAAGGCGCAATGCGTGAACAAAACACATATTTACGGTTGCCAGTATAACGGCGCATTTGCTCTAATATATTGAGGGCTTGCCGTGAAAGTGGAACACTATGAGAACGCTTACCGCCTTTCATTCGTTCAGCGGGGATATGTAGAGCTTTCGCATTCCAATCAATATCCGCCCATTCAATACGAGCTGCTTCCGAACTACGCAAAATACTTAATAATTGCCATTCGATTAAAAGCTCGGTTGGTTTTTCTAAATTTGCTCCTTGCATCACTTCAAACAATCGGGGTAATTCTTCTGGTGCAAGTGTCGGATGATTTTTAGTTTCCACATAAGTAAACTCATCATGAATTTTCCTAAACGGATTCTTAACTATTAAATCTTCATCCTCTGCCATTCTAAAAATCTGATTAATAGCAATGTTTATCTTATAAAGCGTATTTGAGTTTTTAAGCGGCAATAATACGGGTTCAAAGGTTTTATAACTCGCTTGCTCAATAGGTAAGTCTGCTATTTTGGGGAATAAATGCAATTCCACGCGGCGGAAAGCATCATTGACTGTTTCGGGTTTAAGTTTTCCCAATTTTAAACGCTTATCACGCCATCTAATCGCCATTTCAGAAAAGGTAATTTTCTTTTCTTCAACTGGGTTAAGCAAAGATTGGCGATAAACTTGAGGATCAATATGGCGAAGGACTAAACCTCGATATTCTTGAGCTATTTCGCGCGCATGAACTAATGAAAGGGCGGGATATTAGCCTAAACTCATTTTTCTTTTTCTATTATCGAATTTATAGAAAAAATACCAAATCTTAGAGCCGCTAGAATTAATTTTGATTCCTAGCCCTGATTCTTTTCCATCATGTTTTGTATATTCTTTTTCCTGTGCTTTAAATGATAGGATCTTTGAGTCTGTAAGAGGTTTGATTATTTTCATAATGAAATGCCTTTGTATGATTAAAAACTAAACGTTTTAACCCCCACCTAAGATCCCCAGAATCAACAGGGGGTTAAATAGGGGGTTAAAAACGGAAACAAAGACAAACATAGACCAACGAAAGAAACAGATTAGATATAACTAAATCATTGTTTTTACGTTGTTTTTTGACAAGATAGACGTTATTTGACAAGGTTCGTGGCGGTGAGAAAGGGATTCGAACCCTTGATGCAGTTTCCCACATACACGCTTTCCAGGCGTGCTCCTTCAACCACTCGGACATCTCACCGTAAAAGGTGCGCAAACTATAAAGATTTGCTCCAGTTTAGTCAAGTTTTTTGCGCTAGAACATAAAAAACTTTTAAAAGTTTCGCTAGAATAACCGCACTTTATTTATCGTTTGTAGTTTTTTTATGCATATTAAAGCGTTATTTTCTAAAAATGTTTTTTTAGCCGTAAAACCCTTTAGCGCGCTGAAAGATTCTTTTCGTTTAGGTTATTCGAAAAAATCGCTGATTCGCGACATTATTTCAGGGTTGACCGTTGGGGTGATTGCTATTCCGCTTTCCATGGCTTTGGCGATTGCAAGTGGTGTACCGCCACAACATGGTCTTTATACGGCAATTATTGCGGGTATCATTATCGCGCTGACAGGAGGTTCTCGCTTTAATATATCTGGGCCTACAGCAGCTTTTGTTGTAATTCTTTACCCTGTTACTCAACAATTTGGGCTAAGTGGTCTTTTGATGGCAACGTTGCTTTCTGGGCTGATTTTGGTTTTGATGGCGTTATTTCGTCTAGGGCGTTTAATTGAATATATTCCGTTGCCCGTCACCTTAGGTTTTACTTGTGGGATTGGTATTACTATTGGTACTTTGCAGATTAAGGACTTTTTGGGGCTTTCCATAGAAAAAATGCCGGCGCATTATCTTGAAAAAATCCAAACAATTTTTACTGCACTTCCTACGATAAATTGGGCTAATGCAGCGGTTGGTGTAGCAACACTATTAGTCCTGACTCAATGGCATAAATTGCGTTTGGCAGTGCCAGGGCATTTACCTGCTGTGATTATTGGTACAATTTTAGCTCTAGCATTACAGCATGTTGGTTTTGAGGTGGCGACGATTGGATCTGCATTCCAATATACTTTGCCTGATGGTTCCATTGGTCATGGGATTCCTAATGTATTGCCAAATTTTTCCCTGCCGTGGAATATTCCTGATGCGCAAGGTCAATTAATTCATTGGGATTTTAATAGCTTACAAGCATTGTTACCTGCTGCTTTTTCAATGGCGGTATTGGGCGCAATCGAATCACTTCTTTGTGCCGTGATTTTAGATAATATGACAGATACTAAACATCACTCTAATAACGAGTTATTAGCGCAAGGCTTGGGAAATATCATTTCTCCGTTTTTTGGTGGGATTACGGCAACAGCTGCGATTGCTCGTTCTGCGGCTAATGTGAAATCAGGGGCAGTATCGCCAATATCGAGTGTCGTACACGCAATACTTGTTTTATTCGCTTTACTTTTGTTTTCGCAAGCCCTTTCTTATTTACCTTTGTCATCGATGGCTGCTTTGTTGTTAGTGGTGGCGTGGAATATGGCGAGTGTGCACGATATTATTCACCTTGCTCGCCGTTCAGGCAAAAATGAAATGGCAGTGTTGCTGACTTGTCTGATTTTGACTGTATTATTTGATATGGTGATTGCGATTAGTGTAGGAGTGTTGCTTGCGAGTCTCTTGTTTATTCGGACGATTGCGGATATGACAAAAGCCATTGAACACAATGCGCCTGAAGATTTGGATGATGTTTTGGTTTACCGAATTAGCGGTCCACTTTTCTTTGCTGCTGCGGATAAATTATTTGCGGATTTGCATGATAGAACGGTTCATACCGATCACGAAATCAGACATATTGTGCTGCAATGTGATGCAGTGACAGTGCTTGATGCTGGTGGAATTCATGCGCTTACTCGATTTGTTCAACACATGTTGCCGCATCAACAACTTTACTTGTGCAATATGCAATTCCAGCCGTTGAGAATGTTAGTTAAATCTCATTCTTCGCCAGATATTCAAAAAATTAATTTTGCGACAGATTTAAACGAAACTTTCCATAAAATTCGTGACTTTGAAAAAACTACCCAATAATGAAAACTAAAGCGTGCTAGAATAGTACGCTTCTTTATTACATCGTTCTAAACCATATCAAGGAATAATTATGCGTCCAAATAATCGAGAAAATAATCAACCCCGCCAAATTAAAATTACCCGTAATTACACCAAGCACGCTGAAGGTTCTGTGCTTGTTGAATTTGGTGATACTAAAGTGCTTTGTACTGCAACAGTGGAAGATGCTGTACCACGTTTCTTAAAAGGACAAGGGCAAGGCTGGGTCACGGCTGAATACGGAATGTTGCCACGTTCAACTCATAGTCGTATGCAACGTGAAGCAGCTAAAGGTAAACAAGGTGGGCGCACAATGGAAATTCAACGCTTAATTGCCCGCTCTTTGCGCGCGATGGTGGATCTCAAAGCTCTTGGTGAACGTGCGATTACTTTAGATTGTGATGTTATTCAAGCAGATGGCGGCACACGAACTGCATCCATTACCGGTGCAGCAGTCGCATTATGTGATGCGATCAATGGTTTAATTGAGAATGGCACGTTAAAAACTAACCCAATTAAAGGACTAGTTTCGGCGATTTCTGTAGGGATTGTTGAGGGGCAAGCCGTTTGTGATTTGGAATATGTGGAAGATTCTGCAGCAGAAACTGATATGAATGTTGTGATGATGGAAGATGGTCGCATGATTGAGGTGCAAGGCACCGCAGAAGGCGAGCCATTTAGCCATGAAGAATTATTAACATTATTAGATTTAGCGAAACAAGGTTGTAATCAAATTTTTGTCGCTCAACGAGAAGCGCTAGGCTTATAAACATAGTTTATAGGGATTAAAAAGATGGAACAATATAAACGCGATTTTATCGAATTTGCTTTAAGCCGAAATGTATTGAAATTCGGAGAGTTTACTTTGAAATCGGGGCGTAAAAGTCCGTATTTCTTCAATGCGGGTTTGTTTAATACGGGAGCAGATTTAGCGCGTTTAGGCGAGTTTTATGCTGCGGCAATTCAGGCAAGTGCGGTAGATTTTGATGTGGTTTTTGGCCCGGCTTATAAAGGTATTCCAATTGGCACGTCAGTTTCGGTGGCGTTATTTAATCGTTATGGTATTGATAAACCCGTGTGTTTTAATCGCAAAGAGGTTAAAGATCACGGAGAGGGCGGAAATTTAATTGGTAGCCCATTGCAAGGAAAGATTTTGCTTGTGGATGACGTGATTACGGCGGGTACTGCGATCCGTGAATCTATGGAATTAATTAGTACAAATAAGGCAGAGCTTGCGGCGGTATTGATTGCTCTAAATCGTAAGGAGCGAGGAAAAGGCGAGCTTTCAGCAATTCAAGAAGTAGAACGTGATTATCAATGCCAAGTGCTATCAATCATTGATTTAGATGATTTGATGCAATTTATCGAACAAGATCCTCGATACAGTAGCCATTTGCCAGAAATGCGTGCTTATCGTGCTGAATTTGGCGTATAAAACTTGAGAAATAAATTTTTGTCGTCATTATAAATAACATTATAAAAATAACCGCACTTTGACTTAACAGGGGAAAGAATGGGATTTATTGGAAAAATTATAGGCGTATTTTTAGGTTGGAAAGTTGGTGGATTTTTTGGTGCGATAGCTGGACTCATTTTAGGTTCCATTGCAGATAAAAAATTATATGAACTTGGCTCGGTAAGCTCCAGTTTCTTTAAAAAGAAAACCACGCGTCAAGACTTGTTTATGCAAACCACCTTTGCGGTGTTAGGACATTTAAGTAAATCGAAAGGGCGCGTAACAGAAGAAGATATTCAATTAGCTAATCAATTAATGATTCAGCTTAAACTGGATGATGCTGGGCGTAAATTAGCGCAAGATGCGTTTCGTCGCGGTAAAGAATCTGATTTCCCAATTCGCCAAGTTATCCGTGAATTTCGCATTGGCTGTGGACAACGTGCTGATTTATTGCGAATGTTCTTACAAGTGCAAGTTCAAGCGGCTTTTGCCGATTCAGAACTTCATGAAAATGAGAAAGAAGTGCTTTATGTGATCGCTGAAGAACTTGGTCTTTCTCGTATGCAATTTGAACAAATGATTGCAATGGAAATGGCTGCTCGAGCTTTTACTCAAGGCGGTTTTTATCAGCAATATCAACAAGGTGCATATCAAGGTGGCTACCAATATCAGCAACAAAATAGTGGTGGTTACCAACATGCTTCTGGCCCAACTTTAAATGATGCCTATAAAGTATTGGGTGTGACAGAGTCCGACGAGCAAAACACGGTTAAGCGTGCTTATCGTCGTTTAATGAATGAACACCATCCAGATAAACTCGTGGCGAAAGGTTTACCGCCAGAAATGATGGAAATGGCAAAAGAAAAAACTCAACAGATTCAAGCCGCTTACGATTTAATTTGTAAAGCAAAAGGCTGGAAGTAGTGCGTGTTATTCTTGCGCCTATGCAAGGGGTTTTAGATCCCTTTGTACGTCAACTTCTTACCGAAGTGAATGACTACGATTTATGTATAACAGAATTTGTCCGCGTAGTTGATCAACTTCTTCCTGAAAAAGTATTTTATCGTTTATGCCCTGAATTAAAAAATCAGGGCTTTACTTCTTCTGGCACGCCTGTGCGAGTGCAGTTGCTAGGGCAGCATCCAGAATACCTTGCTGAAAATGCGATTCGTGCGATCGATCTTGGTTCTCATGGCATTGATTTAAATTGTGGTTGTCCTTCTAAAACAGTGAATGGCAGTAATGGTGGTGCGGCATTATTGAAACAGCCTGAATTGATTTATCGTGCAACTCAAGCCCTACGCAGAGCTGTGCCAAGCGAATTCCCCGTTAGTGTAAAAGTGCGGTTAGGCTGGGATGATATTTCACAAGCTTTTGAAATCGCTGACGCGGTAGAGCAAGGGGGAGCAACCGAAATTACAGTTCATGGACGCACAAAAGCCGATGGTTATCGCGCTGATCGAATTAATTGGAAAAAAATTGGTGAAGTCCGAGATCGTTTATCCATTCCAGTTATTGCTAACGGAGAAATTTGGCATTGGCAAGATGGGCAAGATTGCTTATCTCAAACAGGCTGTCAGGATTTAATGGTGGGGCGAGGCGCATTAAATATTCCGAATTTAAGTCATGCTCTAAAATCAAATGCAGAAAAAATGCCTTGGTGCGAGATTCAAAAAATCTTGCAAAAATATGCTAATGTTGAGAATGAATATGACAGCGGTTTTTATCATGTGGCACGAATTAAACAATGGTTACGTTATTTGAATAAGGAATATGATGAGGCGAACCAAGTGTTTGATAAGATTAAGACTTGCCACATATTGAGAGACTTTCAGGAAATCCTTAGTCATATCACGTAAATATAAAGGCGGTAAAATTGAAAAAATTTTACCGCACATTTTTTATCTGTTGTTTTCTAATAATGTTTTCACACCGTTATCATTAATAAATTTTTCATATCCTGATGCAATTAATCTATAGGTTTGGCTTGTGATCATTTCCCGTGGAGAACTTTCAAATTTTGATACAGTCACTATAGTCGGGGAATAATCTTTGTCCCATACGATTTCCCCATTCTTTAAGAGCTTATAGTTAATAGTATAACTAAAATCAACACTGTATCCTAAATCATCAATTTTTAATTTTTTTACATTTCCCAAAATTGTTAATTTACCTATACCAACCTTGATTCCAGTCATCGATAACTCTTTTGCAGTAAAGTGTTTAACCATTTCTCCAATGCTTTGATCAAAATAAATCGTTCCCATAGCAGTATTTTCTGGTTGGCTTTCTCTAACTTTACCTAATTTAGCTGGTTCATAAGAGAATTCGCCCAAAATTATAGATGAGTCTATTTTAGTGTAGTTTTGAGATTTATAAACATCTTCCCGTTGGGTTGTATTAACCGTAGCTGAACACCCTGTAATGAATAATATAATACTTAACGATAAAATTGAGATGAATTTTTTCATATTAATTTCCTTAAATGAAAATTGGTTCTAAATAATTGCTATGTTATATTTAGATAAAATTTAATCCAGTCACTCTAAGAGCTATTTAAAACGCTTAAAGAGTTAAAATATGACTTTAGGTGAATTATGGAATTATCAGAAAAAATAAAAATTATGCGTGACATGAATCATTGGACACAGGAGGATGTAGCTGAAAAATTGGGTATGTCCACAACAGGTTATGCAAAAATTGAACGTGGGCAAACGAAAGTTAGTGTGGAAAAATTGAAGCAAATTGCGCAAATTTTTAATATCAATATTGCACAACTTTTAGATGATGAGCGTTTTGTGATTTGTTCAATAGGAGATAATCATTCTAATTACAATAATTATTTTGGTACAAGTGAGAAACTTGCTGTTGAAAACGAGAAATTAAAGGAATTGCTTGCCGCGAAAGAAAATGAAATCAAAGCGTTAAAGAAGGTGATTTCATTGTTAGAAACTAAGGGCTGAATTGAAATCAATAAAAACCTGCTAATCAGCAGGTTTTCTTTTTCCAAATTATTTAAAAACTCACCGCACTTTTTAATTTTTTCAGTGCATTGGTTTCTAATTGACGAATACGTTCCGCAGAGACATTATATTTTGCTGCCAAGTCATGCAATGTGGCTTTGTTATCATCTAACCAACGAGCTTTGATAATATCCTGACTACGCGCATCTAGACTTTGTAGCGCAGCACCTAATTGCTCGGTTGCTTGGCTTTCAAAGTTTTCATTTTCCAGCTCTGCAGCGAAATTAGAACTTTTATCTTCCAAATAAAGGGCTGGAGAATAGGTCTCTGTTTCTGCATCATCAGTGGGTAAATCAAAACCTACATCGGCACCGCTCATACGCGATTCCATTTCGATCACATCTTCTTTGGAAACACCCAATTCATTTGCCACGATATCAACTTCATTTTCGTTAAACCAACCTAAACGTTGTTTAGTTTTGCGTAGGTTAAAAAATAATTTACGTTGAGCTTTCGTGGTCGCGACTTTTACGATACGCCAGTTACGAAGAACATATTCGTGGATCTCAGCTTTAATCCAATGCACAGCGAATGACACCAAACGTACACCAACTTCAGGGTTAAAACGTTTGACAGCTTTCATTAAGCCGATATTGCCTTCTTGGATTAAGTCAGCTTGTGGCAGACCATAGCCAGAATAGCCACGCGCAACATGTATCACGAAACGAAGATGCGACAAAATGAGTTTTTTCGCTGCATCTAAATCCTCGTGATAATACAAACGTTCTGCCAATTCCTTTTCTTCCTCAGCGGTCAGCATCGGATATTCATTTGCCGCACGAATATAACCTTCGATACTGCCTTGAGGAACTAACATCATTTGTGTTTCTTTATCCATCGTTTCCCTTCTTTATTTTGGCTTTTGCCAATCAATGTACTTAGTTATAGCACAATAAGCTATCTTATTGAACCAATTTGTTAATAAGACAGGTTTTATCAATCAAAAGTTCAATTATTTTAAATAATTCTGATTAATTAGCAAAGTGGAATCAGGGTCAAGTTAAGATTTTCATCAATGACTTTAAATAGTAAATCAATGTTTGGATGCTTTCCTGGATTCGCTTTTGCATATTCGACGTGTTCTGCAAACCATTCAACACCTTGTTGTGCGGAAGTGCGGTTTAATTTTCCGTTAAATTTTTCAGCCAACGCATTATAAAGGCGAAGTGAACCTAATTTACCTGGTATGGCAGGAATATTGTGGATAATCGTTTCACCATCCATCACATTTAAACCGGTTAAATGCTCGATTGTGGGTAAGGTTTCTAAAATTTCTTTAAAGCTCATTTTGCTTTTCCTTAACTGTTTTCAATATTATTACGACATATAAAGCCTTGTATAAAGCTGCTCGTGCTGCATTGCTCGTATGTCATTCGCCAGCATTGCCGCACCAAGCCATTCTTCGTCAGGTTCAAGGCTTAATTCTACCGCTTGCACGAGTGATCCTCTCAGATCGAACAGAATATCTTGCCCATCCATTTGGCTGAGAGGAATTAGCTTCACGCCGTTAGTGATTGCCCCCACTGCGGCATTGTAATAAAAAGCATAGAGCGTATCAGCTTTGCTTAAATCCATTGCTTGAGCAACCATTGCAAACACTATCGGGAAGTAGCCCTGCACGCGTTTTTCTGCAATCGCTTGCTGGTAAGCGGTGAGCAACGTATGTGTTTCATAGCGAATAAAAATTTTCAGCAAGCGCACGCCGAGTTTAAAACTCCCCTCTCGACTTTCTCGTGCCACTTTGGTGGCAGAAAGTTGCCAATCCAGCTCACACAAACGGTCAAAATTACCCTCATTCATTGCATCAAATGCAAGGGAAAGATATGCCCCGTCGTTGTAAATCCAGTTCTGCAAAAGCTGGGTTTGCACATACTCTTCGAGAGTTGCTTTGCTTTCCACCACACGTTGCTGCACAAAGGTTTCCAAGCCGTTAGAATGGTTAAATCCGCCAATCGGCAAGGTGGGATCCACCAGATGCAACAACGCACCTAAATCCGTTAAAGAGCGGGTTAATGTTTGTGCCAATTTCCATCTCCGTGATGATGATAGCCGTGATGATCGTGCGAATGGCTATGTGAATGCCCGTGACCTTGTGCAGAATTTGCTCTTAACGCTTGGCTTAAACGGCGTTCTGCTTTTTGCGGATGAAATCCGGCCGCTTGTAACCATTCGAACATCGGCTTATCGTAAGGTAATGTCACTTCATCACCATCCAAAAACAGCGGCGAATGTTTGTTGCCGATTTCATAACAAGCTCGAGCCATTTCAGGCAAGGTTTTTGGTGATAATACAATCACTTCACTTGGTAAAATTTCAATCGCAATCACTAATTCATCGCTGATAAACACCACATCATCGTGTTTTAAACGTTGCCCCTCTTTTAGCAAGCGAAAAGCGACTTCACGCCCAGTATTTGTGGTTTTACGTAAAATATTCCGTTCGCTTTCATACCACTGCAATGCCACGCGTTCAATAGTTTGATGTATAATTTTGCCTTCAGTTTGGAGGCTATTTAAATCGCCTAAAATAGTATCCATAATAGGCAAAATGGGGTTGAGGATTTTCATATTTCGTCTTATGCCTGTGGTTTTGTGCTAAACAAAACCTCATATTTTTCATTCATTTCAGCCGCCCAAACGGTTAAATTTGGAAATTCTTTTGCAAGATCTAATCCAATTTTTTCCGCTCTGAATAAGAACCAATCAATGACTGCGACTGTCGTTAGCGTACCAATGTTTAATTCAGTGCTAAACGGTTTTAAATCTTGCTCAAGTCTTGCAAAACTTTGACGATTACGTTCGGTTAGTTGTTGATGGCGAGCTGTCCACCATTCACTTTCAGGGCGAAGCATTTTTTCAGCCATCATCGGCACGGTATTTTCCATAATGCCATCAGCTAAATTATGTAAGGCGAGTACCGCCCAACGTGGCTTGCCACTTTCTGGAATGAGTTTAGGCTCTACCTTGCCTTTTTGGTCGAGATATTCGCAAATGAGCAAACTGCCATAAAGCCAATTACCACAATTACGTTCTAACGCAGGCACTCGACCCAGTGGATTTGCCTGATTATGCGGAGAGCTTGCATCAAATGATGACCCAATTTTAATCAGTTCTGTTTTATCTAAGAGTTGTTGATATTTCAACGTTACCAGCACTTTACGTACATACGGGCTGGTAGTGGAGTACCAAAGTTTCATTGTAAATTCTCCTTAAATTTTGACCGCTCTTTTTACTTAGAACATAAAATATCGTTGTCCTAATGGCACTGTATCTACAGGTTCGCAGGTAATTAGCTCGCCATCTACACGCACTTCATAGCGTTCTGGATCTACCGTGATTTCAGGTGTCGCATTGTTGTGAACGAGATCTTTTTTACTCACACTACGGCAGCCTTTCACGGCAATAGTTTCTTTGTGTAAACCGAATTTAGCACGAATATCTGCTTTTTCAGCGGCTTGTGAAACAAAGAATACCGCGGTTTGTGCTGTCGCTAAGCCTTGTGCGCCGTACATTGGACGGTAGAATACAGGTTGCGGCGTTGGAATAGAGGCATTTGGGTCGCCCATTTTGGCATAGCTGATAAAGCCTTTTTTAATCACCACTTCAGGTTTTACCCCAAAGAACATCGGTTTCCATAACACGATATCCGCAATTTTACCCACTTCTAACGAACCAATATGATCTTCAATACCGTGTGCAATTGCTGGGTTGATAGTGTATTTCGCAATATAGCGTTTAATGCGGAAGTTATCGTTTCCTTCATTGCCTAATTCGCCACGTTGCATTTTCATTTTATCAGCGGTTTGCCATGTACGAATAACAACTTCGCCAATACGTCCCATCGCTTGAGAGTCTGAACTCATAATCGAGAAGACACCCATATCGTGCAAAATATCTTCTGCTGCAATGGTTTCTGGGCGGATACGGCTATCGGCAAAGGCAACATCTTCCGGCACGCGTTTATCTAAGTGATGGCAAACCATCAACATATCCAAATGTTCATCAATGGTATTTTTTGTAAACGGACGAGTCGGGTTGGTTGAAGCTGGCAATACGTTTGGATACATCGCTGCTTTAATGATATCTGGCGCATGGCCGCCGCCCGCACCTTCTGTATGGAAGGTATGAATTACACGTCCATCAATTGCTTTCATGGTATCTTCTAAAAAGCCACTTTCATTTAGCGTGTCGGTGTGAATTGCCACTTGAATATCCATTTCATCTGCCACTTTTAAGGCAGAATCAATTACTGCAGGCGTTGCGCCCCAGTCTTCGTGGATTTTTAAACCTAATGCACCCGCTTCAATTTGTTCACGTAGCGGCTCTAAAGTTGAACAGTTTCCTTTACCAAAAAAGCCTACGTTTACAGGCAATGCTTCTGCCGCTTGGAACATACGCTCCATATACCATGCACCTGGTGTACAAGTAGTCGCGTGCGTACCATCAGCGGGGCCTGTTCCGCCACCAATTAGCGTGGTGACCCCACTTTCAATCGCATGCTGTGCTTGTTGAGGGCAAATAAAGTGAATATGGGTATCGATACCGCCAGCGGTCGCAATTAAATGAGCACCGTTATGCACTTCCGTGCTTGCACCGATAATCATATTTGGCGTGACGTTATCCATAGTATCAGGATTGCCTGCTTGTCCAATACCGACAATACGACCATCGCGAATACCAATATCTGCTTTGATAATGCCTAATTTAGCATCAATGATCATCACGTTGGTAATCACAAAATCCAATACATTTGGATTGTCGCGAGTTGCAGTGCCACTTTGCGCCATGCCGTCGCGCACACTTTTACCACCACCAAATTTACACTCATCGCCTTTGGTCAATAAATCTTGTTCAATAGTTGCCCATAAATTGGTATCGCCTAAACGAACTTTATCTCCAACGGTTGGGCCATAAGTTGCTACGTATTGCGCTCTTGAAATTGTTAATGCCATTCTGCCCTACCTTATAATTCTCCATCAATTTGATTATGGAAGCCGTAAATGATTTGGTTACCACCAAAAGCCACTAATTCTACTGATTTCACTTCACCTGGTTCAAAACGTACCGCATTGCCTGATGGCACATTTAAACGCATTCCGCGAGCTAAAGTGCGGTCAAATTTAAGAGCATTATTAGTTTCAAAAAAATGGTAGTGAGAGCCAACTTGAATCGGTCTATCGCCTGAATTGGTTACTTCGATTTTTATGGTTTTTCTGTCAACATTGGCAATAATATCGCCTTCGGCTAATTGGTATTCGCCTGGGATCATAGTATTTAAATCCTTCTATTTTTTATCTAATCGGATTATGCACGGTAACAAGTTTTGTACCATCTGGGAAAGTCGCTTCAATCTGGACTTCATGAACCATTTCTGCCACACCTTCCATGACATCATCAACGGTTAAAAGTGTTGAGCCATATTGCATCACTTCCGCTACACTCATTCCATCTCTTGCCGCCTCTTGTAAATGGCTCGCAATATAAGCAATAGTTTCTGGATAATTTAATTTAACGCCTCTCGCTTTACGTTTTGCAGCCAGTTCACCAGCCAAAAAGAGCATGAGTTTCTCTTGTTCTCTTGATGTTAAGTGCATATTATTGTCCTTTATTTCAAATTTTTGATAGGTTGTTGGATTTTACGTAAAAATAAATAAATAAGAAAAGAATTTTAATAGAAACGTAGAATAAAATAGCAAATAGTTTAGGTATATGATGTGTAGAAATAATATTTTTATTACGAGGCATATTGATAAGTGAGTCCATGCAAAAAAAGCTGTAATACATCTTTAAAGAGTTGTTGTTCTTTGCCTGCATAATGTTTTTGTAAGACGGAAGAATGAATCATTTCATCCATTTTTTGAATTAATACATCAATTAAAATCACAGGAAAATCATTACGTATGCTTTTGCGTTTTTGTAGCGTACTGAAGAAATAGTGCATATAGTGATATTTTTCCTGTACCATTTGCCTAAAAAAGTCCTGTA
Organism: Haemophilus seminalis; assembly: GCF_006384255.1. GTDB lineage: Bacteria > Pseudomonadota > Gammaproteobacteria > Enterobacterales > Pasteurellaceae > Haemophilus > Haemophilus seminalis. The sequence goes on from NZ_VCED01000002.1 coordinate 284,378, forward strand.
AAGTTTCATCTTTATCATGGTTTAAGTCATGTAATACAGCAGCGGAGTATAGCGTGGCCATAGACTCTTGTTGCATCGTCAAAATCTGCTGGATCACCGTGGCTAAATCTGCTTTTGTGGCTAACAGTCGGTCAAACTCCTGACGCATATTGTTTTTTTGTTCTTCAAAAATACTTTTCACTAAATCTTGCTTGGTGGGGAAATATTTATAAAACGTTACTCGGCTCACCCCAGCTACCCGACAAATTTCTGCAATAGAGGTTAATTTCCAGCCTTGTTGATAAAACAGTTCGGTGGCAACCTGTTTCAAAAAAATATCTTTTTTCATGGTTCACTCCTTAAGGCGTAATAACATAGCCGAAAGCCTTTAATTGTCAAATATTAAATTTGAGAAAAATTCTTATTTACTTTCGTATTATAATTGTGTTAGGTTTACATTATTAGTTAATTAATTTAAAAGTGTAAACTTTAAACCAAGATAGAGCCTAGGAGACCCCATGAACAAGTTATCCCCACGACTCAACCTCATTGGCCTTTGCCTAATGAGTGCCTATTCTTTTTCTACTCATGCTGAAGAAAATAAGCAGACTACAGTATTAGATGAAGTCACTGTGACCGGTGAAAAATTCGAGCGTAGTCAATCCTCTACCAGTTCAAGCACCTCCGTGGTAACCGCTGAACAACTCAAACGAGAAGCCAATTTACTGTCTGCGACCCAATTATTAAAACGCGATGTGAATATTTTAGACACCGGCTTGGGCAATGACTTACCTACTGTGCGTGGCGTTGACGGTTCTGGTCCGGCGGTCGGTGCAGTAGCATTTTTTGCCGGTTCACGTCCACGTTTAAATATGCAAATTGACGGTAGAACTTCTAGCTATAATGAACTGGCGTTTGGTACAAAATCCCTGTGGGATATGAAACAAGTAGAAATTTATCGTGGGGCGCAAAGCTATGCCCAAGGGCGTAACGCCATTGCCGGTGCAGTGGTCATGACCAGCAATGACCCAACGCAAGAATGGGAAGGCGCAGCGAAATTAAATATGGGGAATCATCGATTGGCACAAACGGCCGCCCTGATTTCAGGCCCGGTGGTGAAAGACGAATTAGCGTTTCGTTTAAGCGTAGATCATCAACAACGAGAAACTTCTGTGGATTTACCGCATTATGATCCCGTTGGTAACCCACGTTGGTTTAAAGCCACCAACACCCGCGCCAAATTACTGTGGACGCCGTCTGCGTTGCCGGATCTCTATAGCCGTTTAACATTCAATCACTTAAACGCAAGAGCGCCACAAAGTGAAACGGAATTACAACCTAATTCACCACGTTACACGCCGGAACGCCCGGTATTCCAAACACGCTCTGCCAGTACCATTTGGGACATTGGCTATCAACTCTCAGATCGTTGGAAATGGGAAAATAAATTGATTTACACCCACTTTATTCACGATAGAAAAACAACTTCGCCATTCAACACCACATTACCGCCAAATCGTCGAGGTGTTCCGGCTCGTGTTGATGGCAATGAATTCCAAATTGAACCCATTGTAAAATACGAAAACGAAAAATACCGTGGGTTATTCGGTTTGTTCTATTTCAATGCGAAACAAGATGAAAGTGTTACGATGCTCAACGGACGCATTGCTCGCACGCCGATTACGACAAATTTTAATGATAAAACAAAAACCAAGGCGGCCTTTGGTGAAATTATCTTTACGCCTGATATTCCGTTTGAATTGACGCTTTCTGCTCGCTATGAACAGGAACATCATCAGCGTAAAGGCAAAAGTGCGATGTTTTCCATCAATAGGGATAAAAAATACAATGTCTTCCTGCCAAAAGCAGACATTGCATGGAAAATGAATGACGATCAACGCTTAGGCTTTAAAGTAGGCAAAGGTTACAACCCGGGTGGTGCAGGGGTGACCTTCGGTGTGCCGTACACTAGCTATGAATATGACGCAGAATATGTCTGGAACTACGAACTTTATTATCGTTGGACATCCACAGATAAACGACTACGCATTAACAGCAACCTATTCTATAACGACTACAAAGACATGCAGTTACCGTTCACCCTTGGTCCAAATTCCATCGTGATCCGCAATGCCGATAAGGTCGTTACCTATGGTGCGGAAATCAATACCGAATGGCAGGCTACGGAGAAACTGGCACTTAATGCGGGCATCGGGATGTTAAAAACCGATATCAAACGTTATCCAAACAGCGGCATTGAAGGGAATAAACTCGCTCGCGCACCAAGTTTCAGTGGAAAAGTGGGGGTCAATTATCGTCTTCTTGACCATCTAGAGATTGGTACCAATTACAGCTACAACAGTAGTTATTATTCCACTGCTGACAACTTAGCCAACGGTAAAGTAGGACATTATGACCAACTTGATGTTTATTTAGCATACGACTTTAAGCACGCCAAAATCACGCTCTATGCCGACAACGTGCTTAACTCACGCAAAGATATCTTACTCGTACCGCGCTCAGGCGACATTACCCGTCAACCAGAACGTCAAATTGGGCTTTCTACCGAGTTAAGATTCTAAGCAATGAGTAAGCAGCACCAACAAATTTGCCAACCTGTTGCCGCGCAATTACGCGCTTCAATGTGGTTGGCAACCTTCGCGCAAGGCTTAAAAATCGGGATTTGGCTTTTGATGATCCACATTGTGTTCACCGTCAGCCAATCTCTTACGTTTCCTTATTGGCAGATTTTCGCGCTGCTTGCCATTTCCATTTTGTATTACACCTGCAAAATCAAAGCACACGACAAATCTCATTATGCGGCCTTTGAATTGGAAAAAATGCTACGCCAACAGCTTGCGAAAAAAATCAGTCAATTATCGTTAGGCAAAGTCAATGAAATTGGTTCAGGCGGTTTAACGAAAGTGCTGTGCGATGACGTAAACGAATTGCACACCTTTGTTGCCGATGCGCCCCCTCTTAAAGCGGAGGCTTATTCCACACCAATTTTCGTGTTGGCGGCATTGTTTTGGTTAAATTGGCCCATGGCATTGGCTGTGCTGATTTTCCTTGTCGTGTTATTTACGATTCTGCAACGTTTAATGCAAAAAAGTCGATTGAATTATCGTGATTACGGTGCTGCAGTGAGCCGAATCAATAGCGCGATTATTGAATATATTCAGGGTATGAGCACGATTCGCACCTTTGATGCGGGACAAAGTTCGTACAGTCGTTTTAGCACTGCATTAGAAAATTTTAATCAGGTCATCTTCGCTTTTTTAGCCAAAGTGGGGGCACCAACACGTCTTGCCCGTTCGCTCTTTACGCCAATGCCGATCATGTTGTTTTTGATCGTGTTAGGCGTGTATTTACACTCGCTTGCGCTGCTTTCCACCTTTGGCTTTTTTGCTTTTTTAGTGTTAGCTGCTGGGTTAATTGAAACCATGCATCCATACATGGGGCTGTTTCATTTGTTGGAACGCTCCCGTGCCGCCATTGAACGCATTAACGAAATAAAAACGTTGGAAAATGCCACCGCACTTTTGCCGTTACAAACGCCGAAGGGGTATGCTGTTCAATTTGAACAGGTCAATTTCAGTTATGATGCCGACAAAAACACGCTACAAGATATTGACTTTATTGTGCCGCAAAATAGTTTTACTGCCATTATTGGCACTTCAGGCTCCGGCAAAACCACCTTGCTCAATTTGCTGTTGCGTTTTTGGGATATCGATAGCGGAAAAATCACCTTGGGTGGTGCTGATATTCGCCATATGGAAAATGACCAATTGATGAAGTATTGCTCGGTCGTGTTTCAGGATAATTTCTTATTTTCTTGCTCTATTGCCGAAAACATCGCTTACGGCATAGAAAATGTAACGGAAGAAGCCATTATCAATGCCGCCAAACAAGCCCGTATTCACGACTTTATTATGACCTTGCCGGAGCAATATCAAACGAAAGTAGGTGAACGCGGACAATTATTGTCAGGCGGACAAAAACAACGTATCAGTATAGCCCGCGCCTTTTTACAAAATCGCCCGATTTTATTGCTAGACGAACCCACAGCCTTTTCCGATGCAAAAAACGAGGCGGATTTAATGCAGGCATTTCATACGCTGATGCAAAATAAAACAGTGATAATGGTGGCTCATCGCCTGTCTAGCATTACCCAAGCCGATCAAATTATTTATTTAGAGAATGGCAAAATCATCGCTCAAGGCAACCACCAAGCCTTGTTGCAAACCAATGCTGCCTATCAAACCCTTTGGGCAGAATATCAACAGGCAAAATCTTGGACGATACATTAGAGAATGTTATGCAATCTTACTTTAATCCTGAAACTCAACGCGTAAAAAGCCTGTGGCAAACTTATCACGCCTTATTTGCCGCCGCCCAACAGCAACAAAGCGCATTCTTACGCTGTTTCGCTTTTGCGGCACTGTCTGCAACCTTATTCGGCGTGGCTATCGGTTTGCTGTATCCACTGCTTTTGGCATTAGAACAAACAACAGAAGCAGGGCAAAGTGCGGTCATTTTTTGGAGTGTTTTATGTGGCGTGCTTTTAATCGTCAGCCTCCTTTTCCGCATTTGGGCGGAATATTATGACACCAAAGGCGATTCATTTTTGGCGACATATCAATTAAGACGTCAACTGGGCGAAAAACTTCGCCGAGTATCTCTTGCTGTCCTCAGTGGATTTCGTGCAGGCGAACTCAGTGCCGTTGCCATCCAAAGTATTAATGAAGCGACGAATTACGCTTTCAGTTTAATCAGTATTCTAATTTACGGCATCGTAACACCGGTGTCTGCCGCCCTTTGTCTTTGTTTCTTTGATTACCGCTTTGGGCTGCTGATCTTCATTATTTTTCCGCTTATCGTGCCACTTTATTTATGGCGGAGAAAAGCTTTCCGTCGTGGATTTAGTATTTTGGCAGAAGCTAATCAGCGACTTAAAGGCGAAACCATTGAGTTTGTGCAAGGTTTGGAAATTCTGAAATCAACAGGGCAGACTGAAAACAAACAACATATTTTCAACCGTGTGATTGAAGATGTGGCAAACATTCAACGCATCGGCACAAAAAAAGGCGAACGTCCGAATTTGATTATTACCTCAAGCATTCAATTAAGTCTTATTGCGGTATTAATTGTTGGCACATTTTGGGTGATTTCCGGTAGCGCTCATTGGGTATTGTTAGCCACAGTACTGATTTTAATTGCGCGAATTTCAGATGTATTGAACTTCTTTGTGCAAATGTCTTCGCTCTTAGAAATTTTTGTGATTAGCTGTGAAAAATTTGAAAAACTGATGGCATTGCCTGAATTGGCGGAAAATCATGGCAGCAGATTACCCACAGATTATCGTATTCGCTATGAGCATGTCCGCTTTGGTTATAATGCTGAAAAAACCATCCTAAACGACATTAATCTGGACATAAAACCTAACAGCCTCAATGCTTTTGTGGGCACCAGCGGTTGTGGTAAAACAACATTACTTCGCTTGTTGTTGCGTTATGCTGATCCGCAATCAGGGAGAATTACGATCGGCGGTATTGATATTCGGGATGTTAGCCAAGAACAGCTCATGCGCTTAATTTCTGTGGTGTTTCAAGACGTGTATTTATTCCAAGACAGCGTATTAAATAACATCCGAATGGCAAAACCCAATGCCACCGATGAAGAGGTGATTCACGCCTGTCAACTTGCCCAATGCCATGATTTTATTCAGGCATTACCACAGGGGTATCAAACGCAAGTTAATGAAATTGGGAGTAATTTTTCCGGCGGTGAAAAGCAACGACTTGCGATTGCCCGCGCGATTTTAAAAGACGCACCGATTCTCATTTTAGATGAACCGACAGCATCGTTGGATACCCGCAATGAGCTGGCAGTACAAAAAGCGCTGGATCAGCTGGTTAAAGACAAAACCGTGTTGATTATCGCTCACCGACTTTCCACCATTGTGGGCGCGCATTGCATTTATGTGTTGGAAAACGGCAGCATTGCCGAACAAGGCACGCATCAAACACTCTTAGAACAAAAAGGACGTTATGCAGCATTTTGGCAATGCCAACAAGGCAACATCACTCAATAAACAGGATTGGGCAATTCTTGCCACGACCGCCGGTTTTAAATTCTGCGTAGTGGCGTTTTATATGATTGGCCTCATTACCATGTTAAAAGAGATGGGGTTCGATCTTAAAAAACTTAGTTGGTTCTATTTGCTTGGTGGAATGGAAATGGCGAAATTCATCGTCTCGCCGTTAATTGAACGCTATCGTCTCAAGCGTATCGGGCAATTTCGCGGCTGGCTATGCCTTTCCTCGCTAATCATTTTTATTGCCTTATTTATGTTGCATTTCATCCAACCGCAACAAGATTTTGTACTGCTTATGGTGGCGTGTGTGCTATTGAACCTAAGCAGTCTATTTTTCGGTTGTGCGGCGTTGGGGCTGACGTGTGCCATCCTGCCTTTTGAGCAACGAGGTTTTGGTGGTGTTATTCAGGTGATCGCGGGACGCGTGGGTAAAATGCTTGGTGGTGGTTTGGTGTTACTGATTTACCATTATTACGGCTGGCAAAGTGCGGTGGATTTAATGAGTGTTTTTGCACTATTGTTGATTCTACAAATCGGCCTATACGCCGAACCAGCAATTTCTGCTGAACCGCAAAATCCGCCATTGCGTTTTTTATTCACACGTTTTTTCCACTTTTGGCAACAACCGCATATCTCATTTCGCTGGTTGATTTTATTGTCATTTGTGTTTATTCCTAGTGGCATGGTGGTCAGTAGTTTCATTCCACGTCTAAATGCCTTGGGCTGGAGTAGCCAACACATTGGGCTATTACTTTCCGTATTCGAACCCCTTTGTGCTATCGCTTTTACTCCACTCAGCGGTCTATTACTCAAAAAATATTCTCGGGCTTCCGTCACCCAATGGGTGTTATTTAGCCAAATCTTTGCCTTCTTCTTATTTATTTTATTTGAATATGTTGGCACGGATTTTCCTTATCTTATTGCTGTACCAATCTTATTATTAAGTATTACTTACGCATTACTTGTGCCGTGCTTGCTCGCCATGATTATGGACAAATCCACTAAAACATACGCCACGCTGGACAGTGCGTTACAATTTTCTATCGCGCTTTTAGGAGCCTATTTAGCTGGATTTATCTCTATCCGAATTGCAGGTACTTTTGGTTATTTAGCAGTTTATATTATTGCAACGTTTGTGGCTGCTGGAATAGAGTGTTTCTTTATATGTTCAAAAGAAAAGTAAATGTAATGATGAATAGCCCGTATTTAGATTTCAATAAGTAAGTGCAAAATTTTTTTTAATTTATCACACTTGAAAGTTAGAAATCGTTCCCTATATAAGAGATGCTTTACAAATTCTTTAAGAAGGAAATTAATCATGAATATTCGTCCTTTACACGATCGTGTAATTATTAAACGTGAAGAAGTCGAAACCCGTTCAGCTGGCGGTATCGTATTAACAGGTTCAGCGGCGACCAAATCAACCCGTGCGAAAGTATTAGCTGTGGGTAAAGGTCGTATTTTAGAAAATGGCACTGTTCAACCTTTAGATGTGAAAGTTGGCGATACCGTAATTTTCAACGACGGTTACGGTGTGAAAAGCGAAAAAATCGATGGTGAAGAAGTATTAATCATTTCTGAAAACGACATCTTAGCAATTGTAGAATAATTAGATAAGGGAAAAGAAAATGGCAGCAAAAGACGTAAAATTTGGTAATGACGCACGCGTAAAAATGCTTAAAGGCGTGAATATATTAGCCGATGCAGTAAAAGTAACCCTTGGCCCGAAAGGTCGTAATGTAATTTTAGATAAATCATTTGGCGCACCAACTATCACTAAAGACGGTGTATCTGTTGCTCGTGAAATCGAGTTAGAAGATAAATTCGAGAACATGGGTGCACAAATGGTGAAAGAAGTGGCATCTAAAGCAAATGACGCTGCAGGTGACGGTACAACCACAGCAACTGTACTTGCGCAAGCTATCGTAAATGAAGGCTTGAAAGCAGTAGCGGCAGGCATGAATCCAATGGATTTAAAACGTGGTATTGATAAAGCAGTAAGTGCGGTTGTTTCTGAGCTTAAAAATTTATCTAAACCTTGTGAAACAGCAAAAGAAATTGAACAGGTAGGGACCATTTCTGCAAACTCTGACAGCATTGTGGGTCAATTAATTTCACAAGCGATGGAAAAAGTGGGTAAAGAAGGCGTGATTACCGTTGAAGATGGTACAGGTCTTGAAGATGAATTAGATGTGGTTGAAGGGATGCAATTTGACCGTGGTTACCTTTCTCCATACTTCATCAACAAACCAGAAACTGCAACGGTTGAATTAGATAATCCATATATTCTTCTTGTAGATAAAAAAATCTCTAACATTCGTGAATTACTTCCAGTGTTAGAAGGTGTTGCGAAAGCTGGTAAACCGTTATTAATCATCGCTGAAGATGTGGAAGGCGAAGCACTTGCAACCTTAGTGGTGAACACTATGCGCGGTATCGTGAAAGTTGCAGCAGTGAAAGCACCAGGTTTTGGTGATCGTCGTAAAGCGATGTTACAAGATATTGCCATCTTAACTGCAGGTACTGTGATTTCTGAAGAAATCGGTATGGAGCTTGAAAAAGCGACATTAGAAGATTTAGGTCAAGCCAAACGTGTTGTTATTAATAAAGATAACACAACCATTATTGATGGTATCGGTGATGAATCTCAAATCAAGGGTCGCGTGGCTCAAATTCGTCAACAAATTGAAGAATCAACTTCTGACTACGACAAAGAAAAACTTCAAGAACGCGTGGCTAAATTAGCTGGCGGTGTGGCAGTAATCAAAGTCGGTGCAGCAACTGAAGTTGAAATGAAAGAGAAAAAAGATCGTGTGGATGATGCGTTACACGCAACCCGTGCCGCGGTTGAAGAAGGTATCGTTGCGGGTGGTGGTGTTGCATTAGTTCGCGCAGCAGCGAAAGTAGCAGCAAGTCTAAAAGGTGACAACGAAGAACAAAATGTGGGTATCAAACTTGCATTACGTGCGATGGAAGCACCTTTACGTCAAATCGTCACTAACGCAGGTGAAGAAGCATCTGTTGTGGCAAGTGCGGTTAAAAATGGCGAAGGAAACTTTGGTTATAACGCAGGAACAGAACAATACGGCGATATGATCGAAATGGGTATCTTAGATCCAACGAAAGTAACTCGTTCTGCATTACAATTTGCAGCATCTGTAGCAGGCTTAATGATTACCACTGAATGTATGGTAACTGAGCTTCCAAAAGATGAAAAAGCTGACCTAGGCGCAGGCATGGGCGGTATGGGTGGAATGGGTGGAATGGGCGGAATGATGTAATTCGCCCATCATCAGGTAAAAAGTGCGGTCGTTTTTCCACAAGGAAAAGCGATCGCTTTTTTATTTACAAAGGTTTACACTAATTTCAAATTTACTCAGGAAATCTATTATGCTCATTTCTCATTCTGACCTTAACCAACAACTTAAATCTGCTGGAATCGGCTTTAATGCAACAGAACTACACGGCTTTTTAAGCGGTTTATTTTGTGGTGGCTTAAAAGATCAAAGTTGGCTACCGCTCTTATATCAATTCAGCAATGATAATCACGCTTACCCAACAGCATTAGTGCAACCAGTTACAGAACTTTATAAACAAATTAGTCAAACCTTATCAGATGTTGAAGGATTTACCTTTGAACTTGGTTTAACCGAAGATGAAAATGTCTTTGCACAAGCGGATAGCTTATCTGACTGGGCAAACCAATTCTTACTTGGTCTTGGCTTAGCACAACCTGAATTAGCAAAAGAAAAAGGCGAAATTGGCGAAGCGGTAGATGATTTACAAGATATTTGCCAACTTGGTTATGATGAAGACGATAACGAAGAAGAGCTAGCGGAGGCGCTAGAAGAAATCATTGAATATGTTCGCACCATTGCTATGTTGTTCTATTCTCATTTCAACGAAGGAGAAATTGAGAGCAAACCTGTATTACATTAAGGAGATCTAGAATGGAATTGGCTTATATGGCTGAATTGCCTAAAGAAGAATTTGGGGAACGCCGCACACGAGTATTCACTCAAATGCAACCTAATTCGGCATTATTGCTTTTTTCTGAAATCGAAAAACGCCGTAATAATGATTGTTCCTATCCTTTCCGTCAAGACAGCTATTTTTGGTATTTAACAGGCTTTAATGAGCCGAATGCAGCACTGTTATTACTGAAAACAGAACAAGCAGAAAAAGCCATTATTTTTCTTCGTCCACGCGATCCGTTACTTGAAACGTGGAATGGTCGCCGATTAGGTGTTGAGCGTGCACCACAACAACTTAATGTAAATGACGCCTATTCTATTGAAGGATTCGCTACCGTACTGCCCAAAATACTGAAAAATTTGACCGCACTTTACCATGTGCCAGAAATTCATACTTGGGGTGATAAATTAGTGACAGAAAGTGCGGTGAGTTTTAGCGAGATTTTAGATTGGCGACCAATGCTCAGCGAAATGCGCCTTATAAAATCGCCTAATGAAATCCGCTTAATGCAACAAGCGGGACAAATTACGGCTCTAGGGCATATTAAAGCAATGCAAACGACACGCCCAAATCGCTTTGAATATGAAATTGAAAGCGATATTTTGCATGAATTTAATCGCCATTGCGCAAGATTTCCTTCTTACAACTCCATTGTTGCTGGAGGAAATAACGCCTGTATTTTGCACTACACAGAAAATGATCGCCCACTAAATGATGGGGATTTAGTGCTCATTGACGCCGGCTGCGAATTTGCTATGTATGCGGGCGATATTACCCGAACCTTTCCTGTAAATGGAAAATTTAGCCAGCCTCAACGTGAAATTTACGAGTTAGTTTTAAAAGCACAAAAACGTGCGATTGAGTTACTTATACCTGGCAATTCCATTAAGCAAGCCAATGATGAAGTCATTCGTATTAAAACCCAAGGATTAGTGGATTTAGGCATCTTAAAAGGTGATGTCGATACACTCATTGAACAACAAGCTTATCGCCAATTTTATATGCATGGATTAGGGCACTGGTTAGGGTTAGATGTGCATGATGTAGGTAGCTATGGCCAAGATAAACAACGGATACTCGAAATCGGTATGGTGATTACCGTTGAACCTGGTATTTATATTGCAGAAGATGCTGATGTGCCAGAGCAATACAAGGGCATTGGCGTGCGCATTGAGGATAATTTACTCATGACTGAATATGGTAATAAAATCCTAACCGCAGCTGCTCCTAAAGAAATTGCAGACATTGAAAATTTAATGAATTTTTAATAAAAATGTTTAAATTGTGATCTAGTACACAGTTTTTTATTGCTCAAAATGTTAGCATTAGAACCAGTTAAAAGCCGAACCAATCAGTTAAGGAGTCGATTATGTACAAACACGTTTTAGTGGCAGTAGATCTTTCTGAAGAGAGTCCAGTTTTACTTAAAAAAGCGGTTGGAGTTGCAAAACGCCACGAAGCAAAACTTTCTATCATCCACGTTGATGTGAACTTCTCGGATCTTTATACTGGATTAATTGATGTGAATATGTCTTCGATGCAAGACAGAATTTCCACGGAAACACAAAAAGCCTTATTAGATTTAGCTGAAAGTGCGGATTATCCAATTTCAGAAAAATTGAGTGGCAGTGGTGATTTAGGACAAGTTCTAAGTGATGCCATCGAACAATATGATGTAGATTTATTAGTGACGGGACATCACCAAGATTTTTGGAGTAAGTTAATGTCTTCAACGCGTCAAGTGATGAATACGATTAAAATTGATATGTTGGTTGTTCCACTTAGAGATGAATAATTAGCAAGAAATTGTTTTTTGAATAATCTGAAATAACTTAAATTTTAACCGCACTTCTTAAATAGCGCCGTGAAGTGCGGTTTTATTTTTGTGTTTTGATAAAAAGTCTTTTTATAAATTAGGAAAATATGCCAAAATGGTGCGCTTTAATTTTATTTTTTAATATGGTTAGCAAGGATTATTTTTAATGAAAACAACAGCAGAAATAAGACAATCATTCCTTGATTTTTTCCATAGCAAAGGTCATCAAGTTGTAGAAAGTAGTTCACTTGTGCCGGAAAATGATCCGACTTTGCTTTTTACGAATGCAGGGATGAACCAATTTAAGGACGTGTTCCTTGGAATGGATAAACGCCCTTATTCTAGAGCGACCACTGCGCAACGTTGCGTACGTGCTGGGGGAAAGCATAATGACTTAGAAAATGTTGGTTATACCGCGCGTCATCATACTTTCTTTGAAATGCTCGGTAACTTCAGTTTTGGTGATTACTTTAAACACGATGCGATTAATTTTGCTTGGGAATATTTAACATCCCCAAAATGGCTAGGTTTACCTAAAGAAAAACTCTGGGTAACCGTGTATGAAACCGATGATGAAGCCTACAACATCTGGAATAAAGAAGTCGGTGTTCCTGCTGAACGCATTATTCGCATTGGTGACAATAAAGGCGCACCTTACGCATCAGACAACTTCTGGGCAATGGGCGACACGGGTCCTTGCGGTCCTTGTACTGAAATTTTCTACGATCACGGTGATCATATTTGGGGCGGACCTCCAGGCTCACCAGAAGAAGATGGCGACCGTTATATTGAAATCTGGAACGTTGTGTTTATGCAATTCAACCGTTTAGCCGATGGCACAATGGAAAAATTGCCACGTCCATCAGTTGACACGGGTATGGGATTAGAGCGTATTTCTGCTGTATTACAACATGTTAACTCAAACTACGAGATTGATATTTTCAAAACATTAATCGCAAAAACGGCTGAAGTTGTAGGCACAACAGATTTAAGTAATAAATCATTACGTGTTATTGCTGACCATATTCGTTCTTGTGCATATTTAATCGCAGATGGCGTTATTCCATCAAACGAAGGCCGTGGTTATGTCTTACGTCGTATTATTCGCCGCGCAGTTCGTCACGGTCACTTATTAGGTGCCAAAGAAGCCTTTTTCTATAAACTCGTGCCAACTCTAATTGAGGTGATGGCTGAGGCTGGAAAAGACGTAAAAGCAAAACAAGTAAATGTTGAAAAGCTATTACGTTTAGAAGAAGAACAATTTGCTCGCACTCTAGAACGCGGATTGAGCTTATTAGATGAAGCCCTTGCTCAAGTGAAAGATGGCGTCCTTTCAGGTGAAGTTGCATTCAAACTTTATGACACCTATGGTTTCCCATTGGATTTAACGGCTGATGTATGTCGTGAGCGCAATATCACTATTGATGAACAAGCGTTTGATCGTGAAATGGAAGCACAACGTACTCGTGCTCAAGCAGCGAGTCAGTTTGGTGTGGACTACAACAGCGTTATTCGCGTAGATGGTGAAACTAAGTTTGAAGGCTATACTGAAGTCGAATCTCAAGCAAAAATCACCGCACTTTTCTATGATGGTAAATCAGTAGAAAGTATCGAAGCAGGTCAAAGTGCGGTCGTTATTTTGGAAAATACGCCGTTTTATGCAGAATCAGGCGGTCAAATTGGTGACAGCGGATATTTAAGCGCACAAGGCGTGACCTTTAATGTGAAAGATACCCAAAAATATGGGCAAGTATTTGGACACATTGGAGAATTAACGCAAGGATGTTTGAAAGTTGGACAATCGGTGAATGCTATTGTGGATGCGGAACGTCGCCACAACACATCACTCAATCACTCAGCAACACACTTATTGCACGCTGCCTTACGTCAAGTTTTAGGTCAACATGTTGTGCAAAAAGGATCACTTGTTTCAGATAAAGCCTTGCGTTTTGACTTTGCACAGCCAGAAGCAATTACAAAAGAACAGTTAACTCAAATTGAAACATTAGTAAACCAAAAAATCCGTGCTAACTTCCCTGTGCAAACGGATATTATGGATATTGATTCAGCAAAAGCTAAAGGGGCAATGGCACTCTTTGGCGAGAAATATGGTGATAATGTTCGCGTATTGACCATGGGCGATTTCTCAATTGAGCTTTGTGGTGGTATTCACGCAAAACGCACGGGGGATATCGGTCTATTTAAAATTATTACTGAAAGCGCAGTGGCTGCAGGCGTTCGTCGTATTGAAGCTGTAACAGGTGAAAATGCCATTGAGTGGTTACATAATCAACAATGCATTCTGATCCAAAGCGCAGACTTATTCAAATCAGACATAAATACCTTAGTAGAAAAAATCCAGCAACTTCAAGACAAAGCGAAGAAAGTGGAAAAAGAATTACAGGGTCTAAAAGAAAAAGCTGCAATGCAGGCTGGTTCTGATTTTGTGAAAAGTGCGGTGAAAATCAACGGTGTTTCTGTTATCGCACAACAATTGGATGGCATAGAAACAAAATCATTACGTGTGATGGTCGATGATTTAAAAAATCAACTCGGCTCAGGCGTAATCGCATTCGCATCGATCTTAGATGAAAAAGTCAACCTTGTCGTTGGTGTAACAAACGATTTAACTACCAAAGTAAAAGCTGGTGAGCTTGTTAATTTAATGGCTCAACAGGTCGGGGGTAAAGGCGGTGGTCGTCCGGATATGGCAATGGCAGGAGGCTCCCAACCAGAAAATGTGGCACAAGCAGTTAAAGTGGCGCAGGACTGGTTAAACAAAAATCTGTAGTACAAGCAGGTTGGCGGGATGCCAACCCTTCCTTGATTGATAGGGATATCTAATAAATGCAAACTAAGGAGATAAAAGATGTTAATCTTAACTCGTAAAGTTGGCGAAAGTGTACTTATTGGAGATGATATTTCTATCACGGTTTTGAGTGTACGTGGAAACCAAGTAAAACTCGGTGTTGAAGCGCCTAAAGAAGTATCCGTTCACCGAGAAGAAATTTACCAACGAATTAAGCAGACAAAAGATGAACCTTTAGATGTTTCATCGTAGTCATAGATAATGGATTTTATATTATGAAAGCAATTATTCCTGTAGCCGGTCTTGGTACACGTATGTTGCCTGCCACGAAGGCAATTCCGAAGGAAATGCTCACTTTGGTTGATAAGCCATTGATTCAATACGTGGTAAATGAATGTGTAGCTGCTGGCATAAAAGAAATTGTGCTTGTCACGCATTCATCAAAAAATGCTATCGAAAACCATTTTGATACCTCTTTTGAACTAGAAACGATGCTAGAAAAACGTGTTAAACGTCAGCTTTTAGAAGAAGTGCGTTCTATCTGTCCAAAAGATGTAACTATTATGCACGTTCGTCAAGGTAACGCTAAGGGCTTAGGTCATGCTGTTCTTTGTGGTCGTCCAGTAGTTGGTAATGAGCCTTTTGCTGTTGTATTACCTGACGTATTGTTAGCTGATTTCAGTGCAGACCAGAAAAAAGAAAATCTTTCTGCAATGATTAAACGCTTTAATGAAACTGGAGCAAGCCAAATTATGGTAACGCCTGTTCCACAAGAAAATGTGAGTAGTTATGGTGTTGCAGACTGTGGTGGCGTCGTACTTAATGGTGGTGAAAGCGCAAAAATTAATAACATTGTTGAAAAACCAGCTGTTGAAGAGGCGCCGTCAAATCTTGCTGTAGTTGGTCGTTATGTTTTCTCAGCAGCAATTTGGGACTTGTTGGAAAAGACGCCAATTGGTGTTGGTGATGAAATCCAATTAACTGATGCTATTGATATGCTCATTGAAAAAGAAACTGTTGAAGCATTCCATATGACAGGTGAAACATTCGACTGTGGTGATAAAATTGGCTATATGGAAGCTTTCGTAGAATACGGTATTCGTCACGAAAAATTAGGTAAAGAATTCAAAACCTTTATCAAAAATTTAGCAAAAACGCTATAAATAGCACTAATACAGATAAAATGGACAAAATGAAAGATTTTGTCCATTTTTGTTTTATTATTAATATAGAATATTGCTTTATGCATAAATATGCACAATAATAGAATAATTAATTAGAATAAAAAGGAAAGATTATGGCACTTTGGGGTGGACGTTTTACGCAGGCAGCAGATAAACGTTTTAAAGATTTTAATGACTCATTATGTTTTGATTATCGTTTGGCAGAACAGGATATTCAAGGCTCAATTGGTTGGTCCAAAGCCTTGATGAAAGTCAATGTATTAACTATCGAAGAACAGCATCAACTTGAACAAGCTCTAAATGAATTACTTATTGAAGTGCGGTCAAATCCACAAGCAATTTTACAAGATGATGCTGAAGATATTCATAGTTGGGTTGAAAGTAAGCTAATCGATAAAGTAGGCAACCTTGGTAAGAAATTACATACTGGCCGTAGCCGTAACGATCAAGTGGCAGTAGATATAAAACTATGGTGCAAACAACGTGTGGTTGAATTACAAGAATCAGTACGTAATTTGCAACGCCACTTAGTTCAAACCGCAGAAAACACACAACAAGCAGTAATGCCTGGCTATACCCATTTACAACGAGCTCAACCAATAACGTTTGCTCATTGGTGTATGGCGTATGTGGAAATGTTCGACCGTGACTATTCACGTTTAACAGATGCGTATAATCGTATGAATACCTGTCCACTTGGTAGTGGGGCGCTGGCTGGTACGGCTTATGCCGTAGATCGTGATTCACTTGCGCACGATCTTGGTTTTGCTTTCGCGACTAGAAATAGCTTAGATAGCGTCTCTGATCGCGATCATATCGTAGAGTTGCTTTCCATCGCATCCCTTAGTATGGCTCATCTTTCCCGCTTTGCTGAAGATATTATTATCTTTAATAGCGGAGAGGCAAATTTAGTCGAGCTATCTGATCGCGTGACTTCCGGCTCATCATTAATGCCACAAAAGAAAAATCCTGATGCATGTGAGTTAATTCGAGGCAAAGCCGGCAGAGTGATCGGTTCATTGACAGGCATGCTAGTCACCTTAAAAGGTTTACCACTTGCGTATAATAAAGATATGCAAGAAGATAAAGAAGGTATTTTTGATGCCTTAGATACTTGGCAAAACTGTGTGGATATGGCAACGTTCGTATTAGATGAATTGAAAGTAAATGTTGAACGTACTCGAGAAGCCGCGTTAAAAGGCTATTCAAACGCAACTGAATTAGCGGATTATTTAGTCTCTAAGGGCGTACCTTTCCGAGATTCCCATCATATCGTGGGTGAAACGGTTGTTTATGCAATCGAGAAAGGCAAAGGATTAGAAGATCTTACTATCTCTGAATTCCGCCAATTTAGTGAAGTAGTAGGAGATGATGTTTACGAGATCCTTTCTCTCCAATCTTGCTTAGACAAACGTTGTGCAAAAGGTGGTGTGTCGCCATTAAGAGTTGCTGAAGCGATTGCAGAAGCGAAAATACGTTTAGCTTAATTATAACGTTAAAGTGCGGTCAGAAATTATTTTATATTTCTGACCGTTTTTGAGTGCCTATAAATATTAATTTTCTAATTTATTTTTTAAGATATTAAGTGCGCGTGCTCTATGTGAGATTCTTTTTTTCTCAATTGTATCCAGTTCACCGAATGTGCAATTTTTTTCTGGGCTGAAAAATAAACTATCGTAACCAAAACCATTTTTACCTTTTTCTTCAAACTCAATGAGACCATGGCATTCACCTTCAGCGATGATTGGTGACGGATCATTTGGGTGTTTTAGATAAACGATACAGCTCACAAATTTTGCTTGTCGATTTTCTTTTGTGACATGAGAGAGTTCGGTTAATAATTTTTTGCGATTCTTTTCATCGTTACTATCCTTTCCAGCGTATCGCGCAGAATATAACCCTGGAGCCCCATTGAGTGCATAAACAACTAAACCAGAATCATCTGCGATAGCGGGTAACCCTGATTTTTCTGACGCATAGCGCGCTTTTAATAGTGCATTTTCTACAAAGGTTAAGCCTGTTTCTTCGGGGCTATTAATGCCTAAATCGCTTTGTGCGATCACTTCAAATCCAAGATTGGCTAATACATCAGACATTTCCTTCACTTTACCTTGGTTACCTGTAGCAAGTACGATTTTTTGTTTCATGGCTTATCCTTTATTCTTGAGGTTGATTATAGGCTGCGATTAAATCTGCCCAATTTTGTTTTGTAAATTGAATCTTCATTCTTTTAATTTCTTTTGTAAAAGAGCGGTGTAATCGATTCAAGTTGTCTGCTTTCCAACTATTTCCCGATCTTATAGTGCACTTATCGAAATCTAATAACCAACATTGTTTTCTATTTTTTATTTGTTGAACGAGAATGTTATGTACATTTAAATCTGTATGGCAAACCTGCTGATCATGTAATTGACGAATTAATTTTCCTATTTGAGTCCAGATTTCTTTTGGTAAAGGGGTTGCCTGTAATAGTAGGGATAAATTCCGAGCATTTTCAATTTTTTCTGTCAAAATATCCGCTTGATAGCAGATCCCCAATTTTCCCTTTTGAACTCGTGCAGCAATAGGTTTAGGAACGGGGAGCCCTGCTTCATATAAGTGTTGTAGTAAATAAAACTCAGCAAAACTACGGGTCTTCTTGAGAGAGGAGAAATAATAACGATCTTTGTTGAATTTTCCCCATAATCCACCGCGATAATAATGTCTCAGTGCGCAGTTTACGCCTAGATAATCTTCTGTTTGTAGAAAATAAGTTGTGCCTCGGCCTTTTGCCGTCCCAATAATTCTTTTTTGAGTTTGCCAGAATTTAGGTTTAAAGAAGTTACTTTTATCGTTAAAAGTGCGGTCAAAACTGAAGATAAAATATTCATTACCCTGTTGGAATGAGTGCATGTTAGTGGAATTGGATGATAGAAAATGTCCTTATTCTACTTTAAAATACATCCAAATTAAATGAGAAAGGATTGCAAATGTCACTTTTCACTCGTGCTCCCAAATCACTTTGTATTCTCCGCCTTTCTGCTGTAGGAGATGTTTGTCATGCCCTTGCTGTCATACAACATATTCAGGCTTATTATCCTCAAACCCAAATTACTTGGGTTGTAGGTAAAACAGAATTCGGCTTATTAGAGGGGATTCCTAATATTACTCTGATTCCTTATGATAAGAAAACCGGTTGGAAAGGTCTTTTCTCATTATGGAAAACGTTAAAGAATCAACACTTTGATGCCTTGTTAAATATGCAAACGGCATTTCGTGCTTCTATTATTTCCTTAGGAATTAAAGCTAAATATAAAATTGGGTTTGGTAAAAAACGATCACGAGAGGGACAATGGCTATTTGTTAATCGTCAAGTAAATGATCCTGATTCACCTCATGTCTTAGACGGTTTCATGGCTTTTGCTGAATATATTGGTGTACCAAAAGCTAAATTAACCTGGAAACTTGAAATTTCTCCCCAGGAAAGTGAATATGCATATCAATTTATTGATCCTTCACGTAAAAATTTACTGATTTCTCCTTGCTCTAGTAAAGTAGAAAAAGATTGGCTCATTGAACGTTATGCTGAGGTTGCCAATATTGCAAATAAACGTAATATTCATGTTATTTTTTGTAGTTCCCCCTCAAAGCGTGAATTAGAAATGGTTGAAAAAATCATAGCACTTTGTGACTTTAAACCAACTAATGCTTCAGGTAAAACTAACTTGAAGCAACTTTCTGCCTTAATTTCTCAAGTAGATTTAGTTTTATCGCCTGATTCTGGCCCAGCACATATTGCAACGGCTCAAAATACGCCTGTTATTGGTTTATATGCTTATCACAACCCATTACGTACGGGCCCTTATCATAATTTGTCTAATGTCGTTTCTGTTTATGAAGAGAATGCACAAAAAGAATTTGGAAAACCATCCTCTCTATTACCTTGGGTAACAAAACTAAAAGGAAAAGATTTAATGGCACAGATCCAAGTGGACTCTGTAATTAAAGAAATGAATAAGTTAGGGCTTTAAATTCAAGGATAAAAAAAGCCCTTTCAAAAGCTGAAAGGGCAAAAATATTTGGAGTCATACTATGAGTTGTTGAATTAACAAATCAGGTATGTGGCGTATTATAATAACAAAACACAAAAATGCAACATTTTTTTAACAAGTAATTTTTTGTTATTTAATATGTGGATTTCTTGTATTGCTATTGACTAAATTACGCATTAATAAGGCGTAGTCTAAGTTGATATCTTGTGGTACGTCTAAGAACACAAAATGCCCATCACCTAGTGCTGCATCAACCGCTTCATTTTTACGATTTATCATTTTTTCAATTTTGAAATTGATATTCCCCTGAGGGGTCATCATTTCTACATCATCACCAAGTAGGAATTTGTTCTTTACTGCCACTTCAGCCATACCTTGTTCGTTACGTTTACCGGTAAATTCACCGACAAACTGTTGGCGATCAGAAATAGAATAACCGTATTCGTAATTTTGATATTCATCGTGTGTATGACGACGTAAGAATCCTTCGGTATAACCACGATGTGCAAGGGATTCTAAGGTATCCATTAAGCTTTCATCAAATGGCTTGCCCTCTGCCGCATCATCAATAGCTTTGCGGTAAACTTGAGCGGTTCTTGCGCAATAATAGAATGATTTAGTACGGCCTTCGATTTTTAAAGAATGCACTCCAAGTGCGGTCAATTTTTCCACGTGTTGTACTGCACGCAGATCTTTTGAGTTCATAAAGTAGGTGCCGTGCTCATCTTCAAAAGCGGTCATTTGCTCATCTGGTTTTTGTGATTCGGTATAAAGGAAAACTTTATCTGTTACCGCACCTTCACCTAAGGTTGGCGCCACATTTTTTACTTCGATTTGTTGGGCAGGAGCGATTTTCGGCACGATGTTGCCTACTTCATCGGTAGTACCTTCTTCCATTTTGTATTCCCAACGGCAAGCATTCGTGCAAGTGCCTTGGTTTGGATCGCGCTTGTTGATATAGCCAGAAAGCAAACAACGACCGGAATACGCCATGCACAACGCACCGTGTACGAAAATTTCAAGTTCGATATCGGGCACGTGTTGGCGAATTTCGGCAATTTCATCTATTGAAAGTTCGCGCGATAAAATCACACGGGTTAACCCCATTTGTTTCCAGAATTTTACCGTTGCCCAGTTTACCGCATTAGCTTGTACAGAAAGGTGAATATCAATATCCGGGAAGTTTTCACGCACCAACATGATTAAGCCTGGGTCAGACATAATTAAGGCATCAGGGACCATGTCGATCACAGGTTGTAAATCTTTGATAAAGGTTTTGAGTTTGGAGTTATGCGGCGCAATATTCACCACCACATAGAATTTTTTGCCAAGTGCATGGGCTTCATCGATCCCGATTTTTAAATTGGCATGATTAAATTCATTGTTACGTACACGTAAGCTGTAGCGTGGTTGGCCTGCATAAACGGCATCTGCACCATAGGCAAAAGCATAGCGCATATTTTTGAGGGAGCCGGCAGGGGAAAGTAATTCTGGTTTGAATGAGGATGTCATGATATGTTCTCTATCTGATTTCAAGTCAGGAATTTACACGAGGTAAATCATTAAAAGATAAAACTAGGGATTTTAGACATGTTAAGGAATATTCCGCACTTCTCGATATCAAAAAGTGCGGTTAATTTTAGCTTAGAATTTTATTTAACTCTTGGCTAACTTCTTCCACTTTTTGTGTACCATCTAAACGGAAATATTGAGTATTCCCTGCTTTCGCTTCTGCTTGGTAATAATCAATTAATGGGCTGGTTTGTTTATGATATACGGCTAAACGATCTAATACAGTTTCTGGTTTATCATCTGCACGAATAATTAAATCTTCACCGGTTACATCATCTTTACCTTCCACTTTTGGTGGATTATAAACAATGTGGTAAGAACGGCCAGATGCTTGGTGTACACGACGGCCACTCATACGTTCAACAATCACTTCGTCTGGCACATCGAATTCTAAAACAAAATCAATTTTAACGCCTGAATCTTTCAATGCATCCGCTTGAGGAATAGTACGAGGGAAACCATCTAATAAGAAACCATTTGCGCAATCAGGTTGAGCAATACGATCTTTTACAAGTGCAACGGTTAATTCATCTGGTACTAATTTACCTTCATCCATTAATGCTTTAGCTTGTTTGCCAAGTTCAGTCCCCGCTTTGATTGCAGCACGGAACATATCACCAGTTGAAATTTGTGGGATACCAAATTTGTTCATAATAAATTGTGCTTGAGTGCCTTTACCTGCGCCCGGTGCACCTAAAAGAATAATTTTCATAAAAAATCTCCATTAATAAAAAACGTGACTAAGATACTGATAAAGCATAGTACGGTCAAATTTTTTATAATTTTTACCGCACTTTTATAGTGAATTGGCCGTATTATTTTCTTGATTCCAAGGAGCTACCCAAAATAAACAAAGCATGCCTGGAATCGCTAAAAATAAACAAAACCAAAAATACTGATAATACCCCACGGCACCCACAACATAACCAGAAAGCATACCTAAAACTTTACTTGGCAAAGCTGAAAGGCTCGTAAAAAGTGCAAGCTGTGTTGCAGTATAAAGAGGATTACTCTCACGCGCCATAAAAGCCACAAAAGCCGCGGTGCCAAGTCCAACGCCGATATATTCTGCTGCAATCACAACACCCAGTTTCCATAACTCGGCCGATGTAACGACATCAAAATGTCCTAAAGCAGCCAACCAAATAAACCCACCAATTGTCACCATTTGTACAAGCCCAAAGAGCCACAATGCACGGTTAATACCCAGTTTTAACATTATCACACCACCGGCAAGCCCAGATAAAATGCTTGACCAAAGTGCGGTACTTTTTACAACAATGGCTATATCCTCTTTGCTAAATCCCATATCATAAATAAATTTGGTTTGTAGAGTTGTAGCAAAAGAATCCCCGAACTTATATAAAAACAAAAACAGTAAAAAACCGACAGCCTGAACGACGCCCTTACGCTGGAAAAATTCTTGTAATGGAATCCAAAATGCTTGATAGAACGGCTGATTAGATTGTTGCACGTTGATTTTGGGCTCTTTGGCTAAAAATAGTGTCATGAAGATGCCCGCTAACATACAAAGTGCGGTCCATAAAAAGACTGTTTCCCAAGGATAAATCGCCGCCAAATATAGCGATAATCCACCCGGAATTAATCCCGCAATTCGATAAGCATTAATATGAATAGTGTTTCCCAAACCTAATTCATGATCACTCAAAATTTCACGACGATACGCATCTAACACGATATCTTGTGTGGCTGAAAAAAAGGCGATAAGCAACGCAATATTTGCCACTGTGCTCAGTTGTATGAGCGGATCAAATAGGCTAATTATGTAAAGTAAGATCAATAATGCCACTTGTGAAAGCAACATCCAGCTACGACGACGCCCTAAAAAGCTCGGGAAATAACGATCCAATAATGGTGCCCACAAAAATTTCAATCCATAAGGCAACATCACACCTGTTACTGCACCAATAAGCTCAATTGAAAGATGTTTATCTGTCAGCCAAACAGGCAACATTTGCAATAACACAAATAATGGCAAACCAGAATTAAAACCTGTGAATACGCAAATTAACATCTTGCGTGTAAAAATTTGGGAAGAAAGGGAATTTGACATAAAGTGCGGTTAATTTGGGTTATATTTTAGAAACTTCGCCTTTCAATTAAAGGATAAGTGTAAAAATTAGGGGGATTTTTAATCACATCCCCCAATGTTTAGCGTTCTTCTTCATAAAGAAGAAAACAAATATTAGAGAATATTAATCTCTATACCCTTTTGGATTATTTTTCTGCCAGTTCCACGTATCTTGCATCATTTTTTCAAGACCACGTTCTGCCACCCAACCAAGCTCTTTTGCAGCTAAACTAGGATCAGAATAGCATGTCGCAATATCACCAGGGCGGCGTTCTACAAGTTTATATGCAATGGTAATGTTGTTGGCTTTTTCAAAGGCTTTTACCATGTCTAGTACGGAATAACCATGGCCTGTACCAAGGTTATAAATATGTAAACCAGCATCATTTTCATGACGTTGAAGCGCTTTTAAATGCCCCACAGCTAAATCCACTACATGAATATAATCACGCACACCTGTACCATCGTGAGTGTCGTAATCACTACCAAATACAGAAAGTTGAGCTAATTTACCGATGGCAACTTGGCTGATATAAGGCAATAAATTATTGGGAATACCATTTGGATCTTCACCAATTAAGCCGCTTTCATGTGCCCCAACTGGATTAAAATAACGCAAGATAGTCATACTAAATTTTGGTTCCGCTTTTGCTGTATCGCGTAAAATCTGCTCAACCATATATTTAGAGGTACCATAAGGGTTGGTTGTACCGCCGACCTCACAATCCTCTGTAATTGGAATAATTTTTGGATCACCGTAAACCGTCGCAGATGAGCTAAACACGAAGTTCCAAACACCTGCTTTTTTCATTTCTTGAATTAATACAAGGGTGCCAGCTACGTTGTTCATGTAATATTCTGTCGGCTTTTGAACACTTTCCCCTACGGCCTTCAATCCAGCAAAGTGAATAACAGAGTTAATCTCATTTTCTGCAAAGATTTTTTGTAACAAAGCACGATCTAAAATATCACCCTCATAAAATTTTGCTTCTTCGCCTGTAATTTGTTTTACACGCTCAAGGGATTTTGGCGATGAATTGCAAAGATTATCTAATACCACCACATCTTTGCCAGCATTTAATAATTCTACAACTGTGTGAGAACCGATATAACCGGCGCCACCTGTCACTAAAATGGCCATAATGATTTCCTTATTAATTATTGAGACTAAAAAATTATATCACTATTTTGTGTGATAAGAACGATGTCTTGTATGACCTTGAGGTGGTACTGCACGTTTTAACCGATACGGTTTCGGCAGTTCAAGCAAGGCTTCTGTTTCATATTGGCTCACTGGGATAGAATGGCCAATATATTCTTCAATTGCTGGTAAATTCATCGCATATTCTTCGCAAGCAAAACTAATCGAAACGCCACTTTCCCCCGCTCGTCCAGTACGACCGATTCGGTGAACGTAATCTTCCCTATCATCAGGTAAATCATAATTGAAAACATGCGTCACATCAGAAATATGCAAGCCACGAGCAGCCACATCTGTTGCTACTAAAATATCTAAATCACCGTCGGTAAATTGTTTTAATAACGATAAACGTTTTTTCTGTGCTACATCACCAGTCAATAAACCAACACGATGCCCATCAGCTGCTAAATAACCCCAAATTTCTTCACAACGATGTTTCGTATTCGCAAATACAATACAACGCTCAGGCCATTCATCTTCCATTAAGGTTAAGAGAAGTGCCATTTTATCCTGATTAGATGGATAAAAAAGTTCTTCTTTAATGCGATGACCTGTCTTTTGTTCTGGTTCAATTTCAATATATTCAGGATCATTCATATCTTCAAATGCTAATTCACGCACTTTATAAGAAAGCGTCGCTGAAAATAACATCGTTAAACGCGCTTGCGGAGCGGGGCATTTACGCAATAAATAACGAATATCACGGATAAATCCAAGATCGAACATTCGATCCGATTCATCTAGCACGACAACTTGAATTTCATCTAAACAAATTACGCCTTGTTTTACATAATCAATGACTCGCCCTGTTGTACCAATCAAAATATCGACGCCACGCTCAATCGCTTGTAGCTGTTTATCATAACCATCGCCACCATAGGCAAGTGCGGTCTTTAATCCACTCGCTTTGGCAAGAAATTCAGCGTCATTACTAATCTGCACCGCTAATTCTCGAGTAGGCGCTAAAATCAAAGCTCTTGGGTGAGGATATTCCAGATTAGGATCTTGGTGAGTTAAAAGATGGTGAAAAGTAGCCGTTAAAAAAGCCATTGTCTTGCCTGTACCAGTTTGAGCTTGTCCTGCGACATCTCGTCCATTTAAACTGATAGGCAAGGATAAAGCCTGAATTGGGGTACAAAAATCAAAGCCTTTTTTTGCCAAAGCATCTCGTACAATCGGATGTAGAGGAAGATCGGAGAATCGTTGCTGGCTTAAATAATCTTGTTGCATAAAAATCACATTTTAGAATAATCAAATTACATTTAGCATAGCATGCTTAAGGAAAATCCTCAAAAAAGGACCGCACTTATAAAAATTAACCGATAGGGTTTCCTATCGGTTAATTTCTATTTAATGCTCCATTCGTCACTCACATTTGGATCCATTGCAAAATCAGCAGTATCACTTGGAATCGCTTTTTCTTCAGCCGCCCATTCGCCAAGATCGATTAACTGGCAACGTTTGCTACAAAAAGGTCGAAAAGTACTTTCATTTGTCCAAGGCACAGATTTTTGGCAAATCGGACAAGGTACTTCAATAATTTCGTCAGACATTTTTATGTTCCGTTTGTTGTAAATAAAACTGGTGCAATTCTAGCACCTTTTGCTGCAAGTGCGGCAAGTTTTGGGTCAGTTCAGTATCATTATTAATCACATCATCCGCCCATTTTAAACGCTCTTGTTGAGAAACTTGAGAATTCATAATTCGTTGAATTTGTTCAAAATTATTTTTATCCCGTTGCGATGAACGAGCAAGTTGAGTTTGTGGACTCACATCTACTACCAAAATACGATCACAAAGTGCGGTCAATTTATTTTCTATTAATAAAGGGACGACAAATAATGTGTAAGGCGCAGTTTGTTCAGCTAATTGTTGTTTCATTCGTTCACGAATAGCGGGATGTAAAAGATTATTTAACCACAATTTATCTTCATCATGACTAAACACTCGCTCTCGTAAAGCCGCGCGATTAAGCTCGCCTTGTTTCGTTAAAATTTGAGCACCAAAATGTTCAACAATTTTAGACAATAAAGGGGAATCTTTCGCGACGACTTCTCTAGCAACCACATCTGCATCCACTAGAGGTACGCCAAGATTGGCAAATAAATTAGCAATCGTTGTTTTACCACTACCAATGCCACCAGTTAAGCCAACAATATAAGTCATATGATTTCCCATAAAAAAATTTCCAATATTATACAAAATAACGCTAGTAAAAATCAGTTCCAAGCACAATGTTTCGAGAGGCATAACAAATTAGTTTGTCTACATTATCATGCTTTTACATATTGAAAAATAAAAGAAAAATATAACCATGGAAAAATAACAACCCAAAGAAATGCGCTAATGACAACAATAAATTTAAAACTAAAATGCAGCGTTTTATGACGAAAATGTTTCATAGCTAAATGTATTCCCATAAAGCCACCTAAAAGGCTTAGAAGAAAAAACGTTTTTTCAGGAATTCTCCACTCGTTACGCACGGCCCGAATTTTATCTCTCCACATAAAAAAATAAGCGGCGATATTGATCGCCGCTAACCATATAATCAACGAAAGAAAATAAATCATTTCGGATAAACTGGAAGACGTTTACAAATTGCTAATACTTTTTCTTTAGTTTCAGCAATCACTTGTTCTTCATTTTCTTTGCCTAAAGCATCTAAAACATCACACATCCAGCCAGCTAATTCACGCACATCATTTTCATTGAAACCACGGCGAGTCACAGATGGTGTACCTACACGAATACCTGAAGTGACGAATGGTTTTTGCGGATCGTTTGGTACAGCGTTTTTATTCACAGTAATATTTGCTTTGCCTAATGCCGCATCAGCTGCTTTACCCGTTAATCCTTGTTTAATAAAACTTACTAAGAACAAGTGGTTTTCAGTACCATTTGACACAACGTCATAACCACGTTGTTTAAATACTTCAACCATCGCTTTTGCATTTCTCAACACATTTGCTTGGTATTCTTTATATTGAGGCTCTAACGCTTCTTTAAAGCAAACTGCTTTTGCCGCAATAATATGAACTAATGGACCACCTTGGTTTGCAGGGAATACAGATGATTGTAATTTTTTGTAGATTTCTTCATCACCACAAGATGAAAGAATTAAACCACCACGCGGACCGCCCAATGTTTTATGGGTTGTTGTTGTCACAACATGTGCATGAGGCAGTGGATTTGGATATAAACCCGCTGCAATTAATCCTGCTACATGCGCCATATCCACAAATAAATACGCACCGACTTCATCTGCGATTTCACGCATTTTCGCCCAATCCACAATTTGTGAATAAGCCGAGAAACCCGCAACGATAAGTTTTGGTTTACATTCTAATGCTTTTTGACGAACATCTTCATAATCAATTAAGCCATCCGCAGTGATTCCATAAAGCACAGAGTTATAAATCTTGCCGGAGAAACTGACTTTTGCGCCGTGAGTTAAGTGCCCACCGTGAGCCAAATCCATACCTAAAATAGTATCGCCCGCATTAATCAATGCACCATACACCGCAGCATTCGCTTGTGAACCAGAGTGCGGTTGAACATTCACGTAATCTGCACCAAATAATTCTTTCGCGCGGTCAATTGCTAACTGTTCCACAATGTCTGCATACTCACAACCACCATAATAGCGTTTGCCGGGATAGCCTTCCGCATATTTATTGGTGAATTGAGAACCTTGCGCTTCCATCACGCGCGGACTAGCATAGTTTTCAGATGCAATGAGTTCGATATGTTCTTCTTGACGACGATTTTCATCTTGGATCGCTTGCCACAATACTGGATCGTAATCAGCGATAGTCATATTTCTTGTAAACATTGTGTTCTCCTGTTATGTAATTTATGGCAGATAGTTTAACTGTTTATAGATAAAAACTTAATTAAAATTTCATTCCTAAATTTTCATCACTTAAATGAAATTAATTCATCATAATGATATGAACTATTTTTGGAACTCTCGTTCCACAGCTCTGTAACCAATGTCTCGACGATAAAAACGCCCAGACCATTGAATTTGCTCAGCCAATTTTAACGCTTTCTGTTGTGCCTCAAATACGCTTTCACCCAATGCAGTAGCGCAAAGCACGCGGCCCCCATTGGTAACTAACTTACCCGCTTTCACTTCTACGCCCGCCAAGAAAACTTTCTCATTTTCGGCCGCACTTTGAGGCAAACCGCTGATATCATCGCCTTTACGATAATCTCCCGGATAACCTTCTGCTGCTAATACGATACCCAAAGAAGCCTTCGGATTCCATTGGGATTTCACTTCGTCCAATTTGCCATCACAGGCTTGAAGACAAAGTTCCACCAAATCCGATTCCAAACGCAACATAATCGGTTGGGTTTCCGGATCACCGAAACGACAGTTAAATTCGATCACTTTCGGCTGACCATTTGGCATGATCATCAAACCTGCATACAAGAAACCGGTATAAACATTGCCCTCTGCCGCCATGCCGTTGACCGTTGGATAGATCACTTCACGCATCACGCGCTCATGAATTTCAGGTGTCACCACAGGCGCAGGAGAATAAGCCCCCATGCCACCGGTGTTCAAACCGGTATCTTGTTCACCCACACGTTTGTGGTCTTGGCTGGTCGCCATAGGTTCAACATTTTTGCCGTCCACCATGACGATAAAGCTCGCCTCTTCGCCATCTAAAAATTCTTCAATGACCACTCGACTACCGGCTTCACCAAAGGCATTGCCGGAAAGCATATCGCGCACCGCGTCTTCCGCTTCTTGCAATGTCGTCGCGACAATCACGCCTTTGCCTGCTGCTAAACCGTCCGCTTTGACAACAATTGGCGCGCCTTTTTCACGCAAATAAGTCAATGCCGGTTCGACTTCGGTGAAGTTTTGATATTCCGCTGTTGGGATTTTATGACGCGCTAAAAAATCTTTGGTAAAGGCTTTGGAACCTTCTAATTGCGCCGCCGCTTGCGTTGGTCCGAAAATTTTTAAACCGGCTGTACGAAACGCATCCACCACGCCAATCACAAGTGGCGCTTCAGGCCCCACGATCGTTAAACCGATGTGGTTATCTTGGGCAAATTTAACCAACGCAGGAACATCCGTTGCGGCAATATTCACGTTTTCGACCTTTTGTTCTAACGCTGTCCCGGCATTGCCCGGTGCAACGAAAATTTTATCTGCTAATGGAGATTGCGCCGCTTTCCAAGCGAGGGCGTGTTCACGACCGCCGTTTCCGATGATGAGGATGTTCATGTTGTAGTCCTTGTGTATGCTTAATTTAAAAAAGTACGGCTATTTTTTACCTGTAATTCCCCCTCTTTCGTAAAGAGGGGGATAGTTAGATAAATTAATGACGGAAATGACGCATTCCCGTCAATACCATCACCATATTATGCTCATCTGCCGCATCAATCACTTCCTGATCACGCATTGAGCCACCCGGATGAATCACACATTGAATGCCCACTTTCGCCGCAGCATCAATGCCATCACGGAATGGGAAAAATGCATCGGATGCCATCACACAACCGGCTACTTCCAAGCCTTCATCTTGCGCCTTAATGCCGGCAATTTTGGCCGAATACACACGGCTCATTTGGCCTGCACCAATGCCAATGGTTTGGTTATCTTTGGCATAAACAATAGCATTCGATTTCACAAATTTCGCCACTTTCCAACAGAATAATAAATCTTTCAATTCTTGTTCGGTCGGTTGACGTTTACTGACCACTTTTAAGTCATCCAAGCCCACCATGCCTAAATCCGCATCTTGCACCAACAAGCCACCGTTCACGCGTTTGAAATCTAAACGTTGGGTACGTGCTTGCCATTCTCCACATTCAAGCAAACGGACATTTTTCTTACGTTTCACCACTTCAACAGCTTCCGCAGACACTTTCGGTGCGATAATCACTTCCACAAATTGACGTTCTACAATTTCATTTGCCGTTTTTTCGTCTAATTCACGGTTAAAAGCAATGATGCCGCCAAAGGCTGAGGTTGGGTCTGTTTGATAGGCTCGGTTGTAGGCATCTAAAATGTCTTTGCCTAAAGCCACGCCGCATGGATTGGCGTGTTTCACAATCACACAGGCCGGTTCATCAAATTCTTTTACACATTCAAGGGCTGCGTCGGTGTCGGCAATATTGTTATAAGACAAAGCCTTACCTTGCAGTTGGCTAGCGGTAGCCACACTCGCTTCTTTTACATTGAGATCCACATAAAACGCGGCATTTTGATGGGCATTTTCGCCGTAACGCATGGTTTGTTTACGCACGAAATTCAAATTTAAAGTCCGTGGGAATTGACCGCACTTCGCCTCTGCATCTTCTTCAGCGGCAACATGATAAGGTTTCACCAATTGTCCGAAATAATTAGCAATCATGGAATCGTATTGCGCGGTGTGTTCAAATGCTTTGATGGCAAGATCAAAACGGGTTTCCAGGGTTAAGCTGTTTTGATGTTGATCCATTTCGGCAAGAATGGCATCAAAATCCTGATTGTTCACGACAATCGCCACATCTTTATGGTTTTTCGCGGCAGAGCGCACCATGGTTGGGCCACCGATATCAATATTTTCCACGGCATCTTCTAACGTGCAGTTTGGCTTAGCCACGGTTGCGGCAAACGGATATAAATTCACCACCACCATATCAATGCCTTCAATGCCGTGTTGTTGCATGATCGCATCATCCGTACCACGACGACCTAAAATCCCACCGTGCACTTTCGGGTGTAAGGTTTTCACGCGACCATCCATCATTTCGGGAAAACCGGTATAATCAGACACTTCAGTCACTGGCAAACCATGCTGCTCCAACAATTTTGCGGTACCGCCAGTGGAAAGTAGTTTTATACCGCGTTGCACTAAGCCTTGAGCAAATTCTACGATACCGGTTTTATCCGAAACACTCAGTAAAGCCTGACGAATTGGACGATCTGTCATTACATTTTCCTTCATTAAATGGTTAAAAATAGGCTAAATAGATTATAGCGCAAACGTTTGCGTTAATATATGAAAATTGATAAAAATAAATAGTTTTATTTTTATATAACTTAGGTTGAAATTCTTGAGTATGGAATAGATCTTATTTTAGAAAATAGTATATTGTGCGGTTGATATCAGCTAAATCGTATAATTTGGAATTGTTTGACTTAACAAATAAATTTCTTGCCCATCTGATAGGATAAAGCTGAGTGTGATTGAGTCCAGATTTATAAGGAGAGGTGTGGTTTTAGTAATAGATTTTTCCACTTTGGAGTGAATATTTACTAAATCTACTCCTAAAATTCTAAGATTAAATGGTGTTTTATAATGACGTATAGGGAATAAAAAAGCCCTGATTTCAGTAAAATCAAGGCTTTGTAATGTCTTATAGTGATGTATACTTTGCTGTTTGGTGCTCTGGGCGAGACTTGAACTCGCACGACCTGTGGTCACTACCCCCTCAAGATAGCGTGTCTACCAATTCCACCACCAGAGCGTTAATTTTTTATGCTAATCCTATTTTATTGTGGGATGTCGCTATTTTTATTTTCTTTCGCTGGAGCTGTTTGTTGTTGCTGAACTTGCTCTGCAGCTTGTGATAAATCGTCGAAAGCACCTTTTTGAATATTGCCTTTATGTGAATTCATGTTACCTAAAACAAGAGCAATAACAAAAAATGCGGTTGCTAAAATCGCGCTAGTACGTGTTAAAAAGTTACCTGCACCAGCAGAGCCAAACATTGTACCTGATGCGCCACCACCAAAAGATGCGCCAGCGTTCGCTCCTTTACCTTGTTGAACGAGAATAAACCCGATCAAGGCAATCGCGACAACAACATAAATAAATAAAAGAACTTGATACATTTTTTCTCTCTAATTTGCAATTTTGCAAGAAAACTGGTCGTGAATGTTATAGAAAATTCAATTTTCTCGCAAGTGCTTTGCATAAAAAAAATATTAATTGGTTTAACTTTAATCAGTTTGACCGTTTGATTTACTCGATTTTTTTACCGCACTTTTAGGTTTTGTTCTATTGGATTTGATCATTTTAATGCGGCTTAATTGTCTTAATGCATTAAGATCTACAAAACGGACTAAATTAGGCAACATTTGATTCAAGTTATGCATAAATTGCTGATAAGTTGCTTGTTTTTGACTAATGTCTGTGAGTTGTGATTCCCAATGGGCAGTCATATCTGGTTGGGTGGCAATATCGGGTAATGCCTGAATTAAAATTCTTCCAGTTTCTGTGCTATGAATATTTCGCCCTTTTTTAATTAAAAAACCGCGTTTAAAAAGTAATTCAATGATGCCTGCACGAGTAGCCTCTGTGCCCAATCCATCTGTTTCTCGTAGGATTTTTTTGAGATCTTTATCCTGTACAAATCGCGCAATGCCCGTCATTGCTGAAAGCAAGGTTGCATCTGTGAAAGGCTTTGGCGGCTGAGTTTTTTTACTCATCACTTCTCCGCGTTCACAATGCAAAATTTGTCCTTTCTTTACTATTGGTAATAAGGGTTCTTGATTTTCTGTATCGTCTTCTTTGCCTAATAATTCTTTCCACCCAGCCGTTTGTAAATTTCGCGCTTGGGCTATAAAAGTACCTCCGGCAATATTCAACGTAATTTTGCTTTTACGATATTCTGCGTCAGGACAAAATTGCATTAAATATTGGCGAGCGATAAGGCTGTAAATATTACGTTCTTCTTGTGTTAGATTTACTGGACGATTTTTGGCCGTTGGAATGATTGCATGGTGAGCTTCTACTTTTTTATCATTCCAACAGCGATTTCGCTGTTCAGTTGAAATGATATTTGGTAAGACTTGATAAGCTTCACAATGGGTTGAAATTGCATTTAGTACATTGTGTCGTTCGGCAAAATGTTCTTCCGGTAAATAACGACAATCAGAACGCGGATAAGTAATCAAACGATGAGTTTCATATAGGCGTTGGCACGTATCTAATACGGCTTGAGCGGACATACCGAATCGCTTTGCTGCATCAATTTGTAACGCAGAAAGGGAATAAGGCAAGGGCGCCGTTTCTTTTTCACGAACGTCTTTATATTCGGTTACTTCTGCTGGTTGATTTGTAATACGTTTTACAACGTTTTCTGCTAATCCTTTAGAGAGCACCCTGCCATCATCATCCTGGTAATCTTCACAAGCTTTGCTAGGTTGCCATAAGGCACTAAAAAGTGCGGTTGATTTCTCCTGAGTTTTTTCTTCTTTATTATTTGGATTAATCCAAGCTAGCACTTCAAAAAAGTCTTTGGGTTGGAAATGTTCAATTTCCAAATCTCGACGTACAATTAAACCCAGCACAGGGGTTTGCACTCGACCAACCGAAAGCACGCCATCATAGCCAGTTTGTCTGCCACGAATAGTATAGGCTCTCGTCATATTGATGCCATAAAGCCAATCGGCGCGAGCTCGTGCGAGTGCGGATGTGGCAAGAGGAATAAAATTACGGTTGGGTTGTAATTTTTTAACCGCTTTTTCTACCGCACTTGGATTTAGGTCGCTAATCAAGCAGCGTAAAATTTTATCGCGTTTTTCGGCAGATAAATTGGCATAACTGAACACTTCGTCTACAAGTAATTGTCCTTCTCTATCTGGGTCTCCTGCATTAACAAGTGTATCGGCTTGATGGATCAGTTTTTCCACCACAGAAAGTTGTTTTTTTACTTCTTTTCGCGGTAAAAGTTGCCATTTTTCAGGAATGATAGGGAGATGTTCTAAACGCCATTGTTTGAATTTAGGATCATAGGCATCGGGTTCTGCTTGCTCGAGCAGATGCCCTACGCACCAAGTTACCACATCATTATCGCCACATTTAATAAAACCATCACCGCGTTGATGAGGCTTGGGTAACACATCAGCAATAGCGCGAGCTAAGCTTGGTTTTTCGGCGATAAATAAACGCATAATAGTATGAGAAGATTAGTCGATTTGACGACGACCTAGAAAAGAGTGAGTCAGTGTTGTACCGTCCACAGTTTCCAGTTCACCACCGACAGGAATTCCATGAGCGATACGACTCACTTTGATATTGTGCTGGCGGCACATTTCAGCGATGTAGTTTGCTGTTGCATCGCCTTCCACTGTTGGGTTTGTTGCAAGAATCACCTCGTGGAAAGATTCTTCTACTAAACGTTTTTGCAGTAAATCTAAGCCAATTTCACGAGGACCAATACCATCAAGTGGTGATAAGTGCCCCATTAAGACAAAATAACGTCCTGAAAATTGCCCTGTTTGCTCAATGGCTTGAATATCTGCGGGCATTTCAACGACACAAAGCAAACCTGAATTTTGACGGCGTGGATTATTGCAAATGTTGCAAGTGTCTTCTTCCGTGAAGTCTCGACATTGTGAACAATGGCCAATTTTAGACATAGCTTCTGTGAGTGCTCGAGCTAAATTCATTCCACCGCTACGATTACGTTGTAAAAGATGATAAGCCATACGTTGCGCAGATTTAGGCCCTACGCCTGGAAGACAACGTAAGTTTTCAATAAGGTGTTCTAAAAGTGGGCTGCTTTGCATAGTGATTTAATGAGAGGTAAATGAGAGATGACGCGTGAATCGTATATTCACGCGCCTAATAATTAAAACGGAAACTTCATTCCTGGAGGCAATGGCATTCCAGCAGTAACCGATGCCATTTTTTCTTTTTGTAATTCTTCTGCACGACGTACCGCATCGTTAAAAGCGGCCGCGATTAAATCTTCTAACATTTCTTTATCGTCTTCCATTAAAGATGGATCAATGTCAATGCGACGGCAGTTATGTGCACCATTAATTGTGATTTTTACTAAACCAGCACCAGATTCACCCGTTACTTCCAGTTGCGCGATTTCTTCCTGCATTTTTTGCATTTTTTCTTGCATTTGTTGGGCTTGTTTCATTAAGCCACCTAAACCGCCTTTTCCAAACATAATGTTATCCTTTATTAAGTCAAAAATTGCGTGCATTCTAGCGAAAAAATTAATCATTGGGAACAAAGAAATTAATACATGACGCTTGTAAAATCAGTGAAAAATTTAATATTTATCACATTGAATCATAAAGATGATGGTAATAAAAAATCTAATAAAATATAGAACCGAGAGAAAACGAGGATTTCAAATACTTAATCAGTTATCTTTTATTTAAAGTAATTTAGATACGCCTCTTCTAAACGGAAACCCTCACATTTCATTTATCATCAACCTATTTTTTCAATGCCCCCATTATTCCTCTCATAATTTGCTTAGTAATTTGATTTCGAATATTTCGCCCAACTGATTTTGCTACACTGTTAACAATCTGCTCAGTTGGCGATAATTTTTCACCACGCTTTTGCGTACCAAAAATCATTCGGCTCAAACTACCTAAGAAGCCGTTTTCTTCTTCCGCTTGGGCTTGCTCTGCTTGTTTTTGTTGTACCGCAGCTAAATCCGCTTGAGCAGTTAATACTTCAAAGGCAGATTCGTTATCCACGTATTCTTTATAATATGCATAAATATCATCATCTTTCACCCAAGCATTACGTTCATCTGTCGTTAATGGTGAAAGCTGACTTTTTGGCGGATAGATATAGGCAATTTCAACCGGAGTTGGCATACCTTTTTCATCTAAAAATGATACCAATGCTTGCCCTACACCAAGGGTTGAAATAGTCTCAACG
The DNA here is from genome assembly GCF_006384255.1 of Haemophilus seminalis. Classification (GTDB taxonomy): domain Bacteria; phylum Pseudomonadota; class Gammaproteobacteria; order Enterobacterales; family Pasteurellaceae; genus Haemophilus; species Haemophilus seminalis. Next base: position 320,782 of record NZ_VCED01000002.1, read on the forward strand.
ACATTCACTGAAGGGTTTGCTCGGAAAGTTTCTGCAGCCGATTTTACGGCTTTTTGATCGCGCGGAGTAAATGCGCGGAGAGCGTGTTGAACACGGTTACCTAACTGCCCTAATACGGTATCTGGCAAATCAAGCGGGTTCTGCGTGACAAAATAGATACCTACACCTTTAGAACGGATCAAACGCACAACTTGTTCTACTTTTTCCACTAATACGCTCGGTGCACCATCAAACAATAAGTGAGCTTCATCAAAAAACATAACAAATTTAGGTTTCTCAGGATCACCCACTTCTGGTAGTTGTTCAAAGAGTTCTGCCATCAACCATAATAGAAATGCACTATACATTCTTGGGGAATTAATCAATTTCTCAGAATTGAGTACATTAATCACCCCTCGTCCATCGCGAGTTTGCATCCAGTCATCTAGATTCAATGCAGGCTCACCAAATAAATTTGTAGCACCTTCATTTTCAAGTGTCAGTAATGCTCGTTGGATTGCACCAACACTTGCGGTCGAAACATTGCCATACTCAACTTGGAAAGTTTTCGCATTCTCTGCAACATATTTCAGCATTGCACGAAGATCTTTTAAATCAATGAGCAATAAACCTTGATCATCTGCCACACGAAATACGAGGTTTAATAATCCTTCTTGCGTAGCATTTAGATTCAATAAACGAGAAAGCAACAACGGACCCATTTCAGAAATAGTTGTTCGTAGAGGAATGCCCGTTTGACCAAAAACATCCCAAAAAGAAACAGGATAGCCATTAAGATAACTTTCATTGCCTAACCCGAACTGCTCAATTCGTTCTGCAATTTTGCCCTGAAATTGACCGCTCTTTACTAAACCAGAAAGATCGCCTTTTACGTCTACTAAAAATACTGGAACCCCATCATCGCTGAAGGCTTCTGCCATTTTACGTAATGTGACAGTTTTACCCGTACCTGTTGCGCCAGCAATAAGACCATGGCGGTTAGCCATTTTGGCCGTGATGCCTAGGATTTTACCTTGTTCTGTGCGAGCGAGATTGTATTGCATAAATGAATTTTCCCTTTATTTTTTATTATATGTAAATGATAAGTAAAAAATGCAATGTGGTCAAAAAGTTAAACATTTTTCAGTTATAATTCAAATTAAATCTCTTTTATACCACTTCAGGACACTAAAATGTCAGAGAATTTTATCGCACCTTCATTGTGTTTTTGCCGTTCTGGCAAAGAGTACAAACATTGCTGTGCGCCTTTTCATTTACACACTGCCGTCCCAGAAAAAGCAGAACAACTCATGCGTTCACGTTATACGGCTTATGTTTTAAAAAATATACCTTATATTGTTGCAACAACTGTGCCAAGCCAACAAACTTTATTAGAGACTCATCTATTGCAAGAATGGGCTGACAACACTACATGGCTAGGATTAGAAATCCTAAAAACAGAAAACCTCACAAAAACTCAAAGTGCGGTGGAATTTAAAGCTATTTTTCAAGGCGAAGAGGGAAAACTAACCCATCAAGAGCGATCAATTTTTGTGAAAATTGAAAACTGTTGGTATTTTGTGGATCCGACCGTATCCTTGCCTACAATGAAACAACCTTGTGTATGTGGTTCTGGTAAAAAATTTAAACATTGCTGTGGGGGATTTTTATGATTTCATTGAAACAATTTAGTTTGCTCTTTTGGAAACGTTTTTCAGAAAATAAACTCAACCAAGCTGCTGGCGCACTAACTTACAGCACGATGCTTGCTATCGTGCCAATGGTGATGGTGATTTTTTCTATATTCTCTGCATTTCCTGTATTCAATGAAGTCACTGGAGAATTGAAAGAAATGATTTTCACCAATTTTGCGCCATCAGCGAGTGATATGGTGGGCGAGTATATCGATCAATTCGTATCAAACTCAAAGAAAATGAGTGTGGTGGGGATTGTGAGTTTAATTGCCGTTGCCTTGATGCTAATTAATAACATCGACCGAACCCTCAATAGCATTTGGCATGATACAAGTATTCGTCCTATTTTTACCTCTTTCGCGATTTACTGGATGATTCTGACTTTTGGACCTCTCCTTATAGGTACAAGTATAGGGATTAGCTCTTATATAAAAGTGGTATTTGAACAATCAGAAACGCTTTCTCTCGGTGTGAAATTGCTCAGTTTATTCCCATTCTTTTTCACATGGTTTATTTTCACATTAATTTATACCATCGTGCCAAATAAGAAAGTGGATATCAGATATTCTGCTTGTGGTGCACTTATTGCTGCTATTTTCTTTACCCTTGGTAAACAAGCCTTTACTTGGTACATCACCACATTCCCTTCTTATCAACTAATCTATGGCGCAATGGCAACATTGCCGATTATGCTATTGTGGATTCAGATTAGCTGGCTAGTTGTGTTGGTCGGGGCACAATTATCTGAAGTATTAGGTGAGTTAAAAGAATAAAAATAGAAAGACCGATTTATCAACATCGGTCTTTTTTATGTAGCTATTTTGCAATCTTTAAGGTTTGATAGAGATAATGACGATAGTCATTCACAAATGCAGGATTAGAAGAATCTTCCAATTTTCCGTTACTTAGTTTACACATTGCCATATTCGCTTTCATAAATTCATCTTCCGCTGATAATCCAGCTACATTCATCAAGACGCCTCCGGCAAAAGCGAGATCTAAAAAATGTTGTTCTTGCTTAAATTGACTCGCACTATTACTTCTTACAACGAATTGGGTCACATAATCGGGATGTGCATAATCCCCTTTCTTCGGAGGGATAACATTATCAAATGCTACTTGGTGATCTCCGAAATAACCTAGAACAAAAGGCTTTTTACGTTCATGTAAATAGTTATTCATTCCTTCAATCGCATCATTCAATGCGACAATACGCTGAGTATAGTCATTCAATGCAGAAATACTTTTAGCCCCTAAATTAGGCATTTGAAGATTAAATGTATTTTCCATGACTAATTCATATGGACCATGTTCTCGCATAGTCAACACATAAACAAACATCGGCTGATCTACATTTTCTAACACAGGATGCTGTTTTTCCAAAATCATTCGGGTGTACTTCATCATTTCTTCGCTACTAATATCCCAAAGATTTTTACTAATAGACGCAGGATAACCAAGGTCTTGCGGCTGTAACATTAAATCAAAACCGAAATGATCATAAGCGGATTTCGCATTGTAGTTACCTTTTGTAAAAGGCGACAAAGCAACACAAAAATATCCTTGAGCTTTTAGATTTTTCACTAAGCCTGATTGCAAGTGCGGTACAACAGAATAAAAAACACCACTTGCTAACGCACCAAAATCTGTCGAAGGCACACCGGCTAAAAAAGCAAATTCTGATTTCCAGGTTGCGCCAGCAAAAGTATGTACACGCAACGGCGAAGCAAATACCGTATCATTTTGGGATTCAAACATGGAAAGTGGTGGAATAGATTGCTGACTAAAAGCAAATTGATGAGGGTTCAGCGTAGATTCCATTAATGTCACAACAATATCGGGTTTTGTTTCAGATAGGTTGTTTGTATCAGATGAAAGTGCGGTCATTTTTTCAATAAAATTTTGGCTATTGCCATCAAAATTTGGTACTTTGAAAAAAATACCGCGGCAAGACATTGGTAAATTTAAAAACACATCTCGACCATCATCGGGCAAAGAATCTAACCAAACTTGCACAGCACTTGGCTTTTTAGAATAATGCCACATCAAGATAAAGCTAACGATAAACAATAACGCTCCAATGCTGTTACCTAATAGCCCTAAAGATCCGACATCATTAAAACCCAAAATCGCATAACCTAATAACGCAAGCAGCCCAATAACGCCAAACAACGCACCTTTATAATGAATTAAGGTTTCCCAATTTCGCCAATCTACCACAAGAAAGAAATCTGAAATTAACAAAGGCTGTTTGTAATAATGAATTTTTAAACGGTGAAATAACATCAGTACCACAAAAAGCACAGATGAAAAATTTAAAGCACGTTGCCATTGGCCAGAAACCATAAGCATCCCGCCAAATAAAAAAGTAAAAAGCGTAATAGCAAAGAAATAAGTCCAACGATAATGAGAGTTTACGATAAAAATCACTGCCGCAATCGTGAATAAAGCTAAGAAAATATAAGCGATCATGAATTTTCCCTATGATGCATAACAGACTAAAATGAGACATGACAATGTCTGTGCACTTTATCACGTAAACGTAATGGATTGAACGGGAAAAGAAAATTATTTGGAGAATTTGAAAATAAAGTGGTGGGCGATACCGGTCTCGAACCAGTGACCCCCTCCTTGTAAGGGAGGTGCTCTCCCAACTGAGCTAATCGCCCGATAATATTAAGGAAAAACCTTAAATTTTCGGTTTATTTAAACACTTTTAAGTGGTGGGCGATACCGGTCTCGAACCAGTGACCCCCTCCTTGTAAGGGAGGTGCTCTCCCAACTGAGCTAATCGCCCACTAGAAAGCGTTTAAATATAAAAGGAAAGTTTGAGCGGAAAGGACACTTTAGAAAAGTGGTGGGCGATACCGGTCTCGAACCAGTGACCCCCTCCTTGTAAGGGAGGTGCTCTCCCAACTGAGCTAATCGCCCGCTAGGTCAAACTTAGTAACATTAAGAACACTTTTTATAGAAGTGGTGGGCGATACCGGTCTCGAACCAGTGACCCCCTCCTTGTAAGGGAGGTGCTCTCCCAACTGAGCTAATCGCCCTTAATGTTGTGGCTTGGCATTATAGGGAGAATGCATTTTCAGTCAATACCTTTTTATTAAATTTTGTTTAATTGTCGTAAAAATAAGCATAAAATGCGCTTTTTTATTTAGAAGTCAAACAAGTCGTAGTAGAATAACGATTAATATTTTATTAAAGATAGGTTATAAAAATGAAACTAGATGCTCCTTTTAATTTAGATCCAAATGTAAAAGTGCGTACTCGTTTTGCTCCTAGCCCTACAGGCTATTTACATGTAGGTGGCGCACGTACCGCACTTTATTCTTGGTTATACGCAAAACATAATAACGGCGAGTTTGTATTACGAATTGAAGACACGGATTTAGAGCGTTCAACACCAGAAGCAACTGCTGCAATTATTGAAGGAATGGAATGGTTAAATCTTCCTTGGGAACATGGCCCTTATTACCAAACTAAACGCTTTGATCGTTATAACCAAGTGATCGATGAAATGATTGAACAAGGCTTAGCATATCGTTGTTACTGTACTAAAGATCGCTTAGAAGAACTTCGTCATACTCAAGAACAAAATAAAGAAAAACCACGTTATGACCGTCACTGCTTACACGATCACAGCCATTCACCAGATGAACCTCATGTCGTACGTTTTAAGAATCCAACTGAAGGTTCGGTCGTATTTGATGATGCCGTACGTGGCCGTATTGAAATTAGCAACAGTGAGCTTGATGATCTTATTATTCGTCGTACAGACGGTTCACCAACTTATAACTTCTGCGTAGTTGTAGATGACTGGGACATGGGCATCACTCATGTGGTACGTGGCGAAGATCATATCAATAACACACCTCGCCAAATCAATATTTTAAAAGCAATTGGTGCACCAATTCCAACCTATGCGCACGTTTCCATGATTAATGGAGACGATGGTCAAAAATTATCTAAACGACATGGCGCGGTGAGCGTAATGCAATATCGTGATGATGGTTACTTACCAGAAGCTTTAATCAACTATCTTGTTCGTTTAGGCTGGGGACATGGCGACCAAGAAATTTTCAGTCGCGAAGAAATGATCAACTATTTCGAATTAGATCACGTTAGCAAATCAGCTAGCGCATTCAATACTGAAAAATTACAATGGTTGAATCAACATTATATCCGTGAATTACCACCAGAATATGTGGCTAAACATCTTGAATGGCATTACAAAGATCAAGGCATTGATACAACTAATGGTCCTGCATTAACTGAAATAGTCACCATGCTTGCGGAACGTTGCAAAACCTTAAAAGAAATGGCTAGTTCAAGCCGCTACTTCTTTGAAGAATTTGAAACCTTTGATGAAGCCGCAGCAAAAAAACATTTCAAAGGCAATGCTGCTGAAGCGCTTGCAAAAGTGAAAGAAAAATTAACCGCACTTTCTAGCTGGGATTTACATTCTACTCACGAAGCAATTGAGCAAACTGCTGCTGAACTAGAAGTGGGCATGGGTAAAGTTGGCATGCCATTACGTGTCGCTGTGACAGGTTCTGGTCAATCGCCATCAATGGATGTTACTCTAGTCGGTATTGGTCGAGATCGCGTACTTGCGCGTATTCAGCGCGCTATTGATTTTATTAATGCACAAAACGCTTAATATTTAATCGGATAACAAACACATAATAAAATCGTATTGACAGCCACATAGTCAAATTTTATCATGTTGCTGTTTTTTATGGGGATATAGCTCAGTTGGGAGAGCGCTTGAATGGCATTCAAGAGGTCGTCGGTTCGATCCCGATTATCTCCACCAAATTCTAATTCTATATAGTATGATATAGTCCGATAAAGCCTTGATATATAATGTATCAAGGCTTTTTTGTTGTTCTAATAAGTCCGATAGAAACTGACCAAATCCACAAATTTTAGTAACACTAATAGTAACACCATGGTATGATAGACTCATATAGTGTTACCAAATCACTTATAACTCAATGATTTATAAAATAAATTTCTAATATTTTAGTGTTACTTCATTTTGGAGGTATCTAATGGCAAGAAGAACAATCCACCAAATTAATAAAGCAAGGTAAAGCACCTTGCTTTTTTTATCTCAGAATTTTTACATTTCAAACTTTAAAGGGTAAAAATAGCACCATTATTAAAGGCGCTATTTATAAAACAATTAACCGTTAAAACTCTCACCTAAACACGATCTAATTTTATTCAACATTTCTTTTAATACTCTCGCTGGTGCTGCAATAATATTACCGCTGCGTAAGTAGCCGTTACCAGCATCAAAATCACAGACTAAACCACCCGCTTCACGCACGATTAAATCGCCAGCAGCGCAATCCCATGCTTTTAAGCCCATTTCAAAATAGCCATCAATACGGTTTGACGCCACATAGCATAAATCCAATGCGGCAGAACCAGTGCGACGGAAATCCGCAGCATCTTCAATTAAGGCATTCATCATTGCAAATTGAGTTGGCATTAATTTTGGTTGTTTGAATGGGAAACCGGTCGCTAAAATTGAACCTTGAATTTCACGTTTACTATCTACACGCAAACGTACTTCATTTAATTTTGCGCCTTCACCACGCACAGCGGTAAATAATTCATTACGGATTGGATCGTAAACAACCCCGACTTCAGTACGATTTTTTACACGAATTGCAATAGACACGGCAAAATGAGGGAGGCCCGTCATAAAATTACGGGTACCATCTAGTGGATCAATCACCCATTGTACATCGCTGTCTTTGCCTTCAAGCGCACCCGTTTCTTCGCTGATGATGGTGTGGTCAGGATAAGATTTACGAATAATTTCAATGATTTCTGCTTCTGCCGCTTTATCAACGTTTGTCACATAATCATTAATACCTTTTTGTGTGCTTTCGATAGCATCACGGCGTTCATAATTTTTAGCAATCACATTGCCCGCTTTTCGTGCCGCACGAATTGCGATATTTAACATTGGATTCATATTTCCACCAGATTTTAAAGAACAGAAAAATTCCGCGCCATTATAGCGAGATTTGCCAAAATAACCAGTTGAAAATTATAAAAAAATGGTTTTTATAGGTTTTCAGGAAAAGTTTGCGATACAGATCGCAAAAATAGCATGAAGTGATTTTTCCATTAATTATTTGCCATTAAAGTGCGGTAGAAAATTGGAGCGTTTTATGCAGAAAGGTGTGACATTAGTGGAATTATTGATTGGGTTAGCCATTATCAGCATTGCGCTGAGTTTTTCCGTGCCATTATGGCAAACGGATTCACCTAAAACGATTTTAGCCAAAGAGCAACATCGCCTGTATTTATTTCTACGTCAAATTCAGGCTCGAGCAGAAAATTCATCGGAAGTGTGGTTTTTACTTATCAATCGTAACCTTGCTACACAACAATGGTGCTTAACAGCACAAGTAAAAAATGATCAAACTTGCGATTGTTTAAACCCAACAAACTGCCCGAAAGAAGCCTATGCTCATTTTTACTATCCTTATTTTCCTAAAAAAACGATGATTCAAAGTCATTATCTTTATCCCAAAGAAATCACGAGGTTTTATGGAGCGCGTAATACGAGTGTTACTCGTTGCTTTATTCTGCAAGCTGAAAATGAACGTACATTATTTTCATTTTTCAATGTTGGCAGTATTCGTTTGAAAACCAATCAAGCGGCTAGTGCATGCAATCAATCATGAAAACATTATTAAAAGGACAAACCCTATTAGCACTGATGATTTCTCTGGCGTTATCGTCTTTATTATTGCTAAGCATTTCGCATTTTTATGTGCAAGTTCAAACTCAAAATCAACAGATGTTATTGCATTTAAAACTACAAGCAGAATTACAACGAACATTACAACTCATCGGTAAAGATCTTCGGCGATTGGGATTTAGAGCATTAAATACAAAAGGAACAGAAAGCAATTTATCTTTATTTGAATTAGATGAACAAGGCACTGCCATTTTCATTAGCCAAGAAGATAACGCTCCAACTAATAGCTGCGTGTTGTTCTTTTATGATTTAAATAAAAATGGATGTATTGGCAAAGATTCACCGAAAACCTGTATGAAAAATGGTAAAAATACATCGAAAAACAGTACAGAAGAATTATTCGGTTATAAAGTGAGTAACAAAATGATAAAAACCAAACTGACTTATCAAAGTGTTATTCCTACTAATTGCACAGCTGAAACTTGTAAACGCGCTTTTCAACAATCGGCTTGCAACTCTGGAGGCGGTTGGACGGATTTATTGGACAACAATGAATACGAAGTCACTACCCTGCAATTTAATTGGTTAATGGAAGGCAAAGGATTAGAAATCAAGTTAAAAGGAAATTTAAAACAACCCCCAAATATCAGTTATGAAACATCCCTTGTCGTTGAGCTTTGGAACCAAAAATAATGACAATACAAAAAGGCATTATTACGCTGACTATTCTGATTTTTATTTCAGGTTTATTAACCGTAATCTTATTGTTGGATGACAGTCATTTAAGTTTTTTTCGTGCGCAACAAAATCAACGAAAACACTATGTAGAAAGAACATTACAACTACAAAAAATGACAGAGGAGAAAAAACAAACTGCCTGCCTTGATTTACCGTTAAATAATAATGAAAGTGTAAAGCAAATCAGCATCACGCTTGATGGCGCCACCGATGCAATTCAATATTTTCTTTGGTGTGAAAGAATGAGCCTATTTAAAAAATCGCCCACAAGAGGCGATAATCAGGGTGCATTGAAAGATTTTATTCACACAGAAAAACTCACAGATTTTCGACCGCGCTTTTCTTCTCCGCCCAAAATTTTAAATGCTAACAAAACACCTAAACTTTATTGGTTTTCAGATTCTCAAGCGGAAGTTGAAATTAATGGCACTGTGTCTGCTGTATTAATTGCAGAGGGAGATTTAAAACTAACGGGCAAAGGACGGATTAGTGGCGCAGTACTCACCAATGGGCATTTAACTTTAGATGGGGTTACTTTAGCCTATGGCAAATCTGTCGTAACAGCCTTAGTGCAACAATATAGTCAATGGCAGCTGGCAGAAAAAAGTTGGAGTGATTTTAATGTTCCAGATGAATAAAGGTATGTCGCTCACTACCCTATTATTTTCTTTGGCTTTATTTAGCGTTTTATTTATTGTTTTCAATCAATGGACGGCAAGCCAAAGAAAACGTGCGGTGAAAACTTATCAAGATTTTCAGGCGATACAGGTTGCGGAGAATCAAGCTCAACGCCAATTTTTAGGATTAGCTTGTGAACAATTGATACAACAAAATGGCTTAACTTTTCGTGTTCAATGTCAAAACGAGCGCGTCATTGTACGTTATCCTATGGGTGAAATTTCGATAAAAACTAAGTAGAATGGCATTGTCTTTTTCTAGATTAAATCATCACAAAAGGTTGCCATTGTGTTCATTGTTTATTATTCCAATCAACTCGAAAAACAAAAAGAAATCCTTTCTTCCTTATTCAAATCGTTACCGCCAGAAGATCCTTTTCAGCAAGATATTATCTTGGTGCAAAGCCCGGGTATGGCACAATGGCTGCAAATTGAATTAGCGAAAGAAACAGGCATTTCAGCGAACCTCAAATTTCCTATGCCCGCAAGTTTTATTTGGCAACTTTATGCTCAAAATTTACCCGCAACAGCATTGGAAAACCCTTTTGATAAAGATTCAATGACATGGCGTTTAATGCGCTTAATCCCGACTTTTCTCGAGAAAGAAAGTTTTTCACCTTTACGCAATTATTTAGCATCATCACCTCACTCTGAACAATACAAACTTTATCAACTCAGCAGCAAAATTGCTGATTTATTTGACCAATATTTGGTTTATCGACCTGAATGGATTTTTGCTTGGGAAAAAGGCGAAGATGAACAAATCACCGCTCAAATACAAAAACAGCAACCTAACCTCAACAATACGTTGTTTGAGCAAATTCAAGGCAATACAAAATGGCAAGGTGAGTTATGGCGTGCATTGGTTGTCGATGTTAAATCAGATGTTGGTGATACCACACATCGAGCGGTTTTGCATAATCAGTTCTTAGCCTTGCTTGCCGATAAAAAAGCACCGAAAAAATTATCTTCACGCATATTTATTTTTGGTATTCCTGCGCTTCCAACTGCTTATCTCAATATTTTGCAAGCCATGTCATCAGAAGTGGATATTCATTTATTTTTTAATAATCCATGCCAAGAGTATTGGGGAGATATTAGCGATTTATGCCTCGATTATTTGCGTTCTCGCAAGCGTTATCAATTCAATAAACAAGGTGAAAATCAACCGCTCTTTTCTGAGGATCAGCTTTCTCAACTAGAAAACGCTCAGTTTGATGTCACTTATCAAAAAGAAAACCTTCAAGTAGGCAATCCATTACTGGCGGCCTGGGGAAAAATGGGGCGAGATTTTCTCTATACCTTAGTGCGAGATGAAGAACATATTCCAACTTATCCCGTTAATGCTTATCAAGAAATTAAATCGAATAGTTTACTTGGACAATTGCAATCTCAAATTCTACATTTAGAAAATAAACCGCTAAATATCGCAAAAAATGACCGCACTTTAACCCTACATTCTTGCCACAGCGCTATGCGGGAAGTGGAAGTATTGCACGATTATTTACTGGATTTATTCAATCAGGATCCTAACCTTACGCCAAAAGATGTGGTTGTTATGGTGGCAGATATAAACCAATACACACCTTATATTCAGGCAGTTTTCGGGCAAAAAAATGGAGATGCCCCACAAATTCCATTTTCACTTTCAGATAATAAACTTTCAGAAAGCGATGTGTTGGTCTCAAGTTACTTAACTTTATTGCGCTTAAAAGAAAGCAATTTTAGTGCAGAGAATGTCTTAGCGTTGTTGGATATTCCTGCGATGCGAGAACGATTTAATATTTCTCTTGCTGATTTACCATTAGTGAGAGAATGGGTAGCGGATTCAGGGATTCGTTTCGGTTTGCAAAAAAATCAAGATGGCATCAATTTCAATTCTTGGCAGGCTGGATTAGAACGAATGATTTTAGGCTATGCAATGCGTGAAGAACACGGCATTTGGCAAGATAGTCTGGGCTTAAACAGCAGTTATGGCTTAAAGGGTGAACTTGCTGGAAATTTATCTCACTTTTTCACCGCACTTTCCGCGCTGCATGAAACGCTGCAACAAGCGCATTCTATTGAAAAATGGCAGGAAATTTTAACCGCACTTTTATCAGATTTCTTCGTTCAAAATGAAGACACAAGCGACACGGTTTTCTATATTCAAGAGAAAATTAATGAATTCGCTGAGCATCTAAAATCTCTCCATTTTGCTGAAGAATTACAAGCAGATGTGATTGCCGATGTCATCACAATGAAATTGGAAGATGCGCCAAATAGCCTAAAATTCCTTGCAGGAAAAGTAAACTTCTGCACCTTATTACCAATGCGTTCAGTGCCATTCAAGGTAGTTTGTTTACTTGGAATGAATGATGCGGATTACCCTAGAACACAAACACCAAACAGTTTTGATTTAATGCAATATCACCATCAAAAAGGCGACCGTGTTCGCCGTGATGATGATCGCTATTTGTTCTTAGAAGCCTTATTGGCAGCACGTGATTATTGCTATATCAGCTATGTTGGCCGTTCCATCACAGATAATCAACCGAAAGAACCTTCTGTATTAGTAAACCAACTCGTGGATTATATTAATCAAGGGCAAAGCGAAAATACCCTTACGGTGATTGAGCATCCAATGACAGCATTTAGCCCGGATAATTTCAAATATAACGAGAAATTCACCCGCTCTTTTGCGACAAAATGGTTGCCAATAGCACAATTTGACGCGAGTTCCAACAATTCAGAATTTGCCGTCCCTATGACTGAAAACCCAGAAAAAATCGAAGAAATTGAACTGGATCGTTTAGTCAGCTTTGTTGAAAACCCAGTGAAATTTTTCTTTGAAAAACAACTCGGTGTCTATTTCCGTGATGAAGATGCTCGTATTGCCGACAGTGAGAACTTTACCTTAAGTGGATTAGATAATTACGCGCTCAATAATGACTTAATCTATCTTGATGAACAAAATTTTGCTGATTATTTTAGACAAGCAGAAGTAAAAGGCGTGTTACCTCGAGCCGAATTTGGAAAAGTTTATGCTGAAAATATTCGAGACAATGTTTTGGAATTTAAAAAGAAAATAGCAGATATTGGCGAAGCCAAACATGCTTCCGTCGATTTCAATCTCTCCGTAGATTGGCACAATGAAAATCAAGAAATTCGCCTATTTGGTTATATGGAGCCTTTATTTGGCGATGATTCACAGGTGATTCAGTGGCATTTTGCGAAATACAAAGATCGCTATTGTATCCGTCCTTGGATTTATTATTTGATTCAATGTGTCACACAAGAAAATGCGATACCACCAAAATTAATTACGCAAGATCAAGTTATCGAATTACCGCCTATTGAGCGTGAAGCCGCTCTCGCTCAATTAAAAATTTACGTAAAAGATTATTTACAAAGCCAAATAGAAATTCAATTGGTGCCAACCATAAGAAATATTAATCATTTTATTGTGGACGATGAAAGTGCGGTAGATTTTGACAACATTTCTACAAAACTTCAGGAACTGGGCGAAGACAGCTACGGCGCTCAAGCAGATCCATATTGGTCACGCATATTGGCGCAGACCTCAAGATTTGAACAAACTGAAAATATTGAAAAATTATTAAAACAAACAAAAGATTGGTTTGGCTTATTATTCGTATAAAAGAAGACAAGAAAAGCATAAAGCTAATCGTCAAAGAACCGATTTTTTGCTAAGATAACCGCCCTTTTTACGGAGAATTGTCTATGCGCTGTCCATTTTGTTTTACAGAAGAAACCAAGGTAATTGATAGCCGTTTGGTATCGGATGGCTATCAAGTTCGCCGCCGTCGTGAGTGCGGTAATTGTCATGAGCGTTTTACTACCTTTGAAACAGCCGAATTAATCGTACCCAAAATTATTAAAACTGACGGCACTCGAGAACCGTTCAATGAAGATAAATTACGCAGTGGTATTCAGCACGCCTTAGAAAAACGCCCTGTAAGTGCGGACGATGTTGAACAAGCAATTAACCATATAATTTTTCAATTACGTGCGACGGGTGAACGTGAAGTACCAAGTAAACTGGTTGGAAAACTCGCGATGAATGAGTTAAAAAAACTCGATAAAGTGGCTTATATTCGTTTTGCATCGGTCTATTTGAGTTTTGATAATATTAATCAATTCACTAAAGAAATTGAGAACTTAAAGGATTAACCATGAGCAAATTTTCCGCACAAGATCACAAATTTATGCAACGTGCCTTGGATTTAGCCACCAAAGGCCAATATACCACCATGCCTAACCCATCGGTGGGATGCGTATTGGTAAAAAATGATGAAATTGTGGGGGACGGCTTTCATTTTAAAGCGGGACAACCTCATGCTGAACGTGTTGCCTTAGCTCAAGCTGGTGAAAATGCCAAAGGAGCAACCGCTTACGTCACCTTAGAGCCCTGCTCTCATTATGGTCGCACACCGCCTTGTGCATTAGGATTAATCGAGGCTGGCGTAGTGAAAGTCATTGCTGCTATGCAAGACCCAAATCCCCAAGTAGCAGGGAAAGGCTTGAAAATGTTGTCTGATGCCGGCATCGAAAGTGCGGTGAATTTATTAAACGATCAAGCGGAAAAAATAAATAAAGGCTTTTTGAAACGAATGCGTCAAGGTATGCCTTTTGTTCAACTTAAACTTGCAATGAGTTTAGATGGACGAACAGCAATGGCAAGTGGAGAAAGTAAATGGATTACGGGTACTGATGCTCGTTCGGACGTACAAAAAATGCGAGCAAAATCATCCGCACTTTTATCTACTTCTGCGACAGTACTTGCAGATGATCCAAGCCTGAACGTACGCTGGGATGAATTTCCTGAAAATCTAAAAACAGAATATAAAAAAGAAGATCTTCGCCAGCCTGTGCGAGTTATTTTAGATTCACAACATCGCATTCAGCCGACTCATAAACTTTTTTTAACTCATTCTCCCGTTTGGTTAGTTTCTAATGAACAGCGAAATTTAGCAGGCTTTCCTGATTTCTGCGAACAAATTATTCTTCCAAAAGAAAATTTACTAAAAGAATTAATGCAAGAACTGGGAAAACGCCAAATAAATACCCTTTGGGTAGAAGCTGGAGCCAATTTAGCGGGCAGTTTAATTGATGCGAAATTAGTGGATGAATTGATTATTTACATTGCGCCAAAATTACTTGGCGACAATGCTCGTGGTCTATGCCAATTACCGAATTTAACTCAACTTGCCGATGCACCATTATGGCAACTCAATGAATTAGAACAAATCGGTGACGATATAAAATTAACTTACACACCGAAAGGAATATAAATGCTTAAAAAACTTTTCCATTCTGCACTTTGGGGCTTGGCGGCTGCGGGCGTGATTTTGTTTGCGGTTCCAAGACTGAATAACAGCAATATCTTCACTTCAGACGATATTGTATCGTTCAAAAATGCGGTGCGTATTGCCTCACCTGCGGTAGTGAATGTTTATAACCGTTCTTTTTCTTCCGCCAGCATTAATGATAATGATCAGCTACAAGTGAATAACTTAGGTTCTGGCGTGATTATGAGTAAAGATGGCTATATTTTGACGAATAAACACGTTATCCAAAATGCGGATCAAATTGTAGTTGCGTTACAAAATGGAAATATTTTTGAGGCCAGTCTTGTTGGTTCAGATAATCTCACCGATCTCGCTGTTCTCAAAATTCGTGCAAATAATCTTTCAACTATTCCACAAAACTCAGATCGTCAAGCTCATGTTGGTGATGTGGTATTAGCAATCGGTAATCCCTACAACTTAGGACAAAGCGTATCCCAAGGTATTATTAGCGCTGTGGGACGTAATGCGGTAGGTGATTCTGTTGGCAGACAAAACTTCATTCAAACAGACGCCTCAATTAACCGTGGCAACTCAGGAGGCGCATTAATTAATTCTGCCGGGGAATTGGTTGGAATCAGCACCCTTAGTATTGGGAAAACCGCTAATGAAATCGCAGAAGGACTAAATTTTGCCATTCCAATGGATATTGCAAATGACGTTTTACAGAAAATTATACGAGATGGGCGTGTTATCCGAGGATACTTTGGCGTACAAAGCGACATTAGTTCAAGTAGTGAAGAAGGCATAGTCATCACTGGAGTAAGCCCGAATAGCCCAGCAGCAAAAGCAGGCATTCAATTAGGTGATGTCATTTTGAAATTAAATAATCAAGAAGGCATTTCAGCCCGAGAAATGATGCAAATTATTGCAAATACAAAACCTAATTCAAAAGTTCTCGTCACCATTCTACGATTAGGCAAAATCTTACAACTTCCTGTTGTCATTGAAGAATTTCCAGTAAATTAATAAAAAAGTAGCGTTCTTAATCATAGAACTGACCTCTATTTTTAACTCTTTCTCTTTTTAATAGGAAGAAGAACGAGAAGATCTAATTAAACTATAAAAATTAAGAGCTGACGTAGACTAGTACACTTGCTAATCTACGTCAGACTCCTGTTTTATTTTAAGAAAAATTGTCCTTTGGCTAATTTGTAAATGGTCATCAATACGAGTAAGCCAATCATAAGGTTAGAGAATACAAAGGCAAAAATTGAGATACCTTGTAATACGTCGCCGTGAAAAAAGGCAATTGAGCTATTTGCCATAGACGCTAATCCGAATGAGAATCCCCATAATCCAATATTCAAGCCTTTTTCCATAATCCAAGGTAATAACCGTAATAAGAAAAAGAGTTGTAGAAAGCCATATCCCCAAAGAATTTTGACGAATGTATCAATTTCCCCTTTATTTAGAGATAAATATGCCGCAGCCCCTACAAACGCTGGAGCAAGAATGATTCCCATCGTAGCTCGAAATGGTGGTTCAAGTGATGAAATTCGTAGGTGTTGAAGCAATACGGGTTCAAAAATGATCCATGCTATTAGACCTGCACCAAAAAATAAATACCCTAAATCGTGATAGCCAAGTAAGGCAAGAGAGCTTGCACTCGTGAAGTTGGCTGCAACAGCAGGTAAATAAAAAGGTGGGCGAGTAGATTTTTGTTCAAATACACCACCTTGCCATAGCTCACTAATGCGTAAGGACGAGAAAAGTAATTGACCAATAGTGCCAAGCCAAATCATTACTTCCGCAAGCCATGGAGTCCAGCGATAAGTAATATCGCCTATAAGCATTGTGGTGATAGGAATGAGTGCAATGAAAGAAAAACGTACTGGGCAATGATATTCTGAGCGAACTTCATCACTATAATAACGAAGTTTATAGGCGTACATTAGAATAAATAGAATCCAAATTGCACTTGCTATGATCCCGATTACATCACTTATAGTGCGAGCTACTGGAAAGTGATTTTCTAAGTGCAACCAAGCTAGAGATAATGCTGCCAGTCCAAGAGGAATACCGAAATAGCCCGTAGGAAGCGGGAATGTTTTTGTTGAATTCATAACATAGTCCTTGTATTAATAAATTTCCTATTATATTACTTCGTATCTTAAGTAATCACTTTGCTTAGAATCTCAAATTATTGTATTTTTGATTAAATAAGTATTATTTAAATGATACTGGTTTACCGAATATTCGTCTTTTAATTCGCCCCAATTCATTGATCACTTTTTCTAATGGGGTTGTTTTGGGTTGATTAGCATGAACGGTTTCTCTACCATCTTGTAAGCTACTCTTAAATTTACTTTCACCATTTATAATTAAATCTTGGATACAGACAGCGGGATAGAGTTGCATAACTTTATATTCTCTTTGGTCTAAGAGTTTATCAAAAATAAGCGTGTCTATTGCTAGAACAAGTTGTCTATTTTGGATTTTATTCAATAAATATCGAGCACCTTTGGCTGTGATGGTATAGCCGCCCATACCAGTATGTTTATACTTTAATTGAAATATATTTCGTTGACATTTTATTTTATACATACTGCCGAGCATAATTTTACCGTACAAGGTTTCTAGTTTAAGAATATCGGTATCTTTGGGGATGTAATCGATTTCAAGTAATTCTTTTGCATTTTCTCCCAAATAAATATCATCTTCAAAAATATTAATATAATCTAAATTATTTTCTAAAACGAAATTCCATAAAACGATATGGCTTAGTGCACAGGCTATCTCACCGTCACACAAAGTTGCTTTTGATGAACGATCAAAGGTGATATTGAATTTTTTAGCTGTTTCTTCAATAAGTTCAGGCGTGATAGCATCAAAAAATTCGAAAGGAATATTCTGCTTACCGAATTCTTCGGTGATATGTTTTCGGCGTTTTTGTTCAGTAGTTAAACTAATGACATAATTGTGCTGTGCTGTGCTGTGCTGTGCTGTGCTGTGCTGTGCTGTGCATAAAAGTTACCCAAATAAATAAAATGTGGAATGGTATAAGATAAAAAGTGCGGTGAAAAATCATAGAAATTTTCACCGCACTTCTTCATTTTAAATATTATGTGCTAAACGATACTCAACCAAATCTTCGATGGTAAGCACAGAATAACCAAATTTTTTCGCAAACTCTACAATCTCAGGGGCGCGAGCCATTGTGCCGTCGTCATTCGTGATTTCACAAATCACACCTGCATGTTTAAATCCTGCTAAACGAGCTAAATCAACGGAAGCCTCAGTGTGTCCGCGACGGGTAAGTACGCCACCATTTGCTGCACGAAGTGGGAAGACATGGCCTGGACGATGTAAGTCTGTTGGAACTGCATTATCAGCAATCGCAGTTTTAATGGTTGTGACTCGATCTGCGGCAGATACGCCTGTAGAAACACCTTTCGCGGCTTCAATCGTCACAGTAAAAGCTGTTTTGTTTACGCTATTATTGTGTTCTACCATTGGCGGTAAATTGAGTTGTTGGCAACGTTCATCGGTAATACATAAACAAACAATGCCACTTCCATAACGAATTAATTTTGCCATTTGTTCTGGCGTGATTGTTTCTGCTGGGAAAATTAAATCGCCTTCATTTTCACGATCTTCATCATCTAAAACTAATACGCCAGTTCCATTTTTGAAGGCATTAATTGCGTTAAGTACCCGTTCTTCAGCGGTATTGCCGAATGGAGATAAAATTGACTGATTCATAGTAATTTCCTAATTTGAGATTTCAATTAAATACCAGAATCAGGGCTGAGAAATGCAAATAAAATGAACGATTTGGGAACCCAACTCGTTTTACTCTCTTTCATCCAGACTTTACTGTCGGCTTTGGAATTTCACCAAATCTGCTGACTTTAAAAGTAAAAATCAGGACAATTTAGCAGGGAAAATTTGCCAAAAATTGACTGCACTTTTAAACGCTCGTGGGCTTTACCACCGGTAGGGAATTTCACCCTGCCCTGAGAATGCACGCTAAGTATAGCGCAAAATACCTAGGCACTAAATCAGAACGTGAAAAATATTTTCATTTAGCCTACAATAACCGCACTCAATTCTTACGCTATCAAGAGCGGATTATGTCAAAAGCAAAAGAGAAAAAAGTCGGTGTAATTTTCGGAAAATTTTATCCCGTACACACAGGCCATATAAATATGATTTATGAAGCGTTCAGTAAAGTCGATGAACTGCACGTTATCGTGTGTAGTGATACGGAGCGCGATTTGAAATTGTTTTACGATAGTAAAATGAAACGTATGCCAACCGTGCAAGATCGTTTGCGTTGGATGCAGCAAATTTTCAAATATCAAAAAAATCAGATTTTTATTCATCATTTGGTTGAAGACGGTATTCCAAGTTATCCAAACGGCTGGCAATCTTGGAGTGAAGCAGTTAAAACGCTATTTAATGAAAAGCATTTTGAACCTTCAATCGTATTTAGTAGCGAACCTCAAGATAAAGCTCCTTACGAGAAATACTTAGGTTTAGAAGTTTCGTTAGTCGATCCTGACCGCACTTTCTTTAATGTGTCCGCCACAAAAATTCGTACCACACCATTCCAATATTGGAAATTTATTCCAAAAGAAGTTCGCCCTTTCTTTGCCAAAACGGTGGCAATTTTAGGTGGCGAAAGCAGTGGTAAAAGCGTTCTGGTGAATAAATTAGCTGCTGTATTTAATACCACTTCTGCCTGGGAATATGGACGTGAATTTGTATTTGAAAAGCTAGGTGGTAATGAGCAGGCGATGCAATATTCAGACTATCCACAAATGGCTCTTGGTCATCAACGATATATTGATTATGCGGTGCGCCATGCACATAAAATTGCATTTATTGATACGGATTTCATCACCACGCAAGCGTTCTGCATTCAGTATGAAGGAAAAGCCCATCCATTTTTAGACTCGATGATTAAAGAATATCCCTTCGATGTCACTATTTTGCTTAAAAATAATACTGAATGGGTGGATGATGGCTTGCGCAGCTTGGGCTCACAAAAACAACGCCAACAATTTCAACAACTACTCAAAAAACTGTTAGATAAATATAAAGTCCCTTATATAGAGATTGAATCGCCAAGTTATCTTGATCGCTATAACCAAGTTAAAGCAGTCATTGAGAAAGTGTTAAATGAAGAAGAAATCAGCGAATTGCAAAATAGTCCATTTGTTATAAAAGGAAAACATCAATGATCTTATTTGCCGGTGATCCACACGGAAGCTACGATCATATTTACCCTTTTGTGAGAGAACAGGAGAATGTCTCACTCATAATTTTAGGCGATTTACAGCTCACGACAACAGATGAGTTGGATAAACTTGCGCAACATTGTGATATTTGGTTTATTCATGGAAATCATGATAGCAAAACAATTAGTGCTTTTGATGCGATTTGGGGTTCTGAATGGCAATCACGGAATTTACACAATCGCGTAGTTGATATTCAAGGCACTCGCATTGCTGGGTTAGGCGGTGTATTCCGCGGGCAAATTTGGATGCCGCCAAATCGCCCCATGTTTTTTGATCCTATTCATTATTGCCAATATAGTCCACAAGAGAAAATCTGGCGAGGCGGTGTGCCTTTGCGTCATCGCACGTCAATTTTTCCATCAGATATTGAAATCTTAGAAAACAAACAAGCGGATGTGTTGATTTGTCACGAAGCCCCTAAACCACATCCTATGGGTTTCCAAGTAATTAATGATTTGGCAATGAAGATGGGGGTTAAGCAAGTATTCCACGGACATCATCACGAAAACTTTACTTATCGAACAAAGTATCCCTACAAAATCACGAATGTAGGTTTCCGTAGTCTTGCTGACGCTGAAGGAAATTATTTGCTACAAACGATCGACGATCGTGAAAAATAAATCTATTCCAAAACAAAAGCCGATTCAAATGAATCGGCTTTTTTACATTCAAAGTGCGGTATTATTCCGCATTGTTTTTCGATTTAATAATGGCGTAAACCACACCTGTTGATAAAGCACCAATCACTATTGCGCCAAGATATTTCAATGGCTCAGATACAAATGGAATGACAAATAATCCGCCGTGTGGAGCTTGTAATGTAATATTTAATCCCATTGAAATCGCACCAGCCACGGCACCACCAATCACAGAGCTAATAATGACTCGAATTGGATCTGCTGCCACAAATGGTAATGCACCTTCAGAAATAAAACATAAACCAAGAACAAATGATGCTTTCCCCGCATCGCGTTGGCTAACGGTGAATTTATTACGAGCAATCCAAGTCGCAACAGTCATACCAATTGGTGGAACCATACCCGCGGCCATTGCCGCAGCCATTGGCGTATAAACTTGGGATGCAATCAATCCAACAGAAAAGGTGTATGCTGCTTTATTTACCGGCCCGCCCATATCGATACACATCATTGCGCCGATAATTGCGCCTAACACAATCGCATTCACTTCTCCCATTGAAGTAAGCCAATTACTTAGCTCTTTCATAATTTCAGCTACTGGTGGATTAATGAGGTAAATCATCGTCAAACCAACAATCATTGAACCTAAGAGCGGTAAAATTAAAATCGGTTTTAATGAAGTCAGGCTTGCTGGCAATCGAATAATCACATTCAGCCCTTTCACCACATAGCCCGCTAAGAAACCAGCAATAATACCGCCAAGAATCCCTGCACCCGCTTCACTTGCCAGCATCCCCGCAATCAAACCAACTGCAAGTCCTGGACGATCCGCGATAGAAAATGCAACGTAACCGGCAAACACGGCAATCATTAACTTAAACGCCACGCCACTACCGATATTCATCAACATATTTGGAAGATCCTGTAAAACTCCTGTATTTTCAATTACATTAAAACTGAACATAAAGGAAATCGCGATCAATAACCCACCCGCAACCACTAACGGTAACATATGAGAAACGCCCGTCATTAAGTGTTTGTACACACCTTTTTTCTCACGACTTTCTTCTTTCGCTCCCGCATTATTTCCACCATCAAAAATTTTAGCTTCTTTAAATGCTTGATCAAATTCTTGCTCGGTTTTCTTCAAGGCTAATCCTGTTGAAGTGCGGTACATTGGCTTACCTTTAAATTTATCTAAAGGCACATCAATATCTGCTGCAACAAATACCAAATCAGCCGCCGCGACTTCTTCTGCAGTAATTTCATTGCCCACCCCAACTTGACCACGGGTTTCAACTTTTACATTCCAACCTTGTTTTTTCGCATAGGCTTCAATCGCTTCGGCTGACATAAACGTATGTGCAACCCCAGTTGGACAAGCAGTTACCGCAACAATATTTTTTACACTAGAAACACCTGTAAAACTCGCCGCACTTTTCGGTGCAACATAATCTGCTCCATTGGCTAAGGCATTTGCCAGCGTGACTTCAGGTGAAATCATGGCGATAGCTTCGCCGATAATAAAAACTTTTTTACCGACTAAAGCGGGGTTATTTGGTAATACAGAACCAAATACGAGAACAAGATCTGCTTCGGCTGGTGTTTCTACAATAGAAACATTCGCTTTTTGCGCAGCCGCTCGAAAAACTTCATGTAATAAATAGGCTTTCGCATCGCCTACATTATCTGATTGGGTTAAAAATAACTTCATACTATCCTTCAATCATCGTTATTTGTACTTTTTCTAAAATGGGGTCAAGTAAACTCAAATCACTCACACCGACATTACTTTGAGACACCGCAAAAGCGGACACAGCCGTAGCAAAAGCTAAGGTTTCTGCTTTCGATAAACCTTTTTCAAAACCATAGATTAAACCTGCTACCATTGAATCCCCAGCTCCAACGGTACTCACTACATTTTCACATTTTGGTGGTTCGGCTTTGAGCACGCTTTCATTATTAATCCATAAAGAACCTTTTGCGCCCATTGAAATAATCACGTTTTCAATGCCTTTCGCTTTGAGTTGCTGTGCAGCGGCAATAATTTCTTCAAGACTATTTAATGGATGACCAATCCAAGCCTCAAGTTCTCGATGATTGGGTTTTACTAGCCAAGGTTTCGCTTTCAATCCAGCGGTAAGCGCAGCATTGCTACTATCAAGCACAACTTTTACGCCAGCTTGGTGAAGGTGACTTAACCAATCAGCAAATAATTCAGGAGATACACCTCGAGGTAAACTGCCACAAACTGCGACAATGTCATAATCTAAACAATAAGCTAAAGAATCAGTCACAAATTGTTGCCAAACTTGTGGGTTTATTTGATATCCCAAGAAATTTAAATCTGTCACATCCGCTTCAGTTTCGGTAATTTTTACATTGATACGAGTTTTGCCATCAACACGGTGGAATTTATCTTCCAAACCATGCTTATTAAACATTTGCTCGAAATCAGCTGAATTATCCTCGCCCAAGAAACCGCCTACTGCAACATCAACGCCTAAATCTTTTAGCACTTTTGCGACATTAATTCCTTTCCCAGCAGGAAATAAGCCGAGAGTTTCTACGGTATTTACTTCACCAAGTTGGATACGATTTAAACGCCCGACTAAATCATAAGCGGCATTTAAGGTAATTGTTACGACGCTTGCCATACTATTCACCTAAACCTGATTTGATCACTGCACCGATTCCGTCAATAGCCTGTTGTGCTTCATCGCCCGTTGCAACAAAACGTAAACGAGTCCCTTTCACCACGCCTAATGCCACAATTTTCATCAAGCTTTTAGCACTCACTAATTGAGAATTACGATCAAGATTCTGAACCGCTACAGAAGCATTATATTTTTTCACTTCGTTTACCAACACCGCACTTGAGCGAGCGTGCAAACCGTGTTCGTTTTTAATCACAAACACGGCTTCAATAGCATTTGCTGGCAAATTATGATCTTCGCTTACCGCTGGTGCGTGAATTTGTTCCCCCATAATCTCAATAGTATCTGGTTCAGATGGTGGCACCGCAGAAACATTCTCGCCCAAGCCATCGGCAATCACTTTGCCCAATGCTTCAATAGCTTGTTTTGCATCTTCCCCCTCTGCCACAAAACGTAAACGATGTCCTTGTGTTACACCAAGCGCAACAATCTTCATCAAGCTTTTTGCACTGACGACTTCACTTTCACGAGTAAGATTTTGCACAGTAATTTTCGAAGTGAATTTTTTCACTTCATTAACCAAATTTGCACTTGGGCGCGCATGTAAACCGTGTTCATTACGAATCGTAAAAGTTCCCACAACGGCACCTTCTACGGATTGAGTTTCAACATCACTCGATGAACCCAAAAGTGCGGTTAAAATTTCTGTTGAATTACCATTGAGCAAGGTTGTTTGAACCTCATCATCTAATAAACGCGCTAAAGTTGGATTAATTTGATCACTGATAGCTGAAACGGTTATCACGCCTTTTACAGCTTTGCCATTGTGGCTAAAAATCGTTTTGGCACGACTAAATGCCAAGGCATTTTTCACATTTCCTACGACAGAATCCGTTACCCATAACCCTTTGCCAAGCGGTAATGCCGCATTATTAATCACCTCAGAAATAAAGCGATTTTCTACCGCACTTTGCACCTGTAATTGCCCCGCATTAATCGCGACTAAAGTTAATAAACTTTGGGTATCTACGTCTACACTGATATTGGCAGTAGGAATTTCAAATGGCTCAATTGTCTCGCCCATTAAAATCGCACGAAATTCAGCAACATCAGTTATTTTTGCTAATTTCGCTGCGGTATCTTCATCACTCAAAACGTGAGTAAGTTGACGTAATAAGGACAAATGCTCATCAGATCGCGCCGCAATACCAATCACAACATAAGCAATATTTCCTTCGCCCCATTCTATGCCTTGAGGAAATTGAAACACTTGCACACCCGTTTTCTTTACCATCGAACGAGTATCCAAGGTGCCATGAGGAATAGCGATGCCATTGCCTAAAAAGGTTGAGGTTTGCTGTTCGCGCGCTAGCATTCCTTGTAAGTAACCGTTTTCCACATTGTCTGCTTGAACTAATGCGGACGCTGCCATTTCAATCGCTTGTTGTTTATCAGCTGCGTTAGCATTTAAATGAATGTTGCTTTCCGAAAGTTCTAACATTCTTGCTCCTTAATAATTTAAAAATAAAGCTGCTGGTGAAATAAATCGACCAGCAGCTTGTTGAAAAACAATTATTTAGATGTACAGGCTTTCAGCAGTGCTTCACTACCTTGCGCAATATATTCATCATTTTCACCGCGCTCTTTGCCTTTTTGCAAATCACGCATCGCATCATAAATACCTTGAGTCATGCTTTGCGAATCCACTTTTTCCCAACAATTTGCGTTCAAACGTTTAATATTAGCTTGCAATGCTTCCGCATGTAACACGCCGCTATAATAAGCATATACATCAGAATCATGGCCGCCTGTATAAAGTTTATCCTGAATTTGTTTAACAGGAACTAAAATACGGCCTAAATACCAGTCATTCGCACCACTTGCAAAATTATCTACAAAGAAATTTTCATTCACGCGACCTTTATATGTCGCTACAGTCGCTTCATAAGCAGCCGCATAGGATTTCTGATCGATTTTATCTTTATCTAAATCAATCACTTTTTTATCGTTCCCCACAAATGGAATATAGTTGGTAACCGATGACCAAGAAGAACAACCTGCCAACATTAACGTAAAAAATAAAACAGAGATTTTTTTAAACATAGTCATACCTGATTAAAGTTAATAAAACGCAGCCATTATACTGGCTGAAGGGGATTAAAGAAAGGGCGGTAATTATTCCGCCTCTTTTACTAAAGACACCAAAATCTGATCGATTTTAAAGTTTTCCGTATCAATTACTTCAAACTTGTATTTTCCGTAAACCACAGAATCGGTTTTTTTCGGGATTTTACGTAACATATACATCATAAAGCCACTGATGGTTTCGTAATTTTCTTCATCTGGAAAAGATTCAATATCTAACACTCGCGTCACATCTTCTAATGGCGTTGCGCCATCAATAAGCCACGAATTTTCATCACGACTCACAATATATTCTTCTTCGTTAGAAACCAATTCCCCCATAACAATACTCATTACATCATTTAGCGTAACAATACCAACGACAAGGGCGTATTCATTTACAATAATCGCAAAATCTTCGCCAGTAGATTTAAACAATTCCAACACTTCGTAAAGAGAAAGCGTATCAGGCACAAATAGTGCTTTACGGAGTAGTTTGGGATCAGTCAGCACCACATTTTCATTCTGCAAATACATGGTTAGCAACGTATGGGATTCTACATAACCTAAGATTTTGTCGAGGCTATTGTCACAAATCACAATTTTAGAATGAGAATCACGAGAAAGCGTATCCATGACTTCTTGGCGAGAAAAAGTGCGGTCTAAATACACGATATTTTCACGGGTTGTCATGGTGGAAGTCACTGTGCGTGCTTGCATATCGAAAATATTTTCGATGAGATAATGCTCTTGGGTTTTTAATACACCTGCTTCTGCGCCTGCTTCTACTACGGCGAAAATATCTTCAGACGTCATACCATCTTCACGCACAGTGGAAATGCGAAATAAGCGGAAAAATACATTAGCAATCGTATCAAAAAACCATACAAGCGGCTTAAAGACAAACATACTGAAATTCATAATGCCGACAACGCGCAATGCCACCATTTCAGGATAAGTAATGGCAATACGTTTTGGAATAAGATCAGCAAATAAGATAAAGAAACAAGTAACCAACACAAACGCGATTGTAGAAGCGGTTGGTTCAATCCAATCGCCCACAAAAGAGCGGCTTAAAATTTCCGCGATATAAGGGCTTAGTGCGCTTTCACCAATTCCCCCGCCAAGAATCGCCACCATATTCAAACCGATTTGAACCACAGTAATAAAACGACCTGGATGCTCTTGTAATTTAAGCACTTGAAGCGCGCGCACATCCCCTTCATTAGCAAGAGTTTGTAGTTTCAATTTACGCGAACCCGCCAGTGAAATTTCTGCAGAAGAAACAACCGCACTAATTAGAATTAAGGCAATAATCGCCAAAATGGTATGAAATAATTCCATAATCATTACTCAAAAATATGAAAGAAAACGACCGCACTTTGCGGTCGTTCAGGATATTACTCTTCGCTGTCAAACCAGCCGCGAACAAATTGAATAGACAAGAATAAAGTAGCTAACAGGAATGCATAGAAAATCCAAGAAACGATCGGATGACTTGGCGTGTCATCAGCAGTAATTTCTTTAATTGAGGTTGCATTGCGATATTCATCCATCATCGTAATACGCCAACCATAGTATTTAATTTGCACAAGTTTGTTGTCATTACCCAAAGCCTGCGCTTCAGCCTGTAAATTGGCTGATCCAAATTTGAAGTAGAATGGGAAACCCCAACGTGTATCTTCATTGCGATACACCATAATTTTGCCATCGTCATTTTGCGTATTGATGTAATACACATCACGTGTTGGGCCATCAGCTGGATTCGATTTTGTGATGGGGCCATCTTTATCAACACGTTTAACTTCTACACCAGTAACATGCGTCACATCGTAATGAGGAAATACATAATTCACCACAGAAAACATAAAACCGTGGAATAAAAAAACAACAATAAATAAGAAATATTTAAAAAACTTTCGCATACTTTTCCCTTGTCAGAACTGTGCATTTATTCTACACGAATTTTAAATAAACGCTCGAAATTTTGCGTGGTGATTCTAGCAAACTCCTCAGTAGAAAAGCCCTTTAAGGTTGCCACGTATTCACAGACTTCTCTCGTATAAGCCGGTTGATTTTCTTTTCCCCGATAAGGCACTGGCGCAAGATAAGGCGAATCTGTTTCCACCAATAAGCGATCCGTTGGCACATAACGAATAACCTCACGAATCGCTTCGGCATTTTTAAAGGTGACAATGCCAGAACAAGAAATGTAAAAGCCTAAATCCAACGCTTTTTTCGCAAATTCCATGGTTTCCGTAAAACAATGAATAACGCCACCGCACTTTTCAGCATGGTATTGGCGTAACATTGCAATAGTATCATCACCCGCAGAACGTGTATGAATAATTACAGGCTTATCTAACTGGTTTGCAATATCGATTTGGCTATCAAACACCGCTTGTTGCTCCGCTTTATTGTCTGCACTGTAATAATAATCTAAGCCAATTTCGCCAATAGCAATCACTTTTGGATCTTGCGCTAAACACAATAAGCGTTCTGCGTCATAAGGTTCCTCTTCAAAATCTAGTGGATGAACACCGCAAGCAAGCGAGACATTATTAAATTCGCGCAAAGATTCATAAGCCTGCTCAAAACGGCTTAACGTCACACCAATTGCGAGCAAATGTTTCACATCACGCGCGCGCGCTTTTTCCACCACATCTGCGATGTTTTTATGTAAATTTTCATAATCTAATGCATCTAAATGGCAGTGGGAGTCAACAATGAACATAATTATTTTTCCTTATGCCTAAGGCTTGAACGCCATAGACGATATATCTTTAATTTATTGCGTTTCAAATACTTCTGTGACTAATCGCGTCAAGCTATCTAATAGCATCAATTCAACATTCACACCATTAATTGTCAGCAAATCTGACCGCACTTTTTGCATAATTTTGATTGCTTGTAATAAACCAAGAGCGGTTTGCTCATCGCTGAATTGTTCTATGCCACGGCCAAGATCGGCAACTTGTCGATGACTATCAATTTCAAGTTTATGTTTTAAACAATCGGAAAGAAAAGCCAAAATCCAATCCACTTGCTGAACATAGCGTTCTTTATCAAACAACGGAAGCAATTCCAATGGTGAACGTCGGCGATAGAACACCCAAAATTGACGTAAGAAGTTTTTACGCTGTTCAATAAGCCCTTGTTGTAACGTCTCTAATGCTAAAAGCGGACGCCCAAGATTCATCGCAAGTGCGGTCAAAATTTCCTGATTTTCAGCCGCACTTTCTGATTTCAACCAATCAACAGCCGTTTGCTCATTAGGCACGGACAGATTCCATACTTGGCATCGACTGTAAATGGTTGCCAACAAACTTGACGAACTATCCGTCTGAAGTAAAAAATAAGTATTTGGACGAGGCTCTTCCAATGTTTTCAATAACGCATTGGCAGCTGCTTCCGTTAAACGTTCCGCACCTTGCACATACACCACTTTATTGCCATTTTGTTGTGCGTGCTGCGCAACCATTTCATTAATGTCGCGTACTTGATCGACGCCAATATCTTTACCGTCAATGGGGCTTAATTCGTAATAATCTGGATGACTATGGGCTTGCATTAAATGACAAGAATGGCATTGACCACAAGGTTTATCGCCTTGAGCCACACACATTATTTTCTGTGCAAGTGCATTAAATAAACTTTCTACACCTAAACCAGAATCAGCTTTAATCAGCACAGCATGATGCCCCAAACCTTCATCAAAGGTTTGAACAATTTGGTGATAAATTGGCATTAGCCAAGGGTAAAGAACGGTCATTTTTCGTTTGATTTCCACCAATTTTTTACCGCACTTTCAATATCTGCTTGAACAAGTTCAATACTCTGCTCTGCATTAATCACCACTGCTTTTGAATTATCTTTTACTAACGCTAAATATCTTGCTCGAGTGCGATGGAAAAAATCCAAATCCATTTGCTCAATACGATCTAACTCGCCACGTCCACGAGCTCGCGCTAAACCGACAATCGGATCTATATCCAAATAAATTGTGAGATCTGGCTCAAAATCACCTAATACAGTTTCTTTCAAGGTGAGCATAAAATGCGGGTCTAATTGACGTCCGCCACCTTGATACGCCTGAGATGACATATCGTGGCGATCACCTACCACCCATTTTCCTTGCATTAAAGCAGGTTTAATCACGTTATCCACCAATTGAATACGTGCCGCATAAAGCATCAATAACTCTGCTTTCGCAGTCACAGGTTCTTCAGTTTCATGTTTAATTAGATGACGTAATTTCTCTGCTAACGGGGTTCCACCAGGCTCGCGTGTAAATACGACGTCTTGAATACCAAGTTCATGCAAGACTCGTACAACAGATTGATGAGCGGAGCTTTTCCCCGCACCTTCCAAGCCTTCAATGACAATAAATTTTCCTTTCATATTTTCTTCCGCACTTTTATTTGGCATTTTTCTGGCTGCGATACCAACGTAAATATTCTTGCACCGCTTTATTATGTTCATTCAAATTTCGGGTAAATTTATGCCCACCAGAACCATCTGCCACAAAATAATAAAACTCTGTTTTTTCAGGGTTCGCAACAGCCTGTAACGAACTTTCACTTGGCATAGCAATAGGTGTTGGCGGCAATCCATCAATCACATACGTATTATAAGGCGTTGGCATTTCTAAATCCTTTTTACGAATATTACCGCTGTAATTCTCACCCATACCATAAATTACCGTTGGATCCGTTTGTAATTTCATTTTTGCTTTTAAACGGTTGATAAATACAGAGGCCACTTTTGCTCGCTCAGTAGCAATGCCCGTTTCTTTTTCCACGATAGAAGCCAGAATCAACATTTCATAAGGATTCGCTAAAGGTAAATCTTCGTCACGCTCGTTCCAAGCCTTATTTAACGCCTTTTTCATTCGCTCAGCCGATCGCTTAAGTAGCTCCAAGTCTGTCGATTTAGGCGTATAGTTATAAGTATCAGGATAAAGCCAACCTTCCACATTTTTTAGTTCAAGATTTCTACCAACATCTGGCAAATCAAGTAATGTGAAAATTTCCTCGTTACTCTTATCTTTCAAGGTTTGCACCAAGTGCGGTGCATTTTCAAGATCTTTTCGCCAATCTTTAAAGGTTTTTCCTTCAATCCATTTTACATTGAACTGCACTTCCTTACCTGAATTAAGCAAATCCAGTAAATCTTGCACAGTTTTAACATTCTCAAGAGAATAAGTCCCTGCTTTTATTTTATTTAGCTCAGGTTTCAACTTCAGCAAATAAGGCAATAATTTCCCATCATCAATTAACGTTTCTTGCTCAAAAAGTGCGGCTAATTTCGAACCTGTTGTGCCACGTTCAATCGTTAAAAGTTGATCTGCCTGCACATTTACCGGTGTTTTTACAAATTCAGTAATTTTGTAATAACCAAAACTCGCCGCGCCCGCTAAAATCAAAATTAAAAGTAAAATCGCAATTAAAAATTTCTTCATAAGATATAAGAAAGAGAAAATAAAAAACAACAAAAGGGGCAATTAAGCCCCTTTCTTTTAAATATTAAATCATTTATTAAAATATTGGATATCTGCTTTTTTACGCAATGCTTTAACCCAGTCTTTTGTTGCATCTTGCAACTGAGAATTTACTAAATGTTCATAGGCTTTTTGTGCGTAGGCCTCAGCAGTAAGATCGCCGTCTCGCATTCCTGTCACTTCTAAAATATGCCAGCCAAACTCTGTTTTAAACGGTGCAGAAATTACTCCTTGTTTACTTTGTACAACAGTTTGTGCAAACTGTGGCGCATAAGTTTCAGGGAATGCATAACCTAAACTGCCGCCATTTGCGCCGGATAAATAATCTTTTGAATATTTTAACGCTGCATCTGAGAAAGAAATTTTTCCAGCAAGAATATCTGAGCGAATTTTGGTAAGTTCTGCTTTGGCTTGTGCATCATTTAGCATTGGATTTAGTTTAAGCAAAATATGACGAACTTCATATTCTTTTCCTGTTATTTTCTGTGCAGAACCTTTTTCTTTTGCTTCCTCTAACATTTTTTGTCCAAGGGCCCAAGCTTCACTACGTGCTTGTTCAACATCCACGCTTTCATGAATTGCTTTATTTCGAATTGCATCGCGGGTCATCGTTTGTAATTGGTTTTCCCAGGCTTTTTTGACATCTTTTGCGATACGTTGGCGAAATTCATTTAGTGAGGAACCTTCATTACTTAGCGCAATAGCGAACTGCCCCAAGGTTAAATTGTTTGCTGCAGCAATATGATTAAGCTGTTGCTCTACAGCTGCATTTAATGCTTTAGGGTCAATTGAAGGGGCTTTCACATCTTGCATTGCTTGATGAAGCAAAATGTCATCAATGATTTTATCTAAAGCAACTTGGCGATCTCCACTTTTTCCTATATTTGCTTGAACCTGGCTTTCAAGGACTGGAACACCATTCACCATTGCTACAACACGTTCTTCGGCTTTTACAACAGAAGCTAAAACAATGGTGCTAATAGTGGCTAAAAACAATGATTTAAATGTAGATTTTTTCATTTCTGTTTTATCAAAAAGTATCAATAATGCTCTTTAGATTATCAGTTCTAAAGAAGGTTCACAAGTGACAGTAATTATTTCCCAATAATAGCAACTTCATAGCAACCATCATATTTTTCAGTGCGAACTTGTACTAATTCCTCGCGACTTGTTGGGACATTTTTTCCTACATAGTCAGCCCTAATTGGTAGTTCTCGATGTCCACGATCGATAAAAATGACTAACTCAATTTTTGCCGCTCTACCAAAATCAGTGAGTGCATCCATTGCTGCTCGAATGGTTCGACCAGTAAAAAGTACATCATCGACAAGAATTACTGTTTTGTCTTGAATATTTAAATATTGTGAGGAGCCACTGTATACAGGCATTTTATCCTCTTGATCTACTAAGGTTAGATCGTCTCGGTAAAAGGTAATATCCAGTTCCATAGATGGTAATTTATTACCACTTAATTTTTCTACTCTATGCTGTAATAATGCAGCAATTTCAGCCCCGCGGCGTTTGATTCCAACAATCACTACATTATCGAGAGATTGGTGTTTTTCAATGATTTCATGGGAAATGCGTGAAATTGTACGAGAAAAACGATCGTGATCGATAATAATTTTTTCCATCTTGTCCAGCTTAATAAAAGATTTTCTAGGGGCTAGAGTATAAAGAAAAAGTAGTCAAAAAGCGATTGTATTTACACCCTTTTTCTTATTGTTCCGTTATACTACTAAACAGATAGATTTATTTGATTAGGAGGCGAGACAATGCATTATTCTATTCAGGATTTTATTCAACTTATTGCTCAATTGCGCAATCCAAATGGCGGATGCCCTTGGGATTTAAAACAAAATTATGAATCGATGATTCCTTGCTTAACGGAAGAAACTTACGAAGTAATCGAAGCAATTGAGAAAAAAGACATTCCAAATTTACGCGAAGAATTAGGGGATTTATTGTTACAAGTCGTTTTCTTCAGCCAGCTTGCTACAGAAGATAAACACTTTACTTTTGACGATGTATTGCACGATGTTGCTGAAAAAATTGTGCGCCGTCATCCTCATGTGTTTGGTGATGCAAAAGCGGGGGATGAAACAGAAGCCCTTTCCCGTTGGAACGAAATGAAAGCCAAAGAAAAACAAGGTAAAAGTGCAGAAACCTCTATTTTAGATAATGTACCTCGTGCATTGCCTTCTCTTACGCGAGCGGCAAAATTACAAAAACGTTGTTCAAAAGTAGGGTTTGATTGGGAAGAAATTTCCCCCGTATTTGACAAAGTGCAGGAAGAATTAGAAGAAGTTCAAGCTGAAATTAACCGCACTTCGATTGACCAAAATAAAGTGGAAGAGGAAATGGGCGATTTATTGTTCGCAACGGTCAATCTTGCTCGCCACTTAAAATGTGATCCTGAAGATGCATTGCGAAAAGCGAATTTAAAATTTGAACGTCGTTTTCGAGCAGTAGAACAAGCGGTTCAACAACAAGGTAAGCAAGTTAATGATGTGCCACTTATTGAGTTAGATTTGTTGTGGGATGAAGTGAAAAAACAAGAAAACTAATTGAGAAGTGCGGTAAAAATTTCTCTCATTTTTACTGCACTTTGATCTGCCCCCCAAAAAGTTGGACAGGTTAGTTAACTTAAATATTGAGCTCGGTATTGCACTGGGCTCAATCCTTTTAAACCAAGTTTAATTCGTTTTTGGTTGTAATACACTAAATATTCTTCAATGTCAGCCTGTAATTCAGCAATTGAATGATAAGTCCGAGAGTAAAAGCACTCTGATTTTAATATGGCAAAAAAGCTTTCAATCACCGCATTATCATAGCAATTTCCTCGGCGGCTCATACTTTGAACCGCTTTACCCTCCAACATTTTCTCCCATTCCGCCGTGCCATACAATACACCTTGGTCGCTATGAATAATCGGGCATTCTGTCGGGTTAAGCCGACTAAGCCCTTCTTCTAACATCTTTTTTACCAATGAAAACTTCGGGCGTGTCGCAAAGTTATAGGCAATAATTTCTCGGTTAGCCAAGTCCATCAACGGTGAAAAATAAAGCGTTTCTTGACCAACATGAAATTCCGTTACATCCATTACCCATTTTTGATTGAGTGCCGTTGCTGTAAAATCTCGATTCAGCAAATTCGGGTCAATATGCAATGTTTTTCCACGTTTTCCATGTCTTTTCTTACGTAAAATGGAATGAATACCTAACTCGTTCATCAGTTTTAACAGCGTTTTATGATTCAAATTAAACCCCATTTGGCGTAAATTTAAACGTCATGGGGCGATAACCATCTCGTTTTCTGTTCTTTTTATACAGCGATAAGATAGTCTCTTTTACCTCGTGATAATTTCGCTTAATCTCTTTATCGTAAAAGCTTAAGCGAGGCATTTTAGCCACATGAAGTCAATCATTTAACGCATGGTCTTGCTTCAATCTTTCAATGATTTTTCTTTTTTCTGTCGTTGTTTTTGACGGTCTAGCGCAGATAAGCAATCTCCGCACGAGCCAAGGCGAGCTCTCGCTGCAGCTTTTTAAACGCTTTAGGTGAAAAGTCTGTAGTTTCTGGAATTTCAATGTCTTTCTTTTTCATCTTTGGCTTCACTATTTTCGGGGTTTGAAGGTTTGTATGAGGCGATTTTACGCCATCAAGCCCTCTTTCCCGAAATGCTTTTAGCCAATAAATGACGAGAGCATGAGAAATTTTATGAAGTTTAGTCACCTCACGGATACCATAATCCTGTTCGGTGACGAGTTTGATAATTTTCAAACGAAATTGATACGAGTAGGACATAATCTGCACCTCAAATTAGGTGTCCAGGTTTTGGGGTGCAGATCACTTTCTTCGTTAAAGTTGCTGAATATCCAATGCCATTTGGTCTAACATTTCATAACGTTTACGATACATAGAACGTTTTTTACTTGCGATATCTTCTAACTGTTTGCGTTCAATATCTAAAGGTAATTGCCAATAATTATTGCGATATTCCCCTTGATTCTCTTGCCAGAACTCATCGTAATTAAACAAAATCTTACTGCGCGCAGAAAGACGATATTTTCCTTGCGCTTTGTGCGGAATGCCCACTAACTCACATTGCCATTTTTCAGCAAGTATTTTGAACGCATTAACCAACATAAACATTGGACGCATACCATGCAATGCTTTCGTAGCCTGTTTCACAAGCTCTTGAGCATTGTCACTTGAGGGGCCTTGAATCGAGGCGATAAGCAATTTATTCGGGCTCAAAAAAGTGAAAGACGCATCATATACTCGCTTATTATGTTGATTACGAATATTAATAGAAAAATACCCTTCAAAGGGATCGATATGGTTGATACTCAAAGATAAACGCAAATCATCAGTTAATTGCGTTAACACGATATTTTGTTGTTCCAATAATTGTTGGCAAAGCGAACGTCCCATTTTCTCTTCTGCCAAACGTAAATTCTCCGTAATCGCCGTTAAACGTTCTGAAGCAGAAAAGCGTTTATCGCAAAAAGTAGTCAGAACTGTATTGATACGATAATAATCTTGTGTAAATAGAGGCTGCCATTGAGTTTCTGTATTAAGAAAATCCACTAATTGGCTACATTGCTTTTGATACAACCATTTATAGCCATAATAACGTAATTTTTCCCGCACTTGTTTGAGAAAAGGGCGATCCTTGGAGTAAGGATACATTTGAACGTAAGTGGGGAAAATAAAATTATTTTTCGTGGACATAACTCAATATTTTGTGAAATTTAATAAAATTATCAGCCATTTTAGCGATTATCACTTCATTTGCCAAAATTCTTTTTTGTTTAAAACCCACTTTACAACTCAGATTTTGTTATAATCTTTTCCTTGAATTCCTTTTTCCCTACCCCAATATTTACCTAAATTATCGGAAAGAATTAAGAGAGATAAATTATGGCGAAGAATACCCAACGTACGATGCCCGTATTACCATTACGCGATGTCGTCGTTTTCCCTTATATGGTGATGCCACTTTTTGTAGGGCGTGCAAAATCAATTAATGCCCTTGAAGAAGCGATGAACGATGATAAACAGCTTCTTTTGGTATCTCAAAGAGAAGCCGATTTGGAAGAACCTACCCCTGAAGATTTATTTGATGTGGGTACCGTTGCTAACATTATTCAATTACTAAAATTACCTGATGGTACAGTAAAAGTGCTAGTTGAAGGTCAGCAACGTGCAAAAATTTTGAGTATTGAAGATGGTGAGAAATGCTTTTCTGCTCAAATAACGCCTATCGAAACGACTTATGCTGATGAGAAAGAATTACATGTCGTGAGAAGTACGGTGTTGTCTGAGTTTGAAAATTATCTTACTCTGAATAAAAAGGTACCTGCTGATATATTAAATGCTATTCAACGTATTGATAATGTAGATCGTTTTGCTGATACGATGGCGGCACATTTGCCAGTTGCAGTGCACCATAAACAGAATGCATTGGAAATTGTTGATGTGCAAGCACGCTTAGAGTTTTTGCTCGGTATAATGGAGTCGGAAGCTGATATTCTTCAAGTAGAAAAACGTATTCGTGGCCGAGTAAAAAAACAAATGGAGAAAAGCCAGCGCAACTATTATCTTAGCGAACAAATTAAAGCTATTCGTAAAGAAATGGATGATGGTGAAAGTGAGGATACGATTGATGAAGTTGAACAACTTCGTCAAAAAGTAGAAGCGGCTGGTATGCCAGCAGATGTGCGCAATAAAGTGGAAAATGAGCTACAAAAACTCAAAATGATGTCAGCCATGTCTTCTGAAGCGACCGTTGTTCGTAGCTACATTGAATGGATGCTCCAAGTGCCTTGGCATCAACGTTCTAAAGTGAAAAAAGACATTTCAAAAGCACAACAAGTATTAGATGCCGATCACTATGGTTTAGAACGAGTGAAAGAACGTATTCTTGAATATCTTGCAGTACAAGCACGTTTAAACAAAGTGAAAGGCCCCATTCTTTGCTTAGTTGGCCCTCCAGGCGTAGGTAAAACTTCTCTTGGTCAATCTATTGCCAATGCCACTGGTCGTAAATATGTCCGTATGGCATTAGGCGGTGTTCGCGATGAGGCAGAAATCCGTGGCCACCGTAAAACCTATATTGGTGCATTGCCAGGTAAATTAATTCAAAAAATGGCAAAAGTGGGGGTGAAAAATCCATTATTCTTGCTTGATGAAATCGACAAAATGGCCTCCGATATGCGAGGCGATCCAGCATCAGCATTGCTTGAAGTACTTGACCCTGAGCAAAACACCACGTTTAACGATCACTATTTAGAAGTGGATTATGATCTTTCTGATGTGATGTTTGTGGCAACCTCAAACTCCATGAATATTCCTGGTCCATTGTTAGATCGTATGGAAGTTATTCGTCTTTCTGGTTACACAGAAGATGAAAAACTTAATATCGCGATGCGCCATTTATTAGCAAAACAAATTGAACGTAATGGTTTGAAGAAAGGCGAACTTACCGTCGAAGAAAGTGCAATTTTAGATATTATCCGCTATTACACACGTGAAGCGGGCGTTCGTGGATTAGAACGTGAAATCTCAAAAATCTGCCGTAAAGCAGTGAAAAATTTATTAGTAAATCCAAAACTTAAATCTATCACGGTAAATTCAGATAATCTGCACGATTATCTTGGTGTCAAACGCTTTGAATTTGGCAAAGCCGACACACAAAACCGAATTGGTGAAGTGACAGGTCTAGCCTGGACAGAAGTGGGCGGTGATTTACTCACTATTGAAACCGCCTCCGTTGTCGGTAAAGGAAAACTCACATACACTGGTTCATTAGGTGATGTGATGAAAGAATCCATCCAAGCAGCCATGACGGTTGTGCGCGCACGTGCCGAAAAATTGGGTATCAATTCTGAATTCCATGAGAAACGCGACATTCACATTCACGTGCCAGATGGTGCAACACCAAAAGATGGTCCGAGTGCAGGTATTGCAATGTGTACTGCATTAGTTTCTTGTTTAACAGGTAATCCTGTACGTGCGGATGTAGCCATGACAGGTGAAATCAGTTTACGCGGTAAAGTATTACCAATCGGGGGATTAAAAGAAAAACTTCTTGCGGCACATCGTGGCGGAATTAAAACCGTATTAATTCCAAAAGAGAACGTTAAAGATCTCGAAGAAATTCCAGAAAACGTGAAACAAAATCTTACGATTCATGCGGTAGAAACCATTGATGAAGTACTTGGTCTTGCATTGGAAAATCCGCCTGAAGGCATTGAGTTTGTCAGAGTTGAAGCTAAAGCGACAAAATCACCCCGCCGTAAAGCGATCAGTAAGACAACAAGAGCGGTCAATTAATTGAATGTTTTAGGGCTTGTGAAAACAGGCCCTTTTTATCAACATTCACAATGTCAGCTAAGATTTCATATTTACACAACGTTAATTTGTACTTTTTCAACTGTTCTCACATTTAAAACTTGTTAATAACAGCATGCTCAAACTTCCTCCACTTTCCCTTTATGTACACATTCCATGGTGCGTTCAAAAATGCCCTTATTGCGATTTTAATTCGCACGCACAAAAAGGCGATATACCAGAACAAGACTATATTCATCACCTTCTGAAAGATCTGCAGGCCGATTTACAGCGCTTTAAAGATTCTATTCAACAGCGAAAACTCCATTCAATTTTTATAGGTGGCGGTACGCCAAGTTTATTCTCTGCAGAAAGCATTGCGTATCTCTTAAAAGAAATAAAAACGCAGATTGATTTTGAAGATAATATTGAAATCACATTAGAAGCTAATCCTAGCACGGTAGAAGCTGAACGTTTTAAAGGTTATGTATCCACAGGGGTTACGCGAATTTCTATGGGGATACAAAGTTTTAATGATGACAAATTACAGCGTCTTGGGCGAATTCATAATGCAGCAGAGGCAAAAAGTGCGGTCAATTTAGCGAAAGTTTCTGGGCTAAAAAGTTTCAATTTGGATTTAATGCACGGTTTGCCAAACCAAACGTTGGAAGAGGCTTTAGATGATCTTCGCCAAGCTATTGAGTTATCTCCTCCTCACCTTTCTTGGTATCAACTGACTATTGAGCCAAATACGATGTTTGCTTACCGCCCACCTAAATTACCGGATGATGATGAACTTTGGGATATTTTTGAGCAAGGCCACCAACTTTTAACCACAGCAGGATATCAGCAATATGAAATCTCAGCTTACGCAAAAACAGGTTTTCAATGTAAACATAATTTGAATTATTGGCGGTTTGGGGATTATTTAGCCATTGGCTGTGGTGCACATGGAAAACTGACCTTCCCTAATGGCAAGATTACCCGATTTTCTAAAACCAAGCACCCGAAAGGTTATTTGCGTGGCGAATATCTTTACGAAGAAAAAAACGTGCCAGAAATAGACCGCCCTTTTGAGTTTTTTATGAATCGCTTTCGTTTGTTAGAAGCGGTACCCAAACAAGAATTTGAAGATTACACAGGTTTATCGCAAAGTGCGGTGAAAAATCAAATTGATTTTGCCATTCAACAAAACTATATTGTGGAAAACTCTGATTATTGGCAAATCACTGAGCATGGCAAATTATTTCTTAATGAACTCTTAGAATTATTTTTAATAGAAGAGTAGCCAAAACATGAAATGGCACTGCTTGCGAAAAACATCTGCTCGGAAAATTACACTTGTTTATTAAATACTCTCGTAATAAAGTAAAGCAATCGTTCACTTATTAAAATAAGGAAAAGAAATGAATCAATTAGAAATGAAAAAACTCGCCGCACAAGCCGCATTAGAATATGTAAAAGCTGATACAATTGTTGGTGTGGGAAGCGGCTCCACGGTGAACTGCTTTATTGAGGCTTTAGGTACAATCAAAGATAAAATTCAAGGCGCAGTAGCGGCTTCAAAAGCATCAGAAGAATTATTACGTAAACAAGGTATCGAAGTATTTAATGCAAATGATGTCTCTAGCTTAGATATTTATGTGGATGGTGCGGATGAAATCAATCCACAAAAAATGATGATTAAAGGCGGCGGTGCAGCGCTCACTCGTGAAAAAATCGTCGCTGCCTTAGCGAAAAAATTTATTTGTATTGTGGATTCTAGTAAACAAGTGGATGTGTTAGGTTCGACCTTCCCATTACCAGTTGAAGTTATTCCAATGGCTCGTTCACAAGTAGGCAGAAAATTAGCCGCACTTGGAGGCGCCCCTGAATATCGTGAAGGTGTGGTGACTGACAACGGCAATGTGATTTTAGATGTGCACAACTTCACTATTTTAAATCCAGTCGAAATGGAAAAAGAATTAAACAACGTTGCGGGTGTCGTCACTAATGGGATATTCGCGTTACGTGGCGCAGACGTTGTGATCGTCGGTACGCCTGAAGGCGCCAAAATTATTGACTAATTCATAATAAAAATCATAAGGAAGCAAACATGACAAACAAAGTCTCTCTAGACAAATCAAAAATCAAATTTGTATTATTTGAAGGTGTGCATCAAAGCGCACTTGATACGCTCCATGCGGCAGGCTATACCAATATTGATTACTATAAAAAAGCACTAGATGGTAATGAATTAAAAGAAGCCATTAAAGATGCACACTTTATCGGCTTACGTTCTCGCACCCATTTAACGGCAGAAATGATTGAAGCTGCACCCAAATTAATCGCAGTGGGATGTTTCTGTATTGGCACCAACCAAGTGGATTTAAATGCGGCAAAAGCACGTGGAATCCCTGTATTTAATGCTCCATTCTCAAACACTCGTTCCGTCGCAGAACTTGTATTAGGTGAGATTTTATTACTCATGCGCAATGTGCCCCGGGCTAATGCCGAGGTGCATCGTGGTGTCTGGAATAAATCAGCGACTGGATCTCATGAAGTGCGGGGTAAAAAACTTGGAATTATTGGTTACGGCCACATTGGTTCACAATTAAGTATTATTGCGGAATCATTAGGCATGGATGTGTATTTCTACGATATCGAAAATAAACTTCCGCTTGGCAATGCCAAACAGGTTCGTAGCCTTGAAGAATTACTCAGTTCTTGCGATGTGATTTCATTACATGTTCCAGAGTTGCCATCTACCAAAAACTTAATGAATGCTGAGCGTATCTCACAATTAAAACAAGGTGCAATTTTGATCAATGCCGCGCGTGGTACAGTGGTAGATATTGATGCGCTCGCTCAAGCCTTAAAAGACGGGAAAATTCACGGTGCCGCAATTGATGTATTCCCAATTGAACCTGCGTCAATTAACGAGGAATTTGTCTCACCGTTACGCGAATTTGATAATGTTATTTTGACACCACATATCGGCGGTTCAACAGCAGAAGCACAAGAAAATATCGGTTTTGAAGTGGCAGGCAAATTTGTCAAATATTCAGACAATGGTTCTACGCTTTCTTCCGTCAACTTCCCTGAAGTATCTTTACCAGAGCACGAGGGAACAAAACGCTTATTGCATATTCACGAAAATCGTCCTGGTATATTGAACAAATTGAACCAAATTTTCGTCGAAGCTAACCTCAATATTGCCGCGCAATATTTACAAACTGACCCGAAAATTGGTTATGTTGTCGTGGATGTAGAAACGAATGATGCATCGCCATTACTGACAAAATTGAAGGAAATCTATGGCACAATTCGTGCGAGAGTACTTTATTAGTTAGAAAATAACCCAACTTATATGAGACAAGTTGGGTTATTTATTTTACTCGCTAGATTAAGTAAAGGAGAGCCTAGATTTTAGGATGGATTCAATTTAATTAAAAATTGTCTAGTCTTCTTAATTTCTTTCATAAGGTGCATCCGTTAAGGTCTTTAAAAAAGATTCTAGTGCATCAATTTCTGTATCAGTTAATGGTTTTCCTTTAAGCGCGTCGTGGCTTACAGTTGGTGCATATTCGGGCAAATCCCAGGGCTTACTGGTTTCTGGATTAATTTTTCGTGCAGGGTTATTGTAGCTATCTAAGAATAATAATACGGTGCGAAGTTTTTTAAATACTCCATTGTGCATGTAAGGTGCAGTAACTGCGACATTACGGAGTGTGGGTACTTTGAATTTTCCTTTTTGTTTTTCATCCCCCTTTACCATTGGATTATCGAGCAATCCATTATCAATCCAGTTATTGTCTAATTTATTATGTGCAATTAAGGCTTCATTCTTAGGAACACCAAGATTGAAATAACGATAGTTTGTGAAAGTTTCTTCTTCGTGATCGTCTGTCTGTAATTGATGACAATTACTGCAATTTGTTTTTTCTTTATCAAAAAATAATGCTTTTCCTAAAGATTCTTGTTCTGTGAGGGTATCCTTTCCAGCTAAAGTGCGGTCGTATTTTGAGCTGAATTGGTTAAATAAATCTAAATGTTCAAAAGTAGCTAATGCTTGTTCCATAATGGCATATATTTTCTGATTATCTTTCCATATTTCGGCACCGAAATATTTTGTAATGTAATCTTTCACGGCTTGATTTTCTTCAATACGTTTTACTACATCTGCTTTATCTTTCATGCCCATTTCTACAGGGTTTAATGGCGGACCTCCAGCTTGTTCAGCAAGATCTTTTGCTCTACCATCCCAGAATTGTCCACCCACATAATCTTTAATTTTTTCATCAAAATGGAAGCTAGGTGAATACTTAGCATAAAGTGCAGTTGGCGTGTTACGGTTACCAAATTTTGTTGGATCATCTCCTTGAGAGACCATATGAGCGATGTCATTTTGACGCAAGTCAGCAAAGGCTGCTGCTGGCATATGGCAAGTGGAGCAGGATTGGGTCTTATTATGAGAGAGGGATTTATCAAAAAAGAAAACTTCTCCAAGACCGAGTAAAATAGGATCGATTTTTTTTTCCTGTGCTAGACATAGAGTGGGGAGAATTAACATAGGAAGTAATAATTTTTTCATTTAGACTCCAATAAAAAATAGGTAAAAAACAAACCGCACTTTGGGTTTTATTCTATATGTTCACTCAAGAATCCACCGCTTTGGTGAGCCCATAGTTTTGCATATAGTCCATTGCGCTCCAGTAATTCAGCATGAGTACCTTGTTCAACAATTTGTCCTTTATCAAGCACAATCAGGCGATCCATTGCGGCGATGGTGGATAAACGATGAGCAATGGCAATCACTGTTTTATTTTCCATCATCTTATCGAGACTTTCTTGTATCGCCACTTCTACTTCTGAATCCAGTGCGCTTGTGGCTTCATCTAACAATAGAATTGGTGCATCTTTTAACATGACACGGGCAATAGCAATGCGCTGACGCTGACCACCTGAAAGTTTTACACCTCGTTCACCCACATGGGCATCATAGCCTTTTCTGCCTTGAGCATCAGTGAGAAATGGAATGAAATCAGCAGCTTCAGCTCTTTCAGCAGCTAAAACCATTTCTTCATCTGTGGCATTAGGGCGTCCATAAATAATATTATCACGAACAGAGCGGTGTAGCAGAGAAGTGTCTTGAGTCACTAAACCGATTTGGCGTCGTAAACTTTCTTGTTGCACATCTAGTACATCTTGCCCATCAATGGTAATCGCGCCTTGTTGTGCTTCATAGAAACGCAGCAATAAGTTTACAATCGTAGATTTTCCTGCACCAGAACGACCGATTAGTCCGACTTTTTCACCTGGTTTGATGGTGAGATTGAAATGATTGAGTAATGGTTTTGTCGGATCATAACCAAAGGTAATATCGTTAAATTTAATTTCCCCTTGCTTCACTTGTAACGGCGATGCTCGTGGTTTATCTACAATGGTATGAGGTTTAGTTAAAGTATTCATTCCGTCGTTTACGGTTCCGATATTCTCAAACAAACGGGCAGATTCCCACGTAATCCAACGAGAAAGCCCGTTTACGCGTAATGCCATTGCCGTTGCCGTTGCAATTGCACCCACGCCAACTTGCCCATTTTTCCATAAAATAATGCCGAGTACGGCGGTGCTTAGTGTAAGTAAAATATTAGCTGTATAGGTGAGAGTGTCCAGTGATGTGGCTAAGCGCATTTGGGCGTGCACTGTGACCATAAAATCTTCCATGGAACGCTTGGCATAAGCTGCCTCGCGCGAACCGTGAGAGAATAATTTTACTGTAGCAATATTGGAATAAGCATCTGTAATGCGTCCTGTCATTA
This sequence comes from Haemophilus seminalis, assembly GCF_006384255.1. GTDB lineage: Bacteria > Pseudomonadota > Gammaproteobacteria > Enterobacterales > Pasteurellaceae > Haemophilus > Haemophilus seminalis. The sequence continues at coordinate 365,252 of NZ_VCED01000002.1, forward strand.
AAGAACGTGCGTTCGCTTGTCGTTGAGCAGTCTTTGATAGTTTAGGAATAAGGGTTCGTAGGATAAAAATAAAAATCGTAATCCAAGCAATAAATGGCAGTAAGAACCAAGAATCTAATGCTGCGAGAACTAATCCTGATGTAATAAAATATACGATGACATATACAAACATATCCGCAAGTGTGAGTACCGTATCACGAACAGCAAGTGCGGTTTGCATTACTTTGGCAGATACTCTGCCAGCAAATTCATCTTGATAAAAACTCAAACTTTGTCCAAGCATTAAAAGATGGAAATTCCAACGTAATCGCATTGGAAATACACCTTGTAAGGTTTGTAAACGTACGGTAGAGGCTAAAAATCCCCACACGATGCTAATAAGTAATAGGGCAGCCATGCCAATTAATAAATGGCCTTTTTCTTGCCATAATGTCTCAGGCGTGAATGTCCCTAACCAATCTACAAGCGTTCCCATAAATTGGAATAATACGGCTTCCATTACACCAGTACCAACCGTTAGCACTGTCAGTAAGAGAATCCAGCCTTTCATTCCTTCAATGCTAGACCAAATAAAGCGCAATAAGCCTTTTTTAGGTGTTGTTGGATTACCTTCTGGATAAGGATTTAAACGGTTTTCAAACCATGAAAAAATTTTGTTAAACATATCTTTTCCTTAAAAAGAAAAGGCAACAGACGTTGCCTTTCAAAAAACTTGGCGATTATAGCGCAAAAATTCTCCAATTTATAGGCTAGCAGATTTTCTGTATTGGCTTGGTGAAAGTTGGTAGTAATTCTTGAAGGCTTTACTAAAATGCGCCTCCGATTGATACCCAACTTCTAAAGCAATAGCAAGTACGGATTGTTGGGATTGCTTTAATAAAAATGCCGCAGATTGTAACCGCACTTGAGTAATAAAACGCCCTGGCGACATACCAAGTTGTTGTTGAAAAACACGAATAAAGTTTGCTCGAGACATTGCAGAAAGATCGGCTAATTGTTCAATTCGCCAATCTTCTTGAGGGCGTTGTAATATCGCACCTAGCACCGCATTTAATCGCTTGTCTTGCAACGCGAGTAGCACACCGCCTGTAATTAAGTTCTCTTGAATCGCATGGCGTAAAATATAAATTAAAAGCACATTCGAAAGTGCATCGACGACAGATTTTGTACCTACATCGTTTTTTTGTGCTTCTTTTAGAAAAAGTTGAACCAAAGGATGAATCGGTGTATCGCATAAATTGAGATGCAAATATTCAGGCATAGAAGCGGTGAGGAGTGCATCTTGCTGATAATAAAACGCCCCACAGAACATTTTTAAATCAGGCGTGCCTTGCCCTACTTGATATAATTCAAATGCACCTTGCCAGCTTTTTTTCAATGATGCGTCCTTTGTTTTATCAGACGAATGACGCATAAAGTGCGGTTGATTTTGGGGAAGGAAAAAGATATCACCTTCCTTTAAATGAAATTGCTTTTGCCCGAGTGTAAGCCAGCATTCGCCTTGTTCAATAAGATGGAATACTCCTTTTCCTGCATCTTTTTCTTGATGGGCGACTTGCCATTCACCTTGAAATTCACAGCGAATATTAATTTCCCCACGCACTTGTGCTAAATGGGTGAGTTTATCTAAATAATCCATAATGAGATGTTAGCGATAAAAATTGAGATAAATAAGCAAGTATCATAATCCAATCTGCCTATAATTTGCCACACCAGTTTCGTTATTAATTCAATATATTTAGGAGAACATTATGTTTGCAGATTGGAAAGAAGAAACATCACACGTTAAAAAATCATTTGGTGCGTTAGGTAAACAATATCCAAAAATGTTACAAGCTTACCAAGCATTAGGCGCAGCAGCGGCAGAAGGCAACGTGCTTGACGATAAAACTCGTGAGCTTATCGCATTAGCCGTTGCTGTAACGACTCGTTGCGAAAGCTGCATTAGCGTACACGCAGAAGAAGCTGTAAAGGCTGGCGCAAGAGAAGCTGAAGTAGCAGCAGCATTAGCAATGTCTATCGCATTAAATGCAGGCGCCGCTTATACTTATTCTTTGCGTGCATTGGAAGCATATAACGTACAGAAAGGTTAATTACCCGTCATTCCATAGAGTTAAGTTGATTAAAATGAGCGTTATCTTCTGGTGATGCTCATTTTTCTATTCCGGTGTAATCCAGTCGACCGTCCAGCTTCCTGTACCTTCTGGAACTAATGTTTTTGTGAGATAAGGCAAAATTTCTTTCATTTGGGTTTCTAATGTCCAAGGTGGATTAATTACTACCATACCGCTTGCCGTCATACCTCGTTGATCGCTATCAGGGCGAACAGCGAGCTCAATTTTTAGAATTTTTCTAATTCCCGTTGCTTCTAAGCCCTTAAAAATACGTTTAGTTTGTTGGCGTAATACAACAGGATACCAAATCGCATAAGTGCCAGTGGCAAAACGCTTATAGCCTTCTTCAATAGCCTTGACGACAAGATCATAATCTTCTTTTAATTCATAAGGCGGATCGATTAGCACCAAGCCACGGCGTTCTTTTGGTGGTAGTGTTGCTTTGACTTGTTGAAAGCCATTGTCACATTTTACGGTGACATTTTTGTAGTCACTAAAATTATTTCGAAGAATTGGATAATCGCTAGGATGAAGTTCAGTCAATAGTGCGCGATCTTGTGGGCGTAACAATTCAGCAGCAATTAACGGTGAGCCAGCGTAATAACGTAGTTCTTTGCCACCATAATTGAGTTTTTTGATCATTTTTACATAACGAGCAATATCTTCGGGTAAGTCTGTTTGATCCCACAAGCGTCCAATACCTTCTTTATATTCTCCCGTTTTTTCTGATTCGTTTGAGTATAAACGATAACGACCTACACCAGAGTGCGTATCCAAATAAAAAAAGCCTTTTTCTTTGAGTTTAAGATTTTCCAAAATGAGCATTAAGACGATATGTTTCAAGACATCAGCATGATTGCCCGCATGGAATGAGTGACGATAACTCAGCATAATATATCCTTTGTTTAATAACGAAGGCAAGCCAATTGACTCGCCTGATTGTGCACTAAAGTGCGGTCATTTTTAGAAGAGTTCTTCTGGTTGTGCTGCAGGCGTTGGCGTATTGCCTTCATTATTTAAGCGTTGCTGTAACTCCGTAGGAACATAATAACCACGCTCTTGCATTTCCGAAAGATAGGTACGTGTCGGTTCAGTACCTACAATAAAATATTCTTTACGTCCACCAGCGGGAGAAAGCAACCCAGTCATCGTATCAATACTTTTTTCCATAATTTTTGGTGGTAACGGTAATTTACGTTCAGGTTTGTCGCTCAATGCAGTTTTCATATAAGCGACCCAAGCTGGCATCGCTGTTTTCGCACCCGCTTCTCCGCGCCCGAGTACACGTTTGTTGTCGTCAAATCCGACATAAGTTGTGGTTACTAAGTTTGCACCAAATCCTGCATACCAAGCCACTTTTGAACTGTTGGTGGTACCTGTTTTTCCGCCTATATCGCTACGTTTAATGGTTTGTGCAATGCGCCAACTGGTGCCTTTCCAGTCTAAACCTTGTTCGCCATAAATTGCCGTATTTAAGGCGCTGCGGATTAAAAATGCTAACTCGCCACTAATGACACGTGGTGCATATTCTATTTTCGACGAGGCATTTTTTGCTGCTGCCATTAAATCAATCGCATCTTCTTTAAGTGCGGTTACATTTGATTGTAATTCTGGCAGTTCAGGTACAGTTTCAGGTTGTTGATCAACTTCTTCACCGTTTGTGCTGTCATCTGATGGTTTTAAGGCATTTTCGCCTAAAGGAATATTTGCAAAGCCGTTGATTTTGTCTTTGGTTTCACCATAAACCACAGGGATATCATTACACTCAATACAAGCAATTTTAGGGTTTGCAACAAATAAGTCTTTACCCGCGTTATCTTGAATTTTTTCAATGATATAAGGTTCAATGAGGAAACCGCCATTATCAAATACCGCATAAGCTCTAGCCATTTCTAATGGCGTGAAAGAGGCTGCGCCAAGTGCTAAGGCTTCACTTGCAAAATATTGATCACGTTTAAAACCAAAACGTTGTAAAAATTCTGCTGTGAAATCAATACCTGCCGTTTGGATAGCACGAATAGCAATCATATTTTTGGATTGACCTAATCCTACGCGTAAACGCATTGGGCCATCATAACGATCAGGTGAGTTTTTTGGTTGCCACAATTTTTGTCCAGGTTTTTGAATAGAAATTGGGCTGTCTTGTAATACGCTAGAAAGTGTTAAACCTTTTTCTAATGCCGCTGCGTAAATAAATGGTTTAATAGAAGAACCCACTTGAACTAAGGATTGTGTTGCACGGTTGAACTTACTTTGTTCATAGCTAAAGCCACCAACAATGGCTTCAATCGCACCATTATCTGAGTTAAGTGATACTAATGCAGAGTTAGCTGCTGGAATTTGTCCTAATTGCCATTCACCATTAGTGAGTTGACGAATCCAAATTTGCTCACCTACTTTTACAGGATTACTTCTGCCAGTCCAACGCATTGCATTAGTAGATAGCGTCATTTTTTCACCTGATGCTAATAATAGATCCGCACCACCTTTTGCCATTCCAACCACGGCAGCTGGAATAAATGGGTTAGAATCTGGCAATTTACGTAAAAACGCTAGAATACGTTCATCATCCCAAGCAGCTTCATTTTTTTGCCATAAAGGCGCACCACCACGATACCCACGACGCATATCGTAATCAATTAAGTTGTTACGTACGGCTTTTTGAGCTTCAGCTTGGTCTTTTGAAAGTACAGTGGTAAATACTTTATAACCACTGGTGTAGGCATTTTCTTCACCAAAACGGCGAACCATTTCTTGGCGCACCATTTCAGTGACATAATCTGCCCGAAATTCAAATTTTGCACCATGATAACTGGCGACGATAGGCTCTTTTAATGCAGCATCATATTCTTCTTTGCTGATGTATTTTTCATCTAACATTCGGCTTAGCACCACATTGCGGCGTTCTTCTGAACGTTTTAAAGAATAAAGTGGGTTCATGGTTGAAGGTGCTTTTGGTAAGCCTGCGATAATGGCCATTTCCGATAACGTCAATTCATTTAATGATTTACCGAAATAGGTTTGTGCAGCAGCCGCAACACCATAAGAACGATAGCCTAAAAAGATTTTATTTAAATAAAGCTCTAAGATTTCTTGTTTAGTGAGGGTATTTTCAATTTCTACCGCAAGTACGGCTTCACGTGCTTTACGAATAATAGTTTTTTCTGGAGTTAAGAAAAAGTTACGTGCTAATTGTTGGGTGATCGTACTTGCACCTTGTGATGCGCCACCATTATTCACTGCAACAAATAATGCGCGCGCAATGCCGATAGGATCGAGGCCATGGTGATCATAAAAGCGGCTATCTTCCGTCGCTAAAAATGCATCAATTAAGCGTTGTGGTACTTCAGCTAATTTCACTGGAATACGTCGTTGCTCACCCACTTCACCAATTAATTTACCATCGGCCGTATAAATCTGCATTGGCTGTTGTAATTCAACGGTTTTTAATGCTTCTACTGAGGGCAATTCTGATTTTAGGTGGAAATACAGCATTCCGCCTGCGGCTAAACCTAAAATACATAAAGTTAATAGGGTACTAAATATTAATTTTGCGATCCGCATCGTAAAATTCTCGCTTCGTTAATGAATATTCTTGTCAAGAGACCTATGATTTGGCTGCTAAGTATAAAAGATTCAGCCTTTAAAGAATAGGAAAGAATATGCAATTCTCTCGGAAAAATCACCGCACTTTACAAATTGGTATTCACCGTAAGCAAGGTGATTTTGATTTAGTGTGGTTTGATGAACTTGAACAGCCACAATGTTATCAAGCGTCTATCAATGATAGCGATTTAAAAAATCGTTTTTTGCGACATTTAAAAACACAATATCAAGGGAAAACCTTTTCTTTGCAGTTTGTGGCAAGCATTTCCGTTCACTTGATTTGGTCGAAAGTATTAATGTTGCCGCAAATATTAAATGCGCAAGAATGTCATCAACAATGTAAATTTGTGATTGAGAAAGAGCTGCCCATTCCTTTAGAGGAATTGTGGTTTGATTATATTTCTACTCCGTTAAAGCAAGGTTTTCGTTTAGAGATTACGGCAATTCGAGAAGCGAGTGCGCAAACTTATTTGCAAGATTTTCAACCATTTAAAATTAATGTGTTAGATGTTGTTCCTCATAGCATCTTGCGTGCATTTCAATATTTGTTGAATGAACAAGTGCGGTCAGAAAATATCTTGTTTTTATTTCAAGAAGATGACTATTGTTTGGCGATTTGTGAAAGATCTCAGCAATCGCAAATTTTACAATCTCACGAAAATTTGACCGTACTCTATGAGCAATTTACCGAACGTTTTGATGGACAAATTGAACGAATTTTTGTGTATCAAATTCCTTCACGTCATACGCCATTACCAGAAAACTGGCAGCGAGTAGAAACGGATTTACCTTTTATCGCGCTTGGCAATGCGTTGTGGCAGAAAGATTTACATCAACAAAAAATGGGTAACTAAATGTCGATGAATTTATTACCTTGGCGTACTTATCAACATCAAAAGCGTTTACGTCGTTTAGTTTTTTATTTCGCTTTATTTATCTTACTTGCGATCAATTTAACCTTGGCTTTTAGCCATTTGATTGAACAACAGAAACAAAATTTGCAGGTGCAGCAAAAGTTATTTGAGCAACTCAATCAGCAATTTCACAAAACTACCACTCAAATTGATCTATTACGTAGTGCGGTGAGAGTTGGTGAAGTTTTGCAATCTCTCACGAATGGGCAAGTTCAAAATAGTTTGCAGCGGTTAAGTGAATTGCCTCTTCAGAAAGGCGAATTAAATCGATTTAAACAAGATGCTTATAACTTAAGTTTGGAAGGTCGAGCACAAGATCAAACAGAATTTGAATCGGTACATCAATTTTTAAATAAACATTTTCCCAATGTGAAATTAAGTCAGGTTCAGCCTGAACAACATACATTGTTTTTTCGCTTTGATATGGAACAAGGAGAGGAAAAGTGAAAGCCTTTTTTAACGATCCTTTTACTCCTTTTGGAAAATGGCTGAGTCAGCCTTTTTATGTGCACGGTTTAACTTTTTTATTGTTATTAAGTGCGGTGATTTTTCGCCCCATTTTAGATTATATCGAGGGGAGCTCGCGTTTCCATGAAACCGAAAGTGAATTAGCAGGGAAAAGGTCAGAATTGTTGCATCAACAGAAAATTTTAACCTCTTTACAGCAGCAATCGGAAAGCCGAAAACTTTCTTCAGAACTGGCTGCGCAAATTATGCCTTTGAATAAACAAATTCAACGTTTAGCTGCGCGTAACGGTTTATCTCAGAATTTACGTTGGGAAATGGGGCAACAGCCTATTTTGCATTTACAGCTTACTGGGCATTTTGAAAAAACGAAGACATTTTTAACCGCGCTTTTAGCTAATACGTCACAGCTTTCTGTAAGTCGGCTGCAATTTATGAAACCCGAAGACAGCCCATTGCAAACCGAGATCATTTTTCAGCTAGATAAGGAGGCAAAATGAAGTATTGGTTTTATCTGATTGCATTATTTTTTATGAATTGTAGTTGGGGACAAGATCCTTTCGATAAAACACAGCGTACTCGTTCTCAGTTTGATAACGCACAAACAGTAATGGAACAGACAGAAATAATTTCCTCAGATGTACCTAATAATCTATGCGGAGCAGATGAAAATCGCCAAGCATCTGAAATTCCTTTGAACGCTTTAAAATTGGTGGGTGTAGTGATTTCTAAAGATAAAGCGTTTGCGTTATTGCTGGATCAGGATTTGCAAATTTACAGCGTTTTAGAGGGCGTTGATGTGGCTAAAGAGGGTTATCTAGTGGAAAAAATTCATCAAAATAAAGTGAAATTTATGCGTAAACTAGGTGAGCAATGTGATAGCGCTGAACAGAAAGAATTAAGTTTTTAAAGGAAGATTATGAAGAAATATCTTTTAAAGTGCGGTTGTTTTTTAGTGTGTTTTTGTTTGCCATTAATCGTTTTTGCTAATCCTAAAACAGATAACGAACGTTTTTTTATTCGTTTATCGCAAGCGCCTTTAGCCCAAACACTGGAGCAATTAGCTTTTCAACATGATGTCAATTTAGTGATGGATGAGACGCTAGAAGGCAATATTTCTTTGAAATTAGATAATATTGATATGCCACGTTTGCTACAAATAATCGCTAAAAGTAAGAAACTTACTTTGAATAAAGATGAGGGTATTTACTATCTGAATGGAGGGCTATCAGGCAAAGGTCAAGTTACAGGAAATCTTACTACAAATGAACCGCACTTAGTGAGCCATACGGTAAAACTCCATTTTGCTAAAGCCTCTGAATTAATGAAATCTTTAACTACAGGAAGTGGCTCTTTGCTTTCTCCCGCTGGGAGCATTACCTTTGATGATCGCAGTAATTTACTGGTTATTCAGGATGAACCTCGTTCTGTGCAAAATATTAAAAAATTAATTTCTGAAATGGATAAGCCTATTGAGCAGATTGCTATTGAAGCGCGTATTGTGACGATAACAGATGAGAGTTTGAAAGAACTTGGCGTTCGATGGGGGATTTTTAATCCAACGGAAAATGCTGGGCGTGTAGCAGGTAGTCTCGCAGGCAATGGCTTTGAAAATATTGCGGATAATCTTAATGTAAATTTTGCGACAACAACGACACCTGCTGGCTCGATAGCATTACAAGTCGCGAAAATTAATGGGCGATTGCTCGATTTAGAATTGAGCGCTTTGGAGCGTGAAAATAATGTAGAAATTATCGCAAGTCCTCGCTTACTAACTACCAATAAGAAAAGTGCGAGCATTAAACAGGGTACAGAAATTCCTTATGTTGTGAGTAATACTCGTAACGATACACAATCTGTGGAATTCCGTGAGGCAGTACTTGGTTTGGAAGTGACGCCACATATTTCTAAAGATAACAATATTTTGCTTGATTTATTAGTGAGCCAAAACTCACCTGGTTCTCGTGTCGCTTATGGACAAAACGAGGTGGTTTCTATTGATAAGCAAGAAATTAATACTCAGGTGTTTGCCAAAGATGGGGAAACTATTGTGCTTGGTGGTGTGTTCCACGATACGATAACAAAAAGCGAAGATAAAGTGCCAGTACTTGGCGATATACCTGGCATTAAACGATTGTTTAGTAAAGAAAGTGAACGACATCAAAAACGTGAGCTAGTGATTTTTGTGACACCGCATATTTTAAAAGCGGGAGAAACGTTAGAGGCGTTGAAACAAAAAAGTGCGGGTAAAAAATAACTTTTTTAGATGATGAATTTTTTTAATTTTCGCTGTATCCACTGCTGTGGTAATCTTCATATCGCAAAAAATGGGTTATGTTCATGTTGCCAAAAACAAATTAAATCTTTTCCTTATTGCGGTCATTGTGGTGCAGAATTGCAATATTATGCGCAGCATTGTGGTAATTGCCTTAAACAAGAACCTAGCTGGGATAAGATGGTCATTATTGGGCATTATGTTGAGCCACTTTCTATATTGATTCACCGTTTTAAATTTCAAAATCAATTTTGGATTGACCGCACTTTAGCTCGACTTTTATATCTTGCGGTGCGAGATGCTAAACGAACGCATCAACTTAAATTGCCAGAAGCAATCATTCCAGTGCCGTTATATCATTTTCGCCAGTGGAGACGAGGTTATAATCAGGCAGATTTATTATCTCAGCAATTAAGTCGTTGGCTGGGTATTCCTAATTTGAACAATATCGTAAAGCGCGTGAAACATACCCATACTCAACGTGGTTTGAGTGCGAAAGATCGTCGTCAGAATTTAAAAAATGCCTTTTCTCTTGTTGTTTCGAAAAATGAATTTCCTTATCGTCGTGTCGCGCTGGTGGATGATGTAATTACTACTGGTTCTACACTCAATGAAATCTCAAAATTGTTGCGAAAATTAGATGTGGAGGAGATCCAAGTGTGGGGGCTGGCGCGGGCTTAATATAAAGCACTGGAAAAAAAAGCGCGATGAGCGTATTATTCCTGATACTTTCTCTCAAGTATTTAGGACATAATTATGGAACAAGCAACCCAGCAAATAGATATTTCTGATGCCGCACAAGCGCATTTTCGAAAACTTTTAGACACGCAAGAAGAAGGAACGAATATTCGTATTTTCGTCGTTAATCCTGGCACCCCTAACGCGGAATGTGGTGTATCTTATTGCCCACCGAATGCCGTGGAAGAAAGTGATTTTGAAATGAAATACGATACTTTTTCTGCATTTATTGATGAGGTCAGCCTGCCTTTCTTAGAAGAAGCAGAAATTGATTATGTTACCGAAGAGCTTGGTGCACAACTTACCTTAAAAGCACCGAATGCCAAAATGCGTAAGGTGGCTGATGATGCCCCATTAATTGAACGCGTAGAATACGTGATTCAAACTCAAATTAATCCACAGCTTGCAAGTCATGGTGGACGTATCACCTTAATTGAAATTACTGAAGATGGTTACGCAATTTTACAATTCGGTGGTGGTTGTAATGGTTGCTCAATGGTGGATGTTACGTTAAAAGATGGCGTAGAAAAACAACTTATTAGCCTATTCCCGAATGAATTAAAAGGTGCAAAAGATGTAACCGAACATCAGCGTGGAGAACACTCTTATTATTAGTGAGTGGTAAAAAGAAGATTTATAATAGCCGCACTTTGAAAGTGCGGTTATTTTTATGGAGTAAAAAATGAAAACACTTCATCCAAATGATTTTGGTTATTGGTTGTTTACTCAAGGTTCGAATCTTTATTTACTGAATAATGAGTTGCCTTGTGGTATGGCTAAAACGCTTGGAATGGAAGGATTGCAGGCAATGCAAATCGGTGAATGGAAAAATCATCCGTTGTGGCTTGTGGCTGAGCAAGAAAGTGATGAACGGGAATATGTAAGTTTGCGTGGATTACTTTCACTGCCGGAGGATGAATTCCATGTATTAAGCCGAGGTGTGGAAATTAATCATTTCCTGAAAACTCATAAATTCTGTGGAAAGTGCGGTCATAAAACACAACAAACTCAAGAAGAGCTTGCCGTGCAATGCACTCACTGCGGGTATCGAACTTATCCTGTAATTTGCCCATCCATTATTGTAGCGGTTCGACGCGGTCATGAAATTCTATTGGCAAATCACAAGCGTCATTATCACCCGAACGGAGGAATGTATACCACTCTTGCTGGTTTTGTAGAAGTCGGTGAAACATTTGAACAAGCAGTGCGGAGAGAGGTTTTTGAGGAAACAGGGATTTTGATAAAAAATATTCGTTATTTTGGTAGTCAGCCTTGGGCATTTCCGAATTCTCAAATGGTCGGTTTTCTTGCTGATTATGAGAGAGGTGAAATTACTTTGCAGGAAAGTGAAATTCATGATGCGCAGTGGTTTTCTTATGATCAACCCTTGCCAGAATTACCGCCAACAGGTACTATCGCACATAAACTTATACATACAACGCTTGAGCTTTGTCGAGCAGAGGATAATCAGAAGGAAATCTAAATGTCAGTATTAAAAAATGATCGTTATTTAAAAGCTTTATTACGTGAATCAGTGGATTACACCCCTGTTTGGATGATGCGTCAAGCTGGACGTTATTTGCCTGAATATAAAGCGACGCGTGCCCAAGCAGGAGATTTTATGTCACTTTGTCGCAATGCTGACTTAGCTTGTGAGGTGACGCTCCAACCGCTTCGTCGTTATGATTTAGATGCTGCGATTTTATTTTCTGATATTTTGACTATTCCAGATGCTATGGGGCTAGGTTTAAGTTTTGGCGCGGGGGAAGGTCCTAAATTTGCCCGACCAATTGAGTGTAAAAGCGCAGTAGAAAATTTACCAATTCCAGATCCAGAGGAAGAACTTCAATATGTCATGAATGCTGTACGCACAATTCGTGGTGAGCTAAAAGGCGAGATCCCTCTTATTGGTTTCTCTGGTAGTCCTTGGACATTAGCTACTTATATGGTAGAAGGTGGCTCAAGTAAGACTTTCGGAAAAATTAAAAAAATGATGTATTCTGATTCGAAAACACTTCATTTATTACTCGATAAATTAGCTGATTCCATCACGCTTTATTTGAATGCTCAAATTAAGGCTGGCGCTCAAGCTGTGATGATCTTTGATACTTGGGGCGGAGTGTTGGGACATAGAGAATATTTAGATTTCTCTCTTCAGTATATGCATAAAATTGTAGATGGATTGATTCGTGAGAATGATGGTCGTCGAGTACCTGTCACATTGTTCACCAAAGGTGGTGGTTTATGGTTAGAAGCCATAGCTAATACCGGATGTGATGCGATTGGATTAGATTGGACAGTGAATCTTGCTGATGCTAAAGCACGTGTAGGGCATAAAGTTGCATTGCAGGGTAATATGGATCCAAGCGTGTTGTATGCATCATCAGAGCGTATCGAACAAGAAGTTCAGTCAATCTTAGCTGATTTTGGTACTGGAAGTGGTCATGTATTTAATCTTGGGCATGGAATTCATCAAGATGTACCAGAAAATGCGCCTAAAGTTTTTGTAGATGCGGTGCACCATTATTCTAGAATCTATCATAAATAAGAGAATATCATGCGAAATCCAATTCATAAACGTTTGGAGAATTTAGAAAGTTGGCAACATCTTACTTTTATGGCTGCTTTATGTGAACGTATGGCTCCAAATTTTAAATTGTTCTGTCAAATGAACGAGCTTAGCGCTGAAGCCAAAACGTATCAAAATATTCTCAATTTGGTGTGGGAATATTTAACGGCTAAAGATGCCAAGATCAACTTTGAAAATCAGCTGGAGAAATTGGAAACGATTATTCCTGATGTGAATGATTACGAGAGTTTTGGTGTTGTGCCGGCGTTAGATGCTTGTCAGGCTTTAGCTGAAATTTTACATGCTATTATTGCGGGTGAAACATTAGAAAGAGCGGTGGAAATGAGTTTAATTTCTTTAGGTACGGTAACAAGTTTATTGGAAACTGAAACAGGGCGAGATTGGTCGGACAGCGAACTTAAAGAAAGTGAAGATATTCAAGCTGAACTTGATGTGCAATGGCAAGTTTATCGTTTACTTAAAGAATGTGAAAAACGTGATATTGAATTAATTTTAGATTTAAAAAACGAGATCCGAACCGAGGGGATCTCTAATATTGGTATAGAATTTCATCAATAACGTGAGATTTGTCACAATTTTTAAAAATCTTGCTTTTAATTCATCGTAAGTTAGATTATCCTTTGCACAGCTTTTGTGGTTAGCCCGCAGGCATATTTTGAAGAGTCAAATTTTTATTTAACAGAAGGTACAAATTTATGAACAAAACAGATTTAATTGATGCAATTGCAAGCGCTGCAGAATTAAACAAAAAACAATCTAAAGCTGCGTTAGAAGCGACTTTAGAAGCGATTACTGCAAGCCTCAAAAAAGGTGAACCTGTACAATTAATCGGTTTCGGTACATTCAAAGTAAATGCACGTGCTGCACGTACTGGTCGTAACCCACAAACTGGTGCTGAAATTAAAATCGCAGCATCTAAAGTGCCAGCGTTTGTATCTGGTAAAGCATTAAAAGATGCAATCAAATAATTAATATTTGAATGATTTTAAACCCTGCCAATGAGCAGGGTTTTTTGTTGACTAAAATTTACTTTACAAAACAATATTCTTTAAATAAACTTTCGAACCGAAATTTATTGTATCTAAGGATAGCTTTATGAAAAAAAGTAGCCAGCCTCGTAATACTAAACAACGTCGCCATACTATTATGCAACTTTTGCAAGAACAAGGTGAAGTGAGTGTAGAACAGCTGGGGCAACTTTTTGATATATCTGAAGTGACTATTCGGAAAGACTTAAGTGCGCTAGAAACAAATGGTTTTTTATTGCGTAAATATGGTGGCGCAATTTTAATGCCAAAAGAAATTATTGATGAGAATGAAAATGATGAACTTACGAAACGAAAGTTTGTCATCGCGAAAGCCGCTGCCGAACGTATTCGTGATCATAACCGTATTATCGTAGATAGCGGTAGTACTACGGCGGCTTTGATTAAGCAACTTAACTTAAAACAAGGCTTAGTGGTCATGACGAATTCACTTTCGGTGGCAACAGAATTAAGAGCATTAGAAAATGAGCCAACGTTGCTAATGACAGGAGGAACTTGGGATACTCGTTCGGAATCATTTCAAGGAAAAGTAGCTGAGCAGGTGCTACGTTCTTACGATTTTGACCAACTTTTTATTGGTGCTGATGGCATTGATTTAGCGAGAGGTTCTACGACTTTTAATGAACTTGTAGGATTAAGTCAGGTGATGGCGGAAGTTTCTCGCGAAGTTGTTGTGATGGTAGAATCTCAGAAAATTGGTCGGAAAATGCCCAATTTAGAATTAACTTGGCAACAAATTGATGTGCTTATTACTGATACGGGATTATCAGAACAAGATAAACAAGCCATTTTAGCTCATGGCGTAGAAGTAATTTGCGTATAAAGTGCGGTTAAAAATTAGACGTATTTTTTATTTAATGAACAATAAGGAAAGCTTATGTGTGGTATTGTCGGCGCGGTAGCGCAACGTGATGTAGCGGAAATCTTAATTAATGGTTTACATCGTTTAGAATATCGTGGTTATGATTCTGCAGGCGTAGCAGTGGTAAATGAAAATCATGAATTACAACGTGTGCGCTGCTTAGGTAAAGTTAAGGCCTTAGACGAGGCTGTATCGAAGAAACCATTGATTGGCGGTACAGGGATTGCGCATACTCGTTGGGCAACGCATGGTGAGCCATCGGAAACCAATGCTCATCCACATGTGTCAGGTACCTTTGCCGTAGTACATAATGGTATTATTGAAAATCATGAAGAACTTCGAGAATTACTAAAATCTCGTGGTTATGTATTTTTATCACAAACAGATACTGAAGTGATTGCTCATCTCGTCGAATGGGAAATGCGTAGCACGGATTCACTTTTAGAAGCTGTGAAAAAAGCAGTAAAACAACTCACGGGCGCATATGGTATGGTAGTAATGGATAGTCGCCATCCTGAACATTTAGTTGCAGCTCGCTCTGGTAGTCCGCTAGTGATTGGTTTAGGTATTGGTGAAAATTTCTTAGCTTCAGATCAACTTGCACTTTTAAGTGTTACCCGCCGTTTTATCTTTTTAGAAGAAGGGGATATTGCAGAAATTACACGTCGTACAGTTGATATTTATGATACTTACGGTAAGAAAGTTGATCGTGAAATTCACGAATCTAATCTTGAAAATGACGCGGCAGAGAAAGGTAAATTCCGTCATTTTATGCAGAAAGAAATTTACGAACAGCCAACCGCACTTATCAATACAATGGAAGGACGTATCAATCATGAAAATGTGATTGTCGATTCAATCGGTAATGGTGCAAAAGGCATTTTAGAAAAAGTTGAGCATATTCAAATTGTTGCTTGTGGTACATCCTATAATGCAGGTATGGTGGCGCGTTATTGGTTTGAATCTTTGGCTGGTGTGAGCTGTGATGTGGAAATTGCATCAGAGTTTCGTTACCGCAAATTTGTTACACGTCCAAATAGCTTATTGATTACACTTTCTCAATCTGGCGAAACAGCAGATACTTTAGCTGCACTTCGTTTAGCGAAAGAAAAGGGCTATATGGCGGCATTAACAATTTGTAATGTTGCTGGATCTTCGCTAGTACGCGAATCAGATCTTGCATTTATGACGCGTGCCGGTGTTGAAGTTGGGGTTGCATCAACAAAAGCATTTACGACCCAGCTCGCTGCGTTATTAATGTTGGTAACGGCACTTGGTAAAGTTAAAGGACATATTTCTGCAGAAAAAGAGCACGAGATTATCAAAGCAATGCAATCTTTACCTGCTGAAATTGAAAAAGCGTTAGCATTCGATACAGAAATTGAAGCATTGGCTGAGGATTTTGCTGAGAAACATCATGCACTTTTCTTAGGTCGTGGTGCATTTTATCCAATTGCCGTAGAGGCCTCTTTGAAATTGAAAGAGATTTCTTATATTCACGCTGAAGCGTATGCGGCTGGAGAATTGAAACATGGTCCATTAGCGTTGATTGATGCCGATATGCCGGTAATTGTTGTGGCACCAAATAATGAATTATTAGAGAAAGTAAAATCGAACATTGAAGAGGTTCGTGCTCGTGGTGGCCAATTATACGTATTTGCCGATAAAGAAGCAGGCTTTACACCAAGTGAAGGAATGAAAATCATCACGATGCCGAAAGTCAATGATATCGTTGCACCGATTTTTTATACCATCCCAATGCAGTTGCTTTCTTATCATGTAGCTTTAATTAAAGGTACTGACGTAGATCAACCTCGTAACTTAGCGAAATCCGTCACCGTAGAATAAAGTGCGGTTGATTTTAAGATAAATTTAAAGCACAGGTTATAGCTTGTGCTTTATCAGATGCAATGAAAAGGGCGAACATAAAAATGTTCGCCCTTTTCTATCTAAAAAAACGTATAACTTAGCCCATACCGTATTTTTTTAGTTTTTTACGTAATGTACCACGGTTGATACCAAGCATATTTGCTGCACGGGTTTGATTACCACGAGTATATTGCATAATCATATCTAACATCGGGTGTTCAACTTCCGCTAATACTAATTCGTAAAGATCATTCACATCTTGACCATCTAATTGCGCTAAATAATTACGCAATGCTTGTTTTACTGAATCGCGTAATGGTTTGTTGGTCACTTGTGATTGCGCATTTAATACTGATACCGTTAAGGCTTCAGCAGGATTACGTTGTTGTTCTAACATTTTTCTTTATCCAAAATTAAATTGAAAAAATCTTCCAATACAATAAGTTGCTCTTTTGGATCACTAATTGCATTAAAAGTCTGTTTAAAAACGGAATCAGGTTGAATTCCCTGTAAATACCAAGCCACGTGTTTACGCGCAATGCGATAGCCTTTTTGTTCGCCATAGAATTGATGTAATTCTTGAATATGACGCAAAATTTGACCGCACTTTTCGTTTAAACTTGGCATTTGGCTTATCGAATCATGCTCAATTAGGTTTTTCACAGCTTGAAATAACCAAGGGTTACCTAAGGCAGCACGACCGATCATAATGGCATTCGCTCCGGTATAATCGAGAACGAATTTTGCTTTCCGAGCAGAATCAATATCACCATTGGCTATAACCGGTATGGTAATTGCTTGTTTAACGGCTTTGATGTTGTCATATTCCGCTTCGCCTTCAAAAAGACAAGCTCGTGTACGACCATGCACCGTTAATGCTTGTATGCCACATTGTTCTGCAATTTTGCCGATTTGAACGCAGTTTCGATTAGATTTATCCCAGCCTGTACGAATTTTTAAGGTCACCGGCACATTGACGGCGGACACGACTTCTCGCAAGATTTTTTCCACCAAATCTGGAAATTGCAACAATGCAGAGCCTGCGAGTTTGCGATTTACTTTTTTGGCGGGGCATCCCATATTAATGTCAATGATTTGTGCGCCATATTCCACGTTAATAGCCGCAGCTTGCGCCATCTCGAGTGGATCACTACCTGCAATTTGCACGGCATTGAGACCTAAATCTTCGCTATGTGCTAAACGCAATTTGGATTTTTCGGTATGCCAAACTTGCGGATTTGTGGACATCATTTCTGAAAATGTGAGCCCAGCACCATAATATGCACAAAGACGACGGAAAGGCTGGTCGGTAATACCCGCCATTGGTGCAAGTAAAACACGATTTCTTAATTGGTATGAACCGATTCGCATTTTACATTACCTTCCTAGCAAGCCTAAATCTAATTAGTGTCGAACTGGTCGACGACCGACAAGGGTGGCTATAATACGCATTTTGCCTTACTTTGCAAAGTGAAATTTGTTTAAAAAATACACTTTTTTTGATTGACAAAAAGAAATTAAAGCGTTTTTAGCTTACCCGTAATTCGGCACCATTCTTCTCTGACTGCGACTGGCTCTAACGCAAATGTTTGCGTATAGGCATCGCATACCGATTGAGCTTGAGTTTCTAAAATGCCCGATAAACCAAGATCGCCATTAGGTTTAACAAGTTGACTAATGATTGGGTAAAGTTCTTTGAGCGGGCCGGCAAGAATATTTGCCACTACGACATCAGCTTTTAAATCAGAGGGTTTTTCATCAGATAAGAACAGCTGTAGGCGATCTGCTACGCCATTTTGCTCGGCATTATTACGACTAGCTAGAATTGCTTGTGGATCGATATCAATTCCCACCGCACTTTTCGCGCCAAGTTTTAATGCGGCAATAGCTAAAATGCCTGAACCACAACCAAAATCGATGACGGTTTTATCTTTTAAATCTAGGCCATCTAGCCATTCTAAACATAGTGCAGTTGTAGGATGCGTACCTGTACCAAATGCTAAACCAGGATCAAGCATCACATTGACGGCATTTTCATCAGGGACATCACGCCAACTTGGACAAATCCATAAACGCTTACCAAATTGCATTGGGTGGAAGTTATCCATCCACTCGCGCTCCCAGTCTTTATCTTCTATTTGTTCAATTTTGTATGCCGTATTGCTATCTAAGTGTTTCGCTTCTTTTAATAAGCGGACGATTTCTGCCATATCTGTTTCTGCATCAAATAACGCAATAACGTCGGTATTGCCCCATAAACGAGTTTCACCAGGCAAAGGCTCAAAAATCGGGGTATCTTGACTATCCATAAAAGTCACAGAAACGGAGCCGATTTCTTCTAAAAAATCACTCATTTGTTCTGCTTTTTCATTGGTGCTATTTAGGCGAATCTGAATCCAAGCCATTTGTTTTTTCCTTTATTTCATAAAATGGGGCGTATTATACCGATTTTTTCAAAAGTTTCGGCAGTAAAGTTGATCCAAGTGTGGCAAGCATGATGATTGTTATACCAAGTGCAGCTGAAAATGACAGCGTTTCGCCAAGTAATGATACGGCAAATAAGATGCCGAATAGCGGCTCAAGTGCGACTAAAATACCGGAGATATTGGCATCCACACTATTAAGGCCTTTATTCCATAACCAATAGGCGAGCCAGCTACAGCCAATGGCAAGATATAATAAACCCGCAATACCTGTGGAATTTAATGATATTTGCCAGTTTTCTGTGAGTAATAGAGTAAATGGCAATGTTGTGAGGGTCCCAAGTACAATGCTGACGGAGGTATAGGCTTGCGTTGAGACTTTGGCCACAACTCGCTGTGTCCAACGTAACACGGCAGCGAAAATGATCCCAGCACTTAGTACTAATAAACAACCGAATAAACTGATGTTATCAATGCCTTCATTATTTTTTCCACCATTGATTAAAATCGCCACGCCAATAAATGCCATTGCGCCGAATAGCCAGTGAAACCATTTTGCTTTGTCTTTAAAGAAGAAATGCCCGATAAATACAACGAGCAGCGGTTCTAGCCCAATCATGGTGACTGCACTGGACGCAGATGTATATTTTAGCCCGATGAATTGCAATAAAAAGACGGCGGTATAGTTAAAGAATGCCAACCACCAAAGCTGTTTACGCATTGGTTTATCAATTTTTTTCCAACGACGTAAAAAGAGTGGCATGACAATAATCATTGCAATAATTAACCGCACTTGCACAACAAGCACAGGATCCATCATCGAATAAGTGAGCTTACCGACGATTAATGAACTGCTCCAAATAAGTAGCGCAAGAATTTGATAGAGCATTGATGTATCCCTGTGAATTGTTCCAATTCTATGTTTTAGCGTAGAAATTGCTTAAAGTGAGAAAATTAAATATCACCTTCCTCTCATTTAGAAGAAGGTGATAGCATATTGATTAATGCTTAAAGTGCGGTAATTTTTAATTGAGTTTTTTCAATACGACGTTCGCCCAATTTATTACCTACTAAAAAGGCAATTAATCCAAATACTAATGACGGTACGATTTGATGGAAGTTAAATAATTTTATGCTAAGTTGAGTGAGCAAGATATAACTTCCCAAGCCGATAATCATTGAGCTTAACGCACCATAAGCATTTGCTTTATCCCAGTAAATACCCAGAACAATCACCCATAAAAATGCGGCTTCGAGTCCGCCAAAGGCAAATAGGTTTAACCAAATAATCATATCTGGTGGATTGAGTGCGGCAAAGATTAAAAGTGCGGTCAAAATCAGCGTAATAATTGATGAAAAATAACTCACTTTTTTCTCATTTTTTGCGGCTTCTGGTTTTGTAGAAAGGTATAAATCTTTTACAAAAATAGACGAAGATTGAATAAGTTGGGCATCAATTGTGGACATAATTGCTGACATCGGTGCGGCTAAGAAAATACCGGCAATAATAGGCGGTAATACTTTTAGCATTAAAGTTGGAATTACTTGATCCGATACTGTTAAATTTGGAATAACTGCACGACCAAGTGCACCGGCTAAGTGCATCCCGAACATAATGATGGAAAGTACAATTGTTCCAATTAGCATCCCTCTATGTAAGGCTTTGCTATCTTTAAATGCCATGCATCGAACAGCAGTATGTGGAAGACCGACGACCCCGAAACAGACGAGTACCCAGAAGGAAGCCATAAATTGAAAATCTAACATTCCATTTGGCCCGTAAGGCGTGACTAACGCAGGATCGATTTCCGTTAATTTATTAACCGCACTTTCTACACCACCGAGCGCATAAATGGTTCCTACAAGGAGAATAATGGTACCTAAAATCATGACGGTACCTTGAATGGTATCCGTGAGTACGACAGCACGGAATCCCCCGATAAATGTATAGATACCTACCGTTAAAGAAAATAAGAGCAATGCTTGAGTATAAGAAATGCCAATGGTTGTTTCTAATAAACGTGCACCACCAATAAATTGCACAGTCATGGCTGCAAAAAATGCGAGAAGAAGGGCAAGGCTTGATAGCCAGACTAAATATTTGTTTTTATAACGATAAAGGAACAGATCGTTAATCGTTAACGCATTGGTTTCTCTTGATAATAGCGCAAATTTTTTACCTAATGCGCCTAATGCCAGCCACACTGCTGGGACTTGAATCATCGCAAGTAATACCCAGCCTAATCCGTATTTATAAGCTGCACCAGGCCCTCCGACAAAAGAACTTGCACTGGCATAAGTTGATGCGGTTGTCATTGCGAGCACAAAACCAGTCATGGAGCGGTTACCTACATAATATTCCGTTAGGAAATCGCCTTTTGTACGTTTTACATAAGCGAAAATCGCAGCACCAAATATAAATGCAAGATAAATAATTAAAGGGAGAATAATACCTAAATTCATTTTTGATTCTCCTCATCTTTGATTTCAAGAGAGATATCTTGATAAATAATTTTGATAATCCAATGGCCAATTACAATAAATAGAATCGGCAGATAAATGCAAGAGAGCTCGAACCAGAGAGGGAAACCAATCGGCCCTTGAGTTTCTTTAGGCAAATAAGCACATAAGCACCAACCTATCACATATAAAATAGATAGGCCTAATGCCCAACTAGCTTCCTTGGCAGCTTGTTGATAACGTTGTTTTAATGTCATGTTTCTTCCTTAAAATTTTTATAAGTGAAAGTATATTTTTGAATGGTATAAAGGGCGTATATTTCATACGCCCCTTATGTTTGTCAATCTTACAACTTTTTTGAATAATTCAAAATGTTTTGCTGATTTCTAAGTAAATTCGATTTTTATCATATTCATAAAAAGGATGATTACTGGTTACCTTTTGATACGACCAAGATAATTTCGGTGTTATTCCCCAAATATGAAAGTTTCTATGCCAGATAGTAAATACTGATGCATATTCCTTATTTTTCTGGCGAATACCAATAAGATCTTTTTCTTTATAGGCACGTTGTGCATAATTCAGGATTAAACGAGTTGATATACCCGCTTTCCATTCTTGTCCCCATCCTAATCGGACATTTTTTCGTTGATAGGCGTTATCTAAATCTCGAGTATTTTCGCGATTATAATCAGCTCCGCCAAACCAATACTGTCCATTTTTCGCTAGGTAAAGTAGTGTAGCGGAAGCTAGATAGTTATTTCCATTTAGATGCTTACGAGTTTCATAGCGTTGTTCACCATACTCAAGTGCGGTCGAAATTTGCCATTTTTCATTTAGCCAATTGGATAAATCCAATCTAGCACCTGAATTTTTAGAGTATTGTTTCATCGCATTTCCGCCAGATGAGCCGCCCGCATACCAACGTTTTTCAGTAAATGGCATCAAGGAGACTTCAAATCGTGCAGTTTGGTATCCAAGACCCACACCAACTCTCGCGTTAAATTCATTATATTTCTTGTTATCCCAATAATATTTCCCACTACCTTCCAAGGATAATTTTGTAAAGTAGTTGTGAGGTAATGACCATTTCTTTTCAGCATTCCCAAAATACGAAAATCCTCTGGCACTTTCTTTTTCCCAAGCTGTCCAGTTGCCAATTTTGGTGCCTGCTTTTGGCGCATTATTAATATTACTTTCATTTAAAAAACTAAACCCACCTTGGATTTTCCATTGATCTCGTTGATTTAAGGCTGAAAGATATTGTTCAATTATTTTTACAGAATCAGGGGAAACTTGCTCTGCTCTTAACTTTTGAAATTGATCTTTTGCCGCCTCGTTATCATTATTCAGAAACAAGGCTTGAGCTAATTGATAGCGTAAAGGTAAAAGATCAGTTTTTTGTGAAAATAAGTGTCGGTAGGCTTTAACGGAATCAGAAAAATGTCCTTTTTCTCGTAAATCAATCGCTTCAGCCCATTCTAACAAAAACGGATCTTTTTTAGGTAAAGGCTGATATAGCGGTAATAAAAGTTGTACTGCCTCACCATTATTTTGTAATACTGCAGGAATAAGACCGCGAATAATCAAGTCTGGATGTTTCGCTAATTCTTCTTTTGTAATCGATAACTTTGATGGATTATTATTCGTCAAAAGTGCGGTTGGTTTTTGTGGTAAATTTGGTTTAGCCAAATGTAGCTGTTCATCTAAACGCCCATCATGTGGCTGCGGAGATTTTTCTACAGCAATAGAATTTGACGCTAAAAATAATGCGACGGTGAGACATAAACTAAATTTAGTTTGTATATTCATTTTTATCCTTATTGGGAAAGAATAAAGCAAGCTTAAGCTTGCTTTATTAAGGAATACTAAAAATTATTGTTTAGATGCGCCGTAAACACCTAAATATTTTTTATCAGGATTAACATAATATCCTGTTAATTCAGCAGCATCTTTACCATAGAAGGCTCCTTCTGTTGAAGTGCCGTTTAGCGAACCTTCAAATTTATTTCCTTTAACATCAGCAGATAAATTGACGACTGAGTCTGCGCCAAATTGGTAATTATCGGTAGCAACTATCTTACCAGCTAATTTTTTAGTACCAAAGTCTACATTAATATCCACTTTACCAGGAACAACCGTATCAACTCCAGGGTTTCTTGGAACGGTGTTATATAAATGTGCAGCATAACCAGAATATTGAATTACTCCTGCCATCTTGTCCATATCGCTTTTACTGGTGGCGTATGTACCTTGGGCTACAACATAATGCTCAGTTGTTTGAGAAGAACCAACATATCCCCAACGAATATTTTGTCTTCCACCGACAAGGCGTATGTCATTCTTTGCCTCTGTTAGTATATATTTGCCTGAAGATAGGTTACCAGGAATAATATCAATTGCTTTCCCTTCAACAATTAATTTATTAACTTCGTCAGGTTCATTACTTGAGAACGTTGTAATATCAACTGATTTAACTTCTTTTACTGGTAAGTTTAAATAATTACCTGATACTTGCCCTGTTGATGGAAAATAATTATCTGATAAGGGGTCTTTGCCTTTCCCTGCCTCTGCTGAAGTAGCTGGTTGTGCTGAAGTAGCTGGTTGTGTTGAAGTAGCTGGTTGTGTTGAAGTAGCTGGCTGTGCTGAAGTAGCTGGCTGTGCTGAAGTAGCTGGTTGTGCTGAAGTAGCTGGTTGTGCTGAAGTAGCTGGTTGTGTTGAAGTAGCTGGTTGTGTTGAAGTAGCTGGTTGTGTTGAAGTAGCTGGTTGTGTTGAAGTAGCTGGTTGTGTTGAAGTAGCTGGTTGTGTTGAAGTAGCTGGTTGTGTTGAAGTAGCTGGTTGTGCTGAAGTAGCTGGCTGTGCTGAAGTAGCTGGTTGTGCTGAAGTAGCTGGTTGTGCTGAATTATCACCACCGCCACTACTTCCACAAGCAGCTAAAGTTAATGTAGCTAAAGCTGTTAAACTAAACTTTAAAATCGTATTCTTCATAGTTTACCTCTAAGTTCTTTATTAAACACACTTAATACAAATACATAAAATAAATTTATGTGGACTTTCATCCTACCATAAAATTAATATCATTGTATATAAATCTATAAAAAATAAGGTAAAAACAATGTCTGCCTTTACCTTAATAACTTATAAATTAATCATGCATACCTAATTTTTTCTCCAAATAGTGGATGTTTGTTCCGCCTTTTTGGAAATTTTCATCTTCAAGAATTAATTCATGAAGTGGGATATTGGTTTTGATACCATCAATAATTGTTTCAGATAATGCATTTTGCATACGACGGATTGCCACTTCACGTGTATCACCATAAGTGATAAGTTTTGCGATCATAGAGTCGTAATGTGGAGGCACCGTATAGCCGCCATAAACATGAGAATCCCAACGAACGCCCAAACCGCCCGGTGAATGTAAGTGATTTACTTTACCCGGAGACGGTAAGAATGTTTTTGGATCTTCTGCGTTAATACGGCATTCCATTGCATGGCCTTTAACTTTGATGTCTTCTTGCTTAAAGGAAATCGGTAAGCCTGCTGCAATGCGTAATTGCTCTTTCACTAAATCTACACCTGTAATCATTTCAGTTACAGGGTGTTCTACTTGGATACGAGTATTCATTTCAATGAAATAGAATTCGCCATTTTCATATAAGAATTCAAACGTACCTGCTCCGCGATAGCCGATTTCTACACAAGCTTTTGCACAGCGAGAGCCGATATCGCGGCGAACTTCTTCTGTGATACCTGGCGCAGGTGCTTCTTCCACAACTTTTTGGTGACGACGTTGCATTGAGCAGTCACGTTCAGCCAAATAAACTGCATTGCCATGAGTATCTGCTAATACTTGAATTTCCACGTGACGTGGATTCTCTAAGTATTTTTCCATATAGACCATATCATTATTGAATGCAGCTTTTGCTTCTGCTTTGGTCATCGCAATAGATTCTTCTAATGCGCCTTCGTTACGAACAACACGCATACCTCGGCCGCCACCACCGCCTGATGCTTTGATGATGATTGGATAGCCAATGCGTTTGGCGATTTCTTTATTTTTACTAATATCGTTACTTACAGGCCCATCAGAACCAGGTACACAAGGTACGCCTGCTTTTTTCATTGCTTTAATAGCTGAAACTTTATCGCCCATTAAACGGATGACATCTGCTGTTGGGCCGATAAAAGTGAAACCTGAACGTTCAACTTGTTCAGCAAAGTCAGCATTTTCAGATAAGAAACCGTATCCTGGATGAATTGCATCTGCACCTGTGACTTCGGCTGCAGCAATGATAGCTGGAATATTTAAATAACTTTTTGCGGAAGGCGCTGGACCGATACAAATGGTTTCATCAGCGAGTAAAACGTGTTTTAAATCACGATCAGCGGTGGAATGAACCGCCACAGTTTTAATACCTAATTCTTTACAAGCACGTAAAATGCGTAGTGCAATTTCACCGCGGTTAGCAATCACAACTTTTTCTAACATAAAAGAGTCCGTTTAGTCAGATAGACGTGAATTTCTATGTAGGTTCTTGAAATATTGTTCTCCCTATTCAAATTTGGCGTGAACAGATTTCAATTTATATTGCCTACGATAAATTCGCTCTAATTGTTTGTATATGAAATAGGCGGACTAAAGTCCGCCCGACGAAAATATTGGAAATTATTCAATAACGATTAATGGTTCGTCGAATTCAACAGCGTCACCGTCGTTGATAAGAATTGCTTTTACTACGCCAGCTTTGTCCGCTTCAATACGGTTCATCATTTTCATTGCTTCAACGATACAAAGCGCATCGCCAACTTTCACAGATTGACCCACTTCAACGAATGCTTTTGCTTCTGGGCTTGGACTGCGATAGAACGTTCCCACCATTGGAGAACGTACAAGATGACCTGATAATTCATCCGATGCGGCTGGCGCAGATGTCGCTGCTGTTGGTGCTTGAGCTGGCGTAGCAGCTGGAGTTGGTGCTACTACTGGTGCTGCAGCGTATTGAACTGCTGCTGGAGCAACAGCTGGTGTTGCACGGCTAATACGTACTGTACCTTCTTCTTCTTGCACTTCTAATTCAGTAATGCCAGATTCTTCTACTAATTCGATTAATTTTTTGATTTTACGAATGTCCATACGTTCTTCCTAAAAAGATTGAAATTTTAACCGCACTTTTAAACGAAAAAGTGCGGTTATGAATAAACTTATTTTTGTGTTGCAAAGATTACCTTAAATTTTGCAAATTTGCGATAAAATTCTGTGAATTTCGCCAAAAATGCTCAATTTTCTTATTTTTTAGCAAGGTAATCGATAGCAAATAAAAAGGCAAACTCGTAACCTTTTGCGCCCAAACCGCAAATAACGCCTTCAGCCGCATCGCTAAAATAAGAATGATGACGAAATGATTCGCGTTTATGCACGTTGGATAAATGAATCTCCACAAAAGGAATTGAAACAGCTAAAAGTGCATCGCGCAATGCTACACTGGTATGAGTGTAGGCAGCAGGATTGATTAAAATAAAATCGACCTGTTGAAAACTTTCGTGGATCTTATTAATTAATTTTTCTTCACTATTGGCTTGGAAACATTCCACTTTTACATTGTGCTGAGTGGCTAATGTTTGTATTTTCTCTTCAATGGATGTAAGAGAAATACTGCCATAATGCTTTGGCTCGCGAGCCCCTAACATATTTAAGTTCGGGCCATTTAACAGCAAAATTCTGTGTGTTTGCGACATTTTTAATCCTTTTTGTGTGGCGCATTATACTGGTTTTTTAATTTTTGGTGGTCGAATCAGATAATTTTAGTGATAAATTCAGATTCTAAATCCACAATAGGTAAATTAGAACCAGGCCAAGCGCGTAGTACTTGATATTCCATCAAATCTAACGTATCTAAACCTGGGGTTACATTCGGGGTGTATTGTTGTGCAATTCGCGCGAGCTGAGAGAGCCCTAAACTGCTTTCGATACTTGAACTAATAACCGCTTTTAGACCTAACGAATGTGCTTGGTCAATGAGTTCAGCACAACGTTGAATTGAACCAATTAAAGTGGGTTTGATTACGACAGCCGATAAGTGCGGTTCTTTTTCCAGGCAAAAATTAGGCTCTCGCACGGATTCATCCCATGCAATTGCAATATCGGTTTGCGATGCAAATTCACGACTGAGTTCTTGTGTTTTACAAGGTTCTTCTAAAAATTGAATACGTTTTCTATGTTGCGGTTTGACTTTAGTGGCAAATTGTAACGCTTTTTCTAACGACCAATGGCGGTTTGCATCTAGTCGTAATTGTAAATCGGGAATCGCTTCTAAAAACATATCGGCAATTAATCCATCGCGATTGGCTTCGTATATGCCCACTTTCATCTTTGCCACTTTTTCGCCTTCTATGCTCGCAAGTTTGGCGTACAGTTCATCGGGATCGCCATAACAAAGTGGTGCCGTATGATAATTGCCTTCAGCTTGTAAATAACCTTTTATTTCATCCATTGCGCAACTGATACCAAAAGCAACGGAGGGATAGGTTCCATCTAATGGTACGCGAGGTGCATCACAGCTTGCATTGCACCATGTTGTTAGCCATTCAATTGCTTGTTCTTGAGCTTGGTCTAGGGTTTCTTCGCTAAAACCAGGTAGCGGGGCGATTTCTCCCCAACCGTCTCGGCTGCAACTTACTCTTACGATTAAGCCTTCACGGCGTTTTAAAAAACGATCACGAAGAATAAGTTGACTATCAACGGGGATGGAATAACGGTAAAGATTAAATGATTTTTCAGCCATGCTTGCTCCCAATACAAAAGTGCGGTCAAAATTCACGAAGATTTTTAACCGCACTTTAGAACGATAAATTAAGGATTGCGACGGAATTTGCTGAAGTCTGGAGCACGTTTTTCATTAAACGCATTGCGACCTTCTTGACCTTCTTCAGTCATGTAGAACAACATTGTCGCGTTACCCGCTAATTCTTGAAGACCTGCTTGGCCATCACAGTCAGCATTTAATGCCGCTTTCAAACAACGAATTGCGATTGGGCTATTGCGTAACATTTCACGACACCAACGCACGGTTTCTTTTTCAAGATCAGCATAAGGCACAACAGTATTGACTAAGCCCATGTCTAATGCTTCTTGTGCATTATATTGACGGCATAAGAACCAAATTTCACGTGCTTTTTTCTGACCCACTAAACGAGCCATATAACTTGCTCCCCAACCACCATCGAATGAACCGACTTTTGGCCCTGTTTGACCGAAAATAGCATTTTCAGCAGCAATCGTTAAGTCACAAAGCATATGTAATACATGACCGCCACCAATTGCATAACCTGCCACCATTGCCACAACAGGTTTTGGACAAGAGCGAATATCGCGTTGGAAATCTAATACATTTAAGTGATGTACGCCGCTGTCATCTTTGTAACCGCCGTAATCGCCACGCACTTTTTGGTCACCACCAGAACAGAATGCTTTTTCGCCTTCGCCAGTTAATACGATGACACCAATGTTTTCATCGAAACGTGCATCAGAAAATGCAGTGATCATTTCTTTCACTGTTTGTGGGCGGAACGCATTACGAACTTCAGGACGGTTAATCGTGATTTTAGCAATACCATCAGTGGATTTATGATAACGAATATCGCTATAGCCTTCACTGTGATCGACCCATTCAACGGGCGCATATAACACATCATCTTTTGGATTTTGCATGAGAATTCCTTTTAATTAACGTAAAAAAGTGCGGTCATTATAGCGGAAGTTTTTCGGATCAGGAAAACTAAATTCATTTGCTGCTTTATCTGTTGTGAAGATATTGCTAGAATTTTGCGCATTCTCACTTTTATAAGGATCAAATGTGAAATTAATTGCAACCTTAGGTATGGCAGCATTGCTGTCTGGCTGCTCAATGTTTGGTAGCTCACAATCCGCAATCCCCGGTGAATTTGCGGGGGCGGATTACCAACTTTCCGATCAAGATGCAAAACAATGGGCGATTGCAAGTAAGCAAGCAGAACAATGCGTTTACCCAAATTTAACTCGGATTTTGCAACAGCATTTTTCTAAAGAAGATAGCTATATTCACTCACAATATGTCTTTTTCTATCCATTGGAAAAAATTATTGGCGAGCAATATGTGAAGATCATTCAAGGTGATGAAAAATCGATGAATTACGCAAGCTATCAGTTTAAAAAATTCCGTACCGAAGTGGGTAACATTGAGCCTTTAACGGAACAGGCGTGTTTAAAATTACGTAATGAAGCACGCGATGATTTGGCTGTCGTAAAAGGTCAATATAAAAATGGTATGGTGGAAGTGCAGAAAAATGAAGATGGCACACCGAAAAATCCAGATGGTATTGCGACGAATGAAAATAAATTCTTCTTTGATATCATCAAATGGGGTTCAATGCTATTGCTTTAATTTTTTTGGCATGTAAACATACAATATAAAAATAATAAGGAGGCGACTATGTCAGATGTATTCCATCTTAATCTTACAAAATCTCAACTTAAAGGCGCAACACTCGCTATTGTCCCCGGCGATCCTGCGCGTAGTGAGCGTATTGCTAAACAACTTGATAATCCAGAGTTTCTTGCTAGCACGCGTGAATTTACTTCATGGTTAGGTTATCTTAATGGGCAACCTGTTGTTGTATGCTCTACTGGTATTGGTGGGCCGTCAACCTCAATTTGTGTGGAAGAACTGGCTCAACTTGGCATTCGCACTTTCTTACGGATTGGTACAACAGGGGCAATTCAACCACATATTAATGTGGGTGATGTTCTTATTACAACGGCTTCTGTTCGCTTAGATGGTGCAAGCCGCCATTTTGCACCGTTAGAATATCCGGCTGTGTCAAACTTTGAATGTACAACTGCACTTTATAATGCAGCGAAAGCAAAAGGGATTGAACCTTATGTAGGTGTGACTGCATCATCTGATACATTCTATCCAGGTCAAGAGCGTTATGATACTTATAGTGGTAAAGTATATCGTGATTACCAAGGACTACTTAAGCAGTGGCAAGATTTGAATGTTATGAACTATGAAATGGAATCGTCAACATTGTTTACCATGTGTAGCGCATTGGGGTTACGAGCAGGAATGGTTGCAGGCGTGATTGTAAACCGCACTCAACAAGAAATTCCAAATGAAGCGACAATGAAAGAGACTGAAGAGAAAGCCGTTTCAGTGGTAATAGATGCAGCGAAAATATTGTTAAATTAAAAAATAACGCCTTGTTTTACAAGGCGTTATTTATTCTGGTTCTATTCCCACTCGATCGTTGCTGGTGGTTTTCCGCTGATGTCGTACACCACGCGGGAAATTCCATTCACTTCGTTGATGATACGGTTAGACACTTTGCCTAATAAATTATAAGGCAGGTGTGCCCAATGTGCGGTCATAAAATCGATGGTTTCTACTGCTCGTAGCGAGATCACCCAATCGTATTTACGGCCATCGCCCATCACACCTACAGATTTCACTGGTAAGAATACGCTGAAGGCTTGGCTAGTTTTTTCATACCAACCACTGTTGTGTAATTCTTCGATAAAGATCGCATCGGCACGGCGTAATAAATCGCAGTATTCTTTTTTCACTTCGCCTAATACACGCACGCCTAAACCCGGGCCCGGGAATGGGTGGCGGTTGATCATTTCAGCTGGTAAGCCTAATGCTAAACCGATTTTACGTACTTCATCTTTAAATAATTCACGTAACGGTTCAACTAACCCAAGTTTCATATAGTCTGGTAAGCCACCTACGTTGTGGTGTGATTTAATCACATGTGCTTTACCAGTTTTACTTGCTGCAGATTCGATCACATCAGGGTAGATCGTACCTTGTGCCAACCATTTCACATTAGTGAGTTTTTTCGATTCATCATCGAAGACATCAACGAATACTTTACCGATAATTTTGCGTTTCGCTTCAGGATCCGATACGCCTGCAAGCTCACCTAAGAAACGGCTTTCTGCATCAACACGGGTAATATTCAAGCCGAATTTATCGCCAAACATTTCCATAACTTGATCGCCTTCATGTAAGCGGAGCAAGCCGTTATCCACGAATACGCAGTGTAAGTTTTTTCCGATAGCACGGTGTAAAAGTAATGCAACCACAGAAGAGTCCACACCACCAGATAAACCTAAAATAACTTCATCATCGCCTACTTGCTCTTTAATGCGAGCAACAGCATCTTCGATAATGTTTTCTGCTGTCCATTTGGTTTCGCAACCACAAATGTTCACCACAAAATTAGTTAATAATTCTAAACCTTTTTTGGTGTGGGTTACTTCTGGGTGGAATTGTACGCCGTAGAAACGACGGCTTTCATCAGACATTGCTGCAATTGGACAGGTTGGGGTAGTCCCTGTTACTTGGAAGTTTTGAGGTAAACGAGTCACTTTGTCACCATGGCTCATCCAAACATCTAAAGTCGGCTCATTTGCTGTCAAGTTATCATTAAGATTGGCAAAAAGTACGGTGGAATTTTCAAGAGAAACTGAAGCATAGCCGAACTCACGGTGATCAGAAGTTTCGGTTAAACCGCCAAGTTGCATTGCCATAGTTTGCATTCCATAGCAAATACCTAATACTGGTACACCAGCATTAAATACATATTCCGGTGCACGAGGGCTATTTTCTTCAGTGGTACTTTCTGGACCACCAGAAAGAATAATACCCGTTGGGGCAAATTCACGAATTTGTTGTTCGGTTACATCCCAAGCCCAAAGTTCGCAGTACACACCGATTTCACGCACACGACGTGCAATCAGTTGAGTATATTGTGAACCAAAGTCGAGGATCAGGATTTTATGATTGTGGATGTTTGTCATTTTTTACCTTATGTTAATTTTGTTTTGTCATATTGATGTAAGTTCCACCATGTCCATCGCTGATATATTTGATATGAAATGTTTCGGTCTTATTACAGCCTTTTACTGTCCAAGTTTCATTCACTAAATCTACAGTGGAAGTTTTGTTGTTTAGTTTTACATCATCGATCTGAGTGTGAATTTGTTTAGGCGTACAATTATGGATTGCTCTGAAAAATAGGTTTATGTTACTTGCCGTATCATATTTTAGTAAATCGTCTGCGGTTGTTTCCCCAGTATAAGTCGGGCCGAGTAATGTACAGCCTGATAGAATAAATGGAATCAGCAATATCAATTTTTTCATTGAGAATTCCTTTTTCGTCTGAAATGTTTCAAAAGAGCGGGCAAATTTAACCGCTCTTTTATTCATTGTTAGCCCATACGATAGTTTGGTGCTTCTTTAGTGATGGTTACGTCATGAACATGGCTTTCTTTAATACCTGCACCACTGATGCGAACGAATTCCGCTTTTGTGCGTAATTCTTCGATGGTTGCGCAGCCAGTTAAGCCCATGCAAGAACGTAAGCCACCCATTTGTTGGTGGATGATTTCTTTTAGGTAACCTTTGTATGGAATACGACCTTCTATACCTTCTGGTACGAGTTTGTCTGCAGCATTATCCGATTGGAAGTAACGGTCTGATGATCCTTTCGCCATGGCGCCTAATGAACCCATACCACGGTAAGATTTAAATGCACGACCTTGATAAAGTTCGATTTCACCAGGTGCTTCTTCAGTACCCGCAAACATAGAGCCAACCATCACACAGCTTGCGCCTGCAGCGATGGCTTTTGCAATATCGCCAGAGAAACGAATACCACCGTCCGCGATAACTGGAATACCACGATCTTTTAATGCCGCAGCTGCATCTGCGATAGCGGTGATTTGTGGAACACCTACACCGGTTACAATACGCGTTGTACAAATTGAACCAGGGCCAATACCTACTTTCACTGCGCTTGCACCTGCGTCTGCTAATGCGATTGCACCTTCAGCAGTTGCTACGTTACCCGCAACAATAGGTAAGTTTGGATATTTTGCACGAGTTTCACGAACTCGTTGTAATACGCCTTCTGAGTGACCGTGAGAGGAGTCGATTAACAACACGTCTACGCCCGCTTTTACTAATGCGTCGATACGTTCTTCGTTACCTGGGCCAGCACCTACAGCAGCTCCGACACGTAAACGACCGAATTCATCTTTACATGCATTTGGTTTTTGTTCTGCTTTTTGGAAGTCTTTAACGGTAATCATACCTTTAAGTTTGAAACTATCATTAACCACTAATACTTTTTCAACGCGGTGTTGATGCATTAATTCCAAAATTTCTTCGCGACTCGCCCCTTCTTTTACTGTCACTAAGTCTTCTTTTTTCGTCATTACTTGTGAAACAGTTTTGCTCAAATCTTTTACGAAGCGGGTGTCGCGTCCAGTAATGATACCAATTAGGTTATTTTCACTGTCTACAACAGGATAGCCTGCGAAGCCGTTTTTCTTCACCATTTCAGCAAGTTCGGCAAGCGTTAAATTTGGTGAAACAGTTACTGGTTCAGAAACGATACCACTTTCGAATTTTTTCACTTTGCGAACACGGTCCGCTTGGCGTTCAATAGGCATATTTTTATGGATAAAGCCAATGCCACCTTCTTGCGCTAAAGAAATTGCAAGTTTGGTTTCGGTTACGGTATCCATTGCTGCTGAAAGCATAGGAATATTCAAATTAATTTCTTTAGTGAGTTTGGTTGAAAGATTGGCTGTATTTGGAAGCACAGTTGAATGTGCTGGGACGAGTAGAACATCGTCAAAAGTAAGGGCTTCTTGTTTAATGCGTAATGACATTGCAATATTCTCGCTAAGTTGAAGTTAAAAAATATTGCGGCGGGATTATACAGATTTTGCTTGATTTTGAAAACG
Organism: Haemophilus seminalis; assembly: GCF_006384255.1. Classification (GTDB taxonomy): domain Bacteria; phylum Pseudomonadota; class Gammaproteobacteria; order Enterobacterales; family Pasteurellaceae; genus Haemophilus; species Haemophilus seminalis. The sequence continues at coordinate 399,410 of NZ_VCED01000002.1, forward strand.
AAATTTTTGGATTTATGCTATGATTTTCGCTCCGTTTGCTACAAGGAATAAATGATGAATTTCGCTTTATTGACATATTTAGCTGACTGTCAGCCGAAAGTGCGGTTTGAATTGGAAAAGTTTTCTCCGGATATTGAAGAGGACATTAAACAATTACGTGAGCTAGGCTTGGAAATTGTCGTTGATGGCCAAAATTATTGCTTAGTGCCTAGCCTTCCTTTATTAAATTCTAAGCAAATTTCAACCGCACTTTTTCCTTATAGTATCCATTATCAGCCGATTATTTCCTCTACAAATGAATGGATACTACAAAATATTCCTTCCTTAAAAAAAGGTGATCTTTGTGTGGCTGAATATCAAACTGAAGGGAGAGGTCGGCGTGGTCGTCAATGGTTATCGCCTTTTGCCGGGCAAATCATGTTTAGTTTTTATTGGGCATTTGATCCTAAAAGATCAATTGAGGGGTTAAGTTTAGTTATCGGTTTGGCGATTGCCGAGGTGCTAAAGGTGCAAGTGAAATGGCCAAATGATATTTTGTTTGATGGGAGAAAGTTAGGCGGAATTTTGGTTGAAATCGCTAACCATAAAAATGGTATGCTCAATTTAGTGATTGGCGTAGGTATTAATGTGTCGTTGCCGAAACAAACGGAAATTAGTCAGCCTTATGCGGAAGTATGTGAAATTGATCCTGATGTAGAGCGACAAACCTTATTACCAAAACTCATACAAAATTTGTATGCACGTTTAAATATCTTTGAGAAAAATGGTATTAATGCTGAATTTCAACAGGCATGGCAATTATATAATGCGTTTTCAAATAATGAAGTAAATGTGCTTACTGAACAAGGTGCTATTTCAGGTATTGAACAAGGCATAGATGAACGCGGTTACTTAAAAGTATTATGTGGCAATAAAATTCAGATATTTAATGGTGGTGAAGTTTCATTGCGTAAGAAATTATAGCGATAAAAATTTGAGCATTCTACCCCCGCTTTTTGATGAAATGTTTATATTTTCATCAGAAGATCATTTTTTTAAATATTTTTACAAAAAAGTACTTGCAAGGGATTTGAAAATCCCTATAATGCACCGCACACAACGACGCACTGTTGTGAAGTATTTAAGTTTGCACGTGTGTCGTTGTTTTTTGCTCTTTAACAATATATCAGACAATCTGTGTGGGCACTTGTTGATTGACTTGTTTTAAAATATTTTTAATTTTGAAGTCTTAATAGGTGCTTAACTGAAAATTCATAATTACTTTTTTAAGTAGTGTTTTATTTATAGCTAAGCAGTTTATTGAGCGATTGAACTTGAATTGAAGAGTTTGATCATGGCTCAGATTGAACGCTGGCGGCAGGCTTAACACATGCAAGTCGAACGGTAGCAGGAGAAAGCTTGCTTTCTTGCTGACGAGTGGCGGACGGGTGAGTAATG
>NZ_VCED01000020.1 GCF_006384255.1 Haemophilus seminalis
GCTTATGACACCGTTAACTTTATTGACGGCGAAGGTACGAGTGTATCTGTTGAAAATACAGACAATAAAACCAGCAAAATCAAATACAGTGTAAACCTTGGCGATGGTTTAGAAAAAACCAACGACAATAAAATCAAAGCCAAGGCAGGCAATGGTGTGACTGTTGATGCAGACGGTATTAAGGTTAATACGGGTAAAGGCCTCAAAATTGATACGGCTGATGGCAACAAAGTTGCGGTTAATACCGACGGCACAACAATCACTGTCGATAATGATGGCAAAGTGAAGGCGGAGACAGGCTCGACTGAAGTAGTTACAGCTGATAATAAAACTGGCACAGAAAAAGCGGGTCAAGTACGTCCTGTTGCAACAGATAAAGACAAACTAGCAACAGTTGACACTGTGGCACAAGCGGTCAATTCAGCGAAATGGATTGCTAAAGCGACCAACACAGATGCAGAGATTGCAGACAATGAAAAAACAGACGATAGCACAAAAGCAGGTGAAGGCATTGCTGCAGGCGATGAAGTAACCTTTACGGCAGGTAAAAACTTACGCGTTAAACGTGATGGTAAAAACTTTACTTTTGCGACGGATAAAGACGTATCGTTTGATTCTGTGAAAGTGGGTAAAGATGATGCTGTAACGGGTAAAAAACCGGTTAACTTAACAACTGAAGCGGCGAAAGGGGCATCTAATAACGATGATGCAAATAAACCGACGACAGCGTTGAATATCAGCAGCGGTACAGGTACAGATGTGAAACCGACTCAACTTGTTGGTGTGGGTTCAGTGTTAAATA
>NZ_VCED01000021.1 GCF_006384255.1 Haemophilus seminalis
TGTAGACAAGTGAGCAGAAGAAAACATTACCCTTGGGTCTGTAGCTCAGGTGGTTAGAGCGCACCCCTGATAAGGGTGAGGTCGGTGGTTCAAGTCCACTCAGACCCACCACTCTGAGAGTGAGTGATGTAAAGGTGTAATGATCTATGATGAAATGGGGATATAGCTCAGCTGGGAGAGCGCCTGCCTTGCACGCAGGAGGTCAGCGGTTCGATCCCGCTTATCTCCACCACTTATCATCGTTAAGTAAATTTATTTATTTAGTTTATTTAACGATGATAACTGAAAAGTTTTATCAACTGTTCTTTAAAAAATTGGAAACAAGCTGAAAACAAGAGATTTTCGAGAGAAAGTCTGAGTAGGCAAAATGGGAAGGTAAAAAGAGAGAACTGAGAAGGAAACTCTGAAAGCAAACCTGTTTTGCATAAAATCTTGATTGAACAAAAGCAATCAAGTGTTTAGTTGAATGAAAATACGCATCAAATTGAGCGCACTTTGAAGTGAAAACTTAAAGTGATTGAAAACATTTGAGGTTGTATAGTTAAGTGACTAAGCGTACAAGGTGGATGCCTTGGCAATCAGAGGCGAAGAAGGACGTGCTAATCTGCGAAAAGCT